>JAJUHA010000028.1 GCA_029268145.1 Sphingomonadaceae bacterium | reverse complement strand
GGAGGCGGCGGGGCGCGGCAGCGGCGGGCGGTGGCCCGGCGACGGGCGATGGAGCAGCGGGCGGCGGGGCGGCATCGGCCCCGGTCGGGGCGGAGGGGCCCCGCAGCCAGGCCGCGAGCTCGGCAGCGTCCGCCCAGACCGGCGAGCGGGCATCGCCCGGCAGGCGGTGGACGGGAAGCGCCCGCTCCGCCTCCCACCGCCGTGCCGTGCGGACATCGACGCGGAGGAAGGCCGCGACGGCCTTCCAGCCGTGAAGGCGCCCGGCGGAGCCGGCGGGCAGGGGAGCATCGGCAGGCGGGGACGGCATCGCGCGAGCCTAACCGAGACGGCTGCGGGAGGAAACGCGCGACGGGTTCATGGGCCGGCCGCCGCGCCACTGTGGTGCTGACAAGGGGGGGAGAAGGGAGTATGTTTCGCGATGGCGCTGGTGGAGGCGGCATCGCGTGCGACGGCGAAGCGAACAGACCGAGCTTGACCTGGAGGCGCGCGTTGCGCGGCTGACTCCGGGCCAGCGCGCCTGTCTCGACCTCGTCGACGACCATGCGACGTCGAAGGAGATCGCGCTGCAGCTGGGGATCTCGCGCCACACGGTGGACGCGCGGCTGCGGCAGGCGATGCAGGTGCTGGGCGTGAGCAGCCGGCGCGAGGCGGCGATCATCTGGCGGGCGTCGGGCGCGGCGCGCGAGGCCGGGCTGGCGGGCGCGGCGGATGGTTATCAACCGTTCGCATATCAACCGTCGCGGATTGAGGACGGGCCGCCAAGCCCGGATGACGCTGGGCATGGCCCGGATGTCGAACCCCTTGCCGATCCTGCCGGCGCTGCCGAGATGGCGGCCCGGTTCGCCTTCGGCGATCGGGACACGCCGGGCCGGATCGCTGCGGCAGCCCATCTTGCCGCGGCCGGGCATCTTGCGGCGGCAGGGCATGGCGACCTCGCTCCCGAAGTCGCGGATGCCGCGGCCTGGACCTGGCCGGCGGCGGCTGCGCCGGCGCCTTCCCTCAGGCTGTGGGGAGGCGCCAATGACCTGACGCTCCCCCAACGGCTTGCCGGCATCCTGGTCATCACGATCCTGGCGATGCTGGCCTTCGGGCTCCTGCTCTCGGGCATTGCCGCGCTGACCCAGCTGCGCACCTGAGGGGCCGGGGCTCCCACCCCCAACCAGCCATTCACACCATCACAAGGCGGCGCCGGCGAAAGGCAGCCGCCCGGGAGACACACCATGCCGAGACTCCGTCGCGAAGTCGCCGCCCGGGTTGCGGAATCGCTCTACGAAACCGAAGCCGCGCTCGATGCAGCGCTCACCAGGGCATCCGCGTTTCTCAGCATCATGCCTGTCGCGCGGCAGGATGCGCGGCTGTCCGCCTGCACCGGCCAGGACGCGATCGACCATGCCGCTGCTGCCATCGCCCGCCTCTCCGAGGCCCGGCGCGAGCTGGTCGAGGCGCACAAGGCGCTGTTCGAGGTCCAGAAGTCGATGGGGATCGGCGAAGTTGCCTTCGGCAGCTTCATCGACAAGCCGGAATGGCCGGAGCAGAAGTCGATGCTGCGGGTCGTGGAGAACAAGGCGGCCTGATTCCGGCCTGACGCGCCGTGCGGCGGAGGGGCCGCTGGCGCGCCGGGCTGGCCTGGCGCCAGGGAATGTCGGAGCCCCGAGCCATGCCCGAACCGATTCTCTTCGCCGCCGTCCTCATTGCCGCACTCGTGCTGGCGTGGCGCTGCGGCGGCCGTGACGAACGGCTGGCCGCGGTTGCCCTGCTTGGCGGAGCAGTGCTCACGCCGCTCGCGCAGCTGCGCGGCTTCGCCGGTCCGGAACTCGGCATCGTGCTCGTCGACGCCCTGCTGTTCGTGGCGCTGGCCGCGATCGCGCTGCGGTCTCGGGCCTTCTGGCCGCTGTGGGCCGCGGGCTTCCAGCTGGGCGCGATCGCCGTGCACCTTGCCGCAGCGCAGATGCCCTCCATCCTGCCGGCGGCCTATGCCGCCACGCTCATCATCTGGTCCTACCCGGTGGTGGTGGCAGTGGCGCTTGGAAGCTGGTTCGAGGGGCAGGGCCGGCACAATCCTCGGGCAGGCCATGCGCGATGACGCTGGCCGCGGCCATCCGGGCTGAATGAGCAGAAGGGGGATCGGACGTCACGATGCCGGAAGGATGGAGATGACGGGCCCGCGTGGCGGGCGCGGCGGGACGTTTGTCTCGAGCGCGCGGCCAGGTGACGGTGGCTGCGCCAGCTCCGCGGCGACCCACCCGGGTGCGGGGGGCCCGTCGCGCGACCGCTGGCTCCTGATGCGGCTCCTGGGTGCAGTCGAGAGCGTGCCCCGGCTGGCCGACCGGCTGCTGGCCGAGCGCGGATCCCTGGGCGCTGTCCTCGCCCTTTCCGACGAGCGTCTGCGCCAGCTGGGGGCCGATGCCCGGGGAATCGCGATCCTCGGGCTGGTGCGCGAGGCGATCGCCGCCGTGCTCACCCCCGAGGGGCCGGAGCGGCCGCGGATCGCCGGAGCCGCCGACGTGGCCACGGGCCTCTACGCCAGCATGGCCTGGCTGGCGGTGGAGGAGGTGCGGGCGCTGTTCCTCGATGCCGGCCAGCGCCTGCTTCGGGCCGAGCGGCTGGGCACCGGCTCGGTCCGCGCGGCCGTCGTCTATCCGCGCGAAGTGGCGCGCCGCGCGCTCGAGCTTTCGGCCGCGGCGGTCATCCTGGTCCACAACCACCCCTCCGGCGACCCGACGCCGTCGGCGGAAGATGTGACAATCAGCCGCAGGGTGGCGGCCGCGCTGGAGACGGTCGAGGTGACCCTTCTCGACCATGTCGTCATCGCGCGCGGCGGGTGGGCGAGCGCCATGCCCGGGGCCCCGCTCGGCGCGCGCGCCGCGCGGGGCGGCCGCAGCCTATCAATGATTGATATGTCAACTGCGCGGACTTGTGCCGGCGTCGCCGATCCGGCTTGATCGGTGAGCTCCCGCGGCTTGCCGATCTGCCTCGGGAGATCTGGACCCGCCGGCCGTCCCCGGCAACCGGATGGTGGCGGTGGCGCCGAAACCCATCGACCCTGCAGGCGCCACCGCCACCCCATATCCTGCATGGGATCGTGCCATTTGTGAAGCGGGTCCGCGCGGATCCAGCGCTGCGCGCCGGAGCCGCGGCGGCTGGAAGCGCGCCTCAGCCCGCGTGACCCGACAGGCCGTGGCGGAAGATCCGCGTTCCCGCTTCGTCGACCGCGGCCTTGAGCGCCGTGTCGGCGATGCCGGCCGACGCGCCGGCCAGCCGTGCCCCGAGCACGAGCGACTCCTCGGGGCGTGGCGGCCGCGGGCCGCCACCGCCTCCCGGCCACCGGACCTCGGGCACGATCACGCCGTTGCCGCACCAGTCCTCCGCGAAGCTCCGCACCAGCCCGGCCCCGGCATCGCCGCCGGCGCCGCGGGCGCGGCGGAGGACGACCGAGGCGAGGTTCAGCGCGAAGATGACCCCGGGGTCGACGGGCGGAAGGGGCTGCGGATTGAGGACGGTGACGGGCCGGAACAGCGCCGCCCAGTTGGGCTTCGGCCGCCCGGGGTTGAGCTCGTCGAGGTAGAGGCCGGCAAGCCCGGCGAGCACCGCGACCAGCCAGTGCGGCCGGGGGCCGGGGTGGACATCCTTCCACCAGTCATCGTCGTCGGCCGCCGCCCTGCCCTGCCGGACCCAGGGATCTGGGAGCGGCCCCGCGGCGAGGGCCTCGCGGATCCACGGGCCCCAGGGGCCGGGCGGATCGGGATCCTCGGGGTTCGGGTAGCCGGCAAGGCTGGTGGTGAACAGGTTGACGAGGGCGATGAGGGATCGGACGTTCGGCTCCATCCCGGCTCTCCTTGCAGCCGCGGCGCGAGAGCGCGCCGGGGTGGACCATGGACCCGGAGCCCGGGCCTGTCGCGGAGCGAGAACCGATCCATTGCCGATGTTTCGCCGATGGACGCGGCCGGCCGTGCGGGAGTGGCCCGACCGGGGCTGCGCCGGCCGCGGCCGGCCTACTGGTTCATGCTGGCGAAGAAGTCGGCGTTCGACTTCGAATCCTTCATCTTGTCGAGCAGGAACTCGATCGCGTCCACCGTTCCCATCTGCATGAGGATGCGGCGCAGCACCCACATCTTGGCAAGCGTCGCCTTGTCGACGAGCAGCTCCTCCTTGCGCGTGCCCGACTTGCCGACGTCGATCGCCGGGAAGATGCGCTTGTCGGCCACCTTGCGGTCGAGGACGATCTCCGAGTTGCCGGTGCCCTTGAACTCCTCGAAGATGAGCTCGTCCATGCGGCTGCCGGTGTCGATGAGCGCGGTCGCAATGATGGAGAGCGATCCGCCTTCCTCGATGTTGCGCGCGGCGCCGAAGAAGCGCTTGGGGCGCTGCAGCGCATTGGCATCAACCCCGCCCGAGAGCACCTTGCCCGAGCTTGGCACGACCGAGTTGTAGGCCCGCGCGAGCCGGGTGATCGAATCGAGGAGGATGACGACGTCGCGCTTGTGCTCGACGAGGCGCTTGGCCTTCTCGATCACCATCTCGGCGACCTGGACGTGGCGGCTGGCCGGCTCGTCGAAGGTGGAGGAGACGACCTCGCCCTGGACCGAGCGCTGCATGTCGGTCACTTCCTCGGGCCGCTCGTCGATGAGCAGGACGATGAGATAGACCTCGGGGTGGTTGGCGCTGATGGCCTTGGCGATGTTCTGGAGGAGGACGGTCTTGCCGACCCGGGGCGGAGCGACAATGAGCGCGCGCTGGCCCTTGCCCTGGGGCGAGATGATGTCGATGACCCGGGCCGACTTGTCCTTGCTGGTCGGATCCTCGGTGTCGAGCTTCAGCTTCTCGTCGGGATAAAGGGGGGTCAGGTTGTCGAAGTTGACCCGGTGGCGGAGCGTCTCGGGATCGTCGAAGTTGACCCGGGTGACGCGGACCAGGCTGAAGTAGCGCTCGCCGTCCCGGGGTGCGCGGATGTCGCCCTCGACCGTGTCGCCCGTCCGCAGACCATAGCGGCGGACCTGCGCGGGGCTCACGTAGATGTCGTCGGGCCCGGCGAGATAGTTGGCATCCGCCGAGCGGAGGAAGCCGAAGCCGTCGGAAAGCACCTCGATGGTGCCGGAGCCGGTGATCTCCTCGCCCTTCTCGGCGAGCGCCTTCAGGATGCCGAAGAGCAGATCCTGCTTGCGGAGCGTCGAGGCCTGCTCGACGCCGAGCGTCTCGGCCATCTCGACGAGTTCGGCGGGGGTCGTCTTCTTGAGTTCGAGGAGATGCAAGGGGAGCCTCTGGGAGCGGGCGCCGGGAACGGGCCTGGACGGAGGGCGTGCCTCGACGGGCTGGCCGGCGCCGGGAGGGAAGGTCGCGAGCCCCGGACGGGGTGCGCGGAAGTCACCTAGGCGCGGGCGGAGGCGAAATCAAGGCTCGCGCACGACGGCGCGGGTGTAGAGGTGCCAGGTGGCGTAGCCGAGAACGGGCAGCGCGACCATGAGGCCGATGAAGAGGGGAATCGAGGCAAGGAGGAGGATGGCGGCCACGGTCGCGCCCCAGCGCAGCATCGTCATCGGGCTCTTGGCGAAGGCGCGCACCGACGTCATCACCGCGGCGAGAGGATCGACGGCGCGGTCGACGACCATCGGGAAGCTGAAGGCCGAGACGATGAGCGCGGCGAGCGCGAAGCCGGCGCCGGCGAGGTTGCCAAGCAGGATCATCCGCCATCCTTCGGGCGTGGTGAAGAGGGCGGAGAGGAAGGCCCCGGGCGTGGACGGGCCGAGGCGGCCGAGCGTCTGGCCGTAGATGCCCTGGGCGACCGCGACCCACAGCAGGAACAGGCCGGCGAGCATCGCGGCGAGGAAGAGGAGGGGCAGGCGCGAGCGGCCCGACATGGGATCGAGGAAATGGAACCAGCTGGTGTCGAGGCCGGCCTCGCGGCGGCGGGCGATCTCGTAGAAGCCGGCGGCGGCGATCGGGCCGACCAGGGCGAAGCCGGCGGCCATGGGGAAGATGAGCGGGAAGAGATCGCGGTTGAAGGCGACCGCGGCGGCGACGAAGCCGATGGCGGCATAGATGAGGGGCAGGAAGAGGATGTCGCCGCGCAGCGCGCGGAAATCGTCCCAGCCGGCGGCGAGCGCCCAGCGGAGATCGGCCGGGGTGAGCGCGCGCACGTCGGCGGCAGCGATCTCGGGTGGGTGCGGCGCGGGCGCGGCGGACGAGTCCATGGCGGTTCCTCCTGCCCCCGGCGCGAGGATAGTCCGGAAACAGGACGATTGAAAGATTGACTCGCGTTCAGCTTCTGTCAGCGTGGACCCCGGGGCGGAGGAGAACCGGAATGCGAGCACGGGGGTGGGAAGTGCTCGGTGTCGCGATTGCGCTCGTGGGCTGCGCCGCCCGCGATACGCCCGCATTGACAGATGCCTCGCGGGTGGAAGCGCCCGTCTATCGCGCCAACCGGACGCTGTTCCTCGAGCCCGAGGTGAAGCAGGACGGTTCCTTGCGGCAGGCCAATCTGCTGCACGGCTACGAGATTGCCGAGCGGGTGAAGGCCGTGCGCGCAAAGGGGGGAGCGCAGGGAGCGCGGCGCAGCGTCCGGAACCGCGATCCGCTCTCCATCGTGGTGACGAGAGCGCGCGTTCCAGCCGGGCTGGCGCAATGCCTGCCGCGCCGGGAAGCAGCGCTCACGGGCGGTGCCGCGACTCGCGACATCGCGGTGCTGCTCGATGTCGCAACCGCGACCGACCGGCAGGAGTTCATCGCGGTGTGGTACGAAACCGGGGTCCAGGACGGCGAGGAGCTCAGCTTCGAGGGCCTCCTCGTCTACGCGACCGACGCCTGGGACGCGCGCTTCCCGCCCTATTTCCGGCTGCGTCTTGTCGATGTCAGCGCCGAGCGCAACGCGCAGGTCCGGGCATTGCTGGAGCGGGTGAAGGGGGTGTCGAGCTCGATCCTCGGGCTGACCGGCGTGCCCGGGGCGGCGCCCATCCTCGGGCTGGCCGCAAGCGCCGCCGAACAGGTGCTGGCCAATGGCGCGAACCGGGCGCTGGTCGATTTCACTTTCCAGCTCTACGGCGCAAGCCTGCTCGACGACGCCGGGGGCGTGCCCCTCTCGGTGCTGCAGTCGGGCGGCGTGCTGGTGACCGCGGCGCCGTGCGGCCAAGGCACCGACTGGTTCGCGCAGCGTCTTGTCTATGACTGGCGGCTGGGCGTGGTGGAGACGGCAGGCGACACCCCGCAGCGGGCGGACGTGCCCTATGTTCTCGCGACGCTCCTGACCGCCGACCTGGCCGTGCCGCGGATCGTCAAGGAGAGGTCGACCGGGATCATGGCCCGGCTGACCAGCCCGACGGTGACGCAGTCGGAAATTGCCGCCGCGCAGCGCGATCTTGATGCGCTGACGAAGGCGCTCGACCTGCTGGGCAAGCGCGAGGCTTTCCGGCGGGCACCGTCGCTGGCAATGTTGCGCACCTTCCTGACCGAGGCGGAGACGGCCTTCCCAGGCCTCGACTCGGCCGAGAGGAACTTCTTCCTCGACGCACTCTACCAGGTGACGGGCGTGTCGCTGCCGTCGCCGGCGGACTACAAGACCTGGCTCGGTCGATGCGGGAGCGTTGCAGCGTTCGACGCGGACTCCGGCCGGTTCAAGGTGGACACGAGCCTCAAGGACGCCAAGGGCGTCGCCTGCTTCGGGGAATGAGGCGTGCGGCAGGGCTTCCCATCCTGCTGCTGCCGGCCGGGTGGAGCTGGCGACTGGCATCGCCACCGCCGTCACCGCCGCCCGTCTTGGGGCCAGCCATGACCGATCGCGATCATGTGCTGGTCAATCTGGCGCCGTTCCGCGTGGCGACCATTGCCGATGGGGTGATGCTCGATGACGTGATGGCGGCGATGGCCGAGGTTGCCGAGGACGGCAGCTCGGTTCCCGATGGATTCCGCTACGGCCTCGACTGGCGCGGCGACCGTGGGCTGCTCCGGGTGGAGCAGATCGAGAATGAAGTCATGTTCGTGATGTGGTTCATGCCGCGGACGCGGCCGCTTTCGGCGGGGGGAACGCGGCTCGAATTGCAGCCGGTCATCGGCTGGAGGGGCGGGGCGGCGGCATCCGAGGCGGTGGCGCGGGGCCGTCTCGATTCGGGCCTCAGGGCGCATCTCGCGGCCATTGGTGCGGAGGCGGCGCGGCTCTGAGGGCGCCTGTGGATCCCGGCGGGCCGCGGATCAGAAGGGCTTGAGGATGGCGAGCGGGACGATGAGGAGGGTGGCGAGCGCGGGCGCCTCGTTCCAGAGGCGCAGCCGCTTCTCGGGCACGGGGCGGGCGCCGGCCGCCATGCGCCGCGAAAGCGCGACCATCCAGCCATGGTAGCCGGTGAGCAGCAGGACGAGGGCGATCTTCGCGTGGAGCCAGCCGGTGCCGGCAAGGCCGTAGGAGAGGGCGGCCATGAGGCCGAGCACCCAGACCGCGACGAGCGACGGGGTGAGGATGATGCGGCGCAGGCGACGGGTGCGCTCGCTCCACGCCCGGTCGGCGGGCGAGCCGGGAACCTCGCCATGCTGGTAGACGAGATAGCGCGGCAGCATGAAGAGCCCGGCCATCCAGAAGAAGGTGACGATGACGTGGAGCGCCTTCACCCAGACATAGGCGCCGCCGAGGAAGCCCATCAGGCCGGTCATCCGCGCAGCCGCTTCAGGAGCTGCTCGACATGGGCGATCGGCGTCTCCTTGTCGATGCCGTGGCCGAGGTTGAGGATGTGGGGGCGGCCGGCGAAGCGGTCGAGGCACTGGTCGAGCGCGCGGTCGAGCGCCTCGCCCCCGGCAAGGAGCGCCAGCGGATCGAGATTGCCCTGCAGCGGGAGCGACCTTGGCAGGCCGTCGGGAAGCGCGGTCTCGTCGAGCGCGAGCGCGTGGACTCCCGTCTCCTCGGCGTAGCGGGCGAGCATCTGGCCGGCGCCGCGGGGAAAGCCGATGACGGGGGCGAGATGGCCGATCGCCGCGACAATCTGGCGGGTGGGGCGGATGACCCAGCGCTCGAACTGGTCAGGGGGGAGGACGCCCGACCAGCTGTCGAAGATCTGCACCGCCCCTGCGCCGGCGGCAATCTGGGCGGCGAGATAGCCGATGGTCACGTTGGTGATGCGGTCGATGAGGCCGCGGAAGCCGAGCGGATCCCGGTAGGCGGCGAGGCGGGCGGCCTCGAGCGCCCCGCCCTGGCCGGCGAGCATGTAGGTGGCAACCGTCCAGGGGCCGCCGGCAAAGCCGATGAGCGCGGTCTCGGGCGGGAGGCCGGCGCGGACCCGGCGGACCGTCTCGATGATGGGGGCGAGCCTCGCGGCCTCGGTCGTCATCGCCTGGAGCGCGAGCATGAGCGGCGCATCCTTGAGCGCAGGCGTGAGGCGGGGGCCCTCGCCCGCCTCGAAGGCGAGCGCCTGGCCCATGGCCCAGGGGATGACGAGGATGTCGGAGAAGAGGATGGCGGCATCCATGCCGAAGCGGCGGACCGGCTGGAGGGTGACTTCGGCCGCGGCTTCCGGATCGAGCAGCAGCTCGAGGAAGCCGCCCTTCGCCTCGCGGAGCGCGCGATATTCGGGAAGGTAGCGGCCGGCCTGACGCATGAACCAGACCGGGGGCCGATCGAGGCGGGCGCCGGCGAGGACAGCGAGCAGCGGCGCAGCAGGCTGGGCGGGGGCGGGGGAGACGGCTTCGGCAGTGGCCATGGCCCCGTCCTTGGCAGGCGGGGCGGGCGCGTCAAGCGGGATTGCGGGAGGCCGGCGTCCACTCCCGTTTCATGACGATTCAGGGTCATGGCGATGACAGGGGTGTTGCGGTGAATCCCGGGGATGGAATGTCATCCACAGGCCTGTCCACTTCGGTGCTTCCGGCAACTCGCGGGAACGACGGGGGTTCTGCGGTTTTCCGGAGGGCCGGCGCGGGCGCCTCGGTGGTTGTCCACATGGGGATGAAGGCCGGCGTGACGCCGGGCTTCCGGGGGGTTGTGCTGTCATGTGGAGGAGGAGGGGATGGAACGGCCGGTTGCGCGGGAGCTTTCCCGGTACCTGTCCGCTGGTCTATCCACAGGAAACCGTGCGCCGCTTCCACCTGCATCTCGTCTCCGACTCGACCGGCGAGACGCTCGACGTGCTGGCCAAGGCGGCGCTCGCCCAGTTCGAGGAAGTGGAGGCGATTCGCCACTTCTGGCCGCTGGTGCGATCGGAAGGGCATCTCGACCGGGTGATGGACGAGGTGGCCGCGCAGCCCGGCCTGGTGCTCTACACGCTGGTGGGCGAGACGCTGCGGCGGCGGCTGGAGGCGCGGTGCGAGCGGCTGGGGCTGCCGGTGATCGCCGTCCTTGACCCGATCGTCTTCGGGCTGTCGCGGCTGCTCGGCCAGTCGGCCCGGCCCCGCCCGGGCGGGCGGCACGTGATGGACGCGGCCTATTTCCAGCGGATCGAGGCGCTCAACTACACGCTGGCGCACGACGACGGCCAGGCCGCCGAGGGGTGGGACGAGGCCGACATCCTGCTGGTCGGCGTGTCGCGCAGTTCCAAGACGCCGACTTCCATCTATCTCGCCAACCGCGGCTACAAGGTGGCCAACCTGCCGCTGGTGCCGGGCCGCGCGCCCGATGCCCGGCTGTTCGAGGTGAAGCGGCCGCTCGTCGTCGGCCTCACCATGGACCGCGAGCGGCTGCTGGCGGTGAGGCGCAACCGGCTGCTCGGCGGCGCGGCGGGCGTGGGGCAGGACTATGCCGACCCCGAGCGCGTGGCCGACGAGCTTGCCGCGGCGCGGCGCCTCTTCGCCGGCCGGGGCTGGCCGGTCATCGACGTGACGCGCCGCTCGATCGAGGAGACGGCCGCGGCGGTGATCGCGCTGCACCAGACGGCGAAGGGCGAGCTTGCGGGGCCTGGCAGCGGAGTGGTGGTTGGCTGATCTCCTCCTTGCTTCGGGATCGGCGGCGCGGGCGGCGATGCTGGCGGCCGCCGGCGTCGCCTTCGAGGTGCTGCCGGCGCGAATCGACGAGGAGGCGCTTTCGGCCGCGCTGCTGGCGGAAGGCGCCGATGCCCTCCGGCTGGCCGATGCGCTCGCCGAGCTGAAGGCGGTTTCGGTCTCGGCGCGGATGCCGGGGCGGCTGGTGCTCAGCGCCGACACGGTGGGTGCGCTGGACGGCGGGGGCTGGCTTTCCAAGCCGGGCACGCGCGAAGGGCTTGCCGCCCAGCTCCGGCTGCTCCGGGGCCGGCGGCACCGGCTGGTCTCGGCCGCCGTCCTGGCGCGCGACGGGCGGGCGCTGTGGCGCCACGCCGGGGTGGCGACCCTCTCCGTCCGGCGCTTCTCGGAGGCCTGGCTTGCCGCGCACGTGGCCGCGGTGCCCGAGGCGGTGCTGGGATCGGTTGGCGGCTATCATGTCGAGGGGCTCGGCGTGCAGCTGTTCGAAGCGATCGCGGGCGACCTGTGGACCGTGCGCGGGCTGCCGCTGCTCGCCGTGCTCGCCCAGCTCCGGGCGATGGGGGAGATGGCGGAATGAGCGGGGCGTTCCGCGTGGCGGGCGTGATGGGCTGGCCGGTCGCCCATTCGAGGAGCCCGGTCATCCACCGCTTCTGGCTCGCCGCGCTGGGGATGGACGGCGACTATGTCCGCCTGCCGGTGCGGCCCGAAGCGCTCGGGGCGGCGCTTGCCGCCCTTCCCGCGCTGGGGCTTGCCGGGGTGAACCTGACGGTGCCGCACAAGGTGGCGGCCCTCGCCCATGTCGATGCGGCGAGCGCGGCGGCGGGGCGGGTCGGCGCGCTCAACATCATCACCGTCGCGGCCGACGGGCGCCTTCTTGGCGACAACAGCGATGTCGCCGGAGTGGAGGCAGCGCTCGACCTGCTGGCGTTCGGCCCGGACGTGCCGGTTGCGCTGGTGGGGAGCGGGGGCGCGGCGCGGGCAGCGCTCGCGGCGCTTGCCGCCCGCGGGGTGGGGGATCTCCGCCTGGTGGTGCGCGATCCCGGGAAGGGGGAGGCGCTGCTGGCCGGCTTCGGGCTTGCCGGGCGGGTGGCCGGGCTGGACGCCGCGGCCGACGCCTGCGCCGGGGCGGTCATGGTCAATGCGACGAGCCTCGGCATGCGCGGGGCCGACCCGGTGCCCGACGCCCTCCTGGCGGCGGTCGGGGCGAGCCGGGGCCTGTTCGACATGGTCTATGCGCCGCTCGAGACGCCGCTTCTTGCGGCAGCGCGGGCGCGGGGGCTGCCGGTGGCGGACGGCCTCGTCATGCTGATCGGCCAGGCGGCGGGGGCGTTCGCGGCCTTCTACGGCTGCGCGCCGCCGCGGGCGCGCGACGCCGAGCTTCGGGCGCTGCTGACGGCGGCGGCATGAGGGGGCGGGGGCGGCCGATCGTCATCGGGCTGACCGGCTCGATCGGGATGGGAAAGTCGGCGGTGGCGCGCATGTTCCGCCGGCTCGGGGCGCCGGTGTTCGACGCCGATGCGGCCGTGCGCGCGGTGCAGGGCCCGGGCGGGCGGGCGGTTGCCGCGATCGAGGCGGCCTTTCCGGGGACGACGGGGCCCGGCGGTGTCGACCGGGCGGCGCTTGGGGCAGCGGTGTTCGGCCGGCCCGAGGCGCTCCGCCGGCTGGAGCGGATCGTCCACCCCGAGGTCGGCCGGCTGCAGGCGGCCTTTCTCAGGGCAAGCCGGGGGCGCCGGCTGGTCGTCGTCGACGTGCCGCTGCTGCTCGAGGGGGAGGGGTGGAAGCGGGTCGACCTCGTCGTCGTGGTGAGCGCGCCCCTCCGGGTGCAGCGGGCCCGGGTGCTGGCGCGGCCGGGGATGACCGAGGGGCGGTTCCGCGCCGTTCTCGCCCACCAGATGCCCGATGCCGCCAAGCGCCGGTGCGCCGATGTGGTGATCGAGACCGGGCGGGGCCGCCTCGTCACCTGGCGCGCGGTGCGCGGCGTGGTGCGCGCCGCAGCGAAGCTTGCAAGGGCGCGGCGAAAGGCGCATCCTTCGCGGCCTCATGCGCGAGATCGTGCTCGACACCGAGACCACCGGGCTTGACCCGCGCGAAGGCCACCGCATGGTCGAGCTTGCCGCGGTGGAGCTTCGCGACCGGGTTCCGACCGGGCGGCGGCTCCATCTCTACTTCAACCCCGGTCGGCCCATGCCGGCCGAGGCGGAGAAGGTGCACGGCCTGACCGACGCCTTCCTCGCCGACAAGCCGCGCTTTGCCGATTGCGCCGGGGAGCTGCTCGCCTTCCTCGGCGATTCGCCGCTGGTTGCCCACAATGCCCGGTTCGACTGGCGCTTCCTCAACGCCGAGCTGGAGCTGGCAGGCCTTCCCCCCATTCCCGAGGAGCGATTGGTCGACACGCTCGATCTGGCCCGGGCCCGGCTGCCCGGTGCCAAGCATTCGCTCGATGCGCTGTGCCAGCGCTTCGGGATCGACCTGTCACGCCGGGTTCAGCATGGCGCGCTCATCGATACCGAGCTTCTGGCCAGCGTCTATGTCGAGCTGACGGGCGGCCGGCAGATGGGCTTCGACCTCGGCGGCGGGCTGGTCGAGGCGGCCGTTGCGCCCGGGCCCCGGAGGCACTGGCCAGCGCGGGTCTTTGCCGTCCCGGAAGCGGAGCTCGCCCGGCACCGGGCCTTCCTGGCCCGGATGGCGAGCCCGCTGTGGGCGCGGCTCGAGGAGGCGGTTGCCGCCGCGGCGGGACCGCCGGCGGAAATGGGAGAAGGCTGATGGACGTTCGCGTCTCGGGACACCAGGTGAGCACGGGCAGCGCGTTTCGCGCCCATGTCGAGCAGCGGCTGAAGGCCATGGCGGAGAAGTATTTCTCCCGCGCGCTCGGCGCCCATGTGACGCTGTCCAGCGGGCCGCACGACAGCTTCAACTGCGACATCGTCTGCCACGTGATGCAGGGGCTGGTGCTCAAGGGTTCGAACCGGGCCGCGACGGCGCATGCCGCCTTCGACGGGGCGGCCGACCGGATCGAGAAGCAGCTGCGGCGCTACATGCGGCGGCTGAAGGCGAAGAATGGCGCCGCGCTCGACAGCGTGGCACCCGAGGGCATCCCCGAGAACGCCGACTACCGGATCTTCCGCGCCGACCCCGAGGATGCCGAGGCGGGCGATGCGCCGCTCACCATCGCCGAAACCCGGGTCGACATTCCCGAGGCGACCGTTTCGGACGCGGTGATGATGCTCGACCTGCGCAACACGACCGCGCTGCTCTTCACCAACTCGGGCACGGGCCATCTCAACATGGTCTATCGCCGCGAGGACGGGAACATCGGCTGGGTGGAGCCCCGGCTCTGAACCCGGGTTCCGGGCCGGCGCAGGCCGGGGCGGCCGCCAGCGAGGCCGGGGGAAGGGAGGCGGCGGACGCGACGGCCGCGCACCTGCGCGGGCTGGAGAGGCTCTACGCATCAGCGCCGGTCAACGGCCTGTTCCGCTCGTCGCTGCGGCTGGTCGGGCCGGGGCGGGCCGAGATCCGCTTCGAGGTGGAGGAGGCGCACTATCATGCCGCGGGCGCGGCGCATGGCACCGTCTATTTCAAGATGCTCGACGATGCCGCCTTCTATGCCGCGAATTCCATGGTGCCCGACGTCTTCGTGCTGACGACGCAGTTCAACCTGTTCCTCACCCGGCCGGTGACGGCGGGGGTGCTCTGCGCAGTGGGCCAGTGGGTGTCGGGCACGCGGCGGGTGCTGATTGCCGAGAGCCGGCTTCTCACGGCCGACGGGGAGGAAGTGGCGCGGGGCCAGGGGACATTCATGCGCTCGCGCATTCCGCTCGCCTCGCTTCCCGGTTACGCCGGGTGAGCGCGCCGGCGGAGCTGCCGGCGAGCCTGGTGGTGCCGGCGCTGGTGCGGCGGGTGTTTGCCAGCGGCGGCGTTGCGACGGTGCTGGCGAAGGGGCATGAGGGCGGCAGCGCGATGCTCCTCGTGCACCGGACGGCGCGCGGAGATTCAAGGGCTTACGAGCGGGTGCCCGATGTGGCCGGGGGGATGGTGTGGCGGCTTGCCGCCGAGGGGGAGGCGGCCGTGGACCGCTTCTGCGCCCGTGCTCGCGCCTTCGACCCCGATCTGTGGATCGTGGAACTCGCCGTCCCGGACCCGGCACGGTTCGTCGCGGGTTTCCCGGCAGCCGGTTGACCCCGACCCGTCATGGCGTGACGGGGCGTGCGCGACATGGCGGGCCCTGCACGGGCGGCCATGCGCCGGTGGCCCGGGGCGGGGCTGCTGGATGATGAGCGCGCTGGCCGCGCCCCAACCTCCCCCTTCCCGCGGCGAGCCGGTGGAAGGGCCAGGCGGGCAGCCCCATGGCCGGCGGGTGCAAGAGTGCGTGAATGGTGAAGGTGAAGCGGGCCTTCGCGGCGGCGGGACTGGCGGTTCTCGTCCTCGCGGCCGGAGAGGCCCCGTTCGATGCCGAGGTCGGCCTGTGGCTTTCGGGCGAGGCGACCGAGGCGTCCATCCCCGAGACGGACCCGGCCGATGCGCCGGCGTTCGTGGAGGACCCCGAGATTCTCGAAGCGGCGATGGTGGACGAGCCCGACGTGCGGGTGCGCCCGGATTCGCTTGCCGCGCTGGTTGCCGAGATGCGGCGGGACGCGGGCGCGGCGCGGCGCGATCGCGACATGGAGTGCCTTGCGCGGGCGGTCTACTGGGAAGCCAAGGGCGAGCGGCTGGAGGGCCAGCTTGCGGTTGCCGAGGTGATCCTGAACCGGGTGGATGACGGCCGGTTCGGCCGCGACGTCTGCGCGGTGGTGACGGCGCCGCGGCAGTTCAGCTTCGTGCGGGGGGGCGCCATTCCGACTCCGAACGATGCGGCGGCGCTTGCCACGGCGCGGGCGATTGCGCGGATCGCGGTGGAGCGGCACTGGACCCCGGTGGTGGGCGAGGCGACGCACTTCCACGCGGCCCGGGTGAACCCGGGCTGGCGGCTGACCCGCGTGGCGCAGGTGGGCAACCACGTCTTCTACCGCTAGGGCGGCAGACGAAGGGGCGCGGACGGACGGGAGGCCGGCCGGGCTGGCGCGTGGCCGACTGCTTTCGGTGGTGCGAAGTGGGCGGGTGGTGCTGCGCCCGGGCGCCGGCTTTCGCTGGCTGGAGGTCTCAATCCCCTGAAGATCGGGGTGTCGTTCCGACTGAAGGTCATGACCTGCCATGTCTGCGACAGGAAGTCTCAATCCCCTGAAGATCGGGGTGTCGTTCCGACGGACGGAGCCCCTGAATCTCGCCTGGTATCAGCGGTCTCAATCCCCTGAAGATCGGGGTGTCGTTCCGACAGAAGAGCAGTTTGGATTTTTGCCCTACAGGTCTCAATCCCCTCAAGATCGGGGTGTCGTTCCGACGATGGCGAAGGCATGGATTGGCTGGGCTGGCGTCTCAATCCCCTGAAGATCGGGGTGTCGTTCCGACTCGCGCCATTCTCGAAACCCACTTCGCGGTGGAAGTCTCAATCCCCTGAAGATCGGGGTGTCGTTCCGACCTGATTGGATGGCACCTTTGACTGCCCACATCGTCTCAATCCCCTGAAGATCGGGGTGTCGTTCCGACTGCGGAGCCGGATTCAAGCCATTCTCTCAACGGGTTCCAAAGAGCCTTAGGCAAGTTCGCGGTCATCCGAAGAGGTATATCGGCGTTAACCATTCCAGCCCGAGCCTTCACCGCCGCAACGCGCCAGCAAGGCACGTGCAGCCTAGCGCGCCGCAGGCCAAGCGCAAGCCCCTTCAGAGGAGGCAGATGCCGCGCCGCTGGCCGGTCTGCACCACCGACTCGATCGCCCGGCGACGGCGCGTTCCCGCCGCCGTCGCCGCCGGCGCGCGCTGCCCCGGCGCCGCGCCGGCGGACGGACCGGAGGGCGGCCCGGGGGCCTTGGCATCCGGCCCGCTCCGCCCGGCTCCGGCTTCGTCCGGAGCGCTGCGGACCGGCGCGCGAAACGCCGGCGGAAGCCCGGTGAAGCCAATGCCCCCAGGGAGCACCGGGCGACCGATCGCGGCCTGCCAGCCGCCGCAGGGCAGCGGGTAGATGCGCACATCATCGGCCCGGGGGTCGATCACCTCCTCGATGAGGGCGACGACGCGGGCGAGGCCGGATTCCGAGAACTCGCCGTAGAAGATCGAATACTGGATGGGAATCGCCACCTTCTTCAGCCCCCGGAAGAGCCGGCGCCACCGCTTCGGCGAGCGGATGTCATAGGCGACGAGATGCGGCGCGCGCCCGCCCGGCGCGGAGCCGGGCCCGCTGCGCGCGCGCGTGCCCTCAGGCTTCGGCGTCGTCATCCGCCGTCCCGTCGGCGCTGGCGGGCTCCAGCGCGCCGGCGAGCCCCGCCTCGTCGCGGCCGGCGAGGAGCTGGCGGCGCAGCGCGGCCAGCATCCGGTCAAGCCGGCGGCGGCAGGCGAGGAGGGGCGCGTCGACCTCGGCGTAGAAGCGCTCGCGCCCCGCCTTCTGGAGCAGGCAGGCGCCGTCCTTCTCGGTCGCGAAGTCGCGGTCGCGCAGGATCTGTTCGGCAAACAGGCGCCAGACCAGCCGGTCCATCTCGGGCCGGAGCGGCTCGACGAGATCGCAGGCGAGGCTCTCGCGGCCGAAGTCGATGCCGTGGAGGAAGCCGACGTGCGGATCGAAGCCGTGGCCGTGGGCGGCGAGCACCGCTTCGGCGTGGAGGAGGGTGTAGGCGAGCGAAAGCGCGGCGTTGGCCGGATCGCGCGGGGGGCGGCGGTTGCGCCCCGAGAAGCCGAGCGAGGGGGGAAAGGCCGTGACGAAGCCGGCAAAATACTGGTGGGCGGCGGCCCCCTCGAGCCCGCGCAGCGACTCGAGATCGGCCTTGCGGGCGGCATGGCTGCGCATGCGCAGGAGGGCGCGGACGGGCTCGGCCAGCGCATGGCCGAGCTCCGGCCGGCTGCTGCGGATCTCGACGAGGAGGTCATGCTGGGCGGCGATCTTGGCCGCAACCAGGGTGCGGGCAAGCGCGAGGGTGCGGGCGGGATCGCGCGCGGCGTCGAGCTGGGCGATGCGGGTGCGGGCATCCTGGTGGGGGCGGGGCAGGAGAAGGCCCGGCTCGCCACGGCGGCCGGAGAGCACGACGACACCGACGCCGAGCGCCCCGATGCGGCCGAGAAGGCCGGCGGAGAGCCGCACATCGCCGCGCAGATAGATGCGCTCGACCGGGAGAAGCGGGACCGTGCCGATGCGGACATCGCCTTCGTGGAAGGCGATGGCGTCGCCCTCGAGGCTGAGGGCGACGCCGCGGCGGTCGACATAGAGGCTGGTCATGGGGCGGCTCCGTCAGGTGACGAGGAAGGGGCGCGCGCCCTGGCTCTGGGCGACGCCGAACAGGCGGCAGCCGAGCCGTGGGTCGAGCCGGAAGAGGTGGAGGCGATCCTCGCCGGGATCGACGAGATCGGCGAGCCGGGCGGAAAGTGCCTGGCGCTCGGCGGCGGTGAGCTGGCATTCGGCGACCGAGAGCTGGCCGGCGGTCTTCCAGCCCTTTGCGGCCCGGCCGACGCGGGCGAGCCGGCGGGGGCAGGCGATGTCCCAGGCGACGAGATGGGGCGTGCGGTGCATGGGGGCATGATGGCAGGGCGCCCGGGCGCGCGATGCGTTGCAAGCTTGCAGGCCGGCGCGGGGCGGCGGGCCTGTGGCAGGGGCGGGGCATGATGCGCGCAACGCCCCCCTGGTGCCGCCTTCTTACCGCCCTGTTCTGGGGCGGATGGCTTGCGCTGCTTGCCGGCCTGCTGTTCCATGCGACGCAATGACGGCGGGGACGGGTGCAGGACCGGGCGGGATGGCCAGCGTCGGGCCGGCGGGCGGGACGCTGCTGGCGCGCGCGCCGATGCCGGTTGTCGGGCTTGATTTCCGCGTGGCGCTCGCGCGGCCGCTTCGATTGCCGGCCTTTCCGGGGAGCCTGCTGCGCGGGGTGTTCGGAGCCGCGCTTCGCGAGCTCGCCTGCGTGACCGGGGCGCCGCGGTGCGACGGCTGCCCGGTGGCGCCGGCCTGCGCCTGGCCGGCGCTGTTCGCGCCGCTGCCGCGTGACCTTTCCCCCGTGGGACTGGACCGGCTGCACGAAGGCCTGCCGCCGCCGTTCGTGCTGGAGGTGGCCGAGCTGACGGACGGGCGCGCGCTTGGCTTCCGCTTCCTGCTGGTCGGCACCGCGACGGCCGCGGTATCGCTGGCGATCGCCGCCTGGCGCGAGGCGTTCGCGCGCGGGCTGGGACGGGGGCGGGTGCCGGGCCGGATCGTCGCAATCCGGGAGGCCGGGAGCGGCCGCCCTGTGCAGTCCGCCGAAGGGTCCGACCTGCCGGAGCCGGAGGCGCCGGTCCTGCCACGAGCGGGTTCCGGGCTGGTGCTTCATCTCGTCTCGCCGCTGCGGCTCCAGGCGGGAGGCGCGCCTGTGCCGGCCGAGCGGTTGACTCCGCGGCTGCTGGTGGCCGCGATCGTGCGGCGGGCGCGGCTGATGGCGATCCATGCCGGGCCGGACGCGCAGGAGACGGTGCGGCGCTGGCCGGTCGACGACTGGCTCGCGGCGGCAGATGCAGTGCGCCACGCGCCCGAGGTCCAGTGGGTGGACCTGTGGCGCCGCTCGGCCCGGCAGGGGCGGCGGATGAACTTCGGCGGGCTCGTGGGCCGCTGGCGCTGGGAAGGGGTGGCGGAGCCGCTGCAGGCGCTTCTGGCCCTTGCGGCGCTGCTCCACGTGGGCAGGGAGGCGAGCTTCGGCCTCGGCGCCATCAGGGTGGCGGTCGGGCCGGACGGGGGCTTGCATGAGGCGCCCGGGACTGCAAGGATGACAAGCGCGGAGGGACCGGGGGCGTGACCGGGGGGAAGCACTGCGCCTATCTGTTCGAGGCGAAGGGGATCCAGCGCTGGATCTTCGCGGCCGGCAAGCTGCGCGACATCATCGGGGCGAGCGACCTGCTTGCCGGGCTGGCGCGCGCGGGCGGGCAGGATGCCATCGGCCATGTGCTCGACGCGCTCGGCCTTGCGGTGGGCGAGGTTGCCGGCGCCGGGCGCGTTGCCTTCTCGCGGCGGGCCGGCGGGGCCTTCTGCCTGCACGGGGAGCGGGTCGCGCTCGAGCGGGTGCGGGCCCAGTGGCGGCTGTTCGTGCTGACGAGCCTGCCGGGCCTCGGCTTCGTGGACGGGATCGGCGAGGCGGCGGAGGGTCCGCTCGCCGCCATGCGCGCAGCCTACGCCGCCGCTGTCGGCCGGCGCGAGAACGAGGCGGCGGGCGTGCTGCCGCTTGGGCGGCCGGTGCACCTGTACGCGCCGCTGACCGGCCGGCCGGCAACGCGGACGTTCCTCAATCGCAACCGCTTCGGCGCAGATGAGGTGCTGGCCGATGCCGTGACCGAGCCGCAGCGGCAGCATGGGGAGAGCTTGCAGAGCGCGGACGTGCTCGACGGCGTGGCGCAGCGGATGCTGGGCACGCCCGCGGACCCGCCGGGCAACCGGCGCTGGGCCTTTCCGCGCAACCTCGACTGGCGCGACGGCGACACGCGCGCGAACCCGCTGCTTCCCTTCCGCCAGGCGGCAGGCGAGCCCGGCGAGGCCGAGCGGGTGGACCGGGAGCCGGCCGACCAGCGCATCGCCATCCTGCACGCCGATGTCTCGGGGCTTGGCCAGGCGTTCCGGGCGCAGGCCGCGCGCTTCACCCAGCCGCGGGAGAGCCTGGAGCTTGCCGCGCGGATCGAGGATGCGATCGTGCGGGCCGTGCAGCAGGCGACCCATGAGGTGCTGCTTCCAGCCGCGGCCGACCGGCATGGGGAGCTTCGGCTGCTTCCCGCCCGGCCGGTCGTGATCGGCGGGGACGACATCACCGTCATCCTGCGCGCCGACCTTGCCCTCCCCTATGCGGCGCGCCTGCTCGAGGGGATCGAGGAGGAGACCAAGGGGATCGGGCGGGGGCTTTCGGCCGCCGCGGGGATCGCGATTGCCGGCAAGGGCCTGCCCTATCTGACCGCCTATGCGCTGGCGGACAGCCTGTGCGATGTCGCCAAGGCGGCCGCCAAGGCGCGCGAGCCGGCCGATGGCGCGCCCTTCCCTTCGGCGCTTGCCTTCCACCACCAGACGCAGACGGCGCACGAGGAGTGGCGCGACATCCTTCCCGGTCTTGCCGACGCTGCCGGCACGCGGCTGATGACCGCGAACCCTTACGCCCTCGACGCGCGCGCGGCCGAGGCCATGGGTGCGCCGCGGATCGAAGCGCTCGTCGCGCTTGCCCAGGCCATTGCCGGCCTGCCGGGTGCGGCTGGCGCGCTGCGCGAGATGCGCGACGACTGGGTCGCAAGCCCCGGGACCGCGCGGGCGCGCTGGCAGCGCCTGCGCGACGTGGCGGCCCGCCGGAACGGGCCTGGCCTCAAGCGGATCGATGCGGCGCTCGGCGCCCTCGGGGTCGAGGCGGGCGGGGCGCTCCCTGAGCTTCCGCCCCGGGCGGCGGGGGATGTGGGCGAGGCGGTTGTGACGACGCCGCTGTTCGACGCGCTGGTGCTGGTGGACGTGGGCGCGGTGGCCCCGGACGCCGCGGCGGCCGGGCCAGCTCCGGTCGCAGCCGTCGGGGAGGCGGCGTGATGGCGGGACCGCGCGAGGCGAGCCTCACCATCCGGTTCCACGGCTGGTGGCTGGCCGGCACTGGCGCCTCGGGAGGCGCGGCGCTCGACATGGTGGCCTATCGCGACGCGGATGGCTGCCCGGCCTTGCCCATGACGCAGGTGAAGGGCGTGCTTCGGCAGGCGGCGGAGGAGTTCGGCCTGCTGGGCAAGGAGGAGATCGTGGAGCTGTTCGGCGCCCGGAGCGAGCCGGGCGTGGCCACCGATGCAGCTGCCGGAGCGCTGCGCTTTGCAGGTGAGGCGCGGATGGACGCGGCCGAGCGCGCCTGGTTCCGCGCCCACCCCGAGGCAAGGGCCGAGCTCTTTGCCGTGATCCGCTCGACCGCCATCGACCCGGTTCGCGGCGTGGCGAAGACGGACACGCTGCGCGCTGCCGAACTGGCGGTGCCGGTCGCGCTTTCCGGGCGCGTCCAGTGGATCGCAGGCGATCCCCCGGCGGACTGGGTGGATCGGCTCGACCGGGTCTGCGCCTTCGTGCCGGCCTTCGGCAAGCTGCGCGCCGACGGCTTCGGCCGTGCAAGCCTCTGCTGCGCGCCGCTCGCCCCCGCAGGTGGCGGCCAATGACGCTGGTGCTGACCCTTGTCCCTGAGGACCCGGCCGTCTTCTCGGCGACTGCGGCCACGCTCGGGCCGCACGAGACGAGGGATGCGCCGACCGGGTCGGCGCTTCTCGGCTGGGCCGCGCGCCAGCTGTATGATCGTCTCGACCCTGTCCGGCAGCACCGGCTGTTCCACTCCGGGCGCATCCGCTTCTCGGACGCCGTGCCCCTTCATGGCGGCGAACCGGTCTTTTCACGGCCGGAGATCCTGCTGCGCCCGAAGCAGGGCGGGGGCGAGCCCGTGCTCGGGCGGCCGGCCTTCGAGGCGCGCTTCGGCCCCGACCGGCAGGCGCGCGAGGTGGAGATGTGCCGGGTGACGCTTCTCGGCGGCGCCGCGCCGAAGCCTGCCAGGGGCCACCGGCTGCGCAACTCGCGCCACTCCGACGCCCTGTTCGGCTATGCCCATCTCGAGGCCGAGGGCGCCGTCTATCGCGCGCTCGTCGATTCCGACGAGCCCTTCGAACAGGAGCTGCTCGATCTGCTGCGCTCCGCCTTCGAGGGGCCGCTGGTGCTCGGCCGGGCCGGGGCCAACGGCTATGGCGGCGGCTACCGGGTGACGTTCGAGCCGGCGGAGCGGAACCCCTGGCCCGGGCCGCAGCGGACCGGCGGGCGCGACATGGTGCGGCTGTGGTGCCTTACCGACGTTGCCATGGCGGACGCGCTGACCGGTGCGCCGAAGTTCGCGATCGAGCCCGAGGATGCGGGCCTTGCCGGCTGGGAGCCGGTGCCGGCCGAGACGGGCGGGCGCCTGCGCCGCTACGCGCCCTGGAACCGGGCGCTCGGCGGCCGCGAGGGCGAGATCGCCGCGATCGCGGCGGGCGCCATCTTCACCTTCCGCTGGCCGGGGCCCGCGCCAGCGCCGGACGTGACCGTGCCGGCCGTTATCGGCATGCACCGCGAGCGCGGGCTGGGGCGGGTGACGCTCATTCCCGAGGACTTCTGCTTCCGGCCGGCGCAGGGCAGCGAGGCGTCGCGCGCGGCGGGCGCGGCTGCGGGCGCGCCGCAGACGGACCTTGCGAAGTGGGCCATGGCGCGCGCCGGGGAGCGGGGAACGCGCGCCAACCGCGACCAATGGGTCAAGCGGCTCGAGGGCGATCTCCAGACGCTGGCGGACCAGCTTCGGGAGGCCTTCCCCGCCGCTGCCCAGTGGCAGCAGCTTGCAAGCCCGAGGCCCGAGGAGGTGCTCACGGGCGACGAGTGGAAGGTGACGATCGCCATGCCGTCGCGATGGCCGGAAATGCCCGCCGGCACGGCCGCGGCCTTTCCGCCGCTCGCCGACTGGGTGCAGGCGCGGCTGCTGGCCGACCCGGCGACCCTCGGCCTGCCGATGACGGCCGGCCAGCAGGCCGAGGCACGCGCGGAGGCGATCCGGATGGCCGTGCGTCTGGCCCGCATGGGGCGGGAGAATGTGCGATGACGGCGCGCTTTTCCGGCGTCCACCTTGCCCGCGTGACGATCGAGGCGCTCTCGCCCCTCTCCTGCGGCACGGGGCAGGAGGGTCTCTTCGACATAACGCTCGTGAGCGATGCCAACAGGCTTCCGATGATTCCGGGTGCCAGCATCCAGGGCGTGCTGCGCCGGCTGTTCGGCCGGGTCGCGCCGGCGGAGATGGTCGCGGATGTCTTCGGCGCGGTGGACTGGACCGGCCGGGCGCGGGATGCGCGCCTGATCGTGGGCCATGCGCTCGTCCACGGTGCCGGGGACCAGCCGCTCCTCGAGTTTCCGGCGGAGAAGGCGATCGCGGCCGATCCGCTTCTGAAGGAGCTGGCGAAGGAGGCGCCGCTCCGGCGCGACCATGTCCGGCTAAACCACCGCCACGTCGCCGACGACACCGGCAAGTTCGACCGGCTCGCCGTGCCGGCGGGCACGCGATTCTCGCTCGAGCTGCTGCTTTCGGGCGTGGCAGGCGAGGCGGAGCTGGTGGAGCAGCTCGTTTCCCTCTTTGCCCACCCGCTGTTCCGCCCCGGCGGCGCGCGGGCGCGGGGCTATGGCCGGGTGCGCGTGGTGCGCGCCGGGCGGCGCTGGTTCCCTTCCTCCGACCCGCTCGCCTTCCGCAAGGCGCGGGAAGCAAGCCCGGCCGATCTTGCCGGGTTCGTGCGCATCCACCCGGCGCCGCACGCGGATGTCCTCGAGATCAGCGTGCGCCTCACCCCGGCGAACCCCTTCCGCATCGGCGCGACGGGCGTTGCCACGACGACGGGAAGCGACGGCTGGCCCGAGGGCGAGCCGAGGCCGGAGCACCCGCCCGGCAAACGGGAAAAGCCGGTCGACATGGCGCCGGTGCGCGAGCCGCGGATCGCCTGGGCCGGGCCCGATGGCGCCGAGCGGGGCGAATGGCGGGACGTGACGGCAAGCCCCGGGGCCGATGACGGAAGCCACCTCGCGCCTGGCTCGTCGCTGCGCGGGCCGCTCGCCCATCGCGCCCTCTTCCACTGGAACCGCCTCAGCGGCCGCTTCGCTGGCGAGGGGCTGGACGAAGCGGCCCTGGCTGCGCCCGGAGAGCGGCCGGCCGAGCTCGAGCCGCTCCTTGGCGCCGTCAAGGCCGGCAACCGCCTCTTGGGCGAGGAGGGCCGGGCCTCGGCCCTCTTGGTCGAGGATGCGCCGATCGGCAGGGAAGGGCTGCCCATGCGCTTCGCGCTCGACCACAGCTCGATCGACCGGCTGACCGGCGGGGTGCGCGCCACCATCCTGTTCAGCGAGGAGCTCCTGATGCCGACGGAGTTCAGACTTCGGCTCGTGCTCGACTGCCCGCCACCCGCCGAGGGGGACAGGGCTGCCCTTGCCTTCCTCCATGCGCTGCGCGACCTTGCCGAGGGGAGGCTTGCCATCGGCGCGCGGTCGCTCGGCTTCTGCGTGGGGGGTGAGCCCGAGTTTGCAGGCCGCGATGCCGGGCGCTGGCAGGCGCTCTGGGAGGCGACGGCGCGCACGCCCACGACCCTCGCGGTGCCGGCATGACGGGAGCCGAGCTTGCCATGGTGCATGCGCGGGTGGCCGATGCGCTGCGCCGCGCCGGCCGGGCGGCGCCGCCCGCGGTCGAGGTGCTGCCGGCGCTCGCCTCGGTCGAGGCCGAGTTCGACGCCGACGAGGCCTCGGCGTTCGCAGCTTCGCCATGGGCGCGCGAGGGCTGGCTGCGCTTCCGCTCGGCCGTGGTGTGGAGCGATGCCGCCGATCCCGCCCTGCTGGACGACTTCGGCCCGCCGATTGCCGGCGAATGGCGCGACGGCGAGACTTCCTTCCGGCTGATGGCGCATCCGTCCGCGCCGGGGAAGAGCCTGCTCGTGGCCGTTCGCGCGCTTGCCGAAGACGCGCTTGCGGCGCTTGCCGAAGCAGAGCGGGCGCGCGCGGCCTGCCTTGTTCAGGAGGTGCGGGTGATCGCTGCCCCGGCCGGCGGCGTGGCGCCGCCGAAGCCGCGGATGATCCACCGCGTCCATTTCCGGCTGGGGGCAGACGGGGCGCTCACGCGCGCATTCGAATCCTTCCGGGGGTTCGGGGAATGATGGCAGGGGTCATGGCACCCTTCCGTTTCGCGCCGGTGCCGCGGGCGGTCTTCTTTCCCGGCTGGGCCGAACGGGTGAGCCATGACGTGCCCTTCTCCGACGGGCTTTCGGGCGAGATCATCCTTTCTATCGAGGCGGTGACGCCGCTTCTCGTCGGCGGGGCCCGCCGCAAGGCGACCGAAAAGTGCGCCGGCGAGGTCTGGCCGGTGCGTCTGCCCGATGGCCGCTACGCCCTGCCGGGCTCGGCGCTGCAGGGCATGGTGCGCTCCCTTCTGGACGTCGCGTCCTTCGCCAACCTCGCCCCCTTCGTCCGCGACCGGCGCTATGGAGTGCGCGACATCTCGGGAAGCGCCACGGGCAGGCGGCTCTACGGGGACCGGCTGACGAGCAAGAATGACACGCGCATCACGCCCCATAGCCAAGCCGGCTGGCTCGTCCGCCGGGGGGCTCGCGATGCCGATCTCATCCCGTGCGAGCACGCGCGCGTGGGGATCGACGTTCTCGCACAGCTGGCCCGCGCGGCGGGACGGCCCGACCCCAAGCCGACACTCGAGCAACGCAGGGACGCGCCGGCACGCTACGCGGCGTTCCTGGGCGTGGCGGAGGGACAGGTCCTTGCCCGACGCAGCGTGCTCGACCTTACCCTGCCGATCAACGAGCCGGTGGAGCATCCCCACCAGAACCGCAGCATCCAGATCCGGTACCGGCTGGCCGGGGAGGGCGCACCCACCGCCTGCACCCTCGTGCTGACTGGCAAGCCGCAGGCGGGGACGGGTGGTGGTCACAAGAAGCTCGACTTCGCCTTCTTCGCGCCTGACCGGACCGGTGCACTCGGCCATCGGCACCGGCGCCTTGCGGTGCCAGACGATGTCTGGCGCGACTTCCTCCTGATCCACGAACCGCCTGTCGATTCCGGGCAGAAGGCGAACCCCAACTGGGCGCTGTGGAAGCCGGCGTTCGACAGGGGCGAGCCGGTGCCGGTGTTCTGGCTTGAGGACGAGAACGACGGCATCTCGGCGCTTGGCACGGCCTTCATGTTCAAGCTGGCGATGCCGCTTTCGACCCATGATCTCTTGCGGAACTCGAGCGCCGACCATCGGCTTGACGCCCCGCCGGATCTGCCAAGCCGCATCTTCGGGAGCGTGGCGGGCCGGGAAGGCGCCGGGCTCAAGCGCCGGGCCAGCTTCGACTGGGCGGTCGCGACGCTGCCCCACGGGGCGGAACTGCATCGTGGTGAGCGCGAAGCGGTGCTGCTGGCGCCCAAGCCCGGCTTCTACCCCTTCTACATCCGCCAGCCGACTGCGGCCGGGAACCGGCTCCCCAACGGCCACACCTGGGCGGTCTACATGGAGCAGGACGGGGGCGGGCCGGAGACAAAGCGCCCGGAATCCGCCGGGGTCAAGATCTGGCCAGCGCACGGGCACGGCGTGCGCATTCCGCAGCCGGCGGAAAATGTCGGCAACAAGGTCAAGAACCGCCTGAACGCGCTGCCTGCCGGCACGCGCTTCGAGGGCTGCCGCCTTCGCTTCCACAACCTGCGCCCCGCCGAGCTTGGGGCGCTCCTCTGGGCGCTCAGCTTCGGCGATCTCAGGGGCGAGAAGGACCTCGTGCACCGGCTCGGGATGGGCAAGCCGCTGGGGCTCGGCATGATCCGCATCCGCGTGCAATCGGCGCGCCTCCTGCCCAACGGGGACCTGCCGGAGAGCGCCCAGTCGCTCGAGGGGCTGCTTGCCGCCTTCACGCAGGAGATGGAGAGCTTCCACCAGGCGAAGGGCGGCGGCGCCTGGGCGGCGAGCCCGCAGGTGAAGGCGCTGCTGCGGGCCGCCGACCGGCAGGCGAACGCGGCGCTCGATCTCTCCTATCTCGGCACGCCCGAGGCCCATTCGCAGCTGCGCAGGGAGGGGCGGATGCTGCCACCCTATGTGGACGGGGTGGGCGAGATCCCGCGCGCCGGCCCGGGAGCCGCAGGGGCGCAACCGCCGCCGGGTGGGCCAGCTCCGCCGCCGCCACGACCTGACCGGATCGTGACCGATCAGAGCCCGCCGCGGCTGTCCCTTCTGGCAAAACTGGAGGATGCGTACGACGCCAAAAAGGGCAACTGGCTCGAAACACTCAAGGGATATGTGAGAATGGCGAAGACCTGGGACGAGCGGGAGCGGCGCATGCTTGCCCGGCTCTACCACGAGAAGCTGCGCAAGGATGTTCCAGGCCATCAGCGCCAGCAGCTAGACCAGAAGCTTCCGAGGCCGAACGGATGGTGACCGATAGCCGGCCGGTGCTCCTGGTTCTCACCGTGGGCGGCAGCGTGGCGCCATTGCGCTCCTCGCTTGCCGTCTGCCGACCCGATCGTGCGCTCTTCATCGTCTCCGAGCCGCAGGGCGGCCAGCCAGGCTCGGGTTCGGAGGTGGAAAAGCTCAGGGACTGTCCCGGCTTCCCGCCTTCCGTCTCGTTTCTCCCGGTCCCGGCTGACGATCCCGACCGCATCTTCGCGCTCGTTCTGACCCGGCTCGAGAAGGAGGTCGCGAATGGCTTCCGCGTGCTGGCCGACTACACGGGCGGCACCAAGAGCATGTCGGGAGCGCTGATGATGGCCGCGACGATGACAGGCGCCTGCGACCTGCGTCTCATGGCCGGTCAGCGGACCGACTTGCGTCAAGTGGCCGACGGCACCGAGCGGCCGGTCGATGTCTCGGCGGAAGCCCTTGGGCTTGGCCGGACGCTGATGACGGTGGCAAGTCTCGTACGGTTCCGCTCCTATGCGGCTGCGCGCGCGATTCTTCCGGCCGAGCCCGCGGTGCCGGCCGGGCTGCCGGCGGCCTGGCGTCAGCGTGTCGCGCTCTGGCGCGGCTGGCTCGATGTGCTCGAGCGATGGGATCGCTTCGATCATGCGGGCGCCTTCCAGAGGGTCCGGGGCGATGGCGGGGCGGATGGGGGGCTGGGGCGCGCGCTGGCCGAAGCCGGGCTGCTCGAGCGGCTTCGCGCACTTGCCGAGGCGAAGCGCGAGCCTTCGGCGGCGCTGTGCGAGGACCTGTGGTGGAACGCCCAGCGCCGGGCGGACCTCAGCGCCTATGACGATGCCGTGGCCCGGCTCTATCGCCTTGCCGAGGCGGCAATCCAGGCGCGGCTGTTCGCGGCCCACGGGATCGACACGGGAAAAGTGCCGCCCGAGCGGCTGAGCGAGACCTTCCGGAACGGCCGGCCGAACCTTTCGCCCGATCCGGAGACCGGCTGCCTTCGGCTGGCGCTTTCGGATGCGCGGGCGCTGCTCGCCGAGCTAGAGCCGCAGAGCCCGCTTCCCGGCTGGTGGGCGGAGGGGCTTCCCGAATGGCAGTCGCGGCGGAACCACTCGATCCTGGCGCACGGGTTCAGCCCTCTGGCTGCCCAGGACTGGGAGAAGGCGCGGGCCTGGTTTGCCGAGCGGGCGGGGCTGCTGTGGCGCGACCTGCCGGGTGGGGCGGAAGCCTGCCAGCTTCCCGACGTGCTGCCGGCGGCCAGACGCCGCCCCGCCGTTGCCCCCCTGGCGCAATCCCCTGAAGATCGGGGTGTCGTTCCGACCCCATGACGGCGGACTCCCGCGCCATCTGGCGCGTCTCAATCCCCTGAAGATCGGGGTGTCGTTCCGACACAAATGGACGCGATCGCCAAGCTCAGAGACGAGTCTCAATCCCCTGAAGATCGGGGTGTCGTTCCGACGATTGAATTCGCCCGGCAGCATGGGCTTCCGGAGTCTCAATCCCCTGAAGATCGGGGTGTCGTTCCGACAATCGCGGGGGCGAGGCTTCGGCCTCGCCCAGACCCGTCTCAATCCCCTGAAGATCGGGGTGTCGTTCCGACAAATGAGGCTGACATGGAGACGATCCTTGAGGTCGTCTCAATCCCCTGAAG
>JAJUHA010000027.1 GCA_029268145.1 Sphingomonadaceae bacterium | reverse complement strand
GGGGGCGGGCCGGGCGATGCTGTCGGCTGCGTGCTGCCGGCGGCGTCAGGCCGTGACGGCGACCGGCCGGCGACGCCGCGCCGCCGCGCCGACCAGGCCGAAGCCGGCGATCAGGAGCGCCCAGGTGCCCGGCTCGGGCACCATCGCGCCCGTGGCGATCGACCGGAGCGGCCCGGCGCCGACGATCCCGAGCGCGGTGCCCGCGCCCGTCGTCAGGTCGATCCGCCACAGCAGGCTGTCGATGTTGGCATAGGCCATCCCCGTCGTGCCGCTGATGTCGAAGCCGACGGCATTGTCGGTCGTGAAGGAAAAGCCGAGCGGGCCGAAGGGCATGCCCATCAGGTTCTGCCCCGTGTAGGTGCCGAGGTTGGGGTTGAGCGACCGGACCAGCCGGTCGTTCACGGCGTCGATCGCATAGAGCGTCGTCGACATCGCGCCGGCGAAGTTGTTGGTGTAGGCGGCAGCGACGAGCATCACCGGCCCGGTGTCCGACATCACCATGCCGTCGACGATGGTCGCACCGGTGTCCACGTTGATCCGCAGGTTCTGCCCACTGTCGGAGACGACGCGCAGCCGGTCGGGCACCGGGTTGAAGTCGACGCCGAAGGCGGTGCCCATCGGCATCGCGGTCAGCATCACCGGGGTCGCCATGTAGCTCGCGCCCATCGGGTCGAGCCGGTAGAGATTGCCCGAGGTGCCAAGCGTGTAGAGCATGCCGGTCGCGGGCCGGCGGTCGAGCCCGACCAGGCTGTCGCCGGGTGCGAGCCCCATGATCGGCCGCGACGAGAGGATCATCTCCGGGTTGGTCGAATCGAAGGTGACGATCCGGTCGTCGAAGGTGAGGCCAAAGAGCCGCTCGGCGGCCGCTGGCGTGGCCGCCGCGAGCGCCGCGGTGAGAAACAGGGTGAAACGCATGATGCCCTCCTGGAAAGGCGGGGCGCGACTGCCCCGCACCTCCCCTACGCCGGCACCCCGCGCCGGGTTTCAGCCGCGCCGCGCGCGACCGTCAGACCCGCTCGATGATGATGGCCGGCGCCATCCCGCCGGCCGCGCACATGGTGACGAGCCCGCGCTTCAGGTCCTGCCGTTCCAGCTCGTCGAGGAGCGTGCCGATGAGGATCGAGCCGGTCGCCCCGATCGGGTGGCCGAGCGCGATCGCCCCGCCGTTCACGTTCACCTTCTCGCGGTCGAGCCGGAGATCGCGGATGAACTTCTCGGCCACCACCGCGAAGGCCTCGTTCACCTCGAAGAGATCGATGTCGTCGAGCGTGAGGCCCGCCTTCTCCAGCACCTTCCTGGCCGCCGGCACGGGGGCGTTCAGCATCAGCGTCGGGCAGTCGCCCATGTTGGCGACCGCGACGATCCGCGCGCGCGGCTTGAGGCCATGCTTTTCGGCATAGGCCCGGCTCGTCACCAGCACGGCGGCCGCGCCATCCACCACGCCCGAGGAATTGCCGGCGTGATGCACATGCTGGATGTCGAGGTTCGGGTATTTCCGGCGGATGAGGCTGGCAAACGTGGTCCCCTCGGCGTCGAGCGGGAGGTTGGCCAGCTTGGCGAAGGCCGGCTCCAGCTCGGCCAGCTTCTCCATCGTCGTGTCGGGCCGCGGATATTCCTCGCGGTCGAGCGCGACCGAGCCATCCTCGTTCAGCACCGGCACCAGCGATTTCGCGAACCGCCCCTCGGCGATCGCGCGGGCGGCGCGCTTCTGGCTCTCGAGGCCGAGCGCATCCACCGCCTCGCGGGAAATCCCCTCCATCGTCGCAATCGCGTCGCCGCACACGCCCTGGTGCGACTGCGGGTGCAGCTCCTGGAGGTGGGCATTGCCCGAGCCCATCATCATCGGCGGAAAGCCGGCGGCGCGCTCCTCCTGCGCCATGGTCGCAGTGAGCGACATCATCTCGGTCCCGCCGGCGACGATGCAGTCCTCGAGGCCCGACATCACCATGCCGGCCGCCAGGTTGACCGAGGTGATCCCGCCGCCGCAGAAGCGGTCGAGCGTCATGCCGGACGAGCGGATGTCGTAGCCGGCGTCGAGCGCCGCCATCCGGCCCAGGTCCCCGCCCTGCTTGCCCTTCTGGGTGCTCGTCGACCAGATGACATCGTCGACGGTCGCGGTGTCGAGGCCGTTGCGCTCGGCGATCGCCCTGAGCACGGTCGCCGCCAGATGCTGCGGGTGGAGATGGGCGAGCGCGCCCTTGCCCGCCTTGCCGATCCCCCGCGGAGTCCTGACCGCGTCGATGATGAGCGCTTCCGCCATGGCCTCTCTCCCACGTCCTTTGCCGTTCCCGTCGTCCCCGTCCCATGCGCGGCCCCCGGCCGCTTTCCACCTCGCGGATTGGCGAGCCCCGCGCCCTTGACCCCCGGCCCGCGCCGGCGCAACCCGCCGCCATGGACCCGCTGTTCGACTTCGCCGGCCGCCGCGCGCTCGTCACCGGCGGCAGCCGCGGCCTCGGCCGGGAGATGGCGCTGGCGCTCGCCCGCCGCGGCGCCGACCTCGTCATTGCCAGCCGCAAGGCCGATGCGTGCGAGGCCGTCGTCGCCGAGATCGCCGGGCTCGGCCGCCGCGCCGTCGCCATCCCCGCCAACCTGAGCCACTGGGCCGAGGCGGAGCGGCTGGCCGAGGAAGCCTGGGCCGCGCTCGGCGGGCTCGACATCCTCGTCAACAACGCCGGCTCGGGCCCGCGCGTCCCCTCGCCCGACGTCTCGGAGGCCCTGTTCGACAAGGTGATGGGCCTCAACGCCAGGGGGCCGTTCCGCCTTGCCGCGCAGCTTGGCGCGCGCATGAAGGCGGCCGGCGGCGGCGCCATCCTCAACATCTCCTCGATCGCCGCGCGCGTGCCCATGCCCGAGGTCGTGCCCTATGCCATGGCCAAGGCCGCGCTCGAGGCGATGACCGCCGCCCTTGCCCACGAGTTCGCGCCGCAGGTCCGGGTCAACGCCATCGCTGCCGGGCCCTTCCTCACCGACATCGCCCAGGCCTGGCCCGAGGAGGCGCGCCGCACCGCGCCCAACGCGCTGCGCCGCCCCGGCCGGCCGGAGGAGATTGCAACCGCAGCCCTCGCCCTCCTCGCGCCCGCCTCCAGCTTCGTCACCGGCGCGGTGTTCCGGGTCGACGGCGGCCACTGATGCCGCTCGTCCACCACGAAGGCGGGATGGACGCGGAGAGCTTCGAGGCCTTCGCCGACCAGCTCCGCCGCTACGTGCGCGAGCGCCTCATCCCGGCCGAGCCCGAGGTGCTCGCCGCGGACCGGGTGCCAGACGCCATCCTCGACGAGATGCGCCGCCTGGGCCTCTTCGCCATCACCGTGCCGCAGGCCCATGGCGGAGCCGGCATGAACGTCTCGCAATATGTCGAGACCATCCGCCTCCTCGCCCACGCCGCGCCCGCCTACCGCTCGGCCATCTCCATCTCGGTCGGCATGGTCTGCTCCGCGCTCCGCCACGGCGGGACGGAGGCGCAGAAGGCGCAGTGGCTTCCCCGCATCGCGCAGGGCCTCGTCACCAGCTTCGCGCTGACCGAGCCGGGCTCGGGCTCGGACTCGGCGGCCCTCACCACCCGCGCCGTGCGCGACGGCGACCATTATGTCCTCACCGGCACCAAGCGCTACATCACCAACGCGCCCATGGCCGGGCTTGCCCTCGTCATGGCGCGCACCCACCCCGAGCGGCTGCCCGGCAACGCCCATGTCTCCGCCTTCCTCGTCCCCATGGACACGCCCGGAGTCTCGGTCGGCCAGCCGGACCGCAAGATGGGCCAGGCCGGCAGCCAGATCGCCGACATCCTCCTCGAGGACGTGCGCCTGCCCCATGACGCCCTCCTCGGCGGCGAGGAGGGGAGGGGGTTCCGCGCCGCGATGCAGAGCCTCGACAATGGCCGGCTCTCGGTCGCCGCCGCCGCCACCGGCTATGCCCGGCGGATCCTCGGGACTGCCACCCGCTACGCGACCGAGCGCAGCGCCTTCGGCGAGCCAATCGCGAACTTCCAGCTCATCCAGGCGATGCTCGCCGACAGCGAGGCCGAGATCTACGCTGCCGAGTGCATGCTCGCCGACGCCTGCCGGCTTGCGGACTCGGGCAGGCGCGTCACCGTCGAGGCGGCGTCGGCCAAGATGTTCGCCTCCGAGATGTGCGGGCGGGTTGCCGACCGCTGCGTCCAGATCCACGGCGGGGCCGGCTATCTCGCCGAATATCCGGCCGAGCGCTTCTTCCGCGACGCCCGCCTCTACCGCATCTACGAGGGCACCACGCAGATCCTCCAGCTCGTCATCGCGAAGGCCATGCTGAAGGCGCTCGCCGCCGAGGCCTGAGCCGCCGTCTCAGGCTGCCGAGGCGGCAGGCGGCGCCGCGCGTGCCACCCGCATGCCCGCGATCCGCTGGTCGAGGATGGCCTCGGCCTCGGCGATGATGCGGTCGATGAGCTCGCGGCAGGTGGGGATGTCGTGGATGAGCCCCTGCACCATCCCGGCCCAGAAGACGCCCTTCGAGAGGTCCCCGGTCTTCAGGAGCTCGGCCCCGGCCCGTCCCGAGACCAGCTCGGCGACATCGGCGAACTGCGCGCCCGGCTGGGCGAGGCGGCGCGCCACCTCGTCCGAGACCTCCGACTTCCCCACCCGCGCCGTGTTCTTGAAGTTCCGGAAGATGAGGTGGGTGCCGCGCTCGTCGTTCTCGATGTACTTTCGCTTGACGTTCTCGTGGATGGGCGCCTCGACGGTCGCGCAGAAGCGGGTGCCCATGTTGATGCCCTCGGCGCCGAGCGCAAGCGCCGCCACAAGGCCGCGGCCGTCGCCGAAGCCGCCGGAGGCCAGCAGCGGGATCCGCACCTTGTCGGCCGCCGCCGGAATGAGGATGAGGCCGGGGATGTCGTCCTCGCCGGGGTGGCCGGCGCACTCGAACCCGTCGATCGAGATGATGTCCACGCCCTTGCGCTCGGCCGAGAGCGCGTGCCTGACCGCCGTGCACTTGTGGAGGATGAGCGTGTCGTGCCGGCGCAGCACCTCCCACACCTCGGCCACGGCCTGCGTCCCCGCCGTCTCGAAGATGCGCACGCCCTCGGCCAGCGCGGCTTCGGCATAGGCGACATAGTCGGGGCTCATCATCGTCGGGAAGACGGTGATGTTCACGCCGAAGGGCCGGTCGGTCATCCCCCGGCAGCGCTGGATCTCGTCGCGGAGCGCGGCGGGCGTCGGCTGGGTGAGCGCGGTCAGGATGCCGAGCCCGCCGGCGTTCGAGACGGCCGAGGCGAGCTCCGCCACTCCCACCGACTGCATGCCCCCCTGGACGATCGGGTGGGCGATGCCGAGAAGCTCGGTGATCCGGGTTGCAAACGGCATGGCAGGCGCCTCCTTCCTTCAGGCGGCGCCTGCCCTGCGCTGCCGCGGCCGCCCGCGTCAACCGGGCGTCAGAAGCCCGGGCTGAACCACTGGCCGAAGCTGCCCTGGGTGGCGTGATAGGCCGCGACATCGGCGGCCGCGGCCTCGTTGCTGAGGCTGGTCGCCCCGGCCCGCGAGGGCGGAGTCGCCCCCGCGCCGAGCCCGGCCGCAACCGAACCCGGGCGCACCCGGAATTCGGAGAGGTTCGGAAGCGAGGCGGTCGGCCGCGCGCCGAAGGTCGCCGCCACCGATTCGCCGGTGCGGGTCTGCGCGTCCCAGATCTTGAGGTTGCGGCCCGCCGTCACGCCGGTCGCGGGCAGGTTGAAGATGGTCGAGATGTTCCGCTCCACCCGCACGCCATGGGCGTTCCACAGGCGCAGCTGCGGCTGGAAGCCGCTTCCCGTCCGGCCGGTGGGATCGTTGACGATGGCGTTGATGTCGGCGTGGGGCGACGCGAGGATGCTGTTCTTCCAGACGAGGACATTGCGTCCCCATCCGAGCGTCAGCGCATTGCCGGACGAGCCGTAATAGACATTGTCGCGCACTTCCATGTGCTCGTGGAACAGGGTGCCCCTGAGCTCGGGGGGAAGATAGCCCTCGGTCAGGAACAGGCCCTGCACCGGGCGCTGGTCCCCCATGGGCATGAAGTTCTCGGCAATCACCACATCCCGCAGGCCCTGCGTCTCGCCGTTCATCCAGAACTGGATGGCGTCCGGATGCTCGCCCGCCGCATAGTTGGGAAGGAACATCTGGAACCGGTTGCGGCGCAGGAGCAGCCGGTCGATCGCGCAGGCGTTCAGCCCCTCGCGGACATACTGGAAGGTGCAGTCGGCCAGGATCACGCCCTGCGAGCGCTGGAGATAGGCCCCGAGCCGGAGATCCTGGAACTTGCAGTTGCTGAGCGTCACGCGGCTCGACAGGCGGACCCACAGGCCGGTGTTGGCATCGTCCCACGGGTTGAGATTGGGGGTCCCGCCGATCGCCACGCCGCCGAGCCTGATCTCGCTTGCGCTGTAGACGTTGACGAGCGGGTTGGCTGTGCCGACCACATTGACGTTGACGATGGTGATCCCGCGCGAATCCTTGAGGCTGAGCGAGGTGAAGCTCGGGCGGATGGTGCCGACGGGGCGGATCAGGATCCCGCTTCCCGACTTGACGATCCCGCCAAGATTGACGGGCCCGTAATGGCCCGGGTTCAGGAGGATGGTGGCGCCAGGCGCTGCCGCGCGGGCGGCCGCCGCCAGCTCGGCCGCGGTCGAGACGGTCACGCCGGCCGATCCGCCCACGGCCGCCACGGCCTCTGACGCCGCCAGCGCCACACCAAGGCCGAGCACGGCGCGCCGCCCCATCCCGTCCTGCAGCGCCGGAGAGACCAGCCAGGGCATGTCCGCGCCAGCCGCAGACCAGGCCAGATTCGAGATCTTGGTCATCGGATTCAACTCCCTGTGTCCGTTCTGGCCACGACCCGCGGCTGCGGGGGTGGCGAGCCTGCGATGCCAGGAGAACGGACGACCGGACCGAATCCTTCCCGTCGCCGGCAAGCGGACGCTCCGGAAACCTCCTCGCGGTCAGGCGGCGCGACTCCAGGTCCCTGACGCCGGCCGCGGTCTCGAACATCCGCCGCGGTTCGGCGCGCCCCCATTCCCAGCGCTGGCGATGCGGGTCAACCGCAGCCCGTCCCATGACCGGAACGGTTCGTCGGAGCGACCATTAACCATGTTTCAAGACAGTTTCCCCGCCCCGGTTTCCCCGCCGGCCGATCCCCGCTAGGGCGCTGCGGCATGGCGAAGCCCCCGCACCTCACCCTCATCGACGGCTCGGGCTTCATCTTCCGGGCCTACCACCGCCTCCCGCCGCTCACCGATCCTGCGGGCACGCCGGTCGGCGCCGTCTTCGGCTTCACCTCCATGCTCTGGCAGCTCGTCGAGGAAGCCCGGCGAAGCCCGGAAGACGACTATCTCGCCGTCATCCTCGATGCCGCCAGGACCAGCTTCCGGAACGAGATCTACCCGGCCTACAAGGCCAACCGGCCTGACCCGCCCGAGGATCTCGTCCCCCAGTTCCCGCTCATCCGCGCGGCCGTTTCCGCGCTCGGCGTGCCCTGCATCGAACGCCCCGACTACGAGGCCGACGACCTCATCGCCTCCTACGCCGAGGCCGCGCTCGCGCGCGGCTGGAGCGTCACCATCATCTCCTCCGACAAGGATCTGATGCAGCTGGTCCGCCCTGGTCTCGCACTGCGCGACACCATGCAGAACCGCCTGTTCGACGAGGCCGCGGTCACGGAGAAATGGGGCGTGCCCCCGGCGCGGCTCGCCGAGCTCCTCGCCCTCATGGGCGACAGCGTCGACAATGTGCCGGGCGTGCCCTCGGTCGGCCCCAAGACCGCCGCCGAGCTGGTCAACCAGTTCGGCGATGTCGAGACGCTCCTCGCCCGCCTCGACGAGGTGAAGCGGCCGAAGCTGCGCGAGGCGCTCGCCACCCACGCCGAGGCGGCCCGCCTGTCGCGCCGGCTGGTCGAGCTCCGCCGCGACCTCCCCCTCGACCCGGACCTCGATGCCCTCCGCCTGCCCGACTCGCTCGACGAGGCCCGCGCCGCCGACTTCTTCCGCGCCCACGGCTTCCGCTCGCTCACGGCCCGCCTCTCGGCGCCGGGCCAGGCCGCCGCCCGCGAGGCCGCGCGCGAGGCCGAGGCCATGCCCGACCAGCCGGCCTTCGACCCGGCCGCCTACGCGACCGTCACCACCATGGCCGCGCTCGAGGCCTTCGTCGCCGAGGCCCGGCTCGCCGGCATCGTTGCCTTCGACACCGAGACGACGAGCCTCGATGCCGTTGCCGCCGAGCTGGTCGGCTTCAGCCTCGCGACCGCGCCGGGGCGGGCCTGCTACGTGCCGCTCCGCCACCGGGCGGGCGAGGGGCTCTATGCCGAGCGCCCGGCCCAGCTCGGGCTTGCCGAGGCGCTCGCCTGCCTGAAGCCGCTGCTCGAGGACCCCGGCGTCCTCAAGGTCGGCCACAATCTCAAGTATGACATGGTCGTCATGGCTGCCCATGGCATCGCGATCGCCCCGTTCGACGACACGATGCTGCTCTCCTACGCGCTTGCCGGCGGGCTCCACGGCCATGGCATGGACGAGCTGTCCGAGCGCCATCTCGGCCATGTGCCGCTGGCCTACCGCGATGTCGCCGGCAAGGGGAGCTTCGCCGAGGTTCCGCTCGACCGGGCCACCGCCTACGCCGCCGAGGACGCCGACGTCACGCTCCGGCTGTGGCAGGCGCTGAAGCCCCGGCTCTGGCGCGCGCGGGTCACGCGCGCCTACGAATGGTGCGATCGCCCCCTCGTCCCCGTCGTCGCGGCGATGGAGCGCGCCGGCGTCCGCGTCGACCGGGTCGGGCTGCAGCGCCTCTCGGCCGAGTTCGCCGCCGAGATGGAGCGGCTCGAGGCCGAGGTGCATGCGCTCGCCGGCCAGCCCTTCCTCCTCGGCAGCCCGAAGCAGGTGGGCGAGATCCTCTTCGGCGTGCTCGGCCTGCCGGGCGGCCGCAAGGGCAAGTCCGGCCAGTGGTCGACCGACGTGACCGAGCTCGAGCGCCTCGCCGAGGTCGAGGGCGCCGCGATCGCGCGGAAGATCCTCGACTGGCGCGAGGTGCAGAAGCTGCGGTCCACCTACACCGAGGCGCTCCAGGCCAGCATCAACCCCGGCACCGGCCGGGTCCACACCAGCTTCTCGCTCGCCGGCACCTCGACCGGCCGGCTCGCCTCGACCGACCCCAATCTCCAGAACATCCCGGTCCGCACCGAGACCGGCCGGCGCATCCGCCAGGCCTTCGTCGCTCCGCCCGGCCACCTGCTGCTCTCGGCCGACTACAACCAGATCGAGCTGCGCCTCATGGCCCATGTCGCCGACGTGCCGGAACTGAAGGCCGCCTATGCCGAAGGCGCCGACATCCACGCGCTGACCGCCCGCCAGCTCTTCGCCATTCCCGAGGGCGAACCGGTCCCGCGCGAAGCCCGCGCCAGCGCCAAGACGGTCAACTTCTCGATCATCTACGGCGTCTCCGCCTTCGGGCTCGCCCAGCGCATGGGCATCCCGCGCGACGAGGCGCAGCGCTTCATCGACCGCTACTTCGAGCGCTTCCCCGGCATCCAGCGCTACATGGCCGAGACGCGCGAGCGCGCCCGCGCCGACGGCTTCGTCACCACCCTGTTCGGCCGCAAGATCCACCTGCCGGCCATCCGCTCGAAGATCCAGGCCGAGCGCGGCAATGCCGAGCGCGCCGCCATCAACGCCCCCATCCAGGGCACCGCCGCCGACATCATCAAGCGCGCCATGGTCCGCATCGGCCCCGCGCTCGCCGCCGCCGGCCTTGCCGGCACGCGCATGCTCCTCCAGGTCCATGACGAGCTGCTGTTCGAGACCCCCGAGGCCGAGGCACCCCTTGCGGTTGACATCATCCGGTCGGTCATGGAGCAGGCCCACCGGCCCGCCCTCGACCTTTCCGTGCCGCTCGGCGTCGAGGTCGGCCGGGGAACGAACTGGGGAGACGCGCATTGACCATTCCGAGGGCTGCCCTCCTGTCCGCCGCCGCGATTGCCGCCGCGATGCTTGCCGCCTGCGCCAGCGGCACGGCCACCCCCCGCCCCGCCGCTGCCGCCGCCACGCCGGCGCCGCCACCAAGCGAGATCGTCCCGCTCCCCGCGCGTCCCGCCTACATCTGCCCCAACGGCCGGCTGGTCGAGATCCGCGAGGACCGCGCCGCCGGCACGCTGGCGTTCGTCAACGGGGCGGGAGCACCCGAGACCACGGCCTTCCGCGCGGCCGGCACGGCCGCCACCTATGTCGCCGGCGAACTGACCATCGCCGTCGCGCCCGAGGCGCTCACGCTCGCCGGCGGCACCACTGCGGCCATGGCCTGTCCGCGCCGGCCCGCCGCACCCACCCCCGGCACGCTGTGGGGCACGATCGACAAGCGCGACCGCATGGCCCTTCCCGAGGGCAGCCGCGCCCGCATCCTGCTTGCCGATGTCTCGCGGATGGACGCGGCCGCCGAGGAGATTGCCGCGACCACGCTCACCACCGTCGGCAACCAGGCGCCGCTCCACTTCCTCCTCACCTACAACCCCTCGCGCATCGCACCGGGCCGCACCTATGCCGTCTCGGTCCGCCTCACCTTCCCCGATGGCCGGCTCGCCTCTGTCACCGACACGGTGAACCGCGTGCTCGAGGACGGCCCGGCCGGCCCGCTCGACCTGCTGCTGGTGCCCGCCCGACCGTGAGCCGGCTCCACGGCTGGCTCGTCGTCGACAAGCCCGTCGGCCCCACCTCCGCCGCGGTCGTCGGCCGGCTGCGGCACGCGCTCCGCGCCGGCGGTCATGGCCGCGTGCGGATCGGCCACGGCGGCACGCTCGATCCGCTCGCCTCCGGCGTCCTTCCCGTCGCGCTGGGCGAGGCGACCAAGCTCGCCGGCCACCTGCTGAACGGGCCCAAGGCCTACCGCTTCACCATCCGCTTCGGCACCGCGACCGCGACGGGAGACGCCGAAGGCGCGGTCACCGCCACCACCGCCGCCCGGCCCGACCGCGCCAGCCTCGCCGCCATCCTCCCGCGCTTTGCCGGCACAATCCGCCAGCGCCCGCCCGCCTTCTCGGCGGTGAAGCTCGGCGGCCGGCCCGCCCATGCCCGGGCCCGCGCCGGGGAGGCCGTGACGCTGCCCGAACGCAGCGTCACCATCCACGCGCTCGCGCTCGAGGCCTTCGACGGCGAGACGGCGACGCTCGCCGTCCGCTGCTCCAAGGGCACCTATGTGCGCAGCCTCGCCGCCGACCTCGCCGCCGCGGCGGGCACGCTGGGCCATGTCGCCATGCTGCGGCGCACCGCCGCCGGCCCCTTCGCCGAGGAGGATGCGCTGCCACTGGACAAGGCCGTCCAACTCGTGCATGGGCCGGCGCCAGAACAGGCCCTGTTGCCGCTTGCCGCCGGACTGGACGACATCCCGGTCATGGCGGTCTCCCCCGCAGACGCTGCCCTCCTCAAGGCCGGGCGGCGCATTGCGGACCCCGAAGCGAAACCCGGCCTCCACCTCGCGACCCTGGGGCCTGTTCCGGTCGCGCTGGTCGAGGTTTCGCACGGCGACATCCGTGTCGTCCGGGGGCTGAACATGGAATGAGGAGTGCGAAGATGTCGATTTCGGCCGAGCGCAAGCAGGCGCTCATCGCAGACAATGCCCGCGGCGCCAACGACACCGGCAGCCCGGAAGTCCAGGTCGCCATCCTGACCGAGCGGATCAACAATCTCACCGAGCATTTCAAGACCCACGCCAAGGACAACCACAGCCGGCGCGGCCTCCTGATGCTCGTCAACAAGCGCCGGTCGCTTCTCGACTATCTGAAGCGGACCGACGCCGAGCGCTACAAGGCGCTCATCGCCAAGCTGGGCCTGCGGAAGTAACCCGGCGCGCGGCCTCCCCCGGGAGGCCGTTTTCGCATCCGCGCCCGCCCTCGGGGCCGGCGCGGGTGCCGTCCAGATGAAGCTCTCGGCACTCCGGTCGGGGGCAGGAAGAGAGCAGATGTTCAACATTTCGAGGAAATCGATCCAGTGGGGCGGGCGCACGCTCACCCTCGAGACCGGGCGCGTCGCCCGCCAGGCCGATGGCGCGGTGCTCGCGACCTACGGCGAAACCGTGGTGCTCTGCGCCGTCACCGCCGCGCGCAGCGTGAAGGAAGGCCAGGACTTCTTTCCGCTGACCGTCCACTACCAGGAGAAATTCTCCGCCGCCGGCCGGATCCCGGGCGGCTTCTTCAAGCGCGAACGCGGCGCGACCGAGCATGAGACGCTCGTCTCGCGCCTCATCGACCGGCCGATCCGCCCCCTCTTCCCCGAGGGCTTCTACAACGAGATCAACGTCATCGCCCAGGTCCTCTCCTATGATGGCGAGAACGAGGCCGACATCGTCGCGATGATCGCGGCGTCGGCCGCCCTCACGCTCTCGGGCGTCCCCTTCATGGGGCCCATCGGCGCCGCCCGCGTCGGCTTCCGCGATGGCCAGTATCAGCTGAACCCCTCCAAGGCCGAGCTTGCCGAAGGCCGGCTCGACCTCGTCGTCGCCGGCACCGCGCCGGCGGTCATGATGGTCGAATCCGAAGCGAAGGAGCTTTCGGAAGAGGAGATGCTGGGCGCGGTCATGTTCGCCCACCGGTCGATCCAGCCGGTCATCGGCCTCATCGTCGAGCTGGCCGAGGCGGCCGCGAAGGAGCCGTGGGAGCTGAAGACCGACGACAGCGCGGCCGACATGCTCGCCACCCTGCGCGCGGCCGTCGGCGCCGAGATCGCCGCCGCCTACCGCCTCATGGGCAAGCAGGACCGCCAGACCGCGCTCGCCGCCGCCCGGGACAGGGCGAAGGCCCTGTTCGCCGAGGCCGGTCCGGCCACCCAGATGAAGGCGATGAAGCTGGTCAAGTCGCTCGAGGCCGAGATCGTCCGCACCGCCATCCTGAAGGAGGGCCGGCGCATCGACGGCCGCGACACGCGGACGGTCCGGCCCATCGACTGCGCCGTCGGCTTCCTGCCGCGCGCCCATGGCTCGGCGCTCTTCACCCGCGGCGAGACCCAGGCGATCGTGACGACGACGCTCGGGACCGCCGATTCCGAGCAGATGATCGACGGGCTCGATGGCCTCAGGTACGAGCGCTTCATGCTCCACTACAATTTCCCGCCCTATTCGGTGGGCGAGGTGGGGCGGTTCGGGGCGCCCGGCCGGCGCGAGATCGGCCATGGCAAGCTCGCCTGGCGGGCGATCCACCCGCTGCTCCCCGCCAAGGAGGAGTTTCCCTACACGATCCGCGTGCTTTCCGACATCACCGAGTCGAACGGCTCCTCCTCCATGGCAACCGTGTGCGGCGCCAGCCTCGCGCTCATGGACGCGGGCGTGCCGCTGCCGCGCCCCGTCGCCGGCATCGCCATGGGCCTCATCCTCGAGGGGTCCGAGTTCGCCGTCATCTCCGACATCCTCGGCGACGAGGACCATCTGGGCGACATGGACTTCAAGGTGGCCGGCACGGCCGAGGGCGTGACCTCGCTCCAGATGGACATCAAGGTCGCCGGCATCACCGAGGAGATCATGCGGGTCGCGCTCGCCCAGGCGAAGGAGGGCCGCGCCCACATCCTCGGCGAGATGGCCAAGGCCATCACCGGTGCGCGCACCGAGATGTCGGCGCACGCGCCGCGCATCGAGACGCTCACCATCCCGAAGGACAAGATCCGCGACGTCATCGGCACCGGCGGCAAGGTGATCCGCGAGATCGTGGCCACCACGGGCGCCAAGGTCGACATCGAGGACGACGGCACGGTCCGGATCGCCTCCTCCGACCTCGACAAGATCCAGGCCGCCAAGGACTGGATCCTCGGGATTACCGCCGAGCCGGAGGTGGGCCGGATCTACACCGGCAAGGTCGTCGACATGCCCGACTTCGGCGCCTTCGTGAACTTCATGGGCGCGCGCGACGGCCTCGTCCACATCTCCGAGATCCGGAACGAGCGGGTGAACAAGGTCTCCGACGTGCTCTCCGAAGGCCAGATCGTGAAGGTCAAGGTGATCGGCATCGACGAGCGGGGCAAGGTCAAGCTCTCGATGCGCGTCGTCGACCAGGAAACCGGCGAGGAGCTTCCCGACACCCGGCCGCCGAGGGAACCCCGCGAGCAGCGCGGCGAGGGCGAGCGGCGCGACCGCGGCGAGCGCGGCAACCGCAATGGAGGCGACAGGGGCGGCGACCGGGGCGGCGACCGGGGCGGCGACCGGGGCCGCGGCCCGCGCCGCGATCGGGGCCCGCGCCCCGGGCGCACCAGCGACGACGGCAGCGACGCCCCGCTCCCGGCCTTCCTCACCGGGGACGACTGAGCCCCCCGCCCCGGGGCACGCCGCGCCTTCAGATGAGGCCGCGCGGGCCCCAGGGGTCGGGCGGCGGCGCCGCCATTCCGTCGGGATCGGCGGCGAGCGCCGCGAAGGCCGCGTGCTGCGAAAGGAACACCCGGCCGGAGAGCGTGTCGAGCAGGTGCGACCGCTTCAGCCGGTCCATCACCGGCCCCTTCACTTCCGAGAGATGCAGGCGGATGCCGGCGTCCGCCAGCCGGTGGTTGATCGCCTCGAGGCTCTCGAGCGCCGAGGCATCGATCGCGTTGACCGCCGAGCACATGAGCACGACGTGCCGGAGCGCCGGCCGCGCCGCCACCTGCTCGAGCAGGAACTCCTCGAGCCAGCGGGCGTTGAGATAGGTCAGGCTCTCGTCCACCCTGACGGTGAGCAGGTGCGGGAAGGTGATGACCTCGTGGCGCTCGACGTTGCGGAAATGCTCGGTCCCCGGCACCCGGCCGACGATCGCGGCATGCGGTGCTGCGCTGCGCCACAGGTGCAGCACCAGGCTTGCCGCGACACCCGCCAGAATCCCCGGCTCCACCCCCACGAGGAGCGTGACGAGGATGGTGATGGCCATCGCGGCGAAGTCGCGGCGGGAATAGCGCCAGAGGCGCAGGGGCGCCCGCGTGTCGATGATGGAGAGCACCGCGACGATGATGGTCGCAGCGAGCGTCGCAACCGGCAGACTGGCCAGCAGGGGGGCGAGGAACAGCGCGGCAAGGAGGATGCCGGCTGCAGTGAAGGCGCCGGCCGCCGGAGTCTCGGCACCCGCATCGAAGTTGACGACCGAGCGGGCGAACCCGCCCGTCACCGGCATCCCCCCGGAAACCGCGGCCGCCAGGTTCGAGGCCCCAAGCCCGATCAGCTCCTGGTCGGGCACGATCCGCTGGCGCCGCCGCGCCGCCAGCGTCTGCGCAACCGAGACCGATTCGACGAAGCCGACGAGGGCGATGAGAAAGGCCGGAACCGCCAGCCGGCCCCATAGCTGCGGGTCCAGCGGCGGGAGCCGGAGCGGCGGCAGCCCGGCGGGAACCGCCCCCACCAGCGGCACGCCCCGCGCGTCGAGCCCGAACGCCTCGACCGCGGCGATCGCGCCGACGACGGCAAGCGCCGGCCCGCCGCGCGCGGCAAGCTCGGACGCGCGCGGCGCAAGGCCCAGCCGGCCGAGAAGCGGCTTCAGCCCCCGCCGCGCCCAGACCAGGAAGGCGAGCGAGGAGAGCCCGACGCCAAGGGTCGGAAGGTGGGTCGCACCCAGCCCCGCCAGCAGCGCGCCCAGCATCGCGGGCAGCGTGTCCCCGCCCCCGCCCAGCCCGAACAGGTGGCGGAGCTGGCTCGTCGCGATGAGCAGGCCCGAGGCGCTGATGAACCCCGAGATGACCGGGTGCGACAGGAGGTTGGCGAGGAAGCCGAGCCGCAGCACCCCCATGGCGAGAAGCATGAGGCCGGAGAGCAGCGCCAGCGCCAGCGCCGCCTCCCGGTAGGCGGCCGTCCCGGGCGCGGCCACGCTTCCCGCCGCGGTCGCGGTCATCAGCGCGATCACCGCCACCGGCCCGACGGCGAGCGTCCGGCTGGTGCCGAACAGCGCATAGGCAAGGAGCGGCGCGATCGAGGCGTAGAGCCCGACTTCGGCCGGCAGCCCGGCGAGCAGCGCATAGGCGAGACTCTGCGGCACCAGCATGATGGTGACGACGACCGCGGCGACGAGGTCGCTCGAAAGCGTCTGCCGGTCGTAGCGCCGGCCCCAGTCGAGGATCGGCAGGAGCGCCGCCAGCCTCACCGCGGCAGAAGCAGCCGGTGCGCAGCCATTCCGGCGAGCATTGCGGCCACGAACAGGGCGGCCGGCGCGGGCGCGAGCGCCAGCGCGGCGACCGCCGGGCCGGGGCACAGCCCGGCAAGGCCCCACCCCACGCCGAAGATGAGCGCGCCCGCCACCAGGCGCCGATCGAGCCTGCGGGTCTCGGGCAGGTGCCACGCCGGCGCGACGAGGGGAGCCGCCAGCCGGGGCCGGACCGCCCAGGCCAGCGCCATGGGAAGAATCGCCCCGGCCATCACGAAGGCGAGCGTGGGGTCCCAGTCGCCGGCAAGGTCGAGGAAGGCGCGCACCCGCTGCGGGTCGGTCATGCCCGAGACGGCAAGCCCGGCCCCGAACAGCGTGCCGGCCGCAAGCGCCACTGCGTTCCTCATGGCAGCATGCCCATCGCCCGCATCAGGAAGACGGTCAGGAAGCCGGCGCCCATGAACAGGGCGGTGGCAACGAGCGATCGCGGCGACAGCCGGGACAGGCCGCACACGCCATGGCCGCTGGTGCAGCCCGAGCCGAGCCGGGTGCCGAAGCCGACGAGCAGGCCGCCCGTGACGAGCAGGGGCAGCGAGTCCGGAAAGCGGCTGGCGACCTGGCCCTGCAGCAGGGCGACCAGCGCCGCGCCCAGCGGCAGGCCAAGGACGAAGAGGCCCGCAAGGGCGCGCGGCGCGCCGCCCTCGGCGAGGCCCGCCGCGCGCGCGACGAGGCCCGAGACCCCGGCTATCCGGCCGAGCCCGAGCAGCATCACCGCCGCGGCGACCCCGATCATCAGCCCGCCGGCGAACCCGGCAGGCGGCACCGCGTCGGGAAGGCCGGGCATCACAGCGCGTCCAGCGGCAGCTTCAGATAGCGCACGCCATTGGCCTCGGGTTCGGGCAGGCGCCCGGCACGGATGTTGACCTGGATCGACGGCAGGATGAGGCGCGGCATGGCAAGCGTGGCATCGCGCGCCTCGCGGAAGGCGACGAACGCATCCTCGCTGACCCCCTCCCGGGCATGGACGTTCCCCTGCCGCTGGGCGGCGACCGTCGTCTCCCAGACGAACGCCTCGCGCCCCGGCGCCAGATAGTCGTGGCACAGGAAGATCCGGGTCTCGTCCGGCAGCGCCAGGAGCCGGCGGATCGAGCGGTAGAGCGTGCGGGCATCGCCGCCGGGGAAGTCGGAGCGCGCGGTCCCGTAGTCGGGCATGAACAGCGTGTCGCCGATGAAGGCGGCGTCCCCCACGACGAAGGCGATGTCGGCCGGCGTGTGGCCCGGCACGTGCAGCACCATCGCCTCGCAGTCGCCGATCGCGAACCGCTCGCCATCGGCGAAGAGGTGATCGAACTCGGCCCCGGTCCGCGAGACCGTGTCACCGAGGTTGAACAGCCCTGCGAACACGCCCTGCACCTCGGCGATCCGTTCGCCGATGGCGATGCGGCCGCCGAGCCGCTCGCGGAGCCAGGGCGCAGCCGAGAGATGGTCGGCATGGGCGTGGGTCTCGAGGATCCACTCGACCTCGAGCCCCCTGGCCTCGACCAGCGCCGCCACCGCTTCCGCCTGGCGCGTGGCGGTGCGGCCCGAGGCCTGGTCGAAGTCGAGGACGCTGTCGATGATGGCCGCGCGCCGGCGAACCGGGCACTGCACCACATGGGTCGCGGTGAAGGTCTCCGGGTCGAACAGCGTGTCCACCACCGGCTTCGGCGCCACCCCGGCGCGGGCGCGCCCCACCAGCTCCACTGCAGTGGCAAGCGCTGCATCCTCTGCCATGATCCCCTTCTCCGGAAAGCTGGGCTTGCCCCGGAGATAGGAGAGCTTTCCCGGCCTGCAAAGGTGCCGGTCAGGCCGCGGCGCGCACCTCGGCACGAAGCGGCCGGGTCGCCGCCTCGAGCCAGGCGAGATCGGCGCCTTCGAGATGCGGCGCGAGGGCCGCGCGCACCCGGGCGTGATAGGCGTCGAGCCAGGCGATCTCGGCCGCCGTCATCAGCGCCGGCTCGACGAGGCTGAGGTCGATCGGCGCCAGCGTCAGCGTCTCGAAGGCCAGCATCGGCGCGCTGTCTCCCTCGCGCGGATCCTCCACCACCAGCACCAGGTTCTCGATCCGGATGCCGTAGCCGCCCACCTTGTAGAAGCCCGGCTCGTTCGAGAGGATCATGCCCGGCAGCAGCGGCTCGTCGATGCCCGGCGCCGAGATGGCCGCGGCGATCCGCTGCGGCCCCTCGTGGACCGAGAGATAGCTGCCCACCCCGTGGCCGGTGCCATGGGCATAGTCGAGCCCCGCAGCCCAGAGGTGCTGGCGGGCGAGGATGTCGAGCTGCCCGCCGCGCGTGCCCTTCGGGAAGCGCGCCGTGGCCAGCGCGACATGGCCCTTGAGCACCCGGGTGAAGCGGTCGCGCATCTCCGCCGTCGGCGTGCCGATGGCGACCGTCCTCGTGATGTCGGTCGTCCCGTCCGGATACTGGCCCCCCGAGTCGATGAGATAGAGGCCGTCGCCCGCCAGCCGCCTGTTGCTGCGCGGCGTGGACCGATAGTGGGGGAAGGCGCCATTGGGCCCGAAGGCCGAGATGGAATCGAAGGAGAGGTCGCGCAGCAGGTTGGATTCGCGCCGGAACCCCTCGAGCCGCGCCTGCGCCGAGAGCTCGTCGATCCGGCCCGAGGGCGCTTCCCGGTCCACCCAGGCGAGGAAGCGCGCAACCGCCAGCCCGTCGCGCGCATGGGCCGCGCGCGCGCCGGCAACCTCCACCGGGTTCTTGGTCGCCTTCATGAGCACGGTCGGGTCGCGCGCGAAGACCAGCGTGGCGCCGCCGGCCTCGAGCGCGTCGGGAATGGCCGAAACGCAGCCGGCCGGGTCGACGAGCACGCGCCGCCCGGAAAGCGCGCCAAGCGCGGCGGCGAACTCGGCATAGGGCCGGATGGCGACCGCCTCGCCGAGGTGGGCGAGAAGGTCGGGCGTCACCTTGCCCGGCGCCAGGAACAGCGTCGCCGTGCCGTCGGCCGCGACCAGGGCGAAGGCCTCGACCACGGGCGTCCGGTGGACGTCGGTGCCGCGCAGGTTGAAGGCCCAGGCGACCGAATCGAGCGCGGCGATCACGCCAAGCTCGGCGCCGGCCGCAGCGATCGCCGCCCCGATCCGCCCGAGCTTGTCGCCATGCGCCTCGCCCGCGAAGGCGAGATCATGGGGCACGGCAACGCCCGACGGCGGGGCCGGCTGCCCGGCCCAGACCGCATCGACCGGGTTTCCCTCGACCGCCACCAGCCGCACTCCGGGTGCCGCCCGGCGCAGCCCCTCGAGCTCGCGCCGGGTGTGGAGCCAGGGGTCGTAGCCGATCGCGGCACCGGCCGGCGCGCGGGCTGCCAGCCACTCGGCCGGCGAGGTGGCAGGCACGGCGCAGATCGCGAACTGGGCCGGGTCCACCTCGCCCTTCACCTGCTCGGTGTAGCGCCCGTCGACGAAGATCGCGGCCTCCTCCGCCAGCACCACGGCCGATCCGGCCGAGCCCGTGAAGCCGGACAGCCATTCCAGCCGCCGGGCGCGGGCGGCCACATATTCGCTCATGTGGGCATCGGTCAGCGGCACCAGGAAGCCATCGAGGCCGCGCGCGGCCAGCTCGCGGCGCAGCAGGGCGAGGGGCGAGTCGGTCATGGGGCCACGCTAGGGAAGCCGGCCGGCGCTGGCCAGCCCGGCGCAAGGAGCGCCTGCGCCTTGAAGAGCCGCCCCATCGCCCCGGCCCCGGCAAGCCGCGCCGCCTCGGCCGCGATTCGCGCCCGCACCTCGGCCGGCCGGCCCGCCTTCAGCGCCTCGGCCCGCGCCCCAAGGCCCAGCGCCAGGAGGAAGTCGCCCTGCGCCACCGGCCCCGCCACCACCGCGCCCGCCGCCCGCGCGGCCGCGGCCACCGCGGCGAAGTCGACATGGGCGGAAAGGTCGCCCTCGCCCAGCGCCTCGAGCGGCGCGGCCGGCCGGCCGCCGCGCAGCGCCTGCAGCGTGTCGCCCAGCGCCGGGCCGACATGGCCATAGTCCACGAGGAGCGCGGCACCCCCCTGCGCCGCCAGCCGCCGCGCCAGCGCCGCGGCCAGCTGCTCGGCCGCGAAGTTCCGCTCGAAGACCGCGCCTTCGGGCGCGTCGCGCAGCGCCTCGGGGATCATCGCCAGCCGGACCGGCTCGTCCGCCCGGAAGGCCAGTTCGTCCTGCTCCACGGCAACCGTCCTCAGCGCCCAGCCCAGCGCGGTGCGCTCGAACTGGGTGAGCGGCAGCGCATCGAGGAACTCGTTGGCCACCACCAGGAGCGCGGCATCGGCCGGAAGCGTCGCCGGATCGTCGTGGAACGAGGCGCCCGGGACGGCCCGCGCCTGGAGCGCGCGCAGCCGCGGCGAGGTCTCGACGAAATGGACCGGCGGGGCAAGTCCCGCGACCGCCATGCCGCGCAGCATGTCGCGCGCAAGCGTGCCCCGCCCCGGCCCCAGCTCGACGAGCGCCACCTCGGGCCGCCCGGCGCGCAGCCACAGGTCGGCGCACCAGGCGCCGATGAGCTCGCCGAACATCTGGCTCACCTCCGGCGCGGTCACGAAGTCGCCCGCCGCGCCGAAGGGCTCGGCCCGGGCATAGTAATGGGCGTTGGCAAGCGCCATCACCCGGGCGAGCGGCAGCGGACCCTCGGCGCGGATCCGCGCGAGCAGCGTGTCGCGGAGGCTCATGGGCGCACGGGCGTGCGCGTGCCGACCCTCGCCACATGCCACAGGCCGAACAGGATCATCGGCACCGACAGCGTCTGGCCCATGGTGAGCCCGGTCGCCAGCGTGCCCAGCTGCACGTCGGGCTCGCGGAAGAACTCGGCCGTGAAGCGGAACAGGCCGTAGAGCAGCACGAACAGCCCGCCCAGAAGCCCGGGCTTCAGCCGCGCGTCGGTCCGCCAGAAGAGGAAGGAGAGGAGCGCCAGCAGCAGCGCGCCTTCGAGCGCGGCCTCGTAGAGCTGGCTCGGGTGGCGCGGATAGGGCCCGCCGCCGGGGAAGATGATGCCCCAGGTCCCGTCGGTCAGCCGCCCCCACAGCTCGCCATTGACGAAGTTGGCCAGCCGCCCGAGCAGCAGGCCGATCGGCGTCACCACCGCGACATAGTCGAGCACGCGCCACACCGCGAGCCCGTGGGCCCGGCAGTAGAGGAGGATCGCAAGGATGACCCCGGCAAGCCCGCCATGGAAGGCCATGCCGCCTTCCCACACCGCGAGGATCTCGAGCGGCCGGGCGAGATAGGTGCCCGGATCGTAGAACAGCACATAGCCGAGCCGCCCGCCGGCGATCACGCCGATGGTGCACCAGGTGACGAGATCGTCGACATGGCGCTTCGTCATCGGGCTCCCCGGCCGCCGGACCATCCGCAGCAGCAGCCACCAGCCGATGAGGATCCCGGCGATGTAGGCGAGGCTGTACCAGCGGATGACGAGGGGGCCGAGCGCGAAGGCCACGGGGTCGAGCCCGAGGCTCTCCCAGGCCACAGGAGGCTTCCAAAACGGCATGGGCGCTGCAATACGGGAGCGGCGCGGAAAGCGCCATGGGCGGGACCAGCCGGGGAGAGGATGATGGACGAGACGGCAGCGCTTGCGGAGTTCCGGGCCGAGACGCGCGCCTGGCTCGAGGCCAACTGCCCCGAGGAGATGCGGCAGCCCGTCCGCTCCGACAGCGACATCTGCTGGGGCGGCCGCCGCTTCGTCTTCTCCTCACCCGCGCAGAAGCTGTGGCTGGAACGGATGGCGACACGCGGCTGGACCGTGCCCGAATGGCCCAGGGCCTATGGCGGCGGCGGCCTCTCGAAGGAGGAGGCGAGGGTACTCGCCCAGGAGATGCGCCGCATCCGGGCGCGCCCGCCGCTCTCCTCCTTCGGCATCTGGATGCTCGGCCCGGCGCTGCTCCGCTACGGCAGCGAGGCGCAGAAGGCGGAGCATCTGCCGAAGATCGCCCGCGGCGAGATCCGCTGGTGCCAGGGTTATTCCGAGCCCGGCGCCGGCTCGGACCTCGCCTCGCTGCGCACCTCGGCCGTGCTCGAGGGCGACCATTTCATCGTCAACGGCCAGAAGGTCTGGACCAGCTACGCCGACAGGGCCGACTGGATCTTCTGCCTGGTGCGCACCGAGCCCGACGCGCCCAAGCATCTCGGCATCAGCTTCCTCCTCTTCGACATGGAGAGCCCGGGCGTCTCCACCGCCCCCATCCGCCTCATCTCCGGCTCCTCGCCCTTCTGCCAGACCTTCTTCGACAATGTCCGGGTGCCGCGCGCGAACCTTGTCGGCGAACGCGGCCGCGGCTGGGAGATCGCCAAGTATCTCCTGACCCACGAGCGCGAGATGATCGGCGGCATGGACAGCGGCGCCGCCGAGGGCCGCGACGGGCTCGCGCAGGTGGCCAAGCGCGCGCTCGGCCTCGGCGAGGATGGCCGGCTTCCCGACTCCATGCTCCGCACCGACGTCATCCGCCAGGAGATCGACAGCTGGGCCTTCGCGCTCACCATGGAGCGCGTGAAGGACGAGGCGAAGGCCGGCCAGGGCGTCGGGGCGCTGTCCTCGATGCTCAAATATTACGGCACCGAGCTCAACAAGCGGCGCATGGAGCTGATGATGTCGCTCCAGGGCACCGAAGGCCTGCTCTGGGAGGGCGAGGACCGCGAGGGCGATCTCGCCCGGGCCTGGCTGCGCTCGCGCGCCAACTCGATCGAGGGCGGCACCAGCGAAGTGCAGCTCAACATCATCGCCAAGACCATGCTGCGGCTGCCGGCCGCCTGACAAGAGGGGGAATCATGGCCCTGGTGCTCACCGACGACGAGCGGATGATCCGCGATTCGGCCGAAGGCTTCTTCGCCGAGCATGCTCCCGTCGCCGAACTGCGCCGCCTGCGCGACAGCCGGGACCCGCACGGCTTCGACCGCGCGCTCTGGGCGCGGATGGCGGAGATGGGCTTTGCAGGTGTCGCCATCCCCGAGGCGCATGGCGGCGCCGGGCTCGGCATGGTCGCCGCCGGCCTCATCCAGGAAGCGATCGGCCGCAACCTCTCGCTCACCCCCTTCCTTTCCACCTCCATCCTCTCCGCCACCCTCCTCGCGAAGGGCGGAACCGCCGAGCAGAAGGCCGCGCTGCTGCCGCGCATCGCCGCAGCCGAGATCGTCGTCGCGCTCGCCGCGGACGAGGCGCCGCGCCACGCGCCTGCCCACATCGGCACCCGCGCGCACGCCTCGGGCAACGGCTTCCGCCTCACCGGCACCAAGCCCTTCGTCCTGGACGGCCATGTCGCCGACCGGCTCATCGTCGCCGCCCGCACCTCGGGCGCCGACAGCGAGCCCGCCGGCATCACCCTGTTCCTCGTCGACCCGAAGGCCGAGGGCGTCCGGGTCGAGCGCCGCTCGCTCGTCGATTCGCGCAACGCCGCGCGCGTGACGCTCGAGGGCGTCCAGGTCGATGGCGCCGACGTCCTCGGCGCCGTCGGCGAAGGCTTCGCCCTGCTCGAGGCCGCGCTCGATGCCGGGCGCGCCTGCCTCGCCGCCGAGATGCTCGGCGTGGCCGATCGGTCCTTTGCGCTCACCACCGAATATCTGCGCACGCGCGAGCAGTTCGGCCGGCCGATCGGCAGCTTCCAGGCGCTCCAGCACCGCGCCGCCCACCTGTTCTGCGAGCTCGAGCTTGCAAAGTCGGTCACGCTCAAGGCCCTGCGCGCGCTCGACGAAGGCGATTCGCGCAGCGCCATCTTCGCCAGCCTCGCCAAGGCCAAGGTCGGCGAGGTCGCGCGGCTCGCCACCAACGAGGCGGTGCAGATGCACGGCGGCATCGGCATGACCGACGATGCCGACATCGGCTTCTACATGAAGCGCGCCCGCGCCGCCGCCGAGACCTTCGGCGATTCCGCCTTCCACGGCGACCGGATCGCCTGCCTGATGCGCTACTGAGGAGACGAACATGGCGCTCACCCCCCTCGATCTCGCCCAGGACGCCGCGATCGCCCAGATCACGGCACCCGGCGGCCCGCTCTCGGTCGGCAAGGTGACGGTGCGGGGCGTCGAGCTTCCCGCCTTCGTCAACGCGCCCACCAACCTGCGCGACCTCACGGCCATGTTCATGCCCTCGCACGCCGACAAGGAGCTCCTCGTCTACCAGGGCGAGCGCCTCACCTTCGGCCAGGTCCGCGCCGAGGCGACCCGCGTCGCGGCCATGCTGCAGCACCGCTACGGCATCGCCAAGGGGGACCGGGTCGCGATCGCCATGCGCAACTACCCCGAGTGGATCGCCCTCTTCCTCGGCGCCTCCATGCTCGGGGCCGTCGTCGTCCCCATGAACGCCTGGTGGCAGACCGACGAGCTCGCCTATGGCTTGCGCGACAGCGGCACGCGGCTCGCCCTCGTCGACGAGGAACGGCTCCGCCGCATCGCCGCCATCCCGGGCCTCGCCATCCCCCTCGTCGCCGTGCGCACCAGCCACGCGGTGGCCGCCGAGCTCGGCGCCACCACCCTCGACGACGCGCTGGCCGAAAGCCCGGCCGAGCCCTGGTATCTCGCCGAGCTCTACGGCGAGGATGACGCGACCATCATGTACACCAGCGGGTCGACGGGCGCGCCCAAGGGCGCGGTCTCGACCCACCGGGCCATCGTCTCCGGCACCCTCTCCTACCTCGTCCAGGGCCTCGCCATGCTGCAGCTCGCCGCGCAGCAGGGCGTGCAGCTTCCGGCGCAGCAGATCATGCTGCTCAACGTGCCGCTGTTCCACATCACTGGCCTCGTTCCCGTCCTCCTCGTCTCCATCTGCATCGGCCGCAAGCTCGTCATCATGCACCGCTGGGATGCGGGCGAGGCGCTGCGCCTCATCGAGGCCGAGCGCTGCACCTATTTCGTCGGCGTGCCCACCATGAGCCTCGAGCTCATGCAGCATCCCGACCGCGAGAAATATGATCTCTCCAGCCTGGTCGACATCGCCGGCGGCGGCGCGCCGCGCCCGCCCGAGCATGTCGAGCGCCTGGCGAAGGCCTTCCCCGGCAAGAACCCGGCGATCGGCTACGGCCTCACCGAGACCAACGGGGTTGGCGCCGGCAACATCCGCGACAACTACCGCCTGAAGCCCGCCTCCACCGGCCGCCCGTCGAAGCCGATCGTCGAGATGATGATCGCCGATGATGCGCTGCAGCCCCTGCCCGCCGGCGAGGTCGGCGAGGTCTGCATCCGCTCGGTCGCCAATGTCCGCGGCTACTGGATGAAGCCGCTGGCAACCGAGGCCGCCTTCACCAGGGACGGCTGGTTCCGCACCGGGGATCTCGGACGCTTCGACGAGGACGGCTATCTCTACATCGTCGACCGCAAGAAGGACATCATCATCCGCGGCGGCGAGAACATCTCGGCAGTCGAGGTCGAGGCCGCCATCTACACGCACCCGGCGGTCGCCGAGGCGAGCGTCTTCGGCCTGCCCGACGAGCGGCTGGGCGAGATCGTCGGCGCCGTCGTCTATCCCAAGCCGGGCGAGCATCTGGAAGGCGAGGCGGTCATCCAGTTCGTCGGCCGCGAGCTCGCCGCCTTCAAGGTGCCGGCCCGGGTCTGGATCGCGACCGAGCCGCTGCCCAAGCTCGGCTCGGGCAAGATCGACAAGGTGGGCCTGCGGGCCCGCTTCCGCGCCGAGCATCTCGGCAAGGCGGCGTGAGCTTCGCGCTGCGGCGGGCGGGCAGGGCGGACGCGCCCGCCGTCGCGGCGCTGTTCCACCGGAGCTTCACGGCCACCTTCGGCCATCTCTACCCGCCGGAGGACCTCGCCGCCTTCCTCGCCACCTGCCCCGAGGAGCGGTTCGCGGCCGAACTCGCCGACCCCGGCTTTGCCACCCTGCTCGGCGAGGACGCGGCCGGCCGCCTGCTCGGCTATTCCACGATCGGCCCGCAGGCGCTTGGCCTGCCGGCAACCGCGCGCCGCCGGATCGTGCTGCGCCAGCTCTACCTCGAGGAGGAGGCGAAGGGCAGTGGCCTCGCCCAGGCCCTCCTCTCCTGGGCGCTCGACGAGGCCAGCGCGCGCGGCTTCGACGAGATCCTCCTCACCGTCTGGATCGGCAATCAGCGCGCCCGCCGCCTCTACGAGGCCTTCGGCTTCCGCGAGATCGGCCGCTATCCCTTCCACGTCGGCGCAACTGTCGACGATGACCGGATCCTCGCCCGCCCGCTTGGGCCCGCCGACCGCATCACCCGGCTCGAGGCGCCCGCGCTCGCAGTCCCCCACGGCTTCCTCGGCCGCACCGGCGGCGCCTCGGCCGGTCTTCACGCCGGCCTCAACGTCGGCCTCGGCTCGGCCGACCGCCGGCAGGCGATCGCTGCCAACCGCGCCCGGGCGCTCGCCGCGGTCGCCCCCGGCACGCGCCTCGTCACCCTCCACCAGGTCCACTCGGCACGCTGCGTCGAGGCCGGGAACTGGGACGATGACGCCCGCCCGGAGGCCGACGCCCTCGTCACCGACCGGCCCGGCCTGGCGCTCGGCATCCTCACTGCCGATTGCGCTCCCGTCCTCCTCGCCGACCGCGCGGCCGGCGTCATCGGTGCCGCGCACGCGGGCTGGAAGGGCGCGCTCGCCGGCGTGCTCGAGGCAACCGTCGCCGCCATGGCCCGGCTCGGCGCCGATCCCGCCCGGATGGTCGCTGCCATCGGCCCCGCCATCGGCCCGGCGAGCTACGAGGTCGGCCCCGAGTTCCGCGCCCGCTTCGCGGCCGAGGATCCGGGAAGCCTCCGCCACTTCGGCGACGGCCCCGCGGGCCGGCCGCACTTCGATCTGCCCGGCTACTGCGCCGAGCGGCTGGCCCGCGCCGGCGTCGGCCGGATTGACGCGCTCGGGATCGACACCTGCGCCGAGCCGTCGCGCTTCTTCAGCTACCGCCGCGCGACGCGCGCGGGCGAGCCCGACTACGGCCGCCAGCTGAGCCTCGTCACCCTGGCCTGAGCCGCCCCGCTCCCGGACCGTCCCGCGCCCGGCCCGGGGGTGCGCCCGCCGTTCGGCGGATCAGGCCTGGGTCGAGCTGTAGAGCGACCAGAGCGCGGACACTTCCGCCATCGGCCCGCCCCGGATCTGGTCGAAGATCTGCCGGGCGCCGGCGCGGTTGCCCGCGCGCAGGGTGCTGATGCCACGGAACAGCTTCGCCGCGTCGGGGTTGGGCCCCTTCTCGGCGACCGTGTAGGCGGCGATCGCGTCGGGGAAGCGGCCGGCGCCGAGGAAGGCGTTGCCGGCGCCAAGCGCGGTGGCCGGGTTCCGCGCATCGGCCGGCGCCGTCCGCAGCGCATCGGCCGAGCGCTTGGCGGCCGCGTCCACGATCTTCTGCGACATGCTGTTGCCGGCCGGCACGATGCCGCTCGCCACCGCGTCGCGCACCACCTTCTCGGCGTAGCCGGCCTGGCCCGAGACGATCGCCACCTTGGCGAAATCCTCCACTTCCTGCTGGGTCCTGATCGCGCCGGTCTCGAGCATGAGGTGATAGAGGCCGAGCTTCGCCTCGCGCGACATGGGCTGGTTCTTCATGTCCGCCAGCAGCGAGCGCCAGCGCGCCGGCGTGGGGTCGAGCCGGACCAGCTTCTGGATGGTCTGCGAATAGGCCGCCCGGTCGCCCATCGCGAACTGGGCCCCGGCGAGGTTCTGCAGCGCGTTCAGGTTGTTCGGATTCCGCGCCAGCATCTCCTGGTAGATCTTGGCTGCCTCGGCCGGCTTGTTCTGCTGCAGGTAGGACTGGGCGATGATCGTGCTCTGGCCAGACTTGCGCGCCGCGGCGATCGCCTTGTCGTACTGGCGCGCCTGGTAGTAGAGCGGTGCGAGCTGCGAGGGCGGCGCGCCGATCGCCTCCAGTTCGGCCGCCGCGCGGCCGAAGTTCCCCGCGCGCGTGTAGACATACGCCGCCATCTGCGACACCGCGCGGCGCTCGGCGGGGGTCTTGGCGGCGGCGCGGGCCTGGTCGATCGCGCTCTGCGCCGCCCCGGTGTTCCCGGCCTTGGCCGCGTTCTGCGCGGCCTGCAGCGGCCTGCCGACTGCGGGCGAAAGCGCCTGGGCGAGCGCCGGGCCCGAAGCTGCCGCCACCAGGAGACCGAGCGCCACGGCCGCCGCGCGCGCCGGCCTCCCGCCCGTCCCCGCCTTGGTTCGAAACCCGATCACTGCCATCGCCGTCCCTCGCTTGCCGGGCGCTCCGCCCGAAGTTGCCAGATCCCGCCCTCCTGACCTTGCCCGGCTCAACCGGAGTTGAACGGGGCCGTCACCGGCCAGGAACGGGCACATGCCCCCCACCCCCCGGTCGTTCCCGGGTGGACGGCATGCCACTCCCCACGGAAGGCCTGACGCATAACCAATGGCCGCGGCCAAAAAAAGGGGGCAATCCATCGCCCTTCGCGCAGGCCGGCGGGAAAAAAGGGGCTTCTGTCCCGCCCCGGGGCCGACTAGGGCGCCGCGGCGGCCGACCGGAGGACCGGCGGCCTGGGCAAGGGGCAGGAGGTCCGTTGGCAACCGCATTCATCTTTCCCGGCCAGGGCAGCCAGGCCGCCGGCATGGGCAGGGCGCTCGCCGAGGCGAGCCTTGCCGCCCGCGAGGTGCTCGGCGAAGTCGACGAGGCGCTCGGAGAGAACCTCTCGCGCCTCATGTTCGAGGGGCCCGACGAGGAGCTCACCCTCACCCGGAACGCCCAGCCGGCGATCATGGCGGCAAGCCTCGCCGCGCTCGCCGTGCTCGAGAAGGATGCGGGGCTCCGGCTCGGCGAGGTCGCCGCGGCCGTCGCCGGCCACAGCCTCGGCGAATATTCCGCGCTCTCTGCCGCCCGCGCGCTTCCGCTCGCCACCACGGCGCGGCTGCTGCGCCTGCGCGGGGAGGCGATGCAGGCCGCCGTGCCCCCGGGCGCGGGCGCCATGGCCGCGCTGCTCGGGCTCGGCTTCGCCGACATCGCAGCGATCGCCGAGGAGGCCGCGCAGGGGCAGGTGCTCGCCGCCGCCAACGACAATGCGCCCGGCCAGGTCGTCGTCTCGGGCCACATCGAGGCCGTCACCCGCGCCATGCGGCTCGCCAAGGAGCGCGGCGCCCGCCACTCCGTCCTGCTTCCCGTCTCCGCCCCCTTCCACTGCCCGCTGATGGCGCCCGCCGCCGAGACCATGGCGCGGGCGCTCGCCGGGACGGCGATCGCAGCTCCCGTCGTCCCGCTCTATGCCAATGGCACGGCGGCGCCCGTCACCGATCCCGCCACCATCCGCGAGCTTCTCGTGGCCCAGGTCACCGGCACGGTCCGCTGGCGCGAATCGGTCGAGGCCATGGCCGCCTCCGGCATCACCCGCATGGTCGAGCTCGGCGGCAAGGTGCTCGGGCCGATGGTAAAGCGCATCGCCCCCGATGTCGCGAACCACGCCGTGACGCGGCCCGAGGATGTCGACGCGCTGCTCAAGGCGCTGTGAGGGAGACGCCCATGTTCGATCTGTCCGGCCGCACCGCGCTCGTCACCGGGGCGACCGGCGCCATCGGCGGCGCGATCGCCGCGGCCCTTGCCGCGCGCGGCGCCCGCGTCGCTTTCATCGAGGGCTGGGCGATGTTCAATGAAATCAGCGGCACCGGCGAGGCGGACCAGTATCGGCGGGATGTCGCGACGATCAAAATCGAGGACCGCAAGGGAAATTACACGGAGTATCCGGCGTCCTCTCTCACGGGGAAAGACCTTCTCGCCGTCGAGGGGGTCAATGCCCTGATTCTTTCGGATATCGTCGCCAGCGTTCCCGGCGGGAAAGAAAAGGTGTTCAAGGCGTTCTCCGGTTCGAACCAGCCGTTCCATTCACTCAAGCATCTGACCCGCGAGTTCGTGAAGCAGAATCCCGACCAGGCGGCCGCGGTTCTGACGGCGATCGACAGGAACACCCTTGGTAAACTGTCGGATGCCGAGCTGAAGGCTCTGG
>JAJUHA010000026.1 GCA_029268145.1 Sphingomonadaceae bacterium | reverse complement strand
TGCCGCTGCTGCCGGTGGCCCGGTCCGCGACCGGCTGTTCGACGGGATCATGGCCGGCTTCGACACGCTCGCCCCCCACCGGGCCGCGGTCGAGGCGCTGGTCGCCAGCCGTGACCCGGGCGTCTATGCGCTCGCCGCCGCGCGCGCCGGCCCGGCGCTGCGCCGGCTGGCCAGCGCTGCGGGGATCGCCGTCACTGGTCCTGCCGGCCCGGCGCGCGTCGCCGCCCTTGCCGGCCTCGCCGCCCGCGCCTTCCACGCCTGGCGCCGCGACGACAGCCCCGACATGGCCGCGACCATGGCCACGCTCGATCGCCTCCTCGCCGGGGCAGCCGAAGTGGCCGAGGGCGGCCCGGCCGCGCTCATCCGCCGGCTGTTTCCCGCCTTCCCCGGCTGGCCTGGTCGAGCGAAAGCACCAGCGCCCGATCGGGAAGCGGAATGAGACCCAGCAGCACCGCCCAGAAGCCCGAGACCGCCTCCTGCCCGGCCTGGGCATAGGCGCCGGCGACCCGCTCGCGGAGCGCCTCGAACAGCTCGGCCTCGAGCGCGGCGCCCGCAGGCGTCAGCGTGAGCCGCCGCTGGCGGCGGTCCTGCTCCCCCACCCGGCTCTCCACCAGCCCCTCGCGCACCAGGTCGGCGAGCACGCGCGAGAGGGACTGCTTGGTGATGGCGAGCAGCCGCAGCAGGTCGGAGACGGCGAGGCCCGGCTGGCGGGCGATGAAGTAGAGCGCGCGATGATGCGCCCGGCCGAGCCCGCGCCCGTCGAGGATGCGGTCGGCGCCGCGAATCATGCTGGCATAGCCGAAGTAGAGCAGCTCGACTCCGCGCCGCACCTCGGAGTCGCGCAGGAAGAGCGGCGAGGCCGCGGTCGGAGCTGGTGCCGAACCTGTCCCCATGCGAGATGCGTCAACCATGTTGACCTATATTGCATGGCCATGATAGCGCGCGCAAGCACCCGGGGCACGAAGGGAAGGAGCGGGAAACCGCATGGCAGCCACGAGTTTCGACGATCGCGACGGCAGCATCTGGATGGACGGCCGCCTCCTGCCCTGGCGCGAGGCGAACGTCCATGTCCTCACGCATGCGATGCACTATGCCAGCGCCGTGTTCGAGGGCCAGCGCGCCTATGGCGGCGAGATCTTCGCGCTTACCCGGCACAGCGAGCGCCTGGTCCGCTCGGCCGAGCTGCTCGGCTTCACCATTCCCTGGACCGTCGAGGAGATCGACGCGGCCTGCCGTGAGACGCTGGCCGCCTCGGGCCTGACCGACGCCTACATGCGCCCCATCGCCTGGCGCGGCAGCGAGCAGATGGGGGTCGCCGCGCCCAATTCGCGCATCCATCTCGCCATCGCCTGCTGGGACTGGGGCGCCTATTTCGGCGAGGCGGCGCTTCTGAAGGGCCTCCGGCTCGATCTTGCGCCGTGGCGCCGGCCGGCGCCCTACACTGCGCCCACCGCCTCCAAGGCGGCCGGCCTCTACATGATCTGCACGCTCTCCAAGCACCGGGCCGCCGATCGCGGCTATGATGACGCCCTCATGCTCGACTGGCGCGGCCAGGTGGCGGAGGCGACGGGGGCCAACATCTTCTTCGTGAAGGACGGCGCGCTCCACACGCCGACACCCGACTGCTTCCTCGACGGCATCACCCGGCGGACCGTCATGGAGCTTGCGCGCACGCGCGGCATCGCCGTCGTCGAGCGGGCCATCTGGCCCGAGGAGATGGAGGGCTTCGAGCAGTGCTTCCTGACCGGCAGCGCCGCCGAAGTCACGCCGGTCGGCAGCATCGGCCCCTGGTCGTTCGAGGTTGGCGCGCTCACCCGCCAGCTCATGCGCGACTATGCCGCGCATGTCCGCGGCCAGCGCCCGAACGGTTGAGGTGGTGCTCCGCGCCGCCGCGACGAGCGGTTGGCGGATCACGACAAGCAGCCGGAACGGTTGCATTTACGACTGTCTCGCGACCGCAACATCGGGTAGCTAGGCGCCGCAGGGCGAGCCGCACGTCAGGAACCCGGACACCAGAACAGCATGACCCGCCACGAACGTTTCGATCCTCCGGGCACTTCGGTCGAAGGCCCGCGCCGGCCGCTGCGGCTGCTCTTCGAGAGCCTTGCCGTGCTGGCGGTCGCCACCCTACTCGTCCTCGTTCCCACCTCGGCCGAGCCGCGCGCCGCCCGCGCGGATGCGGGGCCGGGGGTGTCGGCCGCTCAGGGCACCCCGCTCGACCGGCTCGCCGCGCGCGAGGTCGCGCTCCAGCGTTCGCGCCGTCCATCCTGAAGGCATGGCGGCGCCCAGAGGCGCCGCGCCCGGCAGGTCCGGCGCTAGGGCGGTTGACCCCCGGAACGCGTGTTCCTAAAGCCCGCCTCCACGAAAAGGGGTGAAGACTGCGTGCCAAAGCCGATCCGCCTCTGGCAACTGCGCGCCCTCCTGTTCCTCGCCCTCGCCGCCCTTGCGCCCACCACGGGCCTCCACGCCCAGGCCATCGACCCCGAGGTCCTGCGCAATCTCCAGCGCTCGCTCGGTTCGGCCGAACCCGATGCTGCCCAAGGCAGGCAGCCCGGCACCTCCGCTCCGGAGACGGGCAAGGAGGGGGCCCTCGTTCCAGGGACCCGCGTCGACACGCTCGAGGAGCAGCAGCTGCGCCGGGCCCAGGCGCGAAGCCAGCTCGAGTCCCTCTATGCGCCCACCCCCATCGAGCGCGACTTCCGCGCCCGCACCGGGGACCAGAGCCTGCGCCAGTTCGGCTATGACGTTCTCCAGGCCGCGCCCGCCCCCACCGGCGGCCGGACCGGCGCGGTCTCCGACAGCTACGTGCTTGGCATCGGCGACGAGGTGCAGGTCATCTTCCGCGGCGCGACCAACGACAGCCGCACCGCCCGGGTGGACAGGGACGGCCGCCTTGTCGTCGGCCAGCTCCGCCCCATCCGGGCCGCCGGGCGCACGCTTGCCGCCGTGCGCGCCGAGATCCAGGCCGAGACCCGCGCCACGCTCCTTGCCACCGATGCCTTCGTCTCGGTCGGGCAGGTGCGCGCCATCAGCGTCTTCGTCGGTGGCGAAGTGGAGCGGCCGGGCCAGTATCAGCTCTCCTCGCTTGCCGATGTGGCAACCGCGGTCGCCCAGGCCGGCGGCGTCCGGCGGACCGGAACGCTCCGGCAGTTGCGCCTGGTCCGCGCCGGCGGTGGCACGGTCATGGTCGATCTCTACCCCTTCCTCGGCATCGGCACCGCCGCCGCCGTCGCGCTGCGCGACGGCGACCGGATCATCGTCCCCGTCATCGGCCAGACGGTTGCAGTGACCGGCGCGGTCGCGCGGCCGGGAATCTACGAGCTGCGCGGACCCACCCCGGCCAGCCAGGTCATCGCCTATGCCGGCGGCCCGCTGCGCGGCCGGGGCGCCGACCTCGTCATCGCCCGGGTCGGCGAGGACGGCGCCGAGCGCTTCCTTCGCGGCGTCGGCCGCGAGGCGCGGGTGCAATCGGGAGATGCGCTCCTCCTCGTCGGCCGGTCGGCCGGCGGCGCGCTCGGCCGGGTCGGCCTGTTCGGCCATGTCGACAATCCGGGCCCCCGGCCGCTGGCAACCGCGCGCACCGTCGCCGAACTGGTCGGCGACGTCGAGCTGCTGCGCCCCGACACCTATCAGGCGGCCGGCATCCTCGAGCGCGTCGACCCTGCCACCGGCGCCCGCCAGTTCGAGATGATCAACCTCGCCCGCGAGCTGCGCGGGCTTGCCGCCACCCCCTTGCGGAACCAGGACCGTCTCTTCCTCTTCTCCCGCTCCGACATCGCGGTGCTGAACAGTCTTGCGGTGCGCACCGTCGTGCTCGGCGAGCCGAACCCGCTGCCGCAGTGCCGGTCGCTCCAGCGCCTGTCCCAGCTGGTGCGCGACACGCGGTCGGCCCGCTTCGCCGTCGTGACACGCGGCAGCCTCGTCATCCGCGCCGACGAGGGCCGCGCCGCCATCGGCGCTGCCGGGGCCCGGGTCGACGAGGCCGTGCGCGACACCGCCGTTCTCCAGCGCGCGGCAGAGGAAGGTGCCGCGCCACAGCCCTGTCCGGCGGTCTTCGAGGCGGATGTCGAGCTGCTTCCCCTTCTCATCGAGCACAGCGTCGCCGTGACCGGGGCGGTCCGCCAGCCGGGCGCCTATCCGGTCGCCGGCCAGCTCAGCGCCGGCGAACTCCTGGCGCTCGCCGAAGGGATCCTTCCCGGCACGGTCGAGCTTTCGCTCGACGTGACCCGCGCCGTCGACGGCAGCTTCGAGACCCACAGCCTCGCCGCCGGCGATGCGCCGCTCCGAGAGGTTCGTCTCGGCGTCGGCGACGACCTGCGCTTCAACGGCCGCCAGCCCAGCTTCGAGACCTCCGCCGTCCTCGTCTCCGGCGAAGTGGTGCGGCCCGGGTTTTACACCATCCGCAAGGGGGAGACGCTCTCCCAGCTCCTCGCCCGCGCCGGCGGCCTCACCGAGAATGCCTATCCCTATGGCGCCATCTTCACCCGCCAGCGCGTGCGGCTCGCCGAGCAGGAGGGCTTCCGCCGCACGGCGCGCGAGCTCAACAACAGCCTGCTCGCCATCACCGCCCGCTCGGACAGCCGCGGCACGGAAGGGCTCGAGGGCGCGGCCGCCCTCATCCAGCTCATCGCCAACGCCGAAGCGACCGGCCGGGTCGTCGTCGAGGCCGACCCGCGCGTGCTCGCCCTCCGCCCCGACCTCGACACGCTCCTCGAGGCCGGCGATTCGATCTCCATCCCGCGCCGGCCCAACTTCGTGCTGGCGCTCGGCGATCTCCTCAATCCCGGCGCGCTCCAGTTCGTCGACGGCAAGACCGCGCAGGCCTACATCCGCGACGCCGGCGGCACGCTGTCCACCGCGGACGAGGGCCGCGCCTATGTCGTGCTGCCCAATGGCGTCGCCCAGCCGGTCCGCTCCGGCCTCTGGGCGGGCCGCAGCGTCGTCACGCCGCCTCCGGGCAGCACGATCGTGGTGCCGAAGAACATCGACCCGCTCTACCGGCTCTCGGTCTTCCGCGACGTCGCGACCATCATCGCCAACCTCGCGGTCTCGGCAGCAACCATCGGCGTGCTGGCGACGAACTGAGGCCCGTGGACAGCCCCGCCACCGCGTTCGCCCTGCCCCTCGCCGCACTCGCCGCAGGGGCTGCGATCGCGCTTGTCATCGGTGCCTTCGCCGACCGGATCGGCCGCGCGCTCGGCCTCCTCGATTTCCCCGACCCGGCCGGCGGCCGCAAGCTCCACGCCCGCGTCACGCCGCTCGTCGGTGGCCTCGCCGTCCTTCTCGCCGCGCTCGCCGGGCTCCTGTTCCCGGGGGTCGGAACCGGCTTCGACCGGCTCTGGTTCGCGGTCGCTGCCGTCGGCATGTTCGCAACCGGCATCGCCGATGACCGCTTCGGCCTCACCGCTCCCTTCCGCCTCCTTTTCGCCTCCGGGCTCCTTGCACTCACGATCATCGAGGTGCCGGGCTTCCGCCTCGCCTTCCTCCTCTTCGAAGGCCAGTCCGAGCTCCTCATCCTCTCGACCCTCGGGGCCATCGGCTTCACGCTCCTGTGCCTCATCGGCTTCCTGAACGCGGTCAACATGGCCGACGGCAAGGATGGACTCGTCATCGGCCAGGCCATCATCTGGGCCTTCCTCCTCATGGTCCGCCTGCCGCCCGAGCAGATGCCCCTCATCGCGGCCATCGCCGGCGCGCTCCTCGTGCTCTTCGCCTTCAACATGCGCGGCCGCCTCTTCCTCGGCGACAGCGGCAGCTACGGCCTCTCCGCCATCTTCGGCCTCATCGCCATCCACGCCTGGAACAACGGCTTTCCCGACATGCGCGCGTCCGACGTCGCGCTCATCTTCGCGGTCCCGGTCTATGACACGATCCGCCTCATCCTCCACCGCGTCGCGCAGGGGAAGACGCCGTTCACCCCCGGCCGCGACCATCTCCACCACTATCTCCACGCCCGCTGGGGCTGGCCGCGCCCGCTGCCCTGGGTGCTCCTCCTGGTTGCCATCCCCAATCTCGGCGCGCTCCTGTTCCCCGGCACGGCGATCGTCTGGCTCGCCGTCACGCTCGCCGGCTATTTCGTCCTGCTCCGGGCGGCGACCCGGCCCGTCCTCGCCGGCACCAGGCTGCCGCGCTCGCGCGGCTGAGCCGTCGCAAGGGGGCTTGGCAAGGCGGGCTGGCCAAGGCTAAAGCGCCGGCTCCTGCCGGATTGGGGTGTCGCCAAGCGGTAAGGCAGCGGTTTTTGGTACCGCCATTCCTAGGTTCGAATCCTAGCACCCCAGCCAGGCAGGACGGTCCGGCTTGGCCGCTGCACTCCCCCGAATCGGCAGGGGCGACAGCCGGTTGCGGGAATGCTAAAGGCTCGGCCAGCCGCAGGGGTCGGGGCAAGGGCCGCGTGAAACCACCGCCACTGATCGAGGACATCGAGGCCGCCCACGCACGGATCGCGCCCCACCTTCACCGCACCCCGATCCTCACCAGCCGCAGCCTCGACTGCGCCACCGGCGCCGAGCTGCTCTTCAAGTGCGAGAATTTTCAGAAGACCGGCAGCTTCAAGGCCCGCGGCGCCACCAACGCGGTCCTCACCCTTCCGCCCGACGTGACGGGGGTGGCCACCCACAGCTCGGGCAACCACGCCGCCGCCCTGGCCCACGCCGCCCGGCTGCGCGCGCTCCCCGCCCATGTCGTCATGCCCGCGACCGCGCCGAAGGCCAAGCGGTCCGCCGTCGAGGCCTATGGCGGCACCGTCATCTCCTGCGCGCCCACGCTCGCCGCGCGCGAGGAAGCCGCCGCGCGCGTCGTCGCCGAAACCGGGGCCGCCCTCGTCCCCCCCTTCGATGACCCGCGCGTCGTCGCCGGCCAGGGCACGGCCGCAGTCGAGCTGATCGCCGATGCCCCCGGCCCGCTCGACCTCATCCTCGTCCCCGTCGGCGGCGGCGGCCTCCTTGCCGGCACCCTGCTCGCGGCCTCCGCCCATGCGCCGCGCGCCGCCGTCATCGGTGTCGAGCCCGAAGCCGCCGACGATGCCGCCCGCGGCTTCCAGAGCCGCATGCTCCAGCCGCAGGTGCTCCCCGTCGCGACCATCGCCGATGGAGTCACCACCGCCATGAGCCCCATGACCTTCGAGATCATGTGCTGGCTCGCCCGCGACATCGTCACCGTCTCGGAAGCGGCGATTGCCGCTGCCATGCGCTGCATCTGGGAACGGCTCAAGATCATCGTCGAGCCGAGCTGCGCGCTCCCGCTCGCCGCCATCCTCGAGCGCAAGGTCGATGTCGAGGGCCGCCGGGTCGGCATCATCCTCACCGGCGGCAATGTCGATCTCGACCGCCTCCCCTGGACCATCTGATCCCCCTTGGACCCGCTCCCCGCCTTCCTCGCCCGCGTCGTGCCGCCCGCCACGCCGGCGCTCGTCGTCCGCCGCGCGGCGCTCGCCGCCAATCTCGCCGCCATGCAGGCGCAGTGCGACGCGGCCGGCGTCCGGCTCCGCGCCCACGGCAAGATGCACAAGGCAAGCGGCATCGGCCGCCTGCAGGTGGCGCGGGGCGCGATCGGCCTGTGCTGCCAGACGGTCGGCGAGGCGGAGGCCTTCGCCGCCGGCGGCATCGCCGATCTCCTGGTCACGGCCCCCGTCCCGCCCTGGGGGGCGCCGCGCCTCGCCGCGCTCGCCGCCTCCGGTGCCCGCGTCGCCGCCGTTGCCGACAGCGAGGCGCAGATCGCCCGCCTCGCCGAAGCCGCCATCGCTTTCGGCACCACCCTCGGCCTCCTCGTCGATGTCGATCTCGGCCAGCGCCGCACCGGCGTGCCGCCTGCGGCCGCGCCTGCGCTCGCCGCGCGGGCCGCCGCCGCGCCCGGCCTGCGCCTCGAGGGCCTGCAATGCTATCTCGGCCACCTGCAGCACCTGGCCGAAGCCGACCGCGCTGCCGCCCACGCCGCCGCCATGGCAGAGCTTTCGGTGCTGGTCGCAGCGCTGCGCGCAGCCGGCCTCGCACCCGCCACCGTCACGGGCGGCGGCACGGGGACGGCCGCGCTCGACCTCGCCTCGGGCCTCTTCACCGAGCTCCAGGCCGGCAGCTACGCCTTCATGGATGTCCAGTATGGCGAGGCCGGCGCCCGCTTCGCCCCCGCCCTGGTCCTCGCCGCCACCACCGTCTCCGCCACCCATCGCAGCCATGTCACGGTCGATGCCGGCCTGAAGGCGCTCGCCGCCGATGGCCCGCCACCCCGCGTCGTCGCCGGCGCTGCGCCGGGCAGCGCATTCCGCTTCCTGGGGGACGAGCATGGCGCGATCTTCCACCCCTCGGCGCTCCCCCACCTTGCCGGCGTCTCCGGCGCGCTCGCCTTCGCCGCCGCGGTCGCCCGGCTCGATTCCGGCCCGGCCTTCCCGGCGCCGGCCGACGCTCCCGCCGAAGGGGCCGTCGTCTGGCTCCAGCCCGGCCATGTCGACCCCACCGTCAACCTGCATGCCGCCTTGCATCTCGCCGACGAGGACGGCAGGCTCGAGCGCATGGAGATCGACGCCCGGCGCCAGTCGTGACCCGTCCGGCGCGCGGTGAAGGCACGGGGGCCGGCCGGTTCCGCCGCGGCGAGCTCGCCTGGACGCTCACCGAGGCCGCCAACGAGCCCTTCTTCAACCTCGTCATCCGCTATGTCTTCGCGCCCTATTTCGCGACCACGCTCGCCGCCGGCGCCACATCGGGCACCAGCCTCTGGGCCTATGCCGTGGGCGCCTCGGGGCTCGTCATCGCGCTTACCGCCCCGCTGCTCGGCGCCGTCGCCGATTCGGGCGCGCGCCTCAAGCCCTGGCTGGCGGCGTCCGGCGCGGTCACGGCCGGCGCGGCCGGCCTGCTCTGGTTCGGCGTGCCGGGAACGCCCCTCCTCCTCGTCGCCTTCCTCGTGTTCCTCGCCGGTGTCGCGGCCGAGTTCATCAGCATGTTCGCCAACAGCCTGCTCGCGGTCGCCGGCAGCCGCGACCGGCTGGGCCTCCTCTCGGGGCTCGCCTTCGGCTTCTCGCAGGCCGCCGGGCTCCTCGTCCTCCTCGTCATCCTCTGGCTCTCCGGCCAGGAGACCGCCATTCCCCACCTGCCCGACCGGATGGCCGGCCCGCTCGCTGCCGCTGCCGCCATCCTCTGCCTCGGCCCCTATCTCCTCGTCGGGCCCGATCGCGCCGGCGCGCCGGGCCAGCGCCCCTCGGTCGGCCGCGGGCTCGCCCAGCTGCGCGCCACGCTGGCCGAGGCGTGGCGCGAGCCGCCGCTTCGCACCTTCCTCCTCGCGCGCATGTTCGCCTCCGATGGCATGGCGGTCGTCTTCGCCTTCGGCGCCGTGCTCGCCGGCCTCACCTTCGGCTGGACCGCGCGCGAGCTGGCGCTGTTCGGCTTCGTCATCACCGTCTTCGGCGTCGCCGGCGGGCTTGGCGGCGCCCTTCTCGACCGCAGGCTGGGCGCGCGCCGGCTCACCCTCCTCGGCCTCCTCCTCATCATGCTGGGCACCGTCTCGGTCGTCCTCACCGACGCGACCCGCCTGTTCGGCATCGCCACCGGCGTGGCGCTCGGCGCGCCGCTCGCCAGCCCGCAGGAATGGGGCTTCCTCGCCGCCGGCGCCGGCATTGCCACCGGCGCGGCTTTCGCGGTTGCCGGCATGCGCACGCTGATGGCGACCCTCGCCCCCGCCGACCAGCTCGCGGCCTACTTCGGGCTCTATTCCTTCGTCGGCAAGGCGACGGCCTTCGTCGGCCCCTTCCTTGTCGGCCTGGTCGCCGATCTCACCGGCTCGATCCGCCCGGGCATCGGCGTGGCGCTCGCCTTCCTCGCCATCGGCTTCCTGCTGCTCCGGCAGGTCCGCTCTCCAAAGCCGGGGTTGGCGGCGCCGGCCTGAGCGGGCAACAGGCGGCAAGGAGGAGGATGCCATGGACTTCGACCTGCCCGCCGATCTTGTCGCCTATCTCGCCGAGCTCGACGCCTTCATCGAGGCCGAGATCAAGCCGCTCGAGCAGGCGGACGACAACATCCGCTTCTTCGACCACCGCCGCGAATGGGCGCGCACCGACTTCGAGAATGGCGGCCTGCCGAGGAGGGAATGGGAGGAGCTGCTGGCCGAGGCGCGGCGCCGCGCCGACCGGGCCGGCCACTACCGCTTCGCCATGCCGAGGGAATATGGCGGGAAGGACGGCTCCAACCTGTGGATGGCGGTCATCCGCGAGCATCTGGCCGCCAAGGGCCTCGGCCTCCACAACGATCTCCAGAACGAGCATTCGATCGTCGGCAACAACCCCTTCATCCTCATGTTCCGCGACTTCGGCACCCGGGCGCAGCAGGAGGAGTTCATCCAGGGGATGCTGAAGGGCGAACGGCGCATCACCTTCGGCCTGACCGAGCCGAACCACGGGTCGGATGCCACCCACATGGAGACCCGCGCGGTGCCCGAGACCCGGGATGGCGTGGCGGGCTACCGGATCGACGGCGAGAAGATGTGGACGACGGGGATGCATGTCGCCACCCACTGCGCCCTCTTCGCCCGCACCAGCGGCAGTGACGGGGACGCAAGCGGCATCACCTGCTTCCTCGTCCCCGCCGACGCGCCCGGCGTCCGCGTCGAGGAATATCTCTGGACCTTCAACATGCCGACCGACCACCCGCGCGTCTCCTTCACGAACGTGTGGGTGCCCGAGGGCGCCATCTTCGGCCCGCTCGGCGGCGGCCTCGCGCTTGCCCAGCACTTCGTCCACGAGAACCGCATCCGCCAGGCGGCAAGCTCGCTGGGCGCGGCCAGCTACTGCATCGAGGAGGCGGTGAAATACGCACGCGCCCGCAAGCCGTTCGGCAGGGCGCTCGCCGAGAACCAGGCGATCCAGTTCCCCTTGGTCGAGCTTGCGACCCAGTGCGAGATGCTCCGCCTCCTCATCCGCAAGACCGCCTGGGAGATGGACCGCATGTCGAAGCCGGAGGTGGAGAAGAAGCTCTCCGACAAGGTCTCGATGTGCAACTACTGGGCGAACCGGCTGGTGTGCGAGGCGGCCGACCGGGCGATGCAGGTCCATGGCGGCATCGGCTATTCCCGGCACAAGCCGTTCGAGCACATCTACCGGCACCACCGCCGCTACCGGATCACCGAAGGGTCGGAGGAGATCCAGATGCGGAAGGTCGCCGCCTGGCTGTTCGGCTATCTCGGGCCGAAGCGGGAGCAGTTTCGCGCCGAACTTCGCCAGGCAGCGGAATGAGGTGCGCCGCGTCCTGTAGGAAAATGTTCCACGTGGAACACGGGCCTAGAGGATGACGGCGGTTCCTGCCGCGGTCACCATCAGCATGGAGCCCTGCCCGCCGACCGTCTCATAGTCGATGTCGACCCCGATGACGGCATTGGCGCCGCGCTTCTCCGCCTCGGCGGCGAGCTCGGAAAGGGCCGTCTCGCGCGCGTCGCGCAGCACCTCCTCGTAGGCCCCGGACCGGCCGCCGACGATGTCGCGCACGCTCGCGAACAGGTCGCGGAACAGGTTGGCCCCCACGATCGCCTCGCCGGCGACCACGCCGAGATATTCCCTGACCGGGCGGCCCTCGACGGCAGGCGTGGTGGTGACGATCATGGCTGGATCTCCTTCCGGGCGCGATCGAGCATCACGCCGGCGAGATGGGCGCGATAGTCGGCGGAGGCATGGATGTCGGAATTGATGTCGTCGCGCTCCAGCGCCGGCAGGGAGGCCGCGAGGTCGGCCGAGAGCGCGGCCTCGGCCTCGGTCCAGCGGAAGACCGCATAGGCAACGCCCGTCACGGCCACCCGCACCCCTTCCGGAAAGCGGGCGACCGCCACTCCGGCCAGCGCGTAGCGCGAGGCGGGGTGGCGGAACTTGGCGTAGGCGAAGGCCTCTGGAATGCGGAACTGGACGGCCGTGATGATCTCCCCGTCGGCGAGTGCGGTTGCGAACATGCCCTGGAAGAAGTCGTCGGCGGCGTGCGTCCCCTCGCTCGTCTCGATGACGGCGTCGAGCGCGAGCACGGCGGCGGGATAGTCGGCGGCCGGGTCGTTGTTGGCGATCGAGCCGCCGATGGTTCCGCGCCGCCTGACCTGCGGGTCGCCAATGCCGGCGGCGAGCCGGGCGAGCCCCGGGATCGCGCCGGCGACCACCGGCGAGGCCGCAACGGCGGCGTGTCGGGCCATGGCGCCGACGATCAGCCGGTCGCCGTCGCGGCGGATGGAATCGAGCCCGGGGATCCGCGTGAGATCGACCAGGGTGTCGACCGCGCGCAGCCCCGACTTCATCGCCGGGATGAGGGTGTGGCCGCCGGCGAGGAAGGCGGCGTCGCCCGAGAAGGCGCGGCGCGCCGCCTCGAGGCTTGCCGGCCGGGCGAGGGTGAAGGGCGTCATGCGGGTTCCCCGAGAAGGCCGGCCTCGGCCATGGCGCGGGCGCCCTGGCGGATGGCGGCAACGATGTTCTGGTAGCCGGTGCAGCGGCAGAGATTGCCCTCGAGCGCGTGGCGGATGGTCGCCTCCGGGACGTCGGGCCCGTGGGCGTGGGCGATGGCGATGCCCGCCATCACCATGCCCGGCGTGCAGAAGCCGCACTGGAGACCATGGGCGGCCCGGAAGGCGGCCTGCATCGGGTGGAGCGCCTCAGGCGTGCCGAGGCCCTCGATCGTCACCACCTCGGAATCGGCGCAGCTCGCGACAAGCACCGTGCAGGCCTTCACCACCTCGCCATCGACCATCACGTTGCACGCGCCGCACTGGCTCGTGGTGCAGCCCACGTGCGTCCCGGTGAGGCCGAGATCCTCGCGCAGCCAGTCGACGAGCAGCCGGTGGTCCGGTGCGTCCGCTGCCCGCTCGGTTCCGTTGACCTTCATGCCCCCCTCCTGTCTCAGGCCGCCTTCGGCGCCATGAAGGTGGCGAGTGCCGCGCCCTGCTCGGCGACCATCCGCTGCCCTTCCGGGCTGGCCTTCGCCCGCGCCCACCAGGCCTTGAGGCCGGGCCGCGCCTCGATGAGCTTCGCCGTCCCGAAGGCGCCGTCGAAGGCGTCGAGGAAGAAGAAAACCGGCATCAGCGTCGCATCGGCAAGGGTCGGCTGGTCGCCGGCTGCCCATTGGGTGTCGGGCCCGCGCAGCGCCTCCAGCTGGTCGAGCGCCGTGCCCAGCGCCTCGAGCGCGGCGGGCACGCCCTGCGGATTCTCGCGCGCCCGGAAGATCGGAGTGAGCGCGGGGGCGAGGTAGATGTCGGCGAAGCGGGCGAGCAGGCGCACCTTCGCCCGCGCCTTCGGGTCCGCGGGCAGCAGCTTCGGGCCCGGCAGCGTCTCGTCGAGATACTCGGCGATCACCGCCGATTCGGGGAGATGGAAGTCCCCGTCCTCGAGGCAGGGCATCTTCCCCATCGGGTTCATGGCGAGATAGGCGGGCGACTTCAGCCCCCCTTCCGGCATGGCGACGGGAAGGTCATGGCCCTTGAACCGCGCGGTCAGCACCGCGCGCATGACGAAGGGGGACAGAAGACCGCCGTAGATACGCATCATTCCCTCCTCACTGGAGCCCGAGCGCCGCCTTGTAGGTCTCGAGCAGCGCCTCGGCCTCGGCGCGCTTGTGGCTCTCCATCCGGCGGAGACGCACCACGGCGCGCATCGTCTTCGGGTCATAGCCGCTGCCCTTCGCCTCGGCATAGACCTCGCGGATCTGGGCCATCACCGCGGCCTTCTCCTCCTCGAGCGTCTCGATCCGCTCGATGAACTGGCGCAGATGCTCGGAGGCGACCGTCGACATGCGCTGCCGCCTAGCCCGGCGCCTTCCGCCCGGCAATGGCTTGCCGTATGGGCCGGCCGCCATGGACGCAGCGCCGCCCCCCGAAAGCCGGACCGGCGCCAACCTTGGCGCGCCAGCGGGCACGCTCGGCGAGCTGCTGCGCCTTGCCGGGCCGGTCATGGTCTCGCGCTTCGGCATCATGGCGATGGGCGTCACGGATGCCATCGTCGTCGGCCGCCACTCGGCGACCGAGCTCGGCTACCACGCGCTCGGCTGGTCCCTCACCTCGATCATCCTCGTCGGCGGAATCGGCCTGCTGCTCGGCACCCAGGTGCTGACCGCGCGCCACCGCGGCGCCGGCCGGCCGGAGCGGACGGGGGCGGTGCTGCAGCGCGGAGTTGGCCACGCGCTCGTCATCGGCCTCGTCTCGACGGCGGCGCTGCTGCTCCTCGGGCCGCCGGCGCTCAGGCTGGCACTCGACCCCGATCTCGCCCGGGGCGCGGCCGCCGCCATGGCGATCTTCGCCCTCTCGCTCACCCCCTATCTGGTGGCGGACGCGCTCATCTTCTGGTTCGAGGCGCACGAGCGGCCCGAGAAGCCGGCGATCGCGCTGTGGCTCGCGAACGCGGTCAACCTCGCGCTGGCGCTGTGGCTGGTGCCGGGCCATGCGCCCTTCGGGGTGGCGGGAGCCGTCGGCGCCGGCTGGGCGACGCTGGGCGCCCGGACCTTCCTGATGCTGACGCTTCTCGCCATGCTCCTCCTCTGGAGGCCGGCGCGGGCCTATGGCGCCTTCCGCCGCCACGCGCCCGACCCGGCGGAGGCGCGCGAGCAGCGGCGCCTCGGCTATGCCGCGGGCGCCTCCTACGTGATGGAGGGCGGAGGCTTCTCGCTCCTGAGCTTCATCGCCGGGCAGATCTCGGCGCAGACGGTCGCGGCATGGGCGATCGTCGGCAACGTGGCCGCCGTCGTCTTCATGGCGCCCCTGGGGCTTGCGACGGCAACCGCCGTCCTCGTCTCGCGCTCGGTCGGCGCGCGGCACTTCCCCGGGGTCCTGCGCGCCTTCAACCTCGGCATGGGGACGACGCTCGCCCTCCTCGCGCTGGTCTCCATCCTGCTGTTCGTCGCGGCCGAACCGGTCGCGCGGCTCTACACCGGGGACCGGGAGGTGTTGTCGATCCTGCCGGCCGCACTCGCGCTCGGCGCGCTCTTCTACATGGCGGATGGCGTCCAGGTCGTCGCGTCGAACGCGCTGCGCGCGCGGGGCGACATCTGGTTCCCGACGCGCATGCACGCCGTCTCCTACATCGCCGTCCTGCTGCCGCTCGCCTGGGCCTTCGCCATCACCATGGGCCTCGGCCTCAACGGCATCCTCTGGGCCGTCATCATCGCCAGCTTCCTCTCGGCAGGCGCGCTGTGGTGGCGCTTCCGCGCGCTCGGCGAACATATGGCGGAGGGAATGGCGCACTGAGGACCGGGCCTCCGGCGGGCAGGGGCGTGACGCCCCTGCACCCCCCATGTGATGTTCGCGAGCGCGTCCGGGAGGAACGCGCAGTCTGGCGCGTCACGGGGACATCAACCCGCTGGAAATGCGACCAGCTTCAGGCGGCCGCCTTCGGGCGGGCGCGTCTCGTGCCGCGGGCGATCTCGGCCCTGAGATCGTGGCAGTAGGTGTCGAAGTCGACCTGGATCGTGTGCCGGGGGCTGGCGTAATAGTGGCCGCGGTGGGTGGCCTCGTCGGCGGCGATGATGCGGTCCATCTCGGCCGGCGGCGGGAGCGCGTAGCGGCCGGCCATGAAGGCGGCAAGCAGCTTCGCCTGCTGTTCGGCGAAGTTGACGAGGGTGGGAAGCGGCTGGGCGAGGCCCATGAACCAGAGCGTCTGCAGGCGCGGGTCGCTCTGCACCATCCGCTTGAAGAGCGGGAGGTGATTGTCGCGGACCGGTGCGTCCTCGGGGGAGAGGAAGGGGAAGGAGAGCTTGTAGCCGGTCGCGTGGATGAGGATGTCGACCTTCTCGCGGCTGCCGTCGGCGAAGACGAGGTGGTCGCCGTCCTTCGCGGTCACGATCGGCTTCACCTCGATGTCGCCGTTGCCGCAGCGCAGCAGGAACTCGGAGGAGACGGTGGGGTGGGCCTCGAGCGGGGCGTGGTCGGGCTCGGGCAGGCCATAGGCGGTCATGTCGCCGACGGCGCGGCGGATGGCGGCAGCGCCCAGGCGGCGCTTCAGCCAGCCCGGCATCCAGGGCGGGGCGGGCGTCTTGTCCATGGGCTTGCCGTGGAGATATTTCGGCAGCACCCAGACGCCGCGCCGGGCCGAGACGATGAGGCGGGTGCCGAGCGACCGCTGGCCAAGCTCGGAGGCGATGTCGACCGCGGTGTTGCCGAGGCCGATGACGGTGACGGTCTTCCCCCGGCAGTCCACCGGATCGAAGGGGGTGCGATAGGCGCGGGCGTGGAACTCGGTGCCGCTGAAGGTGCCGGGGATCTCGGGGACGTTGGGGTCCCAGTGGTGGCCGTTGGCGACGATGACGTGGCTGTAGGGGCCGTGGGTCGAGGGGCCTTCGGGGCCCTCGACCTCGGCGAACCAGTCCGCCCCCTCCTGCCAGACGCGGCGGACCTCGTGGCGGAAGCGCACCAGGGGCCGCAGGCCGAAGTGATCGACATAGGCGTCGAAATAGGCGGCGATCAGGCTGTGATGGGGGAAATCCGGCCAGTCGGGCGGGCAGGGGAAGTCCTCGAACTGGAGGCGGTATTTCGACGTGTCGATGTGGAGGCTCTGGTAGGCGGCGGAGCGGCCGTTGGGGTTGCCGTAGGCCCAGTTGCCGCCCACCCGGTCCGACATCTCGAACCAGTCGAAGGCGAGACCCTCGTCCTTCAGGCGCTTGGCCGTCGTGAAGCCTGAGCAGCCGGCGCCGATGAGGAGGGCGTGGGGCGGGCGGGGCGCGTGGGGCATGGGGCTATTCCGCGGCGAGTGGCAGGGAGGGGCTGACGGGAAGCGGCGCGGCGAGGAGGGCGGCAAGCTCGGCGACGATGTCGGCGAGCTGGGCCGAGAGCGGCGCGAAGCCGGCGTGGGGCACCAGCGTGTCCGGGTTCATGTAGAGGTGGCGGGAGAGTTCGAGCTGGATGGCGTGGATGCCGCGTGCCGGCGCCGCGTGGCGCTCGAGCGTGTGGCCGCCGGCGTAGGGCTGGTTGCGCGCCACCGCGAAGCCGCGGGCGCGGAAGGCGGCCTCGAGCGCCGCGACGAGGCGCGGGGCGGCGGTGGCGCCGTGGCGGTCGCCGATGACGATGTCGGGCCCGTCGAAGCCGATGGGGGGCATGGAGTGCATGTCGAGGAGGAGGGCGATGCCGTGGCGGCGGCGGGCGGCGGCGAGGCCCTCGGCAAGCGCGGCGTGCCAGGGGCGGTGGAGGGTCGCGATCCGGCGGGCCGCCTCGGCAGCCGGCAGCGGGCGGGCGAGGAGCGGCTGGCCGGGAGCGGCGATCCTCGGGAAGAGGCCGAAGCCGGCGCGGGTGCGATCGGAGAGGGGGCGGGGCGCGGCGCCCTCGACGGTGGCGGGATCGATGTCGGTCTCGGCGCGGTTGAGGTCGATGACGGCGCGGGCGTGGGTCGCCTCGACGAGGGGGGCGTGGGCGCTTGCCGGGGCGAGGAGGCGGCCGACATGGGCGTCCTCGAGGCGGCGGAGCAGCGGGGCGGGCACGCGGGTGAAGGCAAGCGCGGCACGGGGGACATGGGTGCCCGAATGGGGCGAGGCGAGGACAAGCGGGCTCCGGCCGTCGAGCGGGGCCGAGAGGCGCAGCGGGCTCATGCGACGAGCTCCGGCAGGATGGCGCGGAAGGCGAAGAAGCCGCGCGTGGCGTGGGGGAAGGCGCGGGCATCCCAGGCGCGGCGGACGGGGACGAGGCGGACGCCATCGCGGGCGAGCGCCCCGGCGATTCGGGCGAGGCGGGATGCCACCGGGCCGACGGGCGCGAAGGGGGTGAGGAGCTGGGCGAGCCGGTGGCGGGCGGCGAATGCCCGCAGCTCCTCCTCGAGCGCGGCCTCGGCGAGCCGTTCGGGCGCGAGCCCGAAGTGGGCGGCGGCGCGGGCCACGCCATCGGCGAGCGCGGCGTTGGCGTGGGCGCGCTTGCGGGGCGCCGGGTCGCCGCCGATCGCATCGGTTGCGGCAAGCGCGAGCGGCCGCGCGGGGAGGGGCAGGGTTTCGGGGCAGAGATCCTCGGTGTGGAGGAAGAGGCCGGAGCGCGCTTCCGGGTCGGCCGCGGGCAGGGGAGCGAGCGGGACGAGCGGGGCAGGCGGCTCGGGCGGGGGCGGCGGCGCGACGGTGGCGAGCGGCGCCTCGACCCGGAAGCGGCCAAGGCTGACCTTGCGGATGATCTCGGGCCGGGCGAGGTAGGTCTTCCCCGGGGTCTGCAGGCCGGCGACCCAGCGCCAGGAGAGGGTGTTGGAGGCGGGGCAGGCGTCGAGCAGGTGGCGGAAGAAATGGGCGGCGCCGAGCTGCCAGGGCAGGCGGAGGGTGAAGATCCAGATGCTTGCGAAGCTCATGCGGGCGTGGTTGTGGAGATAGCCGGTCGCGTCAAGCTCCCGCACCCAGCAGTCGAAGCAGTCGATTCCGGTGCGCCCGGCGACGGCCTCGGCGAAGCGGGCGGCAAGCAGCGGCTGGCGGCCGAGTTCGCGCTCGAGGGCGAGGAGATCGTCGAGGTAGCGCTGCCAGAGCGCCGGCCGGGTCTCGAGATGGCCCCGCCAGTAGCTGCGCCAGGAGACCTCGGCGACGAACTTCTCGGCGGCTGCAGGGCCATGGGCGGCGACGGCGGCGCGCGCCACCTCCTCCTCGGTGACGAGGCGGCGGCGGATGGCGGGCGAGAGCTCCGAGACATGGGTGCGCCGGCCCGGGCCCTCGTCGAGGTTGCGGTTGGCGGCATAGGCGCGGCCGGCGCGCGGCAGGAAGGCCCGGAGCCGGGCGAGCGCTGCGTCGCGGGTCGAGGGGAAGCTCATCCGGCCGGCGGGTCGAGGCGCTTGGCGAAGGTGACGATGCGGCCGGTTTCCGCAAAGCCGAGCGCGCGGTGCACGCGCCGGCTGCGGCGGTTGGAAACCAGGGCATCGGAGGCGAGCCAGGCGCTGCCATGGGCGCGGGCCCAGGCCTCGACCGCGGCGACGAGGAGCCGCCCGACGCCCGCGCGGCGCCAGCGGCGGCGGACGAACAGGCCCTCGAGATAGGGCGCCGGCAGGCCCACCGGAAGCGCGTCCGCATAGCTCCTGAGCGTGGCTTCGGCGAAGCCCACGGCGTTGCCGCCATCCCAGGCGAGCCAGGCGCGGTAGCCCGGAAGCCGCCGCGCCTCGGCCAGGCTCTCGGCCGTTCCGGCATCGTCCCACAGCCGGCCGCGCAGGGCGATCAGCGCCGGCGCGTCGGCCGGCCCGGCCTCGCGGACCGCGATCATGGCCGGCCTAGACCGTGAAGCTCTCGCCGCAGCCGCAACTTCCCCTGGCATTGGGATTCTGGAAGGTGAAGCCGGCGGTGAAATCGTCTTCCTTCCAGTCCATCACGCTGCCGATGAGGTAGAGGAGCGAGGCGCCGTCGACGAAGAGGGTGCCGGCGGGCGTCGCGATGGCCTCGTCGCCGGGCTTCGCCTCGGTCGCATAGTCGAGCGCGTAGGACAGGCCCGAGCAGCCGCGCCGCGGCGTGGAGAGGCGGACTCCGGCAACCGGGTGCGGCGCGTGCGCGAGGAGATGGGCGATCCGCGCCTCGGCGGCGGGCGTGAGCGTGAGCGGCGCCGGGCGGGCCCGGGACGGGCGCGGCGCGGTGGTCGTGTCCATCACAGCATCCCCAGTTCGAGCCGGGCTTCATCCGACATGGAGGCCGGGCTCCACGGCGGGTCCCAGACGAGGTTGACGTCGCAGCTGGCCACCCCCGGCACGGCGAGCACGCGCAGCTCGACTTCGCCGGGCATGGATTCGGCGACGGGGCAGTGCGGGGTGGTCAGCGTCATGGTGATGGTGACATGGCCGTCGAGGATCTCGATTCCGTAGATGAGGCCGAGATCGTAGATGTTGACCGGGATCTCCGGGTCGAAGATGTCGCGCAGCGCCTGGACGACCGCCTCGTGCAGCGGATCCTCCCCGGCCGGCGGATTGGGACCCTGGCTGAGGAAGCCCTCGAGGAAGTCGCGCGGGCGCCCCGTCTCGGCCGCGGCGGCGGGGGTGGCGGCGGGGGCGGAAGCGGGGGTGGGGGCGGGCGGCGGGGCGGCGAGCGGCGGGGCCTTGGGCGGCGGCGGCACATGGTCCACGATCTCGACCTCAAAGCGGCGGACGGGCGGGTTCTCGTTCATCCGAAGATCCTCATGACCCGCTTCACGCCCTCGGCGAGGCGGGCAATGTCATCGGGCGTGCTGTGGGCCGAGACGCTGGCCCGGGCGGTGGCGGGCACGCCGAGGTGGCGCATCAGCGGCTGGGCGCAGTGGTGGCCGGCGCGGATTGCCACGCCCCCCTCGTCGAGGATGGTCGCGACATCGTGCGGATGGACCTCGCCGACCGCGAAGGAGAGGATTCCCGCCGCGTCGGCAGGGCCGAAGACGCGCACCCCGAGCGCTTCGAGCTCGGCGCGCGCGAGGGCCGTGAGCGCCGCCTCGTGCGCCTCGATCGCGGTGACGCCCACGGCCTCGACCCAGCGGATGGCCGCCGCGAGGCCGACGGCGCCGACGATGTGCGGGGTTCCGGCCTCGAAGCGCAAGGGCGGGGCGGCATAGGTGACGCGCTCGAAGCGCACCTCCTCGATCATCGCGCCGCCGCCCTGCCAGGGGGGCATGGCGGCAAGGAGGTCGCGCCGTGCCCAGAGCACGCCGATGCCCGTGGGCCCGTAGAGCTTGTGGCCGGAGAAGGCGTAGAAGTCGCACCCCAGCGCCGCCATGTCGAGCGCCATGCGAGGCGCGGCCTGGCAGCCGTCGACCAGGAGCTTCGCGCCGGCCGCACGGGCGGCTGCGGCGATGCGGGGCACGTTGGCCACGCTTCCCAGCACGTTCGAGACATGGGCGATGGCGACGAGGCGGGTGCGCGGGCCGATGCGGGCGATGAGCGCGGCCTCGTCGATCGCTCCGTCCCCGGTCAGGGGCGCGACGTCGATCTCGGCGCCAACCCGGTCGGCGAGCATCCGCCAGGGGACGATGTTGGAGTGATGCTCGAGGAGCGAGAGGAGGATGCGGTCCCCGGGGCCGATGTTCGCCTGCCCCCAGGCCTGCGCCACGAGGTTGATGGCCTCGGTGGCGCCGCGGACGAAGACGATCTCCTCTGCGCTCGCGCCGATGAAGCGCGCGACCGTGGCGCGGGCCTCCTCATAGGCCTCCGTCATCCGCGCCGAGCGGGCATAGACCCCGCGGTGGACGGTGGCGTAGTCCGCCGCATAGGCGCGGGTGATCGCCTCGATGACGGCACGGGGCTTCTGCGCCGTGGCGGCGGCGTCGAGATAGGCCCAGCCGGCCGGGACGGCGGGGAATTCGCCGCGCAGGTCGAGGAGGCGCGGCGCCGGCGCGTGGGCGGCAGCGAGCGGCAGCGCGGTCATGCCGCGGCTCCGCCGGTGCGGCGGACGAGCCAGTCGCGCGTCTCGGCGTCGAGCGCGTCCCTGAGCGCGCCCTCGGGGAGGCCGGCGAGCGCATCGGCGACGAAGGCGAGGGTGAGCAGCGCCTCGGCCTCGGCCGGCGGGACTCCGCGGGTGGCGAGGTAGAAGAGCGCGGCGCGGTCGAGCTCGCCCACGGTGCAGCCATGGGCGCAGGCGACATCGTCGGCGAAGATCTCGAGCTCGGGCTTCAGGTGGACGACCGCGGTGCGCTGGAGGAGGAGGGCCTTCAGCGACTGCTCGGCATCGGTCTTCTGGGCGTGGCGCGCCACTGCGACACCGCCGGCGATCGAGGCCTGGGCGGTGCCGCCGGCGACCAGGCGCCAGCGCTGCCGGCTCGAGGTGCCGGGGACGCGGTGGTCGAGCCTGGTCAGCGAATCGAGCGCGGCGCCGCCGTCGCCAAGGAGGATGCCGTCCACGTCGGCGTGGGCGCCCGGGCCGTCGAGCAGCACCTCGACCTCGGTGCGCAGCGCGCCTGCGGCAAGCCCCAGCGACAGGTGGGCGAGCCGGCTTTCCGCCCCCATGCGCACGGCCGCGCGGTCCGAGACGAGGCCGCGGCCGGCAAGCGCCCGGGAGACGCGGACGAGCGTGGCGCCCGCGCCGAGCTCGGCGTCGAGGCGGTGGTTGAGCCAGTGGTCCTGGCCTTCGTCGGCGAAGCTCTCGACCAGGGTGAGCCGGGCGCCGGCGCCGAGGACGACGCGGGTGACGCCATGGGCGGCGCCGCCACGGCCGATGTGGAGCAGCTGGACGAGGCCGGCATCCTCGCCGGCGGCAACCTCGAGCCGGGTGCCGGCGCTGGCGTTCGCGGCGGCGAGATCGGCGAGCGGGTGGCGCGGCATGCCGCGGTCGGGCGCGGGCGCCTGCGCCGTGGCGCCGACCGGCTGGCCGGCGACGAACAGCGCGCGCGGCCCGGCGAGGTCGAGCCAGAGGCGGTCGGTTTCGGGCAGCGCGTCATTGGCCGGCGGCGGGGTGCCGAGGAACCGCTCGGCGTGGCGGAGATCGGCCCAGCGCCAGGCCTCGTCGCGGCGGGTGGGAAGCTCAGGCGGCATGCCGCTCATAGCCCTCCTGCTCGAGGCGGAGCGCAAGCTCGGGGCCGCCCGATTCGACAATCCGCCCGTCGACCAGGACATGGACATGGGTGGGCCGCACATGGTCGAGCAGGCGCTGGTAATGGGTGATGAGGAGGACGGCGCGATCGGGCGACATGAAGCGGTTGATGGCGGCGGCGACCACCTTGAGCGCGTCGATGTCGAGGCCCGAATCGCTTTCGTCGAGGATGGCGAGGCGCGGCTGGAGCATGGCGAGCTGGAAGGCCTCGTTGCGCTTCTTCTCGCCGCCCGAGAAGCCGACGTTCACGCCGCGCTTCAGCATCTCGAGGTCGAGGCCGAGGGCTCTGGCCTCGGCGCGGACGCGGGCCATGAAGTCCGCGCCCGAAATCTCGGGCTCGCCGCGCGCCCTGCGCTGGGCATTGAGCGCCGTGCGCAGGAAGAGGAGGTTGGAGACGCCCGGGATCTCGACCGGATACTGGAGGCCGAGGAACAGGCCGGCGGCAGCGCGCGCATCGGGCGACATGGCGAGAAGGTCGGCACCGTCGAGGCGGGCGGTGCCTTCGGTCACGTCATAGCCCTCGCGGCCGGCGAGCACATGGGCGAGCGTGGACTTGCCGGCGCCGTTGGGCCCCATGATGGCATGGACCTCGCCGGGCAGGACGGAAAGGGTGAGGCCGCGCAGGATCTCGCGGCCATCGACGGTGACGTGGAGACTGGCGATTTCGAGCATCAGCCGACCGATCCTTCGAGCGAGATGCCGAGAAGCTTCTGGGCCTCGACGGCGAATTCCATGGGGAGCGTCTGCAGCACCTCGCGGCAGAAGCCGTTGACGATGAGGGCGATCGCGTCCTCCTCAGGCAGGCCGCGGCTCATCGCGTAGAACTTCTGGTCCTCCGAGATCCGCGAGGTGGTCGCCTCGTGCTCGACCTGCGCCGAGGGGTTCTTCACCTCGATATAGGGGATGGTGTGGGCGCCGCAGCGGTCGCCGATGAGGAGCGAATCGCACTGGGTGAAGTTGCGCGCGCCTGTCGCCGAGGGCCCCATGCGGACCAGGCCCCGGTAGCTGTTGTTCGAGCGGCCGGCCGAGATGCCCTTGGAGATGATGCGCGAGCGGGTGCGCGCGCCGAGGTGGATCATCTTGGTGCCGGTGTCGGCCTGCTGGAAATTGTTGGTGACGGCGACCGAGTAGAATTCGCCGACCGACTCCTCGCCCTGGAGGATGCAGGAGGGGTATTTCCAGGTGATGGCCGAGCCGGTCTCGACCTGGGTCCAGGAGACCTTCGAGCGGGCGCCGCGGCACAGGGCGCGCTTGGTGACGAAATTGTAGATTCCGCCCTTGCCCTCGCTGTTGCCGGGATACCAGTTCTGGACGGTGGAATATTTGATCTCGGCGTCCGCCTCGGCGATGAGCTCGACGACGGCGGCGTGGAGCTGGTTCTCGTCGCGCATCGGCGCGGTGCAGCCCTCGAGGTAGGAGACGTAGGCGCCCTCCTCGGCGATGATGAGGGTGCGCTCGAACTGGCCGGTGTTCTCGGCGTTGATCCGGAAGTAGGTGGAGAGCTCCATCGGGCAGCGCACGCCCTTCGGCACCAGGACGAAGGTGCCGTCGGAGAAGACGGCGCTGTTGAGGCAGGCAAAGAAGTTGTCGCGGACGGGCACGACCGAGCCAAGGTGCCGGCGGACCAGCTCGGGATGTTCGCGGATGGCCTCCGAGATGGAGAGGAAGATGACGCCCGCCTTCCTCAGCTCCTCGCGGAAGGTGGTGGCGACCGAGACCGAATCGAACACGGCGTCGACCGCCACCCGGCGGGCGCCCTCTACGCCGGCGAGGACCTTCTGCTCCTCGAGCGGGATGCCGAGCTTCTCGTAGGTGCGGCGGATCTCCGGGTCGAGCTCGTCCAGGGACTTGAGCGACGGCTTCACCCTGGGCGCGGCGTAGTAGTGGGCGTCCTGATAGTCGATCGGCGGGATGCTGAGCTTCGCCCACTGCGGCTCTGCCATCGTCTGCCAGATGCGGAAGGCCTTGAGGCGCCACTCGAGCATCCACTCCGGCTCGCCCTTCCTGGCCGAGATGTAGCGGACCGTCTCCTCGGTGAGGCCGCGGGGGGCGAGTTCCTGCTCGATCGCCGAGGTGAAGCCCCACCTGTAGCTGGAGAGGGCCTCGACCGCGGCGGCGGCCTCGGGGTTGCGGCCCTCGCGGGCGGCGGCGCTGCTGCCTGCGCTCATGCCGGCACCTCCTCGCCGACGCCGGCGAGCGTTGCGAGGCTGACCTTCGAGAGGGCGTCGCGCACGGCGCGGTTGACCGGCTCCCAGTGGAGGCGGACGGCGCAGTGGCTGAGCAGGTCGCAGGATTCGCGGTTGTCGGTGCAGCAGTGGGTGAGCGCGATGGGGCCGTCGATGGCTTCCACGATGTCGGCGAGGCTGATCTCGCCGGCGGGGCGGGCGAGCGCGAAGCCGCCCGAGACGCCGCGGTGCGAGACGAGAAGCCCGGCGCGGGCGAGATGGTTCATGAGCTTGGCGACGGTGGGCACGGGGATCGCCGTCATCCCCGAGACATGGCTGGCCGCGACCAGGCTGCCCTCGGCGCGGGCGGCGGCGGTCATGATGACGACGCCATAGTCGGCAAAGTTGGAAAGTCTCAGCATCGTGCCGCTGCTCGCCCTTGTCTCTCCGGCCCTCGGTCCCGGTCGCCCGGCCCTCGGTCCCGGCTTCCCGCCCGTGGCCTGCCGGACCCGCCAGCAGGGGCGAAATCCGACTTCGCGGCTCAAGATTAGCCCTTCGGGGCCCGCCGTCAAGATGGGTTCGGCCGGAAGGCTCGTCCTGGGGCGGAGGATGGTTGCGCGAGGGGGGCGGAATTTGCCACGCTTGGCGCATGGCGCAACACGGGCATCCGCACGGGCCGCATCTCCACCACCATGCCGGGCCGGTGGGTGCCGCGCGCTATGGCGCGGCGATCCTCCTCAACCTTGCGATCGTCGCGATGCAGGTGGCCGTCGGGCTTGGCATCGGCTCGGCGGCGCTGCTGGCCGATGCCGGGCACAATGCCGGCGATGTCGCCGGGCTCGTGCTGGCGGGGCTGGCGGCGCTGGCGGCCAGCCGGCCCGGCGGGGCGCGCCGGACCTGGGGCTGGGGCAAGGCCGGGGTGCTGGCAGCGCTCGGCAATGCGGTGCTGCTCCTGGCGGCGTGCGGCCTGCTCGCCTTCGAGGCGGTCGCGAGGCTGCTCGCCGGGGCGCCGTCGCCGCCGGGCGGGCCGGTGGTTGCGGCGGCGGCTGCCGCGATGGTCGCCAACATCGGCTCGGCCCTGCTGCTGCGCGGCGGCGGCGCGGACATCAACCGGCGGGCCGCGGTCACCCACCTGCTTGCCGATGCCGGCGTGTCGGGCGCGGTGGTGGCGGCCGGCCTGATCATCCTGCTCACCGGGGCCTGGTGGGTGGATCCGGCCGCGACGCTCCTCATCGTCGGCGTCATCCTGTGGTCGGCGGTCGGGCTGTTCCGCCGGTCGCTCGACATGGCGCTCGATGCCGTGCCGGCCGATGTCGATGCCGAGGCGGTGCGGCAGTGGCTGGCGGCGCTCCCTGGCGTTGCGGCCGTGCACGACCTCCACATCTGGCCGATGAGCGCGACCGAGGCGGCGGTGACCGCGCATCTCGTCGTGCCCGACGGGAGCGACGACCAGCTGCTGGCGACCGCGATCGCCGGGCTTGGCGAGCGGTTCGGGCTCCGCCACGCGACGCTGCAGGTGGAGCGGACCGACCTCGACATGGCCGCCTGCGGAACAGCGTGCGGGCCGTCGGGCGGGACCGGGGCGCCGCGCTGCGACGCCCCGGAGCGGCTCAGCTGACCGAGAGGTTGACTGCGGCCTGCTTGCCGTTGCGGTCGGTCTCGAGCTCGAAGCTGACGCGCTGGTTGGGCTCGAGGCCGGCCAGGCCGGCGCGCTCGACCGCGGAGATGTGGACGAAGGCGTCGGCCCCGCCGTCATCCCGGGCGATGAAGCCGAACCCCTTGGTTCCGTTGAAGAACTTGACGGTGCCATCGTAGCGGACGCCGTCCGTCACCGGGTCGGGCCGGGGCCCGCGCGGGCGGCCGAAGCCGCCGCGGTCGAAGCCGGTGCGCTCGCCGCCGCGTTCGCCGCCCCGGTCCCCGAAGGCCGGGCGGGGGCCCCGGGGGGCGCGCTCCTGCACTTCCAGTTCCTCGCCGGTGAGCTCGATGTCGCTCGCCGAGACGCGGCCGTTGCGTTCGACCAGGTTGAACTTGATGGTCTGGCCCTCGGCGATGTTGTCGCGGCCGATCCGTTCGAGGGCGGAGATGTGGAGGAACACGTCATCGCCGCCATCGTCCCGGACGACGAAGCCGAAGCCCTTCTCCCGGTTGAAGAACTTGACCGTGCCCGAGGCTTCCCCGATGATCTGGGGCGGCGTGCGCGGGCCACCGAAGCCGCCGCCGAAGCGGCCGCCGCCGCTGCCGGGCCCGCCGCCGAAGCGGCCGCCGCCGCTGCCTGGCCCGCCGCCGAAGCGGCCGCCGCCGCCGAAGCCGCCGCGATCCTCGAACCCGCCGAAGCCGCCCGGCCCGCCGAAGCCGCCGCCTCCGAAATCGTCCCAGTCGCCCCTGCGCCGGTCCCCGCCACGTCCGCGACCGCCGCGCTTCTTGTCGTCGTAACTCATCTCACTCTTTCTCGTGTGCAGCCGGATCCGGCTGCGACTTCACCATGCAGGGTGCGGCCGGCGTGCGGCCGCGCTGCCCGTCGATCCCGGTCGACCGGTGCGGCCGCCGCCTGCAGTCGCTGCAGGGCGCGTGGCAGTCATCGGGCCAGCCGTGGGCAGGGCAAGGGGACGAAACACGCCAGTCCGGGCACTCGACAGCACAACAGGAAAACCGATCCGCGCCTTGCTCCTGTGGATGTTCCTACAGCAAAACCGCGCCGCGGGCGAGCGGATTCTGAACGGGTGCGACCAGCGGGCCGAGCTGCGCCCGGCGGGCGCGCGCCGCCGTGCTCACTCCTCGCCGGCGCGGCGCGCAGCCCAGGGGGCGAGCGGGCGGCCGGCGTGCCAGTCGGCAAGCGGGATGCCGAGCGAGTCCATCGTGCGGCTGGCGGCGCGGGCGGCCTCGGCCGCGCGGGCGAGATCCTGGTCGCGGCGGGCGAGGAAGATGACGACCGCGCCGCCGGCCGCGGCGATCCCGGCCAGCAGCCGGTCGGCAAGGTCGGAGAAGAGGAGGGTGGTGCCGGCGACTCCGGCCGCCAGCAGGAGACCATCGAGAAGGGCGCGCTGGCGCAGCCTTCGCCGAGCCCCGGCGAGCCGGCGCGCCGGCGCCGGGATGGACGAGCCGTCGGCGCCGGGGGCGAGCTGGAGCAGTTCGGCCGGGGCCTCGGCAACGAGTTCGCGTTCGATCCGCATGGCGCTTCCCCTCGCTCCTCTCCGGCGCCCGGCGGCTGGCGGGCGCAGGCCTGACCGGTGCCTCGAACATGCCTGGACCCTGCCCGGGGCGGTCCCCGCGCACCATGGTCCCCGCGCAGGTCCCCGCGCACGACGGTCCCGGCGCGTGGCGGTGGCGCCCGCCGAAGGCGACGGACACGCCCGCACGGGCAGGGAAACGGCCGGCGAAGGCGGGGATTTAGCTGCCGGTGGCGGCGCGGCGGCGCCTCGTCTCCGCCTCGGTTGCGGCCATGCGGGCGAGCTGCTCGGCGGTGGCCTCCGCCTGGCGGGCCTTCCAGGCGGCGTAGGGCTCGCCATGGACATGGGTGCGCGCGGTGTCGCGGTCGAGCGGGATGCCGGCCTCGGCGGCGGCTTCGGCGAGCCAGTCGGCAAGGCAGTTGCGGCAGAAGCCGGCGTGGCCCATGAGGTCGATGTTGGCGATGTCGTCGCGCAGCCGCAGGTGGGCGAGCAGGCGGCGGAAGGCCCTGGCCTCGATCCGGTCGCGGGTGGCGGGATCGAGGGCATCCCAGGCGTCGGTCGCGGACGCGCGGCCTTCGCGATGTTCGGGCATCGGCACCTCCCATGCGCAGCGGCGGGCTGATTTCCGCCCGCCGGCGGGATATGGGGCCGGGCGCGGGGCCCGGCAAGCGCGGTGTCCCGGAGGAGACTCCATGGACCACCGACCGCCACGGCAGCGCAACGTGAAGGTGCTGGCGACGCTGGGGCCCGCCTCGTCCACGCCCGAGCGGATTCGCGCGCTCCACGAGGCCGGGGCCGATGCCTTCCGCGTGAACATGAGCCACGGCACGCCCGAGGCGCGCGCGGCCCTGATTGCCGCGGTGCGTGGGCTGGAGGCGGAGACCGGCCGGCCGATGACCATCCTTGCCGACCTGCAGGGCCCCAAGATCCGGATCGGCCGGTTCGGCGACGGGCCGGTCCGCCTCGAGGCCGGGCGGCGGTTCCGGCTCGACCTCGACTCGGCGCCGGGCGATGCCGAGCGGGTCGAGGTGCCGCACCCGGAGATCCTTGCCGCCCTGCGGCCCGGCCACCGCCTGCTGCTCGACGACGGGCGGGTCGTGCTCCGGGTGCTGGCCGTGGGCGACGCGCACGCCGTGACCGAGGTGGTGACGGCGGGCATGCTTTCCGACCGCAAGGGGCTGAACCTTCCCGACACGGTGGTGCCGACGGCGGCGCTCACGCCCAAGGACCGCGAGGACCTGGCGCAGGCGCTCGACCATGGCGTCGACTGGGTGGCGCTGTCGTTCGTGCAGCGGGCCGAGGATGTCGCCGAAGCGCGGAAGCTCATCGGCGGGCGGGCCGCGCTGATGGCCAAGATCGAGAAGCCGCAGGCGCTCGATGCCCTCGACGGCATCATCGAGCTTGCCGATGCGATCATGGTGGCGCGCGGCGACCTGGGCGTGGAGCTTCCGCCCGAGCTGGTGCCCGGCGCGCAGAAGCGGCTGGTGGCGGCGGCGCGGCGGGCGGGGAAGCCGGTGGTGGTGGCAACCCAGATGCTCGAGTCGATGATTGCGGCACCGGCGCCGACCCGGGCCGAGGTCTCGGACGTGGCCAATGCCATCTATGACGGGGTGGATGCGGTGATGCTCTCGGCCGAGAGCGCGGCCGGCCAGTATCCGGTGGAGGCGGTCAAGATGATGGACGCCATTGCCCGCGAGGTGGAGCGCGACCCGGCCTGGCGGCAGCAGATGAGCTTCGCTGCCGCCGAGCCCGAGCCGACGACGGCGGATGCGATCGGGGCGGCGGCGCGCACCATCCAGCAGGTGCTGAGTGCCCGGGCGCTGGTCTGCTTCACCCGCTCGGGCTCGACTCCGCGGCGGGTGGCGCGCGAGCGCATCCCCGTGCCCATCCTGGTGCTCACCCCGATTCGCGAGACGGCGCGGCGCCTGGGGCTGGTGTGGGGCGTGCATGCCGTGCCGACGCGCGATGTCACGGGCTTCGAGGAGATGGTGGAGAAGTCGAAGCGGATGGCGCTGCGGCATCGGGTGGCGGCGGCCGGGGACCGGCTGGTCCTGATGGCGGGCGTGCCCTTCGGCGTGCCGGGGAGCACCAATGTCATCCACATCACCCGGCTTGCCGGCGACGAGCTGAGCCGCAGGCGCGGCTGAGGCACGGCGCCCGGCCGGGCGTGGCGGTCCCCCGGCCGGGCCGCCAGAGGCTCAGCCGGAGAGAAGGCCGAGGCGGTGGAAGCTGGCGTGGCCCGCGCGGCCGATGACGAGATGGTCGTGGACGCGGATGTCATGGACCGCGGCGGCCTGCACCACCTTGCGCGTCAGGGCGATGTCGTCGCGCGAGGGCGAAGGATCTCCGGACGGGTGGTTGTGGACGAGGATGAGGGCGGACGCGCCGAGCTCGAGCGCGCGGCGCACGATTTCGCGAGGGTAGGCCGGCGAGTGGTTGACCGTGCCTTCCCAGAGCAGCTCGTCGCGCAGGAGGCGGTTCCTCGTGTTGAGGAAGAGGGTGCGGAACTGCTCGACCTGGAGGCCGGCCTTGTCGAGGTGGAGATAGTCGAGGACGATGTCGAGCGAGGAGAGGACGGGCCCCCGCAGCGCCTCGCGCTTCAGCGCGCGGATCGCAATCGCGTGGATGGTCTTGATTCCGCCGGCAACCACATCGCCCACGCCCTTCACCCGCTTCAGCTCCTCGGGGCGGGCGGCGAGCACGCCGGCAAGATCGCCGAACTCGTGGAGGAGCGCCTTGGCGAGCGGCTTGGTGTCCCCGCGCGGGAAGGCGAGGAAGAGCGCGCTCTCGAGAAGCTCGTGATCGGCAAGCGCATCGGCGCCGGTCTCGAACAGCCGGGTGCGCAGCCGCTCGCGGTGGCCGTGCATGTGGGTGGCGGGATCGAAGGCCCTGCGCGCCCGGCCGCGCCGCCCGCCCGGCGCCGGCGGGGCGGGGGCCTCGCCCGGCGCCGGCGGGGAGGGGG
>JAJUHA010000025.1 GCA_029268145.1 Sphingomonadaceae bacterium | reverse complement strand
GTCGCAACCGCCGCCTCGCCAAGGACTTCGAGCAGACCATCGCCTCGGCAACCGCGTGGCTGTTCATCGCCTCAATCCAGCTCTTCGCACGCCGCATCGCAAGAGCATGAAATCTATCGCGATGGTTTTGAATCAGACTCTTAGGATCATGGCTGCGTCGTGATCTCGATCGAGGACGATGGGCCCGGGATCCCCACGGCCGAGCTGGAGCGCGTGTTCGAGAGGTTTCGCCGCATGGAGGAAGCCGGCGATCGCAACCGACAGGGTGCCGGCCTTGGCCTCGCCATTGCCAGGGGCTTCGTCGAGGCCATGGGCGGTCGGATCGCGGCGGCAAGTCCCATCCATGAAGGCCGCGGGACGCGGGTGCTGATCAGCCTCCGCAAGGACAGGCCGGCCGCCGGGGTGCCGGCATGAGCGCGTCACGGCCGCGCATTCTCGTCATCGATGACGAGCCCCAGATCCATCGCTTCGTCGGCCCCGCCATGGAAGCGGCAGGCTATGACTACATGCGCGCGGACGATGGTGCGGCGGGCCTGCGCGAGATCGCCCGACGCGCGCCCGACGCGGTCGTGCTGGACCTCGGCCTGCCGGACCTCGATGGGCGCGAGGTGCTGGGAAAGGCGCGGGCGTTCTACGAGGGTCCGATCCTGATCCTGTCGGCACGCGACAGGGAGACCGAGAAGATCGACGCCCTCGACGCCGGCGCCGACGACTATGTCGAAAAGTCATTCGGCATCGGCGAGCTGCTGGCGCGGTTGCGGGTGGCGCTTCGGCACCGGCTTCTGCGCGAAACCCCGCAGCTGCGCCTGTCCGTGGCGGGGGTCGAGATCGACCTCGAACGCCGCCGGGTGATGCGCGATGGCGAACCGGTCCGGCTTAGCCCTCGCGAATATGACCTGCTGGCGCAGCTGGCGTCGGCGCCCGGCAGGGTGCTCACGCATCGCCAGCTGCTGACCGCGGTGTGGGGACCCGCGCATGCCGACGACCTTCCGTTTCTCCGTGTCTTCGTCGGCCAGCTTCGCCAGAAGCTGGAGCGCGATCCCAGTGCGCCGCGACTGATCCTGACGGAAGCGGGAGTCGGATACCGGTTCCAGGGTGGCTGACGGTGGCGCGCTGCTGCTCCAGGGAAGCGCGAGCGGCCAGCCATGGCCCGCGGCGCAGTCCGCCGGACCGGGAGTCAAGGACGGACGGAGGCAGCGAGGATGAGCAGGGCCGCGAAAGCAGGCGTGAGCGGGGCGGAGATCCGCCGCCTCGGGCCAGGGGACCGGGATGCAGCCCAGGCCCTCGCCAAGCTCTTCCGGCTGGCGTTCGATGGCACGCAGGCGGAAGATGCGGCTGCGGCCGATGACGCCTGGCTCGAGGATCTCCTTGGCCAGCGCCGGATCATCATCCTCGTCGCTGCACGCGGCGCGCGGATCGCGGGCGGCCTCGTCGCCCACCTCCTCCCGAAGCTGGACCGCCGGCAGACCGAACTCTACCTCTACGACCTCGCCGTCGCCGAGGGAGACCGCCGGCAGGGAATCGCAACCGCCCTCGTCTGCGCGCTGGGGCCGATCGCCCGCGCCGAGGGCGCGACCGCCCTCTACGTCCAGGCCGACCGCGACGATGCCCCGGCGATCGCGCTCTACCGCGCCCTCGGGCGTGGCGCGCCGGTCCTCCACTTCGACCTTGACCTCGACGCCGATGCCCGGGATTGAGGCAGGGAGGTCACCACACCAACCGTGCAGGACTCCCAGGGCCCCCCGGCGTGATCGTCATCCACCACAACCCGAAGTGCGGCACCTCGCGCAACGTGCTCGCCATCATCCGCGCCAGCGGCACCGAGCCGGTCGTCATCGACTATCTGCAGGAGGGCTGGACCCGGCCGCAGCTGCTCGGCCTGTTCGCGGCCGCCGACCTCAACCCGCGCGCCGCGCTCCGGGCCAATGTGCCCGAAGCGGAAGGCCTCGCCGAGGCCGATGACGAGGCGCTTCTGGCCGCCATGGTCGCCCACCCCATCCTGGTGAACCGGCCGATCGTCTGCACGCCGCGGGGCGTCCGGCTGTGCCGGCCGTCCGAGGCCGTGCTGCCGCTCCTCGACCGGCCGCCGCCCGCCGACTTCCGCAAGGAGGATGGGAGCCCGCTCGCGCCATGACCCCAGCCCCGATCCGCGCGCCAGTTCGCGCGCCAATCCGCGCCCTGCCGCTGCTGCTCCTTGCCCCGCTCCTTGCCGGCTGTCTCGTCGGCAAGGCGGCGACTGGCGCGGTCAAGGTGACCGGCAAGGCGGCCGGCACGATCGTCGAGACCGGCTGGGATGCGGCCACCACCACGGCGCAGGAGGCCGAGGAGGACCGGGCGCAGCAGGCCCGCCGCGAGCGCCGCCGGCAGGAGCGCGAGGCCAGCCCCGATTGACCGCCGGCCCCCGGCGGCCGCAAGGGGGGTCATGTCCACCACCTACACGCTCGACACGGCGACCTCGCGCGCCCACCCGGTGCCGGAACCGGTCCGGCGCCTGACCGTCCCCGCCATCGCCGCCCGCAAGGCGGCCGGAGTCACTGCCGAGCCGGTGGTGATGCTCACCGCCTACACCGCGCGCATGGCGCAGCTGCTCGACCCGCACTGCGACATGCTCCTCGTCGGCGACAGCCTCGGCCAGGTCATCTACGGCCTCGACACCACGGTGAAGGTGACGCTGGAGATGATGATCGCCCATGGCGCGGCCGTGGTGCGGGGCAGCTACCGCTCGGTCGTCGTCGTCGACCTTCCGTTTGGCACCTACGAGGCGTCGCCCGAGCAGGCCTTCGCCACCGCCGCGCGGGTGCTGCGCGAGACCGGGGCCGCAGCCGTCAAGATGGAAGGCGGCGAGGTCCTGGCCCAAACGGTCGCCTTCCTTGTGGCGCGCGGGATTCCGGTCGTCGGCCATGTCGGCCTCACGCCGCAGGCGGTGAACGCGCTCGGCGGCTATGGCGCCCGCGGCCGCAGCGAGGCGGAGGCCGCGAAGATCCTGGGTGACGCCCGCGCCATCGCCGCGGCGGGCGCCTTCGCCCTTGTTGTGGAGGGCGTGGTGGAGCCGCTGGCGCGCGAGATCCAGGCGGCCGTTCCCTGCCCGGTGATCGGCATCGGGGCGTCCGCCGCCTGCGATGGCCAGGTGCTCGTCATCGACGACATGCTCGGCATGTTCGAGCGCGTGCCGCGCTTCGTGCGCCGGTTCGACGACCTGGCCGGGCGCATCTCGGACGCGGCCGCCCGCTATGCCGAGGCCGTGCGCGCGCGCAGCTTTCCCGGCGACGCCGAGACCTACCGCCCGAAGCCCTGATGTTCACGCCCCTGCAAGCCGCATTGCGCTTTGCCGCACGCGCGGGCTAGGAGAGCCCGGCGACCGCTTCAGGGAAGAGAGTTTTGGCCCAACCGCCCCTGCCCCCCGCGGCCCGTGCAGACGATGATCCCTTCCTGCGCGAGGTTGACGAGGAATATCGCCGCGATGCCTTCCGGAAGTTCCTGCGGGACTGGGGCCGCTGGATCCTGCTCGCTGTCGGCGTCGGCCTGCTCGCCTTTGCCGGCTTCCTGTTCTGGCGCGAGCAGACCGCCCGCACCAGGGAGGCGAACAGCGAGAAGCTGCTTGCCGCCGTGCGGGCGATCGAGGCCGGCAACAGCGCCGCGGCCGATGCCCCCCTGGCCGACGTCCGCTCCGCCGGAACGGCGGGCCAGCGCGCCGTGGCGGCGCTGCTCGAGGCTGCGCTCGCGACCAGCCGGAGCGAACCGGACACGGCGCGCCAGCGGCTGCGCGACGCGTCGGCCGACACCTCGGTTGCGGCCCCGCTGCGCGACCTCGCCGCCATCCAGGCGCTGCGGCTCGAGGCCGACACGCTCCGGCCCGACGAGGTGATCGCCCGCGCCCGCCCCTGGCTGGAGGGCGACAGCCCCTGGTTCCCCGCCGTTGCCGAGATCGCCGCCATCGCCCACCTGCGCGCCGGCCGCGAGGCCGACGCCGCGGCCCTGTTCCTGCGGCTCGCCCGCGCCGAGGACGCACCGGCGACCCAGCGCGACCGCGCCGAGCAGATGGCGGCGATGCTCGGCGAGGACACGAGCCAGGTTGCCGAGGCCCTTCGGCGCGCGGCCGAGGGCGGCCCGCCCCAGGCCGGCGCGCCGGCCGGAGCAGCCGGCGGGGCCGGGAACTGATGGCAGCGCGCCGGGCCGGCTGGCCCATCCTCATTCTGCTGGCTGCCGCGCTGGCGCTTGCCGGCTGCAACCGCGGCGAACGCAAGGGCCTGTTCCGTCGGGCGCCGCCGGCGAGCCAGACCATGGGCGAGCGCATCTCGGTGCTCGATTACGAGCGCGAGGTCGAGGCCGAGCCCGAGCTGCGCGACCTCGAGGTCGTGCTGCCGCCGCCGACGGTGAACCCGGCCTGGACCCAGTCCGGCGGCTCCGCCACCAAGGCGATGGGCCGCCTGGCGCTTGGTGCGGGCACCCAGCCGCTGTTCCGCGTCTCGATCGGGCGCGGCTCCGATCCGACGCGGCGCCTCAACGCCGCGCCGGTCATCCTCGCCAACCGGATGGTGACGATCGACACCGACGGTCTCGTCCGCGCCTTTGCGGCCGATACGGGCTCCCTCCTGTGGGAGCGACGGCTGGTTCCGGCCCGCCGCAAGGGCAACCGCCCTGCCTTCGGCGGGGGCGTGAGCCTCGAGGGCGACCGGGTGTTCGCCACGACCGGGATGGGCGATGCGGTGGCCCTCGATGCCGCGACTGGCGCCGAGATCTGGCGGGTCACGATCGGGGTGCCGCTGCGCGGCGCGCCGACCGTGGCCGAGGGCCGGGTGCTGGTGATGACGCAGGACAACCGGCTGACGGCCCTGTCCGCGGCGAACGGCGAGCAGCTCTGGCAGGTGACGGCGACGCTCGAGCCCGCCGCCATCCTCGGCCCCGGGGCGCCCGCAGTGGAGCTTGGGACGGTGGTTGCCGGCTTCTCGTCGGGCGAGCTGTTCGCGCTCAGGGTCGAGAATGGCCGCACCGTCTGGCAGGACCAGCTGGCGCGCACCGGCCGCACCACTGCGCTCGGCGCGCTCTCCGCCATCGTCGCCTCGCCTGTCATCGATCGCGGCCGGGTCTTCGCCATCGGCCATGGCGGCCGGATGGTCGCGATCGAGCTCGCCACCGGCCAGCGGGTGTGGGAACGGAGCTTCGCGGGTGTCTCGACCCCCGCGGTTGCCGGCGAGTTCCTGTTCGTCGTGACGACGGAGGCGCAGGTCGTCGCGCTCACGAGGGGCGATGGCAAGATCCGCTGGGTGACGCAGCTCGACCGCTTCGCCAAGCCGAAGAAGCGCAGCGGCGCGATCGAATGGGCAGGCCCGGTGCTGGCCGGGGACCGGCTCATCCTGGTCTCCTCGCGGGGCCGCCTCGTCGAGCTCAATCCGGCCGATGGCGCGAAGCTTTCGGAGCGCAAGATCGGCGCGCCCGCCTTCCTGCCGCCGGTGGTTGCCAACATGATCCTCTACATCCTGACCGAGGACGGCCGCGTCCAGGCCTTCCGCTAGGCGATGGCGGGAACCGAACCGGGCGGGACCGCCGGGGGGCTTGCCAGGCAGGCGAAGCTCGTCATCCTCGGCCGGCCCAATGTCGGCAAGTCGACGCTGTTCAACCGGCTGGTCGGCAAGCGCGTCGCGCTCGTCGACGACCGGCCCGGCGTGACGCGGGACCGGCGCGAGGGCGAGGGGCGGCTGTTCGACCTCGCCTTCACCGTCGTCGACACCGCCGGTCTCGAGGAAGCCGAGGTCGAAAGCCTCGAGGGCCGGATGCGGGCCCAGTCCGCCGCGGCGCTTGCCGATGCCAGCGTCGCGCTGTTCCTGGTCGACGCGCGCGCCGGCATCACCGAAGGCGACCGCCACTTCGCCCGCTGGCTGCGGGAGGAGGCCCGGGTTCCCGTCATCCTGGTCGCCAACAAGGCGGAGGGGCGCGCTGCGGACGCCGGCCTCCTCGAGGCCTTCGCGCTCGGGCTTGGCGAGCCGGTGGCGCTTTCGGCCGAGCATGGCGAGGGGCTGGCCGACCTCTTCGCCGCCCTTGCCCCGCACCTGCCGCCGCCCGGCGCCGCGGAGGAGGGCGGGCCGGCGGAGGATCCGGAGGCGGCCCCCCTCCAGCTCGCCATCGTCGGCCGGCCCAATGCCGGCAAGTCCACCCTCATCAACCGGCTGCTCGGCGAGGAGCGGCTGCTGACCGGCCCGGAGGCCGGGATCACCCGCGATGCAATCCGCATCCCCTGGAGCTTCGAGGGGCGGCCGGTGCACCTCATCGACACGGCCGGCCAGCGCCGCCGGGCGAAGGTGGAGGACCGGCTCGAGCGGCTGGCCGTGCAGGATGCCGAGCGCGCGGTCGATTTCGCCGAGGTGGTGGTCCTGCTGCTCGATGCGACGCGCGGGCTCGAGGCGCAGGATCTCCGCATCGCCGACCGGGTGCTCGCCGAGGGGCGCGCGCTCCTTGTCGCGCTCAACAAGTGGGACGTGGCGGAAGACCAGAGCCGGCTGTTCAACGGGGTCAGGGCCGCGCTCGAGGAGGGCCTCGCCCAGGTCAAGGGCGTGCCGCTGCTGGCGGTCTCGGCGCGCACCGGCAAGGGGCTCGACGCCCTGGTCCGCGCCGCCTTCGACGCCCGCGCCCGCTGGAGCCGCCGCATCCCGACAGCGAAGCTCAACCGCTGGTTCGAGGCCGCCATCGCGCGGACGCCGCCGCCCGCGCCCGGCGGCCGGCGGATCCGGCTGCGCTACATCACCCAGGCCCGCACCCGGCCGCCGACCTTCATCGTCTTCGGCACCCGGCTCGACGCCCTGCCCAGGAGCTACGAACGCTATCTGGTCAATGCGCTGCGCGACGAGCTCGACCTCGGCGGCATTCCCGTCAGGCTGACGCTGCGCAGCGCCCGGAACCCATTCGACGCATGACCGCCGCGGTGCCTGCCCGGCTCGACCGGCTTCTCGGTCGCGGCGACCCGTCGGCTCCGGCGCTGCTCTCCCGTGGCGGGCAGATCACCCATGGCGAGCTCGACCGGATGGTGGACCGGGTGGCGACGGGGCTTGCGCTCCGCATCGCCCGGGGGGATCGGGTCGCGCTGTTCCTGCCGAAGCTTCCGGAAGCCGTCGTCGCGCTGTTCGCCATTGCCCGCGCCGGCGGCGTGGCGGTGCCGGTCAACCCGCTGCTCAAGGGCCCGCAGGTGGCGCACATCCTCGCCGATTCCGGCGCCCGCCTGCTCCTCACCCATGGCCCGCGCGCAGCGCTGCTCGCCGCACCTCCCTGCCCGGTGCTGACCCTCGAAGCAGACTGGCCCGGCCTCATCGCCACGCCGCCGGCGCCGCCGGACCCGCCGGGCGGGGATGCGCTTGCGATGCTGTTCTACACCTCGGGGTCGACCGGGCGGCCCAAGGGCGTGATGGTGACCCACGCCAACCTGCTCATCGGTGCGCGGAGCGTCGCCTCCTACCTCGGCACCACGGCCGAGGACCGGGTGCTCGCGGTGCTTCCGCTCTCCTTCGACTTCGGCTTCTCGCAGCTGACGACCGCCTTCCATGCTGGCGCTGCCGCCATCCTCCTCGACTATCTCGCCCCGCGCGACGTGGTGGCTGCCGCCGTGCGCCACGGCGCCACCCAGCTTGCCGCGGTGCCGCCGCTGTGGATGCAGCTTGCCGGGCTCGACTGGCCCGCGACGCGCCTGAAGACCCTTTCGGCGAGCGGCGGGCGGATGCCCGAGCCAACGGTGCGCGCGCTCCGCCGCCTCTTTCCCGCCGCCCGGCTTCATCTCATGTACGGGCTGACCGAGGCGTTCCGCTCGACGACGCTGCCGCCCGAGCTCGTCGACACCCACCCCTGGAGCATCGGCCGCGCCATTCCCGATGCCGAGGTGCTGGTCGTCCGGCCCGACGGCAGCCTCGCGGACGAGGGCGAGCCTGGCGAGCTGGTGCATTGCGGACCGCTGGTGACCAGGGGCTACTGGCAGGACCCGGAGCGCACCGCCCAGCGCTTCCGGCCGGCGCCGCCGGCCTCCCGGTTCGGCGGTCTTGCCGTCTGGTCGGGGGACAGGGTGGTGCGCGAGGCCGGCGGGCTGCTCCGCTACGTCGGCCGCGACGACGAGACGATCAAGACCATGGGCATGCGGGTCTCGCCGACCGAGATCGAGGAGGTTGCCATGGCCAGCGGCGCGGTTTCGGCCGCAGTCGCGCTCGGCGTCGCCGATCCGGCCGCCGGGATGGTGATCCGCCTCCTCGCCGTGCCCGCACCCGGGCTCTCCGAGGCCGAAGCCGCCGCACGGCTCGCCGCCCATTTCCGGCGCGAGGCGCCCGCCCATTTCGCCCCCGCCGACCTCCGCTTCCTGGCCAGCCTGCCCCTCTCGCCCAACGGCAAGGTCGATCGCGTGGCGCTGCGCCGGGACCATGGCGCATGACCGACCCCGACGCCCGCATGCCCGCAGGATTCGCCCGCGATGGCGAGGGCCGCCTGCTGATCGCCGGGCGGCCGGCCGAGGCGTGGGTCGCCGACGCCGGGGACACGCCGCTCTTCGTCTACGACATGGGCCTGGTGCGATCGCGGATCGCAGCCGTCCGGGGCGCCATGCCGCCCGGCGTGCGGCTGCACTATGCCGTCAAGGCCAATCCCATGCCCGATCTGCTCGCCGCCCTGGCGCCGCTGGTCGACGGCTTCGACGTGGCGTCGGAAGGCGAGCTTGGCCGCGCGCTGGCGGCCGGCATGCCCGCCCCTGCCATCAGCTTCGCGGGCCCCGGCAAGCGCGACCGCGAGCTTGCCGCCGCCATCCGGGCCGGCGCCATCCTCTCGCTCGAGTCCGCCGGCGAGGCGGCGCGCACCCTGGCGATCGCCCGGAGCCTCGGCCGCCGAGCCGCCGTTCTGCTCCGGGTCAATCCGCCGTTCGAGCTGCGCGGATCGGGGATGCGGATGGGCGGCGGCGCACGCCCCTTCGGTGTCGATGCCGCCGATGCGCCCGCCGTGCTCGCGACCCTCGCCGACCCGGCCTTCGACTTCGCCGGCTTCCATGTCTTCGCAGGATCCCAGAACCTCGACTGGGCCGCCATCGCCGATGCCCAGGCGGCGACCGTCGATCTCGTCGGCCGGCTGGCGGGGGCGGCCCCGGGGCCGGTCCGGCTGGTCAATCTCGGCGGCGGCTTCGGCGTGCCCTATTTCCCGGCCGAGCGGCCGCTCGATCTCGCTGCCGTGGGCGCCGCGCTTGCCGAGACGCTCCGCGCGCGCCCCGCCATCCTCGGGCCGTCCATCTTCGCGCTCGAGCTTGGCCGCTATCTCGTCGCCGAAGCGGGCGTCTACCTGACGCGGGTGGTCGACCGGAAGCGTTCGGGCGGCACGCTGTTCCTGGTGACCGACGGGGGCCTCCACCACCAGCTTGCCGCCAGCGGCAACTTTGGCAGCGCGGTGCGCCGCAACTACCCCCTCGTCAACGCCAGCCGCAGCCGCGGACCGGTCGAGACGGCCAATGTCGTCGGCTGCCTGTGCACGCCGCTCGACCGGCTGGGCGACGCCGTGGCGCTTCCCGAGACGGCGGTCGGCGACCTCGTCGCGGTCTTCCTGGCGGGTGCCTATGGCCGCACCGCGAGCCCGGAGGCCTTCCTCGGCCACCCGCCCGCGGCCGAACGGCTGGCCGATCCGGTCAGGGGCGCAGGAACCGGTCCCTGACCGAACCTTCGACCGGCGGCGTGATCGCGTCGCGCGGGGGGAGCAGCAGCTTGGCGGTGATGGCACCGGCCGCAATCCCAAGCGCGAGCCCGATCAGCCACACGAGGAACGCACTCCTCGCGCCAGGGCCCTTCTCATCGCGCATCGTGCCGTTCCATGCGACCCGCCGCCTCATGACTGTCTTCGCGTTGCAAGAACCATGCCAATAGCGAAGTGGCAGGGGAATCAAGCCGTTGTCCTGTCAGTTGAATGGTCGAGTGTAAATTTTTCCGACAGTTTGTCATATCGCGCAGCAGCAAAATAGAGCCCGTCAGGCGGGGCGTTCAGCCCGAGCGCCGAACGGTCCCGCGCCGCCAGCGCCTCGCCCACCCGCTCCACCGGCCAGCGGCCGAGCCCGACGAGGACCAGCGCGCCCACCATCGAGCGCACCTGGTGATGCAGGAAGGAGCGCGCCGCGGCCTCGATGACAAGCCCCTCCTGGCCCTCGGCCAGGATGTCGAGCCGGTCGAGCGTCCTGACCGGCGAGGCGGCCTGGCAGTGGACCGACCGGAAGGTGGTGAAGTCGTGCCGGCCAACGAGCAGGGTCGCGGCGGCCCGCATCGCGGCGAGGTCGAGCGGGCGGGGCACCCGCCAGGCCCGGCCGGCGTCCAGCGCGAGCGGGGCCCGGCGCATCACCAGCCGGTAGCGGTAGGCCCGGCCGGTGCAGGAGAAGCGGGCGTGGAAGCCGGGGGGCGCCTCGACGCAGGCAAGCACGGCGACCAGCGCGCTCGCCTGCCTCAGGCGGGCGTTGAGCGCCTCCATCAGGCGGAAGGGCGCGATTGGCTTCGCCACGTCGACATGGGCCGGCATGGCGAGCGCATGGACGCCCGCATCGGTGCGCCCGGCCGCGTGGAAGGTGGCATCCTCTCCGGTCACCTCGCGCAGCGCCGTCTCCAGCGCCTCCTGGACCGAGGGGCCATGGGCCTGACGCTGCCAGCCCATGAAGCCGCGCCCGTCCCACTCGAGCGTCAGCCGGAACCGGGTCATGCCAGCTGCGGCTCCGCCCCCAGCCGCAGGCCCCGCAGCCACGCGTCGGCCGCCATGGCGGGGCGGCCGGCGGGCTGGACCTCGAGGAGGCGCAGCTTGCCTTCGCCGCAGGCGACGCTGGCGTCAGGGCGGAGCCGGCCCGGCGGCCCCTCAGCCGCGCCGGCCGCGACCTCGGCGGCAAGGAGCTTCACCCGCTGGTCGCCGGCCAGGAACCAGGCCCCCGGCGCCGGGTTCATGGCGCGCACCCGCCGGGCGATCGACGCTGCCGGGTCTTTCCAGTCGATGCGGGCCTCGGCCTTGGCGATCTTGGCGGCATAGGTGGCGAGCGCCTCGTCCTGCGGCTCCTCGACGAGCGTGTCGAGGCGGGCCAGCGCCTCGACCATCAGCCGCGCCCCCATCGTGGCGAGCTCGGCGGTGAGCGCGCCCGCGGTCTTGGCGTCGACGGGTGTTGCGGCCTTCAGGAGCATCGGCCCCGTGTCGAGGCCAGGCGCCATGCGCATGATGGTGACGCCCGTCTCCGCGTCTCCGGCGAGGATGGCGCGCTGGATCGGCGCGGCGCCCCGCCAGCGTGGGAGCAGCGAGGCATGGATGTTGAAGCAGCCCCGGCGCGGCGCCTCGAGGATGGCGCGGGGCAGGATGAGGCCATAGGCGGCGACCACGGCGGCCTCGAGGGCAAGCGCGGCGAAGGCTTCGGCGTGTTGCGCGCCGCGCAGCCGCTCGGGCGTGCGCACGGGCAGGCCGAGGGCGTCGGCCCGGCGATGGACGGGCGAGGGGGTGAGGCGGCCGCGGTCGGCCGGGCGGGGCGGCTGGGTGTAGACGGCCGCGACCTCATGACCTGCCGCCACCAGCGCCTCGAGCGCAGGCACGGCGAATTCGGGGGTTCCCATGAAGGCGAGGCGCATGGCAGGGCCCTAGCAATGGCCACGCGGCACGCAACCGGAGCCGATGCGCTCGAGATCGCCCAGGCGATGCTGGCCCGCCTGCCCGGCCTGGGCCCGCGCTCGGCGCGCCGCGTCCTCCTCCACCTCCTCAAGCATCGCGAGCGGCTGCTTCGGCCGCTGGTCGAGGCGCTCGCCCGGGTCGAGGCGGCGCTCGATGAATGCCCGGAGTGCGGCAATCTCGACATCGAGGCGCCGTGCCGGATCTGCACCGATCCCCGGCGCGACCCTGCGCTCCTGTGCGTGGTGGCCGATGTCGCCGACCTCTGGGCGATCGACCGGGCCAGGCTGTTTCCCGGCCGGTTCCATGTGCTGGGCGGGCTTCTGTCCGCGCTGGATGGCGTGCGGCCCGAGGATCTCGCCATCCCGCGCCTGCTCGCCCGGCTCGAGGGCGTGACCGAGGTGGTGCTGGCGATGAACGCGACGCTCGAGGGGCAGACCACGGCTCACCATGTGGCGGCGCGGCTGGCCGGACTGCCGGTCAAGGTGAGCCAGCTCGCCCATGGCGTGCCCGTGGGCGGCGAGCTCGACCACCTGGATGACGGCACGCTCGCCCAGGCGCTGCGGCTGCGCCGGCCGCTCTAGCGCGGGGCTTTTCAGCCGGCCGGGCCGCGCCTAGATTGGGGCCATGGCGATCCTCCCCATCCTCGAGGTGCCCGATCCGCGGCTGCGGCGCATCTCCGCGCCCGTCGAGGCGATGACGGACGAGATCCGCACCCTCATCGCCGACATGTTCGAGGCCATGTATGCCGCGCCGGGCATCGGGCTTGCCGCAGCGCAGGTCGATGTGCCGCTGCGGCTTCTCGTGATGGACCTGGTCGACGGGCCGCCGGATGCGTCGGGCAAGGGCACGCGCAACCCCCGCGTCTTCATCAACCCGGAGATCCTCGACCCGTCCGAGGAGCGCTCGGTCTATAACGAGGGCTGCCTTTCCGTCCCGGACCAGTATGCCGAGGTCGAGCGGCCCGCCGTCATCCGCGCCCGCTGGCGCGACCAGGACTGGGTGGAGCATGAGCAGCTGCTCGATGGCCTGCTCGCCACCTGCCTCCAGCACGAGATGGACCATCTGAACGGCGTGCTCTTCATCGACCATCTCTCGCGCCTGAAGCGCGACATGCTGCTGAAGAAGCTCGCCAAGGCCCGGGCGGATTCGGGCAGGAAGGCCCGCGCCGCGTGAGCCGGCTGGCCGCGCTGGCGCACCCCAGGCCTCCCGAGGATCACGAGGATCTCCTGAAGGCGCTCCAGCGCCGGCTCTATGCGCTGCAGACCGCCTGCCGCCGCGCCGGACGGCCCGGTCTCATCCTCGTCGAGGGCTGGGACGCAGCGGGCAAGGGCGGGCTCATCAAGCGCCTTTCCGCCGAGCTCGACCCGCGCTTCTTCGAGGTGGTCCCGATCGCGGCGCCGAGCGCCGAGGAGAAGGCCGAGCACTGGCTCCAGCGCTTCTGGCGCTGGCTGCCGGCCAAGGGCGAATGGACCATCTTCGATCGCACCTGGTATGGGCGGGTCCTCGTCGAGCGGGTCGAGGGCTTTGCCACCGAAGCGGAGTGGCGCCGCGCCTATGGCGAGATCGTCGAGACCGAGCGCATGCTCGCCGCGACCGGCATGGTCATCGTCAAGCTCTTCCTCCACATCAGCCAGAAGGAGCAGGACGCGCGCTTCCGCGAGCGGCTCGAAGATCCGTGGAAGCGGTGGAAGATGGGCACGGAGGATTTCCGCAACCGGCGCCAGCGCGCGGCCTATGAGGCGGCGATCGAGGAGATGCTGGAGCGGACCGACACCGGCTTCGCGCCCTGGCATCTGGTGGGGGCCAACAGCAAGGCCCACGCCCGTCTCGCCGGCCTCGCCCATGTCGCCGAGCGGCTGGAGGCGGGGCTCGATCTCTCGCCCCCGCCGCTCGCGCCCGAACTTGCCGCGCTGGCCGAAGCCGAACTCGGGTTCCGCCCGGCCGACGGCTGAGCGCTGCTATTCGGCGGCGGCCAGCTCCTCGGCCGGCGGCATGTTGTGGCCCAGCAGGCGCAGCAGTTCGGCCGCCGCCTCGACGACATTGGTGCCGGGACCGAAGATGGCGAGGACGCCCCGTTCCTTCAGATAGGCATGATCGTCGGGCGGGATGACCCCGCCGGCCACGACGCGGATGTCCGGCCGGCCGGCGTCGCGGAGCGCCTGGACCAGCTCGGGCACCAGCGTCTTGTGCCCGGCGGCAAGGCTTGAGGCGCCCACCACGTCGGCGCCGAAGTCGAGCGCGAGCGCGGCGGCCTCGGACGGAGTCTGGAACAGCGGCCCCACCATCACCTCGAAGCCGAGGTCGGCATAGGCGGAGGCGACCACCTTGGCGCCCCGGTCGTGGCCATCCTGCCCCATCTTGACGATGAGGACGCGGGGGCTTCGGCCAAGGCGCGCGGCAACCGAGGCGATGCCCTCCCGGACCGCGGCGGTCAGCGGGTGGCGGGCGAGCCGCGGCCCGTAGATGCCCGTCACCGTCCTCACCTCGGCGACATGGCGGCCGAACACGCCCTCGAGCGCCTCCGAGATCTCGCCCAGCGTCGCGCGCGCGCGGGCGGCCTCCACGGCGAGCGCCAGGAGATTGGCATTGCCCCGCGCCCCCTCGGCAAGGGCGGCAAGCGCTGCCTCGACGCGAGCCGGATCGCGGCTGGCCTTCACCTTCTGGATCCGCGCGATCTGCGCCTCGCGCACGGCGCGATTGTCCACCTCAAGGAGCTCGGGCACGTCGTCGTTCGCCGGCTGGAACCGGTTGACGCCGACGATGACGGTCTCGCCCGAATCGATTCCCGCCTGCTTTTCGGCCGCCGCCTTCTCGATCTCGGCCTTGGGCCAGCCGCTGGCGACCGCGGCCGTCATGCCGCCCATCGCCTCGACCTGCTGGATGAGCGCGAAGGCCCGGTCGGCCAGCTCCTGCGTGAGCCATTCGACATAGTAGGACCCGCCGAGGGGATCGACGACCCGGGTGATCCCGGTCTCCTCCTGGAGGATGAGCTGGGTGTTGCGGGCGATCCGGGCCGAGAAGTCGGTGGGCAGCGCGATCGCCTCGTCGAGCGCGTTGGTGTGGAGCGACTGGGTTCCGCCAAGCGCTGCCGCCATGGCCTCGACCGTCGTGCGGATAACGTTGTTGTAGGGGTCCTTCTCCTGCAGCGAGACCCCGCTCGTCTGGCAGTGGGTGCGCAGCATCCAGCTCTTGGGATCCTTCGCGCCGAAGCCCTGCATGATGCCCGACCAGAGCAGGCGGGCCGCCCGGAGCTTGGCGACCTCCATGAAGATGTTCATGCCGATGGCAAAGAAGAAGGAGAGCCGCCCGGCGAAGTCGTCGACGGCGAGCCCCTGCTTCATCGCCGCGCGCACATATTCCATCCCGTCGGCAAGCGTGAAGGCGAGCTCCTGCACCGCGGTCGCCCCGGCCTCGTGCATGTGATAGCCGGAGATGGAGATGGAGTTGAACTTCGGCATGTGGCGCGCGGTGAAGGCGATGATGTCGGCGACGATCCGCATCGACGGTTCGGGCGGGTAGATGTAGGTGTTGCGGACCATGAACTCCTTCAGGATGTCGTTCTGGATGGTCCCCTCGAGCCGCTCCGCCGGCACACCCTGTTCCTCGGCGGCGACGATGTAGAAGGCCATGCAGGGGAGTACCGCGCCGTTCATCGTCATCGAGACCGACATGCGGTCGAGCGGGATCCCGTCGAAGAGGATCTTCATGTCCTCGACCGAGTCGATGGCGACGCCCGCCTTGCCGACATCTCCCACCACGCGCGGGTGGTCGCTGTCGTAGCCGCGGTGGGTGGCGAGATCGAAGGCGACCGAAAGGCCCATCTGGCCGGCGGCGAGGTTGCGGCGGTAGAAGGCGTTCGACTCCTCCGCGGTCGAGAATCCGGCATACTGGCGGATCGTCCAGGGGCGCCCGGCATACATGGTTGCGCGGATGCCGCGGGTGTAGGGCGGAAAGCCGGGGAGACCGGGGGGAAGCGCGGGCAGATCGGCGGCGGTGTAGAGGGGTTTCACCGCGATCCCCTCGGGCGTGTGCCAGACGAGGTCGCGCCCCTTCACCTCCCTGGCGGCAAGCGCCTGCCAGTCGGGAACATCGGGAGTGCTCGGGGTCTCGTCAGCCATGCCACGCCTTTCCGGCGCGCTGCTAGCCATTGCCGGGCGCTGCCCGTCAACCTCCCGCTTGCGACCGGCGCGGCGTCAGCCGGCGAGGTGCCAGCCGAGCGCGAGATCGAGCAGGAACAGCATGCCGAGCGCAATGACGGCAAGCCCGCCCGCGCCGGCCACCAGCTCGGCTGCCAGATCCTCGCGCACCGGCTCGGCGCGCCCGATCACATGGTCCCAGAAGTCGTGGTCCATGTCCCCTCTCCCGGCCACCATCTCACGACAGCAGCGGGGGCGATGTCAAGCGCGAAGGCGCCGTCCTCAGGGCAGGCGGACGGCGCGTCCGATCCGGACCGGGGTGGCGAGCATCTGGCCCTTCATCGACCCCTCCCCGGCAGCCGGGTCCACGGGGGCGGCGAGGATGGCCTTCACCACCTCCATGCCCTCGACCACCCGGCCGAACACCGCGTAGCCGGCGATGTCGCCCTCGCCCGTGGCCTGGGCATCGAGCGCGGGGAGGCCGCCGACGATGATGAAGTAGTCGCCGCTCGCCGTGCCGGGGGCGGCGCGGGCCATGGAGATGGCGCCATGGCCATGCGAAAGCCCGGTCTTCGATGTCGGTTCGTGGGCGATTGGCGGCAGCACCCGCTTGGGATCGTTGCGCAGGCCTCCCTGGATCAGCCCATAGCCCCCATCCGGCGTCAGCTTGAGTGCGCGGTAGAAGCTGGCGCCATCGAGCCGCTTCTCGCGCACGTAGCGCAGGAAATTGGCCGCCGTGACGGGCGCGCGCTCGACCTCGACCGCGATCCGGATGGTGCCCTGCGCCGTCTCGAGCGCGACCGTCTCGGTCCGCGGCGCCACTGCCGCGGCCGAGGCCGGCAGTGTCGCGGGCGCGGGCTGCGGCGCGGGGGCTTCCTGCGCCGCGAGCGGCGCGGCAAGGGACAGGAGGAGGAGGCGAATCATGGGGGCATGGTTGCAGAGACGGGCGCGGGTGCAAGCCATGGCGGCGCTCGCAGCACTTGCGGTCGGGCTCGCCGGCTGCGGGCAGGTCCGCGAACTGGCGGGCGTGGCGGAGATCGGCGGCGGCCTCGTCGCCCGCACCATGTGCACGGCGGTCTTCGTCCAGGGTCGGGACCCTGAGGATGTCTGGCCGCACGACATCGGCCCCGACATCGACCCGCGCCTGTCGCTGTTCCGCGCCAGCATCGACCGCGCGGCGGGCGAAGTGCGCGCCGGCCGCTTCGGGCTGACGCTTGCCATGGCCGGCCACACGCCCGGCCTTGGCTGCGCGGTGGGCCGCCCCGGCACCGGCGCCGGCACGCCGGTCCTCCTAGCGCCCGATCCCAGGCCCTTCCCCGCAGGGGACGCGCCGTCCGGCAGCGCTGCCGGGCTCGTCCGGGACCCGGCGGCGCTCGAGACAGCAGTCGCGGCCGCCTTCACCCGGGGCGCCTATGGCAATCCGGCGAGGGACCCGGTGACGCGGTCGGTCGTCATCGTCCACCAGGGCCAGCTGGTCGCAGCCCGGCACGCGGCCGGCTGGGGCCCGACCACCCCGCACTATTCCGCCTCCATGTCGAAGACGGTCGCGGCCGCGCTCGTCGGCATCCTCGTCGGCGAAGGGCGCCTCGCGCTCGCGGACGATGCGCTCCTTCCCGAATGGACCGACGATCGCCGCGCCATCCGCCTCGCCCATCTCCTCGACATGGAATCGGGTCTCGCCTTCGACGAGACCTATGCCGGCGTTGCCGATCCGGGGCGGATGCTCTATGCCGAGCCGTCGGCTGCGCGCTTTGCCGCGGCGAAGCCGCTGCACGACCCGCCGGGCACGCGCTTCGCCTATTCCTCGGGCGACACCAACATTCTGATGCGCGTTGTCCGTCTGCGCGCCGGGCGCGACCGCGCCGCGTGGAACGCCTTCCCGAGGGCCGCCCTGTTCGATCCCGTCGGCATGCGCTCGGCGCTCTTCGAGCAGGATGCCGAGGGCGACTTCCTGGGCTCGACCTTCGTGCTGGCGTCGGCCAACGACTGGGCGCGCTTCGGCCTGATGCTCGCCGACGGCGGCCGCGTGGACGGGCGGCAGGTGGTGCCGGAAGCCTGGGTGATGCGCATGCGCACGCCGACGGCCCTCTCGAACGGCCGATACTCGACCCAGACCTGGTTTCGCGGCGGCACGCCGGGCCAGCCGGCGCGCACCCTCGAGCTCGCCGGCTATGGCGGCCAGTTCGTGACCATCGTGCCCGAGACCCGCACCGTCATCGTGCGCATGGGGTTCCAGCCCGACCGCTCGGCATGGGACCATGCCCGCTTCCTCGAGGCCGTCTTCCCCGCGCTTGGCATCGACGCGCCGACCGCCAACCGCGAATGAGCGCAAGCGGCGGGTGGCGGCTGCGCGCGTTTGCGCCGGCTCAGTCGCCGGTCAGGATGCGGTCCACCAGCTGCCGGACCGTCGGAATGAAGCCATTGGAATAGAAGGGGTCGGTGCGGAAATTGTGGGCCGAGTGCCCGGCGAACATGAGGTTCCGGTCCGGATCGCCGCCATGGGCGATCTCCTGCAGCGTCTTCTGGATGCAGAAGCTGCGCGGGTCGGCGAGACGGCCGGTCGAATGGTCGTCATGGTCCTTCCAGGCCGAGAACTGGCAGTGGGAGAGGCAGCCCATGCAGTCCGCCTGGTCGCGGCGGATCTCGGCCTTCTTCTCGGGCGTCACGAACACGAGCGTGTTGTCGGGCGTCTTGAGCGCTTCGGTATAGCCCTGGCCGGCCCAGCCGCGCGCGCGCAGCAGGTCGTCGCGCGTGACGTAGTAGGTCCTCCCGCGCGCGACGCCCACGTCGAGGACGAACTGGTGGTCGCCGGCAGCCTCGGTCGAGAAGGCGATCTGGCGCTCCGAGCGGGCCTCGAGCTCGCGCAGGAAGGGGTTGCGGACGGCCGACGAGTAGAAGCCGGTGGGCGAGAAGCGGTGGAGCAGGATGTCCCCCTCCTCGAGGCTGGTCAGCTTCGCCTTCCAGGCATCCGGGATCGGGCTTTCCCGGGTGAGGAGCGGGCGGGTGCCGAACTGGAAGGCGATGGTGCCGAGCTCGGGATTGCCGATCCAGTCGGTCCATTCGCGCAGATACCAGACCCCGCCCGCCATCACGATCGGCACGTCGTCGGAAATGCCGCTCTCGCGCATGACCTGCCGGAGCTCGCGCACCCTGGGGTAGGGATCCTGCGGCTGGGCCGGGTCCTCGGCGTTGGAGAGCCCGTTGTGACCTCCGGCAAGCCACGGATCCTCGTAGACGACCGCGCCGAGCCATTCGGCGGCCTTGGAATAGGCCCGCTTCCACAGCGCCCGGAAGGCCCGCGCCGAGGAGATGATGGGATAGTAGCTGACGCCGTAGGAGGCCGCGATCTCGGAGAGGCGGTAGGGCATGCCGGCGCCGCAGGTCACGCCGTGGACGAGGCCGCGGGTGCGCGCGAGCACGCCGTGGAGGACGCGCTGGGCGCCGCCCATCTCCCACAGCACATTGATGTTGAGCGCGCCGCGCCCGGCGCGCAGCTCGTCGGCGGCGAGGTCGAAGGCGCGCTTCACCTGCTCGACCGCACCCTCGATCGCATAGGCGATCAGCTCCTCGTGGCGGCCGAGGCGGGTCTTCTCCCGATAGACCTGGGGGATGGGGCGGCCATCGGCATCGTAGCTGTCGGCATTGACGGCCGAGACCGTGCCGATGCCCCCCGTTCGCGCCCAGGCGCCGGAGGAGCGGTGGTTGGTCGCCGAAATGCCCTTGCCGCCCTCGACGAGCGGCAGGAGCTCGCGCCCGCCGATCCGCAGGCTGTCGAGAGCGATCATTGCAAACCCTCCATGCCGCACTGCCTAGCAGCATTCACGGCCGAGTGCGCGCCCCTTTTTTGCCACGATCAGGACAGGATTGCCGCATGTGCGGCAAGGCGCAGCGCGGCAATCCCCTGGCCCTTGGCGGCGCTCGTCGCCAGCACCTCCGGGTGCGCGGCGGGGTGGGCGCGCGCCTCGGCGGCGACTGCGGCTGCAACCGCGGCCGGATCCTTCACCTTGTCGGTCTTGGTGAGCACGATCTGGTAGCTCACCGCCGCGCGGTCGAGGAGGGCCATCACCTCGCGATCGACCGGCTTCGTCCCGTGGCGGCTGTCGACCAGCAGCAGCACCCGCCGGAGGTTCGGCCGCCCGGCGAGATAGTCCCCGACGAGGCGCGTCCAGCGGCGGACGATGTCCCTCGGCGCCTCGGCATAGCCATAGCCCGGCATGTCGACGAGGCGAAGGAGGGGCGGCTCGCCGACCAGAAACAGGTTCAGCTCCTGCGTGCGCCCGGGCGTGTTCGAGGTTCGCGCGAGTCCCGAACGGCCGGCCAGCGCATTGAGAAGCGAGGATTTCCCGACATTGGAGCGGCCGGCGAGGGCCAGTTCGGGCAGGTCGTCGACGGGGAGGAGATCGAGCCGCGGCGCGCCAAGCTCGAAGCGGATCGGGCCTGCGAACAGCCTGCGGGCGGCGTCGAGCGCTGCGGTCTCCGCCAGGTCGGCGCTCATTTCCCCGCCGACGGGGCCGGCGCCGGCGAGGCATATTTCCGGTTCAGCCACCATTGCTGGCCGATCGAGACGATGTTGTTGACGATCCAGTAGAGCTGGAGCCCGGCGGCGAAGGGGGCCATCACGAACATGAAGATCCACGGCATCCAGGAGAAGACCAGCTTCTGCACCTCGTCCATCGGGGTCGGGTTGAGGCGGAACTGGAGCCACATGGTGATGCCGAGGATGATTGGCAGCACGCCGATGGCGATGACGGCGGGCGGCTGGAAGGGCAGGAGGCCGAACAGGTTGAGGGGGGTCAGCGGGTCGGGCGCGGAAAGATCCTGTATCCACAGGCCGAGCGGCTGGTGGCGGATCTCGATGGCAATCAGCAGCGTCTTGTAGAGCGCGTAGAAGATCGGGATCTGAAGAAGGATCGGAAGGCAGCCAGCGAGCGGATTGATCTTTTCCTTCTTGTAGAGCGCCATCATCTCCTGCTGCTGGCGGACCCGGTCATCCTTGTACCGTTCCTGGATCTCCTTCATCTTCGGTGCGAAGACCTTGAGCTTCGCCATCGAGGCATATTGCTTGTTGGCGATCGGGTAGAGCAGCAGGCGGACCACGAGGGTGAGGCCGATGATGGCAAGCCCCCAGTTGCCGAACCAGCCGTGGAAGAGGCTGAGAAGCCAGAAGATGGGCTGGGCGATGAACCAGAACCAGCCCCAGGCGAGCGCCCGGTCGAACAGCGGTGCGCCGAGCGTGTCGCGCACCTGGTTCATGAGCGCCACTTCCTTCGCCCCGGCGAAGAGATGGGCGCGGGTTTCCGCTGCTGCGCCCGATGCCACGAGTTGCGGTGGCGCGACGAAGTCGGTCTGGAACCTGTCGCCATCGGCGGCGTGGGCGAAGCGGAACTCAAGCGCCTGCTTCTGGTCGGGGATGAGGGCAGCGAGCCAGTATTTGTCGGTGATCCCGAGCCAGCCGCCGGTCGTCTGGAAGGTCTGCGGCCCGCGCTCGCGCAGCCGATCGTAGCTGACGTCGCCTTCCTTGAGCGTTCCCTCGATCACGGCGATCGGGCCGACATGGAGGTTGAAGGCGTCGCGCTCGGGCCCGGTCCCGGTGCGGGTGACGAAGCCGAAGGGCCTGACGGCAACCGCGCCCGCCGACCGGTTCACCACCCGCTGGGTCGCGGTGAAGAGGAAATTCTCGTCCACCTCGAGGCGGATCTCGAAACTGGCCCCTTCCGGGCTGGTCCAGCTGAGGGTCAGCGGCCTGCCGGGTGCGAGCACGTCGCCGCTCGGGGTCCAGCGCGCGTCGGGCGGCGGCGCTCCGGGCCCGGCCCAGCCGAAGCCGGCGAAATAGGCCTGCGGCCCGGGCGAGGGCGCGAACAGCCTGACCGGCGGCGCGCCGGGCTTCAGGCTGACCCGGTGGTCGCGCAGCACGAGATCGTCGATCCGCGCACCGACGAGGTTGATCGAGCCGGCGAGGCGCGGCGTGCGGATGGGCACGCGCGGCGCTGCCGCGATCGCCTCGGCGATCGTCTTCGGAGCCTGGACCGCGGCAGGCGCCGCCGGGCCGGGCACGGCTGCACCCTCGGTCAGCGGTCCCGGCGCCGGGGCGCGCGCTGCGCCGGGCGCGGCGCTCTCGGTCGGCGCCGGCGGCGGCTTCGGCATGAAGTAGCGCTCGGCCAGGAACTGCCAGCCGAACAGCACGATGGCCGAAAGCACCACGGCCAGCACGAGGTTGCGGGTCTCCCCGGTCATGTCGTCTTTCTGCTCCGTCCCGGCGGCGGCACCGGGTCATGGCCCAGGCCGCCCCAGGGGTGGCAGCGCAGGATGCGCCGAAGCGCGAGCCAGCCGCCGCGCGCGGCCCCGTGCGTCCGCACCGCCTCGATCGCATAGGCCGAGCAGGAGGGCGAGAAGCGGCACGAGGGGGGGAGGATGGCCGAGAAGGTCAGCTGCCAGGCGCGCGCCACGCCGATGAGCAGCAGCGCCGCTGGCCCCGGCCGTGGCGCGGAAGCCTCGGTACCCGTCACGCCGCCACCTTTCGCGCGGCCCGCGCCAGCGCTGCGCGCGCGTCCGCGAGGAGGGCGATGAAGGGCCGTTCGGCCGGCAGCGGCCGCGCGATGAAAACATGGTCGGCGCCGGGCACGCCGGCCCCGGGCAGCACCAGCCGCGCCATCTCGCGCAGCCGCCGCCGCGCCCGGTTGCGGGCAACCGCCGTGCCGATGCGCCGGCTCACGGTGAAGCCCGCGCGCATTTCGCCAAGGCCGTTGGGGCGGACGAGCAGGACGAAGGCCGGTGTGACCACCCGGAACCCCTGGTTCGCGGCAAGGAAGTCGCGGCGCGCCCTGATGGCCGGCTGGGGCCGCTGCGCGCGCGGCGCACCTGTCAGACGCAGAGCTTCTTGCGGCCGTGCGCGCGCCGGTTGGCGAGCACCTTGCGGCCGCCGGGCGTCGCCATGCGGGCGCGAAAGCCATGGCGCCGTTTGCGGACCAGCCGGGACGGCTGATAGGTGCGCTTCATCGCAAGGGTTCCTTCGAATCAGACCAGGAGCCGCGGGTGGGCCCGCGACGGCAGGGACGTGGCCTTAGGCGAGGCGCGCGCCCGCGTCAACGCGCCCCCTCCTGCCCTCCCCATTCCGCCCCTCCCGCCGCCCCGCGCGGCTTGCTAGGGCGGCGGCCATGCAGCCCTTCGACCTGACCGACGACCAGCGCGCCATCCAGGACATGGCCCGCCGCTTCACGGCCGACGAGATCACTCCCCATGCGGCGGAATGGGACGAGAAGCACATCTTCCCGCTCGAGACCATCCGCAAGGCCGGCGCGCTCGGCTTCGGCGCCATCTATGTCTCGGAAGCCTCGGGGGGAACCGGCCTCGGCCGGCTCGAGGCGGCGCTCGTCATGGAGGCCATGGCCCATGGCTGCCCCTCCACCTCGGCCTTCATCTCGATCCACAACATGGCAAGCTGGATGATCGACAGGTTCGGCGCCGGGCCGGTCAAGGCGCGCTATCTTCCCGCGCTCGTCACCATGGAGCGGATCGCGAGCTACTGCCTGACCGAGCCCGGTTCCGGCTCGGACGCGGCCGCGCTCAGGACCCGCGCGGTGCGCGAGGGCGACCAGTATGTCGTCTCCGGCTCCAAGGCCTTCATCTCGGGCGGCGGGGCGAGCGACCTCTATGTCACAATGGTCCGCACCGGCGAGGAGGGGCCGCGCGGCATCTCCTGCCTCGTCATCGAGAAGGACATGCCGGGCGTGTCCTTCGGCGCCCAGGAGCGCAAGCTCGGCTGGCATTCGCAGCCGACCGCGCTCGTGCATTTCGACCGGGTCCGGGTTCCGGTCGAGAACCGGGTCGGCGCGGAAGGGGAGGGGTTCCGCATCGCCATGGCCGGGCTCGACGGCGGGCGGCTCAACATCGGCGCCTGCTCGCTCGGCGGCGCCCAGCGCGCGCTTGACGAGGCGATCACCTACACCCGCACCCGCCGGCAGTTCGGCCAGGCCATCCTCGACTTCCAGGCCACCCAGTTCACGCTGGCCGACATGGAAACCGAGCTCCAGGCCGCCCGCGCCCTCCTCTATCTTGCCGCCGCCAAGGTGGAGGCCGGCGCACCCGACCGGACGAAGTTCGCCGCCATGGCCAAGCGCTTCGCCACCGACACCGGCTCGGCGGTCGTCGACCGCGCGCTCCAGCTGCATGGCGGCTATGGCTATCTCATGGACTATCCCGTCGAGCGGCTGTGGCGGGACCTGCGCGTCCACCGGATCCTCGAGGGCACCAACGAGATCATGCGGGTGATCGTGGCGCGCGAGCTTCTGCGCCAGTAGCGCGGGAGCGGCCGGTGCGAAGCCCTCGCTTCGCACCGGCCCGCTGCGGTCTAGAACCGCCCGGTGGCGCCGACGAACACGAACCGGCCAAGCCCCGAGACCGGGTAGGCCGAGCTGGCGAGATAGGGCTCCTTGTCCATCAGGTTGTTGACGCCCGCGCGCAGCATGATGTTGTCGTTCACCTCGAACCCGACCGAGACGTCGTGGACGAAATAGTGCGGGGCAAGGCCCGCCTCGCCGAACTGGTCCTCGAGGTCCTCGATCTGGATGGTGCTGGCGATCGCCTGGCGGCCGATCCACTGCAGCCGGTAGCCGAGCGTGAGCGGCCCGCGGGTCCAGGCAACCGTGCCGAGGCCCGACCAGCGCGGCGCGCTGGTCTCGAGCAGGCCGGGATTGACGAAGCTGCTGTCCACCGGATCGAAGAAGCGGTCGAGCTTCTGCACCCAGTTCCCCGTGAAGCCGAGGGCAAAGCCATTGTCCCGCCATTCGAACTGGTAGTTGGCGGAGAAGTCGACGCCGGCCGTCTCGATCTTGCCGAAGTTGATCTGGGTCTGGCGCAGGGTGGTGAAGCCGAAGAAGGTCGGCGACCCGATGGTCGTGTTCCGCTCGAACTGGGCGCAGAACTGGTTCGGGAAGGTGGGGATGTCGTAGCAGCTGTCGACAAGGTCCTGGGCCGTGACCGCCGCGATCGCATCCTCGATCCGGATCGAGTAATAGTCGGCCGAGAGGGTGAGGCCGGGCAGGAAGCGCGGCTGGATGACCGTGCCCGCAGTCCAGCTGCGCGCCGTTTCCTCCTGGAGATCGGGGTTGCCGCCCGAGGTGCCGCCGAAGCGCGCGGTGAGCGGATCCTCGTAGGTCGCGAGGAAGGCGGCCGGGTTGGGAATGCCGGTTGCAGTGACGGCGGCGAGGCAGTTGGTCTCGCGGATCGCGCCGCGCGCCGGATCGGTCGCCTTGAGCGCCGCGATCTCGACGGCCTGGCAGGGGTCGAGCGGCCGGAAGGTCGCGCCCTGCTGCGGGCTGAACAGCTCGAACACGTCGGGCGCGCGGATGGCCTGGCTGTAGGTGCCCCGCAGCCGGACATCGGGGATCGGCGCCCAGCTGCCATTGGCGTTCCAGGTCAGCGCGCCGCCCACCGTCGAATAGTCGGCGTAGCGCACGGCGCCGCCGATGGTGAGTTCGTGGAAGAAGCGCTGCTCCTTGAAGATCGGCAGCAGCACTTCGCCGAACACTTCCTTCACGTCGAAGCTGCCGCCCGAATCGAACACCTGGTTCTGTGCATCGAACAGCAGCGACTGGTTGCCGGAGATGTCACCGATGAAGGTGCCGGCCGGGCCGGCGGGCGAGCCTTCGGGAAGCAGGCCCTTCTCGAGATCGGAGAGGGTCGTCTCGGACCGTTCCTTGCGATACTCGCCGCCAATGACGAAGTTGACCGGGCCGCCGGGCAGCGAGAACCAGCGCGTGCTATCCCCGCTGAGGAAGCCGGTGATGACCGCCTGCGACAGGGTCGAGCGGTCGGTCGTTTGCGTGGTGATGAAGTCGACGGCCTCCTGGCTTACCGAGAAGGCGCCGCGCAGGATGTTGGCCGGCTTGCACAGGCCCTGGCCGGGGCGGAAGGTGAAGAAGCCGCTCTCGATGACCGGGAACACGTCCGAGCCGGGCGGCACGGCCGTCGGGTCGATCTCCGAGCGGCAGACCGGGTTGCCACCGGGCCCGCGCACCACGTCGAGCGCCGCGAACAGCCGGTCGTAGAGGACCGAGTTGGACTGGCTGGTCTCCGACCTGGTGCGGCCCCACACACCCGAGACCTCGTAGCGCAGATGCTCGGCAAGATCGCCCCTGAGCCCACCGACGAAGCGCAGCGTCTGGCGGGTCGAGGAGCGGATGTTGGGCCCGAGGTCGAGGAAGTCGCGGGAGACCAGAAGGCCGCCGGATTCCTCCACATCCGGCAGCAGGACGGCCGGGATGAAGGGGTTGTCGGGCGAGAGATAGAGGCTGTCGTAGAAGGTGTTGTAGTTGTTGCGGTCGGTCGACTTGTTGCGGGCGTACTTGGCATCGTAGAAGAACTCGACCGCCGGCGAGAATTCGTAGCGGCCGGTCGAGTTGACGAACAGCCGCTCCGAACCGGGAAGGAGCGAGGTGGCGTTGGTCCGCTCGACCGCGCCGTCGCCTCCGAACTGGTTGGAGGCGGTCGAGATGATGCCGTCGTTGAAGATGCGCACCGAGCCATCGGGGTTGGTCGTGTAGCAGCCGCCGCCGCCGAAGCCGGTCCAGCCGATGTAGCTCTCGTTGCAGTCGTTGACGCCGTTGCCGTTGATGTCGGCCTGCCAGAAGTCATAGTCGGCACGGAACAGGAGGCCGCTGTTGGCCGAGATTGCGAAGGTCGGCTGACGGCCGATGACGCGGGTGGGTGCGTTGAGGGCCCGGTCGATCAGCGCCTGCTCGGCCGCCGTCGGCGTGTTGGTGCCGAAGACGGACGTGTAGATGCTGGTGCCGGGAAGCGGGATCGGCGGGCCGAAGCTGATGCGGGTCGTGCGGGGCCCGGGCCCGCCGACGCGGTAGAAGCTGGCGAAGTTCGGCATGGTTGCCGGGTTGATGTCACCCTTCTGGAAGCGCAGCGCCGGGTTGGCGTAGGTGCCCGAATTGTTCCCCCGGTTGTTGTCGCGGGTGAACTCCCGGTCGCCCATGAGGACCTCGCTGTCCTCGGCGAAGCCCGCCGAAAGGGTGAAGTTGCCCCGGCCGTCCCGGAAGTTGCGCCCGTAGGTGGCGCCGATCCGATAGCTCTGGCCGTCTCCCTTGGTCGACGTGCCGACCTGGCCGTCCACCTCGAACCCCTCGAAATTCTCCTTGAGACGGTAGTTGACCACCCCGGTCACCGCGTCGGCGCCATAGACTGCCGAGGCGCCGCCGGTCAGCACCTCGACCTGCTCGATGAGGGTGGGCGGGATGGTCGAGACGTCGACCGCCTGCCGCTCCGGCACGCCCGAGACATGGCGGCGGCCGTCGACGAGAACCAGCGTCCGGTTGGAGCCGAGCTGGCGCAGGTTGAGGACGGCCTGGCCCGCCGTACCGGCCGGGCCGCGCTCGAGCGAGTCGGCAACGGTCGAGGAGGCGATGAGCGCCGGGATCTGGCGGAGCGCCGCGGTCACGTCGTTCTGGCCGGTGTTGATGAGGTCCTCGCCGGAGAGCGACTGGATCGGGATGGGCGCGACGGCATTGGGATCACGCGCCACCCGGCTGCCGGTGACGACGATGGTCTCGCTCGCCTCGACCGCCTCGGTCGCGGCAGTCTGCGACTGGGCATGGCCGGGCACGGCGGCCAGGAGCAGCGCCGGGAGCGAAACCCGGGCAAGTATGGCGGAACGGTGGCGCGCGCGAGTCATTGTCTTCCCCTGACAAATGGGAGGAGAGACTAGGCCGCCTGTCATCACGGCGAAAAGACCGTGCCGCCGCAAAGACGCGATTTGGGCAACTCCCGTGACGGCTGTGGCCAAGACGCAACAGCCGCGTGCGGGCGCTACCCCCGGGTGCGCGGCAGGAAGGGCGGATCGGGCAGGGAGTCGAGCGTCTCCTGGAGCGCGAGCTGCCAGCGCAAGCCCAGCTCCTGGTAATAGGGATCGCCCTCCTCGATCCGGTAGAGCATGGCCGCGGAGTGGCCGGGCTTCAGGATGAGAAGATCGACCGGCAGCCCCACCGACAGGTTCGACTTGATGGTCGAGTTCATCGAGAGCAGGCCGACCTTCACCGCCTCGTCGAGCGGCGTGCGGTAGAGCAGCATCCGGTCGAGGATCGGCTTGCCATATTTGAGTTCGCCGATCTGGAGGAACGGCGTCTCGATCCCGCATTCGATGAAATTGCCCTCGCCGTAGATGAGGAACAGCGCCGGCGCACCACCGCCGATCGAGCCCCCCACCAGGAAGGAGGCCCCGGTCGCCACGGCCTCGTCGTCGACCGTCTCGTCGATCTCGTGGCGCGCCTGCTTCAGCGCATGGCCCACCACCTCGGCCACGCGGAACATGGTGGGCGCGGTCTCGACGAAGAACAGCCCGTCGCGGCCCGGGATTCGCACGCCCTCGCGCAGCTTGTTGATCGCGGCCTGGGTGACCGAGAGCGAGCCGGCCGAGGCGATGGCGACGATCCTGTTTCCTTCCTCGCCGAACACCCGGAGCTTCCGGTAGCAGGAGATGTTGTCGATGCCGGCGTTGGTGCGGGTGTCGGCCAGCATCACCAGCCCTTCCTTGACGAGGAGACCGACACAGTAGGTCATTGGCGCTGTTCCTGGCCCCGGAAGAGGTCGGGCGCGTCGACCAGGCCCGGGGCGGGCGGTTGCCTCGCCTCGCGGCCGTGGACGAGGACGAGGAGCTGCTCGGTGCCGCCGCCGCGGCGGGAGCCGCGGACCGGGGCGGCGTCGAGCGAGTCGAGACCGACGGCGACGCGCACATGGCCTTCGCCGGCGCAGATCCCGTGGGTCGGGTCGAAGGCGACCCAGCCGATGCCGGGAAGATGGAGCTCGGCCCAGGCGTGGGCGGCCTCCTGCTCGGGATGGTCGGGCGCGGCGTAGTGGCCCGAGACATAGCGGGCCGGAATGCCGAGCAGGCGCGCCGCCGTCACCATCACCTGCGAGAGATCCTGGCACACCCCGCGGCCGAGCCGGAAGGCGGTGGCGGCATCGGTTGCCGCGTGAGTCACGTCCGGATCGAAGGTGAGCCGCTCGTGGATGGCCCGCATCAGCATGTGGGCCTGGTCGAGCGGTTCGGCGTGGCTGACGGTCCGGGCGAAGGCCGCAAGCGCGGCATCGGGCGTGGTGAGCGGCGTCGGGCGCAGGTAGGCGGCAAGCGGCACCCGCTCGTCGGCCGGCCCCACCATGCCTGCCGTGTCGGTCGTCATCACCTCGCCCTCGACATGGATGGCGACTTCGCCGAGCGGGCCGTCGGCGTAGAACATGTGGGCGAGATTGCCATGGACATCGGTGAAGGGCTTGATCGCGCCGTCGGCCTCGACATCGACCCGCCACCTGAGGATTGCCTGCGAATCGCCCGGCCGCGGGGTGAGCCGCAGCACCTGGATGATGCCCGTGGCCTGCCCTTCGTAGCGGTAGACCGTCCGATGGTCGATGAGGAGCCTCACGCCGGCGCCCCCTTCAGAACAGGTGCTGCTCGGCGATCGCGTCGCCGAGCGCGTTGTTGTCGGCAATGAACTGCAGCAGGAACTCGTGCAGGCCGCGCTGGAACAGGCTGTCGATCGTCTCAGCTTCCAGCCGCTTCAGGCCGGCGACGGCCAGCCGGTTGGCCGGGCCCTGGCGGCCGCGGTCGAGCGCGAGGCGGTCGAGATAGAAGACCGTGTCCTCGTAGCAGGCGGCGAGCGAGCGGGGCATGGGCTTCTTGAGGATGAGAAGGTCGGCCACCAGCCAGGGCTTGACGGAGTCCCGGTAGACCCAGCGGTAGGCGGTCAGCGCCGAGACGGTGCGCAGGATCGTCGTCCACTGGAAATAGTCGAGGCTGCCGCCCACCGGCTCGGTCCGCGGCAGCAGGATGTGATATTTCTGGTCGAGCAGGCGGGCGGTGTTGTCGGCGCGCTCGATCGAGGTGCCGAGCCGCATGAACCAGTAGGTCGATTCCCGCAGCTGGTTGCGGTGGGCGGCACCATCGAAGGCGAGCAGCGACTGCTTCACCGTCTCGACGAGGCGCATGAGCGTGAGCGGGTCGGCCGCGCTGGTGCCGAAGCGCTGGATCTCGAGCCAGGCGCTGTTGATCGCTTCCCAGGTCTCGGCCGTGAGCGCGGTCCTGAGCGCCCGGGCGTTGGTGCGGGCGCGCTCGAGGCAGCAGCGGATCGACCCCACATTGTCCGGGTCGACGGCGAGGAAGCGCGCCACCTCGGTCTCGCTCGCGCGCCGCCCGGTCTCGGCGAAGGCCGCTGCCGCGCTCGCCGACTGGAGCGCGGCTTCCCAGGCATTGCCGGCGCCGCCATGGGTTGCCGGCAGGGCGGCGAGGCGGACGGTCGCATCGAGCAGCCGGCACAGATAGTCGGCCCGCTCGACATAGCGGCCGAGCCAGTAGAGGTTGGCGGCGTTGCGCGACAGCATCAGCCGCCTCTGCCCGCGCTCTCGCCGCGAAGGTCGCTGGCGCGGGGGCCGAGCACCCAGGTGTCCTTGGTGCCGCCGCCCTGGCTCGAGTTGACGACGAGCGAGCCGGCCTTCATCGCAACCCGGGTGAGACCGCCGGGAAGGACGGTGGCCCCGGTGGCGCCGGTGAGGATGAAGGGCCGGAGATCGACATGGCGCGGGGCGATGCCGGCGTCGGTCAGGGTCGGGCAGGTGGAGAGCGCAAGCGTCGGCTGGGCGATGAACTTCTCCGGATCGGCCTTCAGCTTTGCGCGGAATGTCTCGATCTCGGCGGCGCTGGCGTGCGGGCCGACGAGCATCCCGTAGCCCCCCGAGCCATCCACCTCCTTGACGACGAGCTCGGGCAGCCGGGCGAGCACTTCGGCGAGCGCGTCGGGCTCGCGGCAGCGCCAGGTGGGGACATTGGGGAGGATCGGGTCGCGGCCGGTGTAGAAGCGCACGATCTCGGGCATGTAGCTGTAGATCGCCTTGTCGTCGGCGATGCCGGTGCCGATCGCATTGGCCAGCGTGAGGTTGCCGGCGTGGTAGGCGCGCACCATGCCCGGCACGCCGAGCGCGGAATCGGGCCGGAACACCAGCGGATCGAGGAAGGCATCATCGACCCGGCGGTAGAGCACGTCGACCCGCGCCGGCCCGGCAGTGGTGCGCATGTAGAGCACGTCGTCATGGACGAACAGGTCCGAGCCCTCGAGCAGCTCCACCCCCATCTTGTCGGCAAGGAAGCTGTGCTCATAGTAGGCGCTGTTGTGGAGGCCGGGGGTGAGCAGCGCGACGGTCGGCTCGCCGCGGCAGCCGGGAGGCGCGACCGAGCGGAGCGAGGCGTAGAGCTGCTCCGGATAGGTCTCGACCGGGCGCACCCCGCCCTCGCCGGTCTCGCCGGTGATGAGCTCGGGCACGAGCCGAAGCATCACCTCCCGGTTCTCGAGCATGTAGGAGACGCCCGAGGGCGTCCGCGCATTGTCCTCGAGCACCATGAACTCGCCCGGGCCGGTGCGGACCAGATCGATCCCGGCGATGTGGACCCAGACGTCGCCGGGCGGGCGGAAGCCGAGCTGCTGGAGCGCGAACTGCGGGTTGCCAATGACGAGATCCTCGGGAACGACGCCGGCGCGCAGGATCTCGCGGGCGCCGTAGACATCGGCGCAGAAGGCGTTGAGCGCCGCGACCCGCTGCTTCAGCCCCTCCTCGACGGTGGTCCATTCGGCCGGGGACAGGACGCGCGGGATGATGTCGAAGGGGATCAGCCGTTCGTCGGCGTCCGGATCGCCGTAGACGGCGAAGGTGATGCCGATGCGGCGGAAGAAGAGCTCGGCCTGGCGGCGGCGGGTCTCGAGGAGCTCGGGCGTCGAGGCGGCGAGCCAGGCGGCGACGAGCGCATAGGGCGCGCGGGCGGCGGCCGGGTCCACCGCCTGCGGATACCCGTCGGTGCCGAACATCTCGTCGAATGCTGCGCCCACGGCGGCAAGCTGTGCCGCCTCGCCCGGCGCGGCGCAAGCCTCAGGCGAGGATTGCCCGAGGCCGCTCCCGGCGCCGCAGCAGGCCCCCGACCACGCCGAAGCCCGTGACCATCATCGCCCAGCTCGCCGGCTCGGGCAGCGCGGGGCCCGTCCATGGAAGGGTCCGCACCTCGACGAACGATGCGGGACTGCTCGTCACGATCTCGATCTCGCTCCAGACCTCCTCCGGCCCGGGCCAGAAGGCCGCGCCGCACGAGGCGAAGCTGACCCGCCCCTGCTCGGGGATCGTGCCGCAGAAATCGCGCGCTCCGCTGCGCCACCGCACGGTGAGCAACGCCTCGTCGGCGCTTCGGCTGAGGTGCGCGCCGACAGACGCTCCGAGGATCACCCAGTCGCCGTAGCCGGAGGTGGCGAGCACGACGTTGCGCCACTCCCATTGGCCGGGCAGAAGGACGAATCCGCCATCGCCGAAGAAGTCATTGCCCGACAGCACCCAGCCGTCTTCGAACCAGTCTTCCCACCAGTAGGTTGCCCACTGCCAGACGAAACCTGCCGAGACCTCGACCGTGTCGCCGGGCGCGAGCCCGCCAATCTCCACCTCAAGCGTCTCGCTCCCCATCGGCGCCCAGGTGACCGTGTGGACGCTCGCGGCCGCCGGAGCCGCCAGCGCCGCCAGTGCCCCGGCCTGAAGCGCCCCGGCCAGACAGACGCCAAGCCCAGGTCCCAGTCCAGTTCCGAACCTCATGTGCCCCGCCTCCGAATCAACGTGACAAGGCCGTAACTATCAGATCCTGGCACAACCGGGAAGCTCCCGAGGGACCCGGCAGGGCCTCACGGCTCGCTGGCGGCTGCGCCCTGCTCGAAGCCGCCGCGCGGGCGGGCTGGCGGAACCGACGCCGGCGGGGGACGGTCGGCGCGCGCGTCCCGCGCTCGGTGGCCGGCGGGGTTCGGAAGCGGCTCGGCC
>JAJUHA010000024.1 GCA_029268145.1 Sphingomonadaceae bacterium | reverse complement strand
TGGCGTTCCCCTTGCCTCCTCTCCGCACCTGCTGGCCGGTTTGCACCTTGCGCACGGTGATGCGCCCGGCGAAGGCCGCGGTGACGGTGGTCTTGCGCAGCCGGTACCGCGCCGCCTCGAGCAGGGCGGCGAGGCGCGCCAGCGCGTCGCGGCGGTTGGCCTCCTGCGTGCGATGGCGGGACGCGAGGAACAGGATGGCGCCATCGGCCGTCAGTCTCCGGCCGGCCAGCCGCGCCGCCCGGCGCCGGACCGGCTCGGAAAGCCCGGCGGCGCGGGCGAGGTCGAACCGCAGGCGGATGGCGCTTGCCACCCTGTTGACATTCTGCCCGCCCGGCCCGGGGCTGGTCTGGGCGGTGAGCAGGAGCGCCTCGGGGTCGATGAAGGGGCGCACGGCTGGCCCGGGCGCGTCGGTCATCGGCCGTGCCGCCTGCGGCGGGCGGGCATGTTGGTCGGGGCGCCCGGCCATGCTAGGCCCCCGGAATGCTCCAGACCTCGCCCCCGCCCGCGCCGGCCAGGCGGTCGCTCGTGCCGACCCGCCGCAGCTTCCTCATCGGCGCCGGCGCGACGCTCGGCCTCGCCGTGGGCTTCCTGCTGTGGCCGCGCGACTGGCCCGCGCCCGACGTTGCCGGCGAGGGCGAGGTGCCGCTCAACGCCTGGGTGCGGGTGGCGCCCGACGGCAGCGTGATCGTCGCCATCCCGCAGGCGGAGATGGGCCAGGGGAGCTGGTCGGGCCTTGCCCAGATCCTTGCCGACGAACTTGGCGCCGACTGGCGCCGCGTCGCGGTCGAGCCGGCCCCACTCCATCCGGCCTATGCCCATGTCGGCATGGCGCGGCTGGGCACCGCGTCGCTTCCGCCCATGGTGCGCGACCTCGCGGCCTTTGCCGGCGCCACCGTCATCCGTCGCATGAACCTCCACCTGACGGGCGGAAGCACCTCGATCAAGGGCTATCACGACATCCTGCGCGAGGCGGGCGCGGCCGCCCGGGCCATGCTCGTCGGCGCCGGCGCGCGCGCTTGGAAGGTCGACCCGGCGCTCCTCGACACGCGCGACGGGTTCGTCGTGCACCAGGCCAACCGGATGCCCTTTGCCGATGCGGTGCGCGACATCGACCCGGCGGATGCCGGACGCGCCCGGCTGCGCGCCGAGGCGGAGCGGCGGCTGGTGGGCAGGCCGCTGCCGCGGCTCGACCTTCCGCCCAAGGTGGATGGCACGGCCCGCTACGGCGCCGACGTCCGGCTGCCGGGCATGGTCTTTGCCGCGATCGCCCATGGCCCCGTGGGCAATGGCCGGCTGGTGACGGTGAAGGGCCCGGCGGGCATCCGCGCCATCCGCGGCGGCAACTGGGTGGCCACCACCGGGGCCACCACCTTCGAGGCGATGCGCGCGCTCGCGCAGCTCGAGCCGGTGTTCGAGACCGACGGCGAGCCGGCGGGGGACTGGATCGGCGGCGCGCTTGCCGCCGCGCTCGACGGCGAGGGCGGGGAGCGGGTTGCCGGCACCGACGGGGTGGCCGAGGCGCTCGGCGAGCGGCCGGTCACGGCCGACTATGCCGTGCCCTTCCTGGCCCACGCCTGCCTCGAGCCGATGGTTGCCACCTGCCGGATCGCGGAGGGGCGGATCGAGCTGTGGGGGCCGACCCAGTCGCTGACGCTCGCGGTGATGGCGGTCGCCCGGGCGCTCGGCGTTCCCGAGGAGTCGGTGACCGTCCACCCCACGCTTCTCGGCGGCGGGTTCGGCCGCAAGGCCGAGGCCGACCATTTCGTCGAGGCGGCCCTCATCGCCCGGGCGATCGGCCGGCCGGTCCAGCTCCAGTGGAGCCGGCGCGAGGACCTTCACGCCGACCGCTTCCGCCCGGCGGCGATGGCGCGGATGACGGGCGCGCTCGACTCCGCCGGCCGGATCGCCGCCTTCGACGCCCGGATCGCGGTGCCCAATGTCGCCGCGAGCTTCATGGGCCGCAACATGCCGCGGCTTGCTCCGGGGCCCGACAGCGCCAGCGCCGCGGCGATCGAGGGCGCGGACCGCATCCCCTATGCGGCTGGAGCCTTCCGCGCCGTCCATGTGCCCGTCGCCACGCCCGTGCCGCTCGGCTACTGGCGCTCGGTCGGGCACAGCTTCACGGCCTTCTTCGTCGAGAGCTTCATCGACGAGCTGGCCGAGGCCGCCGGCAGGGATCCGGTCGCCTTCCGCCTCGCCCATCTCGAGGGGATGCCGCGCCATGCCGCGGTGCTGCGCGCCGTCGCCGCGGACAGCCGTTTTGCCGAGCCGTCGCCTCCGGGCCTCGCCAAGGGCGTGGCGCTGCACGAGAGCTTCGGCTCGATCGTGGCCACCGTCGTCGAGGCGGGCGTGGCGGATGGTGCCATCCGCGTCACCCGGCTGTGGTCGGCGATCGACTGCGGCCGGGCGATCAACCCGGATTCGGTCCGCGCCCAGGTCGAGGGCGGGGCGCTCATGGGGCTGTGCGCGGCGCTCCACGCCAAGGTGGACTTCGCCGGCGGAATGGCGGTGCCGGCCAACTTCGACGGCTACCGGCTGCTGTCGCTCGCCGAGACCCCGGCGATGATGACCCGGATCGTCGCGAGCGGTGCCCCGCTCGGCGGTGTCGGCGAGCCGGGCACGCCGCCGGCCGCGCCGGCGCTCGCCAATGCGCTCGCGCGTGCCACCGGCAGGCGGATGCGGAGGCTGCCCCTTGCTGATGCGGCCGCCTGACCCCGCCGCGGCCCATCGCCCGGCGGACCATCCCGAGGTCAGGCACGGCCGGGTGGGCGTGCTGCTCCTCAACCTCGGCTCGCCCGACGCGCCGACGCCCGCTGCCGTGCGCCCGTGGCTGCGCCAGTTCCTCTCCGACCCGAGGGTCGTCGAGCTGCCGCGGCTGGCCTGGGGGCTTCTCCTCAACGGCTTCGTGCTGCAGACGCGGCCCGCGCGGACGGCCGAGGCCTATGCCGCCATCTGGGACCGCGCCGCGGACGACAGCCCGCTGCGGGTCATCACCCGCGCCCAGGCCGACGCGCTCGCCGCCCGGCTGGGGCCGGACATCCTGGTCGATTTCGCGATGCGCTACGGCACGCCGGCGATCCCCGACCGGCTGCGGGCCCTGCGGGCGGCCGGGTGCGACCGCATCCTCATCGCCCCGCTCTACCCGCAATATTCGAGCGCGACCACCGGCACGGCGCTCGAGGCGGTGTTCCGCACCATCGCCGAGGAGCGGTGGGTGCCGTCGCTGCGCACGCTGCCGCCCTATTACGACCACCCCGGCCACATCGCGGCGCTGGCCGAGCGGACGCGGGCGCAGCTGGCCGCGCTTCCGTTCGTTCCCGAGCGGCTGGTCATGAGCTTCCACGGCATGCCGGTCTCGACGCTCGTCAAGGGCGACCCCTATCACTGCCAGTGCCGCAAGACGGCGCGCCTGCTCGGCGAGGCGCTGGGCATGGCCGACCGGGTGGAGGTGACCTTCCAGTCGCGGTTCGGCCGGGCGGAGTGGTTCCAGCCCTACACCGAGCCGCGCCTGCTCGAGCTGGCCGCGGCCGGCGTGCGGCGGGTGGCCGTCACCTGCCCGGGATTCTCGGCCGACTGTCTCGAGACGCTCGAGGAAATCGCGATCGAGGCGCGCGAGGCCTTCCTCGCCGCCGGCGGCACCGACTATGCCTATCTGCCCTGCCTGAACGCCACCGACCAGGGGATCGCCATGCTCGAGGGGCTGCTGCGCCAGGAGCTTCTCGGCTGGGTTCCGCTTGAAGAGGTTCCGCACCCGCTCTAGGGTTTCGCCCGGGAGCAAGGGAGGATGCGGATGGCACGGGTTGCGCTGGTCACGGGGGGCACGCGGGGAATCGGCGAGGCGATCTGCCTTGCGCTCAGGGACGCCGGCTGCGCGGTCATCGCCAACTATGTCGGCAGCGAGGAGCGGGCCAGGGCCTTCACCGAGCGGACCGGGATTCCGGCCTACCGGTGGAACGTGGCCGACCACCAGGCCTGTCTCGATGGAGTGGCGGCGGTCGAAGCGGCGCATGGGCCGATCGAGATCCTGGTCAACAATGCCGGGATCACGCGCGACGCCACGCTCCTCAAGATGAGCTTCGAGATGTGGAAGGAGGTCATCGAGGTGAACCTCGGCGGCTGCTTCAACATGGCCAAGGCGGTCTTCCCGGGCATGCGCGAGCGGCAGTGGGGGCGGATCGTCAACATCGGCTCGATCAACGGCCAGGCCGGGCAGATCGGCCAGGTGAACTATGCCGCCGCCAAGTCGGGCATCCACGGCTTCACCAAGGCGCTCGCCCAGGAAGGTGCCCGTTTCGGCGTGACGGTGAACGCGATCGCGCCCGGCTACATCGACACCGACATGGTGGCCGCGGTGCCGGCGAACGTGCTCGAGAAGATCGTGGCCAGGATTCCGGTGGGCCGGCTGGGGCAGGCGCAGGAGATCGCCCGCGGTGTCGTCTTCCTGTGCGGCGAGGACGCCGGCTTCGTCACCGGCTCGACGCTGTCCATCAATGGCGGCCAGCACATGTACTGAGGCCGGCGGCGGCACGCGATGAGCGCCGGCCGACTCGAGAAGCGCAGCCTCACCATCCAGGGCCACCGCACCTCGGTTGCGCTCGAGCCCGAGTTCTGGGCCGTGCTCGACGCCGCGGCGGCGCGGCGCGGCGTGCCGACCAGCGCGCTGGTGGCACAGGTGGACGAAGCGCGCGGGGTGCCGCTGGCCCGCGCGCTCCGGCTGTTCGCGCTCACGCAAGCGCTCGGGCGCTGAACCCGCGCCCGAGCCCTCAGCCCGGCCCTCAGCCCGGCCCGGCCACGCGCCGCTCGGTGCACAGCGTGCGCCGCACCAGCCGGCCGTCCCGGAACCAGTGCCAGGTGCGGGCGCGCTCCGCCCCGCCGTCCGCGAGCACGATCGCCTCGGTGAAGGACAGGCCGGGCTCGTCGCGCCGGTCGAGGCGGAGCAGGATCACGCCGTCGCCTCCTTCCCAGGCGCAGCCGGAAAAGGCGGGCACGTCCCACCACAGGCGGCCGTCGCGCAGCACGCCCGGAAGCTCGGCGCTGCGCTCCCGCCCGTCCGCCCAGCGGAACAGGTTGCGCTGGAGATAGTGGAATGGCCCGGCGTCCGGGAACAGGCACTCCACGCGCGCTGCATGCCGGTCGAGGAGCGCCCCCTGCGCATCGAGATGGAGATACGCCCCCTCCCACAGGCCCTCGTGGGCGAGGAGCGAGGGCATCGCCGCGGACAGCGCGGCGCGGTTTCCGGTCACAGTCATGGCAGGACCGGCAGCAGCGCGAGGAGGCGCGTGTCGATGGCGCAGCCGCGCGCGCGGGCGGCGGCGAGGAAGGCGGGCACCTCGGCCAGCGGCACGAGATGGACCGTGATCCGCTCGTCGCCCGCGCCGCCGCCGGGCGCGGCGCGGGCAAGGCCGGTCGCGCGGTAGAAGTGGAAGATCTCCCCGATCATGCCCGGCGAGGAGGCGAAGGTGCCGAAATCCTCCCAGCGTGCGGCTGTGAAGCCGGTTTCCTCGAGAAGCTCGCGCCGCGCGCTCGCAAGCGGATCCTCGCCCGCCGTCTCGTCGCCGACGAGCCCGGCGGGAAGCTCGATGCACGGCGCGCCGAGGGGCGGGCGATGCTGCTCCACCAGCACCACCTCGCCCCCGTCGGTCAGGGCGAGGATGACGGCCGCGCCGATGCGGCCCACCCGGGTCACATATTCCCAGCGCCCCTGCGCACCCCAGGGCGCGGCCCGGACCTCGAGGAACCGGCCCTGCCAGAGCAGCCCCTCGCGCTGCATGTCGCTCATTCGGCGGCGGCCGCCAGCGGCTCCCCGGCGGCCGGCGTTGCCGTGAAGTCGCTTCCCGCGCGCATCAGCTGGCGGCCGATGGCGTACTTGTGGACTTCGGTCGGGCCGTCGTAGAGGCGGAAGCCGCGCATGTCGCGGTAGATCATCTCGACCACCGTCTCATCCGTCGTGCCGATGCCGCCGAGCACCTGGACGCAGCGGTCGGCGACCCGGAACAGCCGCTCGGACACCTCGGCCTTGGCGATCGAGCTCTCGTGGCGCGCCTTCTCGCCCCGGTCCATCCGCCACGCCGTCTCCCAGATGAGGAGGCGGGCGACCTTGAGGTCGATCTCGTTCTCGGCGAGCAGGAAGGAGACACCCTGGTGCTCGCCGAGCGGCTTGCCGAAGGCCGTGCGCGTCCGGGCGTGGTCGATGGCGATGGACTGCGCCCGGCTGGCCGCGCCCAGCCAGCGCATGCAGTGGGTCATCCGCGCCGGCGCAAGCCGCATCTGGGCGTAGCGGAAGGCCTCGCCCACCTGGCCCAGCACGGCCTCGGGCGGCAGCCGCAGCTCCTCGAAGCGGACCACCGCATGGCCCTCCACATAGTTGCGGTCCATCGAGTTCATCCGCCGTTCGATGACGATGCCCGGCGTTCCGCCCTCGCACAGGAACAGGGTCGGGCCTGAGGGTCCGTGCGGGTTCTCGGCGACGCGGGCCATGATGATCCAGGTCTTCGCCCCTTCCGCCCCGGTGATGAGCCACTTGCGGCCCGTAATGCGGTAGGCCTCGCCGTCAAAGACCGCCGCGGTCTTCAGCTGGCCTGGGTCGGAGCCGGCGCCGTCGGGCTCGGTCATGGCGAAGACCGAGCGCCGCTCGCCGCGCACCATCGGCACGAGGAAGCGCTCGACCTGGTCGGGCCGGGCGATCCGCGAAAGGAGGAACATGTTGCCTTCGTCGGGCGCCGCGCAGTTCATGGCGATGGGGCCGAGCGTCGACCAGCCGGCCGCCTCGAAGACGAGCGCCTGCTCGACGTGCGAGAGGCCCATGCCGCCCAGCGCCTTCGGCGCCTGGAGGGTGAGGAGGCCGGCGGCGCGCGCCCTGCCGACCAGCTCGGCGCGCAGCGCATCGGTCGGGCCATGGTGGGTGAGCCGCGGATCGCGCTCGTAGGGCAGGATCTCGTCTGCCACGAAGGCGCGCACGCGGGCGGCAAGCTCGGCAAGCGCGGGCGGCACGGCGAAGTCGATCATGGCTCCTCTCCGAACTGGTCGAGCGCCTGGCCGAGGATCGCGGCAGCAAGGCGGGCGAAGCCGCTGTAGCGCGCGCCCGCGAGGCTGCCGCGCTGCCAAAGCCGATAGAGCTGCATCCAGGCCGTGGCGAGCCGCAGCCGGGCGAGCGCGAGGTGCCAGCCGAGGTGCGGCGGGCGTTCGCCGGCGGCTGCGGCATAGGCGGCGACGACGGCGGCGCGCCCCGGCCAGCCCGGCGCCAGCGAGGGGACGGCGGCAAGGGCGTGCGTCTCCGCCGGGTCGGTCGGCGCGATCCAGTAGGAGAGGAGGACGGCGAGGTCGAAGGCGGGTGGGCCCCGCGTCGCCATGTCCCAGTCGATGAGCGCCTGCGCCTGGCCCGAGCCGGGGTCCACCAGCAGATTGTCGAACTTCGCGTCCATGTGGAGGAGGCGCGCGGGCGCATCGGGCGGCAGGGTGGCGGCGAGGCGGGCGAGGAGGGGATCGAGCGGGGCCGGCCGGTCAGGGCCGAAGGCGGCCTCGGCGCGGCGGGTCCAGCCGGCGAGCTGGCGCGCGGCGAAGCCCTCGGCGCGGCCGAGATCGGCGAGCCCGACCGCGGCCGGATCGAGCCGGTGGAGCGCGGCAAGTGCACCGGCGAGCGCGGGCAGCAGCCGCTCGGCGCCGAGACCGGGCGGCGGCACGGCGCCCACGGCAACGCCCTCGCGCCACTCGATGAGCTGGAACGGCACGCCGATGACCGCCGGGTCGGCGCAGAAGGCGAGGCTGCGCGGCGCCAGCGGGAAGGCCGGGTGAAGCGCCGCGAGCACCCGCGCCTCGCGCGCCATGTCGGAAGCGCCATGGGCAAGCGGGCCCGGCGGCGGGCGGCGGAACACGGCCGGTGCGCCATCGAGCCGCACCCGGTAGTTGCGGTTGGCGAGCCCGCCGGCGAGCCGCCGCGGCGGCTCGGCAAGCTCGAGCGCGTGGCCCCGCGCCGCGAGCCAGGCGGCGATCGCCGGCCAGTCCTCCTCGGTTGCGGCTGGGCCGTTCATCGGCCCGGGCCATGCCGTCTGCGCCGGGGCCGTTCAACCATGCTTGCTTGGCCTGTGCCACGAGTTGGTGCATAGGGCGGCCCTGTCCACCAGCGCTTGAGGTCGCGCGTTGCGCATTGCCATCGCCTCGGATCATGCCGGCTTTCCCCTGAAGGCCCTGCTTGCCGGGGATCTGCGCGCCGGCGGCCACGAGGTCGAGGATCTGGGCCCGGCCGATGCCGACCGGCCGGTCGACTATCCCGATTTCGGCCGCGCCTGCGCCGAGGCGGTGGCCGGCGGCCGGGCCGAGATGGGGGTCGTGGTCTGCGGGTCGGGCATCGGCATCGCGATCGCGGCGAACCGGGTGCCGGGCGCGCGCTGCGCGCTCGTCCACGACCATCTTTCCGCCCGGCTCGCGCGCGAGCACAATGACGCCAACATGATCGCGCTCGGTGCCCGCCTCACCGGCACCGAGACGGCGCGCGACGCGCTCCAGACCTTCCTCTCCACCCCCTTCGCCGGCGGTCGCCATGCTGCCCGCGTCGCCAAACTGGGATAGACCATGAGCAGCCAGCCCCTCCCCGCCTTCGACAGCTTCTTCATCGACAGCCTCGCCGAGGCCGACCCCGCGGTTGCTGCGGCGGTGCGCGGCGAGCTGACGCGCCAGCGCGAGCAGATCGAGCTCATCGCCTCGGAGAACATCGTGAGCCGCGCGGTGCTCGAGGCGCAGGGCTCGGTCTTCACCAACAAATATGCCGAGGGCTATCCGGGCAAGCGCTACTATCAGGGCTGCGCCCACGCCGATGTCGTCGAGAGCCTCGCCATCGAGCGGGCGAAGGCGCTGTTCGGCTGCGCCTTCGCCAATGTCCAGCCGCACTCGGGGGCGCAGGCCAATGGCGCGGTGTTCCTCGCGCTCCTGAAGCCGGGCGACACCATCATGGGCCTCTCGCTCGACGCCGGCGGCCACCTCACCCATGGCGCCAAGGCGGCCCAGTCGGGCAAGTGGTTCCGCGCGGTCCACTATGGCGTCCATCCGGAAACCCACCGGATCGACTATGACGCAGTCGAGGCGCAGGCGATCGCCGAGCAGCCCCGGCTCATCATCGCCGGCGGCTCGGCCTATCCGCGCATCATCGACTTCGCGGCGATGCGCGCGATCGCCGACCGGGTCGGCGCCTTCCTCCTCGTCGACATGGCCCACTTCGCCGGCCTCGTCGCGGCCGGCGTGCACCCCTCGCCCTTCCCCCACGCCCATGTGGTGACGACGACGACGCACAAGACGCTCCGGGGCCCGCGCGGCGGGATGATCCTCGCCGACGACCCCGATCTCGCGAAGAAGCTGAACGCGGCGGTCTTTCCGGGCCTGCAGGGCGGGCCGCTCGTCCACGTCATCGCGGCCAAGGCGGTTGCCTTCGGCGAAGCGCTGCGGCCGGCCTTCCGCGACTATGCGGCGGCAGTCGTCGCCAACGCCAAGACGCTGGCGGCGACGCTGGAGAGCCGCGGCTGCGCGCTGGTGGCCGGCGGGACCGACACGCACCTCGCCCTCGTCGACCTGCGGCCCAAGGGGCTGACCGGCGCGGATGCCGACGAGGCGCTCGAGCGCGCCGGCATCACCTGCAACAAGAACGGCGTGCCGAACGACCCGCTGCCGCCCACCAAGACGAGCGGCATCCGGGTCGGCTCGCCGGCCGGGACCACCAGGGGCTTCGGCCAGGCTGAGTTCGCGGCCATCGGCGAGATGATCGCCGACGTGCTCGACGGGCTGCGCGCCAACGGGCACGCCGGCAACGCCGCGGTCGAGGCCGAGGTCCGCGCCCGGGTGAAGGCGCTGACGGCCCGCTTCCCCATCTACCCCTGAGCCCGCGGAAGGACCGGCCATGACCGACGAGGAACCGAAGGCAAGGGCCCGCCGCAAGCCGGCGGCATCGGCGGCGGGAAATGCCGCGGCGAAACCGAAGGCGGCGCGCAAGCCGCGCGCCGCGAAGGCCGCGGCCCCCGGCGCCGGGGAGCCGGACGCCGGCGCGCCCGCCGAGCCGCTTGCCGAGCGGGTCGAGGCGATCGCCGGAGAGGCGGTGGAGAAGGGCCGCAGGCTGCTCGAGACCGAGACCGGGCAGAAGGTCGCCGAGGCCGCCGACAGGGCCTTCGAGGCGGCCGAGAAGGCCTTCGCCGAGGCGCAGGAGGCCGGCCGCCGGGCGCTCGACAGCGAGAAGGGCCGCGAGGCGACCGCAACCGCGCGCGCCGTGCTGAGGACTCCGCTCGGCCGCAATGTCGCGATCGGCGCTGGCGCAGGCGCCGCGCTCGGGTTGGTCATTCCCTTCGTCGGGCCGGTCATCGGCGCCGTCGTCGGCGGCGGGCTCGGCTATCTCAGGACGCTCACCCGGAAGGGCTGATGCGCTGCCCCTTCTGCCACTCCGAGGACACCCAGGTGAAGGACAGCCGTCCGACCGAGGACGGCACCGCGATCCGCCGCCGCCGCCAGTGCGGTGGCTGCGGCGCCCGCTTCACCACCTTCGAGCGGGTCCAGCTGCGCGAGCTGGTGGTGATCAAGAAGTCGGGCAAGAAGGAACCGTTCGACCGCGAGAAGCTGGCGCACTCCATCCTGATTGCCTGCCGCAAGCGCGACATCGACCCCGACCGGATCGAGCGCTTCGTCTCCTCGGTGCAGCGCCAGCTCGAGGCGCTCGGCGAGACCGAAGTGGAAGCGGGCCAGATCGGCGCGCTCGTCATGCAGGGGCTCGAGCAGCTCGACCCGGTGGCCTATGTGCGCTTCGCCAGCGTCTACAAGGATTTCCGCGAGGCGAAGGATTTCGAGACCTTCGTCGGCCAGCTGTCGAAGACGGTGAAGGCCTGAGGGGCGGCGCCGGGGCTTTCCCGTCACCGCCGGGCGGCGCTCGGGCGCCGGGGCGATCCCGCCACTCCCCGGCGCGCTAGGGCGCCGGGGCGATCTCGTAAGTGACGGTCACGCCGGCGCGCAGCTCGCTCTCCCCGGCCTCGACCGGCGGCGCCATGTCGGCAGCTTCGGCCGATGCCATCGCCCGCATCATCGGCCGCGGCTCGGGCGCGCCGCCCGCCTCCTGGATGGTGAGCACCCGCACGATCCGCACGCCGGCGGCCGCGGCAAGCAGCTCGGCGCGGGCGCGGGCGGCCCTGACCGCGTCGGCGCGGGCGGCATCGAGCAGCGGCTCGGGCTTCTCGACGATGAAGTTCGGTCCGTCGATCCGGTTGGCGCCTTCCTTCACCAGCGCATCGACGACCGGGCCGAGCCGGGCGAGATCGCGCAGCCTGACGGTCACCTGGTTCGTCGCCTGGTAGCCGGTGATGGCCGGCGCGCGGCCCTCGCCGTAGCGATACTGGGGCTGGACCGCGAGCTGGCTCGTCCTCAGGTCGCGCGGCTCGATACCGGCGCGGCGCAGCGCTGCCACCACCGCCGTCATCCGCCGGCTGTTCTCGGCCATGGCGGCCGCGGCGTCGGGCGCCTGGGTCACGACTCCCGCGCCCAGCACCGCGAGATCGGGCGCGGCCGTGCGGCGCGCCTCGGCGCTGATGGTGATGGTGGCGGGCGGCGGCTCGGCGCTCATGGCCGGCGCCGCAAGAAGAAGTCCGCCAAGTGCCAGCCAGTGTCGCATGCGCAGGTCCCTTTCCGTCCGCAGGCCGGCGCCACTGGCGCGCTCCGGCTTTCGCGGCGATGAAGCGCGGCGGGCGGAGGCATGCGCCGCGCGCTCCGCTCAGGAACGCCCGGCCCGGGCGCGCGCGATCGCCCGCCACAGCACCAGGAGGAGGAGAGCGCCGGCTGTTGCCAGGGCGAGGTTGAGAAGGGTCGATTGCGGCCCGGCGCCGAGGAACCGGCCAAGCCAGCCGCCGAGGACGCCGCCGACGATCCCGACCAGGAGGGTCACGCCGAGCCCGCCGGGATCGCGGCCCGGGTGCAGCGCGCGCGCCAGGGCTCCGGCCGCAAGGCCGATCACGATCCAGCCGAACAGGCCATAGCCCATGCGCTTCCACTTCGCAGCGCCTGCACCTGCCGCGCCCGATAGCAGGCCCGGCACTCCGGCCCAAGCCCTTCGGCCCAAGCCCTTCGGCCCATGCCCGTCGGCCCAAGCCCTTCGGCCCATGCCCGTCGGCCCATGCCCGTCGGCCCATGCCCCGGAAGCGCGCCGGGGCTGCCCATCTGTCGCAGCCCGCGACAACGGGGCTTTCAACCGGGGGCGCCATGCGTTATGGGGCCCCGTGTCCGGTTTCTTTGAGGGGAGCAACCGGGGGTCTTGAGGCGCTTGCCTCGCACATCCATCTGGAATCCGGGCTCATGAACATGCATCTCCCCTCCCAGAAGCTCGAAGGGCTGGCGCCCGTCGCGGAGCCGGAGGCCGACGCGCCTGCGCGGCCGTGGCATGCGCGCGTCCCCCTGACGCGGCTCGGGCTTGTCGCGCTTTCGCTGGCCGCGCTGGCCGCCTTCGTGTGGTTCCTCGTCGAGCGGGCGAACGCGCCGGGGCCGACCGCGCCGCCGTCGGGCCCGCCGTCGGTCTCGGTCATGGTGCCCGGCCAGGTCGAGGTTGCCGATCGGGTCCGCGTGACCGGAAGCATCGCCGCCCGCCGCGAGATGCCCGTGGGCGTGGTGGGCGAGGGGGGTGCCATCGTCGCCATCCGCGCCGAGGCGGGCCAGTATGTCCGGGCCGGGCAGGTGCTCGCCGAGATCGATTCGGGCGTGCAGCGCGCGCAGCTCGCCCAGCTCGAGGCGGCGGTCGCCCAGGCCGATGCCGATGTCCGCCTTGCCCAGGCCGAGCTCGACCGGGCGCTGAAGCTCGTCGAGCGCGGGTTCGTCTCGCAGGCCGACATCGATCGGCGGACGGCGACGCGCGATTCCGCCCGGGCGCGCGCCGAGGTGGCCCGGGCCCAGGTGCGCGAGATGCGCGAGCGCATCGCCCGCTTGAGCATTCGCGCGCCCGAGGCCGGCCTCGTGCTCCAGCGCATGGTCGAGCCCGGCCAGGTCGTCTCGCCGGCGTCGGGCGCGCTGTTCCGCATCGCCGCCGGCGGCCAGATGGAGCTGCGCGCCGAAGTGGCCGAGCAGGACATGGCGGCGCTTTCGGTCGGCGAGCCCGTGTCGGTCACGCCGGTCGGCGCGTCCCGGCCGGTCACCGGCACCATCTGGCTGCTCGAGCCCGTCATCGATCCGCAGCGCCGGCTCGGCACGGCGCGCATCGCGCTTCCCGCCGACCCGTCGATCCGCGCCGGCGGCTTCGCGGTCGCCGACATCGAGGCCGGCCGGGCCATGCGCCCCGTCCTGCCCCAGTCGGCCGTGCTGGCCGACCCGTCCGGAAGCTATGTCTATGTGGTGGATGGCGAGAACAGGGTGGTGCGCCGCGATGTCCGCATCGCCAGCATCAGCCAGGCGGGGGTCGCCATCGGCGAGGGCCTCTCGGGCAGCGAGCGGGTGATCGTCTCCGCCGGCGCCTTCGTGCGGCCGGGCGAGAAGGTCACGCCGGTCCTCAGGACGTGACGGCCGGGGGCTGACGGGCGATGGACCTTCGCAACATCTCGAGCTGGGCGATCCGGAACCCGATTCCGCCGCTCCTGCTGTTCCTGATGCTGGGCCTTCTTGGCACGATGAGCTTCATCAACATGAAGATCAACGCCATGCCCGACATCTCGGCGCCGATCGTCAATGTCCAGGTGTCCCAGCCGGGCGGGGCGCCGACCGAGATCGAGACCCAGATCACCCGCAAGATCGAGGGCGCGGTTGCCGGCATCGGCAACATCAAGTCCATCTCCTCCTTCGTCCAGGAGGGGGTCAGCTTCACCACGGTCGAGTTCCAGATCGGCACTCCGGTCGATCGCGCCGTCAATGACGTGCGCGACGCCGTCACCAAGGTCCGCTCCGACCTGCCGGAGGGCATCCTCGAGCCGCAGGTGACCCGGGTCGATGTCGAGGGCGGCGCGCTCGCCTACATCGCCGTCCAGTCGACCGCCATGTCGCTCGAGGAGCTGTCCTGGTTCGTCGACAACACCATAGCCAAGCGCATGGTCGCCATTCCCGGCGTTGCCCAGGTGTCGCGCGGCGGCGGGGTCTCCCGCGAGATCCGCGTCGACCTGAAGCCCGACCGGCTGCAGGCCTTCGGCATCACCGCAGCGCAGGTCAACGCCCAGCTTCGCAGCCTCAACCTCGACGTGCCCGGCGGGCGCACCGAGGTCTCGGGCGCCGAGCAGGCGGTGCGCGTGCTCGGCGGGGCGAAGAGCGCGCTCGAGCTCGGCGAAACCCGCATCTCGCTTCCCGGCGGCCGGTTCGTCCGCCTTTCCGACATTGCCGAGGTGCGCGACGGCACCTCCGAGCAGCGCTCGATCGCGCGCCTCAACGGCCGGCAGGTGACGAGCTTCGGCCTGTTCAAGGCCAAGGGGGCCTCCGACGTCGAGGTCTATGAACGGATGAACCGCGTGCTCGACGAGCTGCGCGCGGAATATCCGGGCGTCTCGTTCGAGGAGCTGTTCACCACGGTCAAATACACCGAGGAGGAGTATGACAGCGCCATTACCGCGATGGTCGAGGGCGCGATCCTCGCCGTCCTCGTCGTGTTGCTGTTCCTGCGCGACTGGCGGGCGACCATCATCGCCGCGCTCGCCATCCCGCTCTCGGCCATCCCGACCTTCTGGTTCATGGAGCTGATGGGCTTCACCCTCAACACCATCAGCCTGCTCGCGCTCAGCCTCGTCGCCGGGATCCTCGTCGACGACGCGATCGTCGAGATCGAGAACATCGTCCGCCACATGCGGATGGGGAAGACGCCCTTCCAGGCCGCGCTCGAGGCCGCCGACGAGATCGGCCTTGCCGTCGTCGCCACCACCTTCGCGATCATCGCGGTTTTCCTGCCCGTCTCCTTCATGCCGGGCATCTCGGGCCAGTATTTCAAGCAGTTCGGGCTCACCGTCTCGGTCGCGGTGTTCATGAGCCTGCTGGTGGCCCGGCTCATCACGCCGCTCGTTGCCGCCTATTTCCTGAAGCCCCATGGCGCGCGCGTCCACGGCGATGGCCCGCTGATGGACCGCTACCTCGCCTTCCTGCGCTGGTCGCTCCACAACCGCTGGAAGACGGTGGCGGTGGGCGCCGTCTCGTTCCTGCTCACCATCTTCCTGTTCAGCCAGGTCCCGCAGACCTTCTCGCCCGACAGCGACAGCGGCACCTCGCAGCTCTCGGTCGAGCTGGCGCCCGGGGCGACGCTTGCCGACACGACGCGCAAGGTGGACGAGATCGGCGCCATCCTCCGCCGCCAGCCCGAGGTGAAGTCGGTCTTCGAGTTCATCGGCGACGACGGCGATGTCAGGAAGGCCAACCTCTACATCGACCTCGTCCCGCGCGCGGAGCGCAGCGTCACCACCAAGGAATGGGAGCGGCGGATCGCGCCCGCGCTGAACGCGTTGCCCGATGCCCGGATCAGCTTCCAGTCCTTCGGGCCGGGCGGCGGCGGCCGCGACATCACCCTGATGCTGGCCAGCGACGACCCGGCGCTGCTCGACGCCACCGCGCGCAAGGTCGAGAAGGAGATGCAGGGCCTGAAGATCCTGCGCGACGCGCGGATTGCCGGCGATCTCGACCGGCCGGAAATCCTCATCCGGCCGAAGTTCGACATCGCCGCCGAGATGGGCGTCTCGGTCGCCGATCTCTCGCGCACCATCCGGATCGCGACCATCGGCGACATCGAGCAGAACCTGGCCAAGTTCTCCCTCTCGGACCGGCAGGTGCCCATCCGCGTCAGCCTGGTCGAGTCGGCGCGGACCGACCTTGCCGCGATCGAGAATCTCCCGGTGCCCACGGCGAGCGGCGGCTCGGTGCCGCTCAAGGTGGTGGCCGACATCGGCTTCGGCACGGGGCCCACCACGCTCCGGCGCTACAACCAGACGCGGCGGATCACCCTCGTCGCGGACCTGAACGGTGTCGAGTTCGGCCCGGCCATGGCCGAGATCAACCGGCTTCCGACAATGGCCAACCTGCCGGACGGCGTGCGCCAGGTGAAGTTCGGCCAGGCCGAGGTGATGGACGAGCTGGTCACCAACTTCGTCGTCGCGATCGTCTCGGGCGTGCTGCTCGTCTTTGCCGTGCTGGTCCTCCTCTACCGCCGGGTGCTTCCGCCCTTCGTCAACATGGGCTCGCTGCTGCTGGCGCCGCTCGGCGGGATCATCGCGATCATCCTGACCGGCCACGCCATCTCGATGCCCGTCTACATCGGCATCCTGATGCTGTTCGGGATCGTCGCCAAGAACTCGATCCTGCTCGTCGACTTCGCGATCGAGGAGATGCGCCAAGGCGTCGACCGCGAGACCGCGATCGTCGATGCCGGGCACAAGCGCGCCCAGCCGATCATCATGACGACGGTCGCGATGACGGCGGGCATGCTGCCCGTGGCGCTGGGCCTCCACGGCGACACCAGCTTCCGGGCGCCCATGGCCATCGTCGTCATCGGCGGCCTCCTGCTCTCCACCCTGCTCACGCTCGTCATCGTGCCCGCGGGCTTCACCCTTGCCGACGATCTCGAGCGCTGGATCGGCCCGCGCCTCGCGCGCCTGCTGACCGGCGGGGAGCGGGCGCCGGCGGCGAAGGGAACGCCGCAAGCTGCCGAGTGAGCCGCTGAACGGGCGCGAGCTGGTCGCCCGCCGGCTGTGGCGGCTGGCGACCGGGCTCCTCGTCCTGATGGCCGGGCTTCTCGTCGCCTCGACCTGGGCGAGCGAGGCCGTCGATCCGCGCTTCGGCTGGCTGCAGGCCTTTGCCGAGGCCGCCCTGGTCGGCGGGCTGGCCGACTGGTTCGCGGTCACCGCGCTGTTCCGCCATCCGCTCGGCCTGCCCATTCCCCACACCGCGATCATTCCGGCGAGCAAGGACCGCATAGGCGACGCGCTCGCGGTGTTCCTCAAGGACAATTTCCTGACCCCCCGGGTCGTCGCCCGCCGGCTCGACCGCTTCGATGCCGCCGGCCTCCTTGGCCGCTTCCTCGCCGAGGGCGGCAGCGGGCCGGGAGACGGGGCCGCGCGGGTCCGCCAGGGTCTCGTGGGCCTGGTGCGCCAGCTTGCCGACACGCCGGCCGCCGATGCGCTTGGCGAGCGGGTGAAGGGCGGGATCGTCCGGCGGCTGCGCCGGCTCGATGCCGCGCCCCTGCTCGCCTCCACGCTCGAGGCGGCAGTCGCCGAAGGGCGGCACCAGCCGGTCATCGACAGCCTCGTCGCCTGGGCCGCGCGCACGCTCGACGCCGAGGAGCCGGCGCTGCGCGCGATGATCGAGGAGCGGACCAACTGGCTGCTCCGGCTCATCTCGGTCGACGAGCGGGTGGCGAACGAGATCCTCGCCGGCCTGCGCGGCTTTCTTGCCGATGTCGCCGCCGACCCCCACCACCCGGTCCGCCAGCGCGCCGATCTCGCGCTCGCCAACTTCATCTTCGATCTCCGCCACCTTCCCGAGACCCAGGCGAAGGTGGAGCGGTGGAAGCAGGCGCTCATCGACAATCCCGCCGTCGGCCGCTGGGTCGAGGGGCTGTGGGAGCAGGCGCGCGAGGCCTTCGGCCGGTTCGCCGAAGGGGAGGGCGCGAGCGACGTGACCCGGCGGATCGGCAGCGCGCTCCGCGAGGACCCGGCGCTCGCCGCCGCGGTCAACGGGCTGGCCCGGCGTGCGGTGGTCGGGCTGGTGCGCGACCATGGGGACGCGATCGTCACCCTCGTTTCCGACACGGTGAAGGGCTGGGACGTCGAGACCATCACCGCCAAGCTCGAATCGGCGGTGGGCCGCGACCTCCAGTACATCCGCCTCAACGGCACGCTGATCGGCGGCGCCATCGGGGTGCTGCTGCACGCGCTGTTCGTTCTTGCCGGAGCGCAGGGCTGATCGTCACGGGTGTGACGGTTCTTCACACTTCCGTCACCTTGCCGGACAGGAGTCTCCGGCCTACATTGCCGCAAGGAGGCGCGCGGTGACGTGCGATTCTCCTCCTGTGGCAGACTTGACGGCGCGGCGGTTCTTCCGTTCCGCGCCGTCCTTTTTTGCAGCATGGGTCCGGCAGCGGCGATGGTCGTGCGCGCGCGGCAGGCGCCTGCCGCCGCGCCTCCCGGCCGGCCATGGGACATCCGCTTGCGTTAACCCTCTTTCTGTTGTCATTCCGCATGCAATTTTGCTAGGGATCTTGCGCCAGGAGCGGCGCAGTCGGCGCTGCAACAGGGGCGGCGGACGGGCCGCCGATTGGAGGGGTTGGTTCCATGAACAGGGGTCTTGCTGGTGTGCTCGGCGTGTTCGCCGTGGGAATGGTGGCTGCGCCGGTCTCGGCGCTCTCGATCGTCGAGGCGCGCTGCACCTCGGTCCTCGAGGCAGACGGCGGCTGCGTCTTCGACGGCAACGACAATGACGTGCCCGCGATCGAGACGCTCTACAACGCCACCACCAAGGCGGGGCGTCCACTCGACCTCGACCTCATCGGCAAGATCGATGCGCCGGACACCTCGGGCCCTTCGGTTCGATCACCTATGATCCGGGCAGCAAGAGCGGCACCTGGTCCCTTCCGGGCTATCTGGTCGACCATATCTCGGTGAAGGGCGGGCCCGAGTTCATCCTCATCAGGCTTGCCACCGCGGCCTCCTCGGGCACCTGGAGCACGGCCGGCCTTCTGACCGGCGGGGGCAACCAGCCCGAGATCTCGCACATCCAGTTCTACGGCACGCAGGGAGTCATCCCCGAGCCGGCGACCTGGGCGATGCTGATCGCCGGCTTCGGCCTGGTCGGATCGGTGATGCGCCGCCGACGCGGGACGGTCACGATCGTCCGCGCCTGACGCCGGAACGAGGGGCGGGGCTGCGCCGGCGACGGCGCGGCCCTTGCCTTTTCTCGGGCAGGCCGCTAGGGGCCGCGCTCCACGAAGCCAGCCGGAGGGCGGGCCCCGGCCGTGACGGGCCGGGCAGCCGCTGCGATCGGCAACAGGAGAGACGTTCCATGCCGTTCTACGAGCATGTCTATCTGGCGCGCCAGGATCTCGCGCCAGCCCAGGTCGAGGGCCTCACCGAGGCGCTCACCGCCCTCATCACCGAGCAGAAGGGCAGGGTTGCCGGCACCGAATACTGGGGCCTCAGGAACCTCGCCTACCGCATCCGCAAGAACCGCAAGGCGCACTATGTGCTCATGAACATCGAGGCGCCGGCGACCGCGGTGGCCGAGCTCGAGCGGCAGGTGGCGCTCAATGAGGACATCATCCGCTGGCAGACCGTGCGCGTCGACGCGCTCGAGACCGAGGGCTCGGCGATGGTGCGCAAGGGCGACAAGGAGCGCGGCGGCCGTGGCCGCGGCCGTGACGAGGGAGGCTGGTGATGGCGCGTCCCTTCTTCCGCCGCCGCAAGTCCTGCCCCTTCTCCGGCGCCAATGCGCCGAAGATCGACTACAAGGATGTCCGCCTGCTCCAGGGCTTCATCTCGGAGCGCGGCAAGATCGTGCCCTCGCGCATCACCGCCGTCTCGGCGAAGAAGCAGCGCGAGCTGGCCCAGGCCATCAAGCGGGCCCGCCACCTCGGCCTGCTGCCCTATGTGGTCCAGTAAGGAGCGGGACGCATGGACGTGATCCTTCTGGAACGGGTCGAGAAGCTCGGCCGCATCGGTGACGTGGTCAGGGTGAAGCCGGGCTATGCCCGCAACTTCCTGCTGCCGCGCGGCAAGGCGCTGCGCGCGACCGAGGCCAACCGGGCGAAGTTCGAGGCCCAGCGGGCGCAGCTCGAGGAAGAGAATGCGAAGCGCCGGGCGCACGCCGAGGCGGAAGCCAGGGCGATCGACGGCGCCACCTTCGTCCTCATCCGCCAGGCGTCGAACGCCGGCGCGCTCTATGGCTCGGTCGCCGCGCGTGACCTGGCCGAGGCGCTCGCCGCCATCGGCCACAAGGTCGCGAGGCAGGCGATCGTGCTCGACCGGCCGATCAAGACGCTGGGTCTCCATGCCGTGAAGGTGGTGCTGCACCCGGAAGTCGCGGTCACGGTGACGGCCAATGTCGCCCGCTCGCCCGAGGAGGCCGAGCTGCAGGCGAAGGGGATCGACGTGACCGCGCTCGACCGCGAGGAGGAGGCGGCGAGCGGGGACGCCATGGTCGAGGCGCCGGCCGGGGGGGAGGCCGCGCCGGAGGCCTGAGCGGTTCCGGCGGCGGCTATTTCGCCGGCGCCTCGCTCGGAATCTCGCCAAGCGAGGTTTCGGGGCTCTCGGGGCGCCAGTCATGGCCCGGGCGGAACATCCGGTCCTGCCCGGCCATGAGGTCACCCGAGGCCACCTGCAGCGCCAGCCGCTCGCCATCGCGGCGGACATATTCCTCGACGATCTGTTCGATGATCTCGTCGGCGGTGCCGAGCTCGCGCAGCACCATCCGCCCCATCTCGACCGCGCTCCAGAACAGCTCGCGGACCACATGCTCCTGGCCGGCGGCGATCATCCGCATGGCGTGCAGCCGGTCATGGACGCGGACGATGAACTTGAGGTGCGGGAAGGCCATCCGGACCGGCTCGAGCAGCGCCGGATCCCAGGCGCCCCCGCCGGTGGTGACGATGACCAGCCGGGCGTTCTCCGCGCCGGCGGCCCGCAGCACTTCGGGGCGCAGGCCATCGCCGTAATAGACCCGCCAGCCGAACTGGCGCGAAAGGTCGATCTGGTCGGGCTTGCGGTCGATCAGCACCACCTCGACGCCGCGGGCGTGGAGCATCTGGGTGACGATCTGGCCGAAGCGGCCATAGCCGATGACGATGACGGTGCCCGGCGGCGCGCCGGCCGGGCCCTCGAGATCGTCCCGCACGCCGTCGCGGTCGGCGTCGGCCGGAACGAACCGCCGCACCAGGGCGAGAAGCACGAGCGTTGCCACCATCGAGAGCGTGACGACCGCCCCGAACAGCGAGGCCGCACTCTGGGTGATGAGAAGCCCGGCGACGGCCGCGCCGAACAGCACGAAGGCGAACTCGCCGCCCTGCGCCAGGTGGAGGCCGAGCCGCCACGACTGCGCCCAGCCGGTGCCGAACAGCCGGCCGAGCAGCGCGATCAGCAGGAACTTGGTGGCCATCAGGGTGGCGACCAGTATGAGGACGAGAAGCGGGCTGGTCAGCAGGACCGAGAAGTCGAGGCCCATTCCGACCGAGATGAAGAACAGGCCGAGCAGGAGCCCGCGGAACGGCTCGATGTCGGCCTCGACCTCGTGGCGATAGGGGCTGTCGGCGAGCATCACGCCGGCGATGAAGGCCCCGAGCGCCATCGACAGGCCGAAGCTCGCCATGAGGAAGCTTGCCCCCATGACGGTGAGGAGCGCGGCAATCACGAACACCTCGCGGTTGCCGACGAGGGCGATGAGGCGGAACAGCGGGTTGAGGACGTAGCGGCCGACCAGCGCGAGCCCGACGATTGCCGCGAGGCTCGAGAGCACGAGGGTGAGCCCTTCCGGCGCATCGGGGTTGGGGACGCGGGAGAAGGCGGCAACGACGATGAGGAGCGGGACGATGGCGATGTCCTGGAGGAGCAGGATGGCGAAGGCGCGCTCGCCGAGCGGCGTGCTGAGCTCGCCCCGCTCCTTGAGGAGCCCGACGACGAGCGCAGTGGAGGAGAGCGACAGCGCCAGGCCGAGCACCAGGGCGGCCTGCCAGGTGAGGCTGGTGGTGAGCACGAACGCGCCCCACAGCGCGAGGCCGCACACCAGCACCTGCAGCGTGCCCAGCCCGAAGATGTCGCGCCGCATGGCCCACAGCCGCGCCGGCTTCAGCTCGAGCCCGATCACGAACAGGAGGAGGACGATCCCGAACTCGGCGAGGCTGGCCACCGTCTCCTGCGTGCGCACGAGGCCGAGCGCCATCGGCCCGATGAGCGCGCCGGCCCCGAGATAGCCGAGCACCGACCCGAGCTTCAGCCGGGTTGCCAGCGGCACCACGACCGCGGCGGCGGCGAGGTAGATGACCGCGTCCCGGAGAACCTCGGTGTTCGCTGGGCCGGCCATGGCTCAGGCCGCCTGTCGGGCCTGGCCGGCCGCCTCGGCCGCGGCTGCGGCGGCGTCGAAGGCGAGGCAGATGGAGCCGTGGCGCGCGAGGTGCGGCCGTGCCGGCGCGAACAGGGGAAGCTCGGGAAAGCGGGCCAGCACGGCCTCGGGGAGCGGCGCGTCCCGCTTCAGGAAGGCCTCGAGCGCGGCATGGGCGGCGCGCAGCTCTTCGGCCGCGGCACCGATCACGCCTTCGCCGAGGATGGCCGCGGCCGCCTGCCCGAGCGCGCAGGCCCTGACCTCCTGCGCGAAGCGCGCCACCCGCCCTTCGGCGTCGAGGTCGAGCATCGCCGTCACCCGGCTGCCGCAGATGGGCGAGACCTTCTGCACGCTCGCCTCGGCGCCCTCGAGCCGGCCGAGGTGCGGAATGGCGGCGGCGAGGCGCAGGATCCGGGCGTTGTAGAGGGGGGCGTCCACGCCCGGCATATAGGAAGACCGGAGGCGAAAAGGAAAGCGGGGACCCATCTTCACCCCGCGCCGCAGGCGTCGCGGGGGCCCAACCTCCACCCCGCGCCGCAGGCGTCGCGGGGGCCCCGCCTCCACCCCGCGCCGCAGGCGTCGCGGGGACCCACATCCACCCCGCGCCGCAGGCGTCGCGGGGACCCCCAGGAACCGGTCCCCGCGCTGCGGCACCTGCGCACGCCGTGCAGGCGGGGAGCGCGAGGGCCTCGCTACAGCTTCCGCCAGGTCACGCTGCCGTCCCTTGCGACCTCGAGCTGGATCCCCTCGGCCCGCAGCGCATCGCGGATGGCATCGGCCCTCGCCCAGTCGCGCGCGGCGCGGGCCTCGCGATAGCGGGCCAGCCCGTCCTCGACTCCCGCCGTCTCGACGCCCGCGGTGAACCAGTCGGTGACACCAAGGAGGCCGAGCACGGCACCACCGGCCGGAAGTGCCGCGAGCGCCTCGGGCGTGTTGAGGTCGTCGAGGAGCGCGTCGGGCACGCCGCCCGTTTCGCCGCCGGCCCGATAGAGCCGGTCGAGCTGCGCCTTCGCCTGTTCGAGCAGCCGGTCGGTCCAGGTGAGCGGCTGGCGGTAGTGCGCCGAGAGAAGCGCGAGCCGGATTGCCTCGCCCGGCCAGCCGGAGTCGAGCAGGTCGCGCGGGGTGACGATGTTGCCGAGCGACTTCGACATCTTGGTCTCCCCCATCTGGAGGAAGCCGTTGTGCATCCAGATGCGCGCCAGCGGCGCGCCATCATGGGCGCAGCAGCTCTGGGCCTGCTCGTTCTCGTGGTGCGGGAAGACGAGGTCGAGCCCGCCGCCGTGGATGTCGATGGTCTCCTCCCCGAGCACGCTTCGGATCATCGCCGAGCATTCGATGTGCCAGCCCGGCCGGCCCCGGCCCCAGGGGCTGTCCCAGCCGGGCTGGTCGGGCGTGCTCGGCTTCCACAGGACGAAATCCGCCGGCCCGCGCTTGTAGGGCGCGACTTCGACCCGCGCGCCCGCCACCATCTCGTCCATCGGCCGGCGCGACAGGCTGCCGTAGCCGGGGAACTTCGCCACCTCGAAGAGGACATGGCCGTCCGCCACATAGGCGACCCCTCGCTCGACGAGCGCCGAAATCATCGCGATCATGCCGTGCGCGCCGGCGATATGCTCGGTCGCGCGCGGCGTGAAGCTCGGCTCGAGGCAGCCGAGCGCGGCCATGTCCTCGCGGTAGGCGGCCTCGAAGCGCGCGGCGATCACGGCGGGCGCCACATTCTCGGCGACCGCCCGGGCCATGATCCTGTCGTCGATGTCGGTGAAGTTGCGGGCGTATCTCACCTGCTCCGGGCCGTGGAGGCGGCGGAGCAGGCGGAAGAGGAGGTCGAAGACGACGGCGGCCCGCGCATTGCCGATATGGGCGCGATCATAGACGGTTGGCCCGCAGACATAGAGGGTGACGGGCTTTCCCGGCCGGGGCGCGAAGACCTCCTTCTGCCGGGTCGCCGTGTTCCACAGCCGGAGCGCGGTCACAGTTCGACCGCCTCGCCCTTCGCGATCAGCTCCTCCAGCCGCTCGTTGTCCTCGGGGAGATAGGCGGGTTCGCGCGCGTCCCCGGGCAGGGCCTCGGGGTCGAGCGGCGGGTGGCCCTCGGGCAGGCCGGGAAGCATGGGCATGTCGGGGAGATCCTCGCCGCGCGCCTCCTCCATCCAGTGGATCATGCTGCTGGCAGCGAGCGTCAGATAGGGTGCGCTGGCGCTGCGGGCGAGCCATTCGGGCGAGCTCTGGCGGGGGTCGAGGAAGCCGGTGGTGAAGACCACCAGCATGAACAGCACGGTGGCGAGGATGCCGCCCTTGGCCGCGCCGAAGGCCGCGCCCGCCACCCGGTCGAGCGGGCCGAGGACCGACGCGCGGCTGGTGCGGCCGAGCGTGGTGGCCAGCAGCCGGCCGGCGAAGAGCGTGCCGAAGAAGAGCAGCAGGAAGGCGAGGATGGCGGCCGAGGGCTCGCCCCCCGTGGTCGGCACCAGCATGGCGGTGACCGGCTGGTGGAACAGGCGCACGGCGACGGCGGCGGCCAGCCAGGCCGCAAGCGAGAGCGCCTCGGTGACGAGGCCGCGGGCGAGGCCGACGAGCAGGAACAGCCCGACGAGCGCGAGCACGACATAGTCGAAGCCGGTCAAGCCTTCCATGGCTGCTCCCTAGCCGGGCCGCCTGGCGCGCGAAAGGCCCCGGGCGCGCGCCCGGCGCGGCACCTCAGCGCGGCATCAGGCGGGCGACGAGGGCAGCGACGCTGGCGCAGGCCTGCACCTCGAGCCCGCCCACCCCGCGCGTGCCGGGGGGCGCCAGCGCGGCCGAGAAGCCGAGCTTGGCGGCCTCCTTCAGCCGGAGGTCGGCGTGGGCCACCCGCCGCACCTCGCCCGAGAGCGCCAGTTCGCCGAGCACCACCGTGCCGGCCGGCACCGGCGCGTCGGACAGGGCCGAGACGAGCGCCGCGGCCACGGCGAGATCGGCCGCCGGCTCGGTGACCCGCAGGCCCCCGGCGACGTTCAGGTAGACCTCGTGGCCGGAGAGCGCGAGGCCGGCGCGCGCCTCGAGCACGGCGAGCACCATGGCGAGCCGGCCGGCATCCCAGCCGACCACCGCGCGGCGGGGCGTGGCGCCGCTCGGCATCCGCACCGCCAGCGCCTGGATCTCGACCAGCACCGGCCGCGTGCCCTCGAGCGCGGGAAAGACGACCGCGCCGGGGACCGGGCGTTCCCGCTCGGTCAGGAACAGGCTCGACGGGTTGGGCACTTCCTCGAGGCCATCGGCGGCCATGGCGAACACGCCGATCTCGTTGGTGCCGCCGAAGCGGTTCTTGACGGCGCGCAGCAGCCGATACTGGTGGCCGCGCTCGCCCTCGAAGTAGAGCACGGCATCGACCATGTGCTCGAGGACGCGCGGGCCGGCGATCTGCCCGTCCTTCGTGACATGGCCGACGAGCACGAGCGCCGTGCCGCTCTCCTTGGCGAAGGCGATGAGCTCGAGCGCCGAGGCCCGCACCTGCGAGACCGTGCCGGGCGCGCCCTCGAGCTGGTCGGAGTGCATGGTCTGGATCGAATCGACGACGAGGAGGTCGCGGCGCGGCCCCTGCCCCAGCGTGGTCAGGATGTCGCGCACCGAGGTGGCCGCGGCAAGCGCGACCGGCGCATCGGCAAGGCCCAGCCGCCGGGCGCGCAGGCGCACCTGGTCGGCCGCCTCCTCGCCCGAGACATAGGCGACGGCAAGGCCGGCGCGGGCCATGCGGCCGGCGGCCTGGAGGAGGAGCGTCGACTTGCCGATGCCCGGATCGCCGCCGATGAGGATGGCCGAGCCGGGAACGAGGCCGCCGCCGAGCGCGCGGTCGAACTCGGCGATCCCGGTCGGCGTGCGCTGCGGCAGCGCCACGGCGGAATCGAGCGGCGCGAGCGCGATCGCCCGGCCGCCGGCCTTGAGGTCGTGCCGGCGGGCAAACGGCGTGGCGGCGGGCACGGGCTCCTGCTGGAGCGTGTTCCATTCCCCGCACTCGGGGCACTGGCCGGCCCACTTGGCGCTGACGCTGCCGCAGGCCGTGCAGACATGACGCAGCTGGGTGCGGGCCATGGGCGGACCTTAGGACAGAAGGTGACGCGGTGCACCCTCCCTGCTACACGACCGGAATGGAGCAGGAATGGATGCAGCCGGTTCGGGGGATGGACCAGAAAGGGTCCCGGGTGCCCGGCGCGCGCGCTGCCCTGCCGGCCGGCGGCCGGTGCGCGGCATGACCGACGTCAACAGCCTGCGGGTGCGCCTGTGGCGCCGCTACGCCGAGCTTGGCGGCGATCTCGCCGAAATCGAGGCGGATCTCCGCGAGCCGCTCGATGCCGACTTCGCCGAGCAGGCGAACGAGCTCGAGGAGCAGGTGGCGCTCGAGGCGCTGGAGAGCCGCAAGCTCCGGGAGATGGCCGACATCCGCGCTGCGCTCGCCCGGATCGCCGATGGCAGCTACGGGACCTGCGTGGTGTGCGGCGAGCCGATCGCCGAGGCGCGGCTGCAGGCGCTTCCCACCGCGATCACCTGCATCGGCTGCGCTGGCAAGGGGGAGCAGGCATGAAGTTCGAGATCGAGGTGGAGGCAACGCCGATCGAGGCCAGGCAGTTCCTCGGCCTGCCAGACGTGACGCCGCTGCATGACCTCTGGCTCGCCCAGATGCGGGAGCTGATGACGAACGGCATCCAGCCGGCCGACGTCGAGCGGATGATGAAGAGCTGGACCGCCGGCGTTCCCGGGCTGACCGAGAACATGGAGCGCTGGCAGCAGCTGTTCTGGACCGCCGCCGGGCTCGGCGCCCGGCCGGAGGAGAAGAAGCCCTAGCGCCCCTGCGGCCGGACGAAGCGGGTTGCGAAATGGCCGGTGAGCCCCGGCACCGCGAGATCCTGCTCAAGGCGGAATCCGGCGCGCGCGATCTCGCGCAGGAAGGCTGCCTTGTCGGCGCGGACATGGCCGCGGACCCATTTCGGAGACTCCGGCCTGCGGTCGAAATCGACGATGACGAGCTGGCCGCCGGGCCGGAGCGCGGCCCGCATCGAGGCGAGCATCGGCTCGGGCGGGTCGAAATGGTGATAGGCGTCGATCACCACCATCAGGTCGACGCTCGCCGGGGCAAGCATCACCGAATCCGGCCGGGACAGCAGGACCTCGACGTTCGGGAGCCCGAGCGAACGGGCCCGGTCGCGCATCAGCCCGACAAGTTCGCGGTCGATGTCGACTCCGATGTAGCGCCCCTTCGGGCCGACGGCGCGGGCGATCGGCGCCATGAAGGCCCCGGTGCCGGCGCCGATGTCGGCAACGACCATGCCCGGCCGCAGCGCAAGCGCAGCCACGATCGCGTCGCGGTTGGCGATGACGCCGCGCGCCGGATCCTCGAGCGGGTGGGCCTGCAGCCGGGCCGCGCTGCCCTGCGCCAGGGCCGGCGCCGCGAGCAGGAGGAGGAGGAGGGCGAGGAGACGGTGCATCCGCGGCTGATGCCCCGGCCGCGGCTCCCGGTCAAACCGTCGGGGCTCGACCCCCGCCTGCCCAGCCGCTAACGGCGCGCGGCCATGATGCCGCACCTCCTTGCCGCCCTGCTCGCTGCCGGCGCTGCCGCGGCGCCCGGGGCCGAGGCGCCCGCGCCCGGACCTGCACCCTGGACGGACAAGGCCGCGCTGCGGCGCAGCTGCCGCGACGACGCCTTCCGGCTCTGCCCCGGGCAGGTGGCGCTCGCCCGCCGCGCGGGCGTGAAGCGCTGCCTCGCTGCCAACCGCGACAGGCTCTCGCCCATCTGCCGCACCGCCTTTCCCGGCGACTGAGGGGAGCGGAGCTTCGCCCCCGCCAACCGGGGCTTCGGCGCTGTCCCCTTGCGCCCGCCGCCGCGCGCCCCACATGCCTCCCACTTTCCACAGGGAGATCGACCATGATCGACGTCCGCCCGCTGGCGACACTCGGCGCAGCCGCTCACGGCTGGCTCGATGCGCGCCACCATTTCTCCTTCGCCTCCTACTTCGACCCGTCCCGGATGGGCTGGGGCACCCTGCGCGTGTGGAACGACGACCGGATCGCCGCGCAGTCCGGCTTTCCGCCCCATCCGCACCGCGACATGGAGATCATCACCTATGTCCGCGAGGGCGCGATCACCCACGAGGACAGCCTCGGCAACCGGGGCCGGACCGAAGCCGGCGACGTGCAGGTCATGTCGGCGGGCACGGGCGTGCGCCACGCCGAATGGAACGAGGAGCCGGTCGACACCCGCATCTTCCAGATCTGGATCGCGCCGCGCCGCACCGGGATCGCGCCCTCCTGGGGCACCCGGCCCTTCCCCAGGGACGCGCGGGCCGGGCGCTTCGTGCCCCTGGCCTCCGGGCTCGGGGACGAGGGGGCGCTTGCGATCGAGGCCGATGCCCGGGTGCTTGGGGCGACGCTTGCGGCAGGACGGGCCGCGACGCACGCGCTGGCGCCGGGGGCCTGGGCCTATCTTGTCGGCACGCGGGGCCGGTTCCGGGTCAACGGGGTCGAGGTTGCCGCGCGCGACGGCGTTGCCATCCGCGACCTCGACACGCTGACGGTCGAGGCGGTGGAGGACAGCGAGATCGTCCTCGTCGAGACGCTCCCGGCCCACGGCTGACCCGGTGTGGCCCCTGCCGGCCCCGGAGCCGGCGGGGGCCTCCGCTCAGGGCAGCCCGAAGCTCCGGCGGACATCCGCGCCGGTCGCGGCCTGGAGTGCGGCGCAGCGGCGGATGGCGGCGAGCGGCCGGTCAAGCTCGAGGCTGCCGGCGCCAAGCGCTGCCAGCTTCGGGCGGAACACCCGCTCCACCTCGCGCGCGTCCGCCTCCGAGCAGAAGCCGCTCGCGGCGCCCGCGAAGCCGCCCAGCAGCCCGCCCACGCGCGGCCGCAGGCGCTCCCACGCGCGGTCGACGAAGGCGAGCGCGGCCGCCCGCGTCGCGGGGCGCTGGAACAGCCCGCCGAGGATGGCGAGCGCTTCCAGGTTCTGCAGGCGCGGGTCGGTGACGAAACCGAGCACATGGGCAGCCCCCGCCGCGTCGGGCTGGGAGCCGAGCGCGCTCGCGGCGTGGCGGCGGAACAGCGGGTCGTCGGAGGCGACGAGCGCATCGCGCAGCCGGTCGGCCGTGGCCGGGCCGCCCTCTTCGGCCAGCACCCGGAGCGCCGTGGGCCGCAACGCCGGGTCGAGCGCGTCCGGCCTGCCGGCGAGCGCGGCCTCGGCGGCAGCACGCAGGGTTGCCCGCACCGCCGGGTCGCGCGCGTCGAGCGCGAGGATGGCGACGAGCGACTGGCGGAGCTGGCGCCGGTCCGGGTTCTCGGCGGCGTAGCGGCCGCGCGCCGGGTCGAGGCCGAGGGCGGCAAGCTGCGGTCCGTAGAGGGTGCGCAGCCGCGCCTCGAGGCGGCCGTGCTCGGCCTGGGGCAGGGCCTCGCGGGCCACGCGGGCGATGTCGAAGGCGAGCCAGGTGGCCACCAGCCGCTCCGGGTGCGGAGCGAAGGCCTCGGCCGCGGCCAGCACCCGCGCGAACGGCGCCGTCCCGGCGGCGAAGCCCGCCCAGATGCTGTCGGCCGCCGTCATCGCCTCGGCTGCCGGCAGCGTGGCACCGGCCGCGAGCAGGCGGCTCCAGTCCGCGGCCGGGAGGTCGAAGCGGTAATAGCCCGCGCCGCTGGCGTTGCCGGCGACCCAGGGCGCCGTGCCGATGACGGGGCCGATCCGCCCCGCGCGCTCCTCGAGGAGGGTGCAGGTGACGCCCTCGCCCGAGGAGGCGCACACCGGCACGCGCCAGAGCCGGCCGTCGTCGGCCGCCCCGCCGATCGGCGCGTAGCGCGACTGGGCAAGGCCGAAGGCGCCGCCGGGCGCGGGCGTGAACTGCACGAGGGGCACGCCTTCCTGGTCGACGAAGCTCCGCCAGGCGGCGACCAGCCCGGGGTTGCCGCTCGCCTCGGCCATGGAGGCGAAGAAGGCGTCGGCATCCGCCGTGCCGAAGCGGAAGCGGTCGAGGTGGAGGCGCACGCCGCGCTGGAAGGTCTCGGGGCCGAGATAGCGCTCGAACATGCGGATGATCTGGCCGCCCTTCTGGTAGGTCAGGCGGTCGAAGGCGGCATTGATGTTGCTGCTGTCGGTGATCGGCTGGCGGACCGGCCTGCCCGCGGCGAGCGAATCCTCGTCCATGGCGTCGAGCGCCTCGGCGAGCTCGACCGCGCGCACGCCGAGATCGGGCCGCCATTCGAGCGCGAGCTGGTTGCCCATCCAGGTGGCGAAGCTCTCGTTGAGCCAGATGTCGTCCCACCAGCGCGGCGTGACGAGGTTGCCGAACCACATGTGGGCGAGCTCGTGCGCCATCACCACGCCGAAGGACCGCACCTGCTGGAGCGGCGCGTCGGCGTCGAGCAGGAGGAGCGTGTCGTCGAAGGTGACGAGGCCGACATTCTCCATCGCGCCGCCCATGATCGGCGAGGCGATCACGTCGAGCTTGGCGAAGGGATAGGGGGTGCCGAAATAGCGCTCGGCGAGCGCGAGGATCCGCGGCGTCTCGGCCAGGGTGAAGGCAAGCCGCGGCGCCTGCCCCTTCGTCGCGATGGCGCGGAAGGGCAGCGGGCGGGCGCGCACCGCGTTGGGCGGGATGGTCGCTTCCACCACGTCGAAATCGCCCACGGCGAGCGCCACGAGATAGGTGGGCAGCGGCTCGGAGGGCGCGAAGTCGTGCCGGGTCCAGCCGCGCCCGTCCGGGCGGGCCGCCACCTCGGGCGTGTTGGCGAAGGCCCGAAGCCCGTCCGGCACGGTGAGCGAGAGGGTGAAGGGCGTCTTGTGCCGGGGCTCGTCGAAGCCGGGGAAGACGCGGCGGGCGTCGATCGCCTGGAATTGGGTCCAGGCATACCAGCGGCCGCCCACCTGCACGCGGTAGAGCCCCTCGACGGCCGTCATGAACCGGGCGTCATGGACGAAGCGCAGCCGGTGCCGCCCGGCCGCGAGCGGCCGGGCGAAGCGCAGCTCGAGGACGCCGCTGTCGTGGACCTGACGCGCCGTGCCGCGCAGCGGCGCGCCCGATCCGCTCACCGCCTCGGCGCGGGAGATGGTCAGCCCCCGCCCGTGCAGGAACAGGGTCGCGGCCGGGGCCTTCAGCTCGACGTCGATCTCGGTCTCGCCCGAGAAGCGCTCGCGCGCCGGATCGACCCGGAGCGCGATCCGGTAGGCGAGCGGCCGCGCGGCATCGGCCAGCTCGCCGACGGGGACATCGGCCCGGGCCGCGGGGGCGAGCAGCAGCGCGAGGAGGACGAAGAGAAACCGGGCCACATCCACCTCCTGCCGCGCACGCCAGCGTGCCCGCGGACTGCTAGGCGCCCCGCGCCCGCGCCGCAAGGGCTTGCCGCGTCGCCCGGGGCAGGCGAGAGGCGGGGAGGGAGCCGGGCGCGCGTGACATCGACCATCCTCCACCCGACGCGGATCATTCCGTTCGCCTTCCTTGGCGGGATCGCCCTTGGCACCCTTCTCCTCATGCTGCCGGCCGCCCGCGCCGGGGAGGGCAGCGCACCGCTGGTCGTCGCCCTGTTCACCGCCACCTCGGCCTTCTGCGTGACCGGCCTCACCGTCGTCGACACGGCAACCTACTGGTCGGGCTTCGGCCATGCGGTCATCCTCCTCCTGTGCCAGCTCGGTGGCCTGGGGATCATGACCGGGGCGACGCTGCTTGGGCTGCTGGTGACCGGGCGCAACCGGCTGTCGGCGCGCATCCTCCAGCGCGCCGAGATGCGTTCGCTCGACATGGGCGACGTGGGCGGGGTGATCCGCATCGTCGTCCTCCTCACCTTCGCCATCGAGGGGCTGCTGACGCTGGTGCTCGGCCTCAACTTCCTCCTGAAGGACGGGCTCTCCCCGCGCGATGCGCTGTGGAACGGGCTGTTCCACGCCGTCTCGGCCTGGAACAATGCCGGGTTCGCGCTGGCTGCCGTGAGCCTCCCCGGCATGGCGCGCGACGGCGTGCTGCTGGCCGGCCTGATGCTCGGCGTGCTGCTCGGCGGCTTCGGCTTTCCGGTGCTCCACGAGCTCCGCCAGGAGTGGCGCCATCCGGCGCGCTGGTCCATCCACACTCGCCTGACGCTGGCGGGAAGCGCGATCCTGCTCGTGCTTGGCTGGCTTGCCACCCTGGCTGCCGAATGGGGGAACCCGGCGACGCTCGGGCCTGATCCCGTCGGCTGGAAGCTGGTCGAGGCGCTGTTCCACTCGGTGATGACGCGCAGCGGCGGCTTTGCCACCATGGACATGACGGCGCTGCACGACGAGACCCAGGCGCTCACCTGGGGGCTGATGATGATCGGCGGCGGCAGCGCGTCCACCGCCGGCGGCATCAAGGTGACGACCTTCTTCCTCCTCGGCTATGTCGCGCTCGCCGAGTTCCGCGGCCAGCCCGACACCAACATCTTCCGCCGCCGGATCGCGCCCGACGTGCAGCGCCAGGCCCTCCTGCTGGCGCTGCTTTCGGTGGGCACGGTGAGCCTTGCCGTCCTGCTCCTCCTTGCCATGGCCGAGCTGCCGATCCCGTTCGTCATCTTCGATGCCATCTCGGCCTTTGCCACCGTCGGCCTGTCGACCGGCGCTGCCGCCGCGCTTCCGCCGGGGGGGCAGCTGGTGCTGGCGGCGCTCATGTATGTCGGCCGGGTCGGCATCATCACGGTCGCGGCGGCAGTTGCGCTGCGCGCCGGCGGAGCCCAGTATCGCTATCCCGAGGAGCGCCCGATCATTGGCTGACACCCGAATCGATGCCATCGCCGTCATCGGGCTTGGCCGCTTCGGCAAGGCGGTCGCGCGCGAGCTTGCCCGCATCGGCCGCGACGTCCTCGCCATCGACGAGAAGATGGAGATCGTCCAGCAGATGGCGGACGAGCTCGCCAATGTCGTCCAGGCGGATTCGACCAGCCCGGCGACGCTGAGGCGGCTCGGGGTGCACGAGCTTGGCGCGGCGGTGGTCGCGATCGGCAGCGACCTCGAGGCCAGCGTCTTGACCGTGCTTGCGCTCACCGAGATCGGCGTGCCCGTCATCTGGGCCAAGGCAGTGAACGAGCGCCACAGGCGCATCCTCCAGCGGACCGGCGCGCACCATGTGGTGATGCCCGAGGCCGACCGCGGCCGCCGTGTCGCCCACCTGGTGTCGACCCGGATGATGGACTTCATCGAGCTCGACGACGGCTATGCCTTCGTCAAGACGACTCCGCCCCAAGTGCTGGTGGGCAGGCCGCTGTCCGACACCCAGCTCCGCGAGAGGTTCGGCGTGACGGTGGTGGGCGTGAAGCGGCCGGGGGAGGGGTTCACCTACGCGACCGAGGAGACGGTGGTGCAGCGCGGCGACATCCTCATCGTCTCGGGGCCAACCGAGAAGGTCGAACGCTTCACCCGGCTCGCCTGAGAGGGAGGGACGCGACGGGAAGGCCACTTGCACGCGCGGAATAGAAATAGAACATATGGCGAACAATGCGCCCGACCACGCCCCGATTCGCCCCCGTCCCGCCTGCGCGCCCCGCCCTCGCCGCGCGCCTTGCCGCCTGCGCGCACGCCCGCCCCGCCGCCCCGCCCCTGCCGCTCGGCGCCGCCGAGATC
>JAJUHA010000023.1 GCA_029268145.1 Sphingomonadaceae bacterium | reverse complement strand
TGGAACGCTCTGTGCTGTCTGCCGGCGACCCACCCGTGGCTTTGGCTGGTTCGACCCGGTGCGGTCGAAGCAACCGCGCCCCTCGGTCTGGTTCTGCTCGATGGCCTGCCAAGGCTTCTGGACGCGCTTGGCGCGGGAGCGCTGGGCCATGGTTGATCTCACCGAACAGGAGAAGGCGGCGATCCGCGCCGCCATGAAGCCGGTCGCCGAGATCATGGAGGAGATCGGCTGGCAGGCGCGCTTCTCCGACCTCACGGAGGCGCAGGTGCTCACGCTCATCGAGGTCGCCGTCGGCGGCTTCCAGGACGCCATGCACGCCATGGCTGCCGACGCCGACGCGGAGGTGCCGTTCTGATGCTCGACTACAACCACCGCCCCACCTGCGCCGAACGCATCAATGCGGTGATCGACGAGGCGATCGCCGCTGAACGCGCGGCGGTTGCGCCCAGGACCTACCTCGGCGGCTCCCGCCTTGGACACGGCTGTGAGCGCGCTCTGCAATTCGAGTTCGCGGGTGCGCCGAAGGATGAGGGCCAAGAGTTCTCCGGCCAGATGCTGCGGATCTTCGAGATCGGACAAGCGCTCGAAGATCTTGCCATCCGCTGGCTGCGCGGTGCCGGGTTCGATCTCTATACCCGCAAGGGCAACCGTCCGGACGGCGAGCAATTCGGCTTCTCGGTCGCTGGTGGCCGCATCCGTGGTCATGTCGACGGGATCATCGCCGCCGCACCCCAGCTGCTGGGCATCGGCGTTCCCGCGCTCTGGGAATGCAAGACGATGAACGCCAGGAACTGGCGCGAGACCGTGGCCAAGGGCGTGGTCGTGGCGAAGCCCGTCTACGCGTCCCAGATCGCCCTCTACCAAGCCTATATGGAAGCGCAGGTCCCCGGCATCTCCGACAATCCCGCGCTCTTCACCGCCATCAACAAGGACACCGCCGAACTGCACCACGAACTCGTGCCGTTCGATGCGGGGCTCGCCCAACGCATGAGCGATCGCGCCGTGCGGATCCTTCAGGCGACGGATGCATGGGATCTGCTGCCGCGCATCGCCACGACGCGTGACTTCCACGAGTGCCGGATATGCCCGTGGGCGGAACGCTGCTGGGGGCTGCCGGCATGAGCGAGAACAATGTCGTCTCCCTCGATGCCTGGCGCGACTTCAACGACGCCGCGCCGCAGGCCGATCCGTTCGACATAGAGCCGGATCACGAGCAGATCGCCGTATTTCTCGATGTGGTCTTCGGTTACTGCGAGGGCTGGGTGCCGCTGCGCGGGTTCGTGGACAAGGGTCAAGGCATCGACGGCCGATCCCACAACGCCTGGATCGAGATCGACGACAGTATGCTGGAGAAGGCGGTTTCCTTCGCCGGGTGGGCAGCACGCGAAGGGGCGGCCTTCTATGTGGTGCCAGGGACGGTCGCCGAGACCGGCAAGGCCAAGGCCGCCGACGTCCTGCAGATGCAGACGGTTCTCGTTGATCTAGATGCGGGCGACATCGCCGCCAAGCTCGACCACCTTATCCGGCATCTCGGCGAACCGACACTGCTCGTCGAAAGTGGCGGCCGGACGCCGGACGGTCTCGACAAGCTGCACGTCTGGTGGCGCTTGAGCGAACCGGCCGAGGGCGAGGATATCGCGCTTCTCTGTCGGCTGCGCGGCGACATCGCGGTCAAGGTCGGCGGCGACACGCATTTCCGCTCGGCCCACCAGCCGATCCGTCTGGCCGGCTCCGTCTATCACAAGGGCGGCTTCAAGCGGCTGGTCAATATCCGCCGCCACAGCCGGCGGGTCGAGGTCCACTTGCGCGACTTCGCCGAGCTCGTCGCCGACATGCCACCGCTTGCCGGCGTTGGTTCCGAGCCAGCCCCCTCGACCGACAAACCGTCGATCACCGATGTCCTGACGACGCCGGTTCGCGAAGGCGGATCGGACGATTGGACCCGCTTCCAGGGGGCGAGCGCCGCGATCGGCCACTACGTCCGCATGGCGCATGAGGGCCGCATGAGCCGCGACGACGCGTGGGAGGCGATCTGCCAGTACAACGCCGCCCAGCTCCGTCCGAGCTGGCCGCTCGAACGTCTCGCCTCGGAAGCCCAGCGCCTCTGGCGGCTGCATGAAGAGCGCCACGGACCGGCCCTCGAACGGATCGCCGTGCCGCCGATGTCCGCGCTTCCGGTATTCACGCTCGGCGCACTGCTCGACGACGTGAGCCCGATGCCCGACGACATCATCGCGCCGCGATTGCTGACGCCCGGTGGGATGCTGGTGCTTGGCGGCGCGCCCAAAGTCGGCAAGAGCGACTTCCTGATCAGTCTGCTGGTCCACATGGCGGCGGGTGTGCCCTTCCTCGGCTTTGCGCCAAGCCGGCCGTTGCGGATCTTCTATCTGCAGGCGGAGATCCAGTACCACTATCTGCGGGAGCGCCTCCAGGCCATCCGGATCGACCCGGCGCTCCTGGCCGCGGCGCGCGATAATCTAGTCGCCACGCCGAAGGTCCGCATGCTGCTCGACGCCGGCGGCGTGGGCCTGACCATCGCCGCGGTTCGCGCCCACTATGGGCATGGCGCGCCCGACATCCTCTGCATCGACCCGATCCGGAACCTCTTCGATGGCGGTCCGGACGGCGGCGGCGAGAACGACAACACCGCGATGCTCTTCTTCCTGCAGGAGCGGGTCGAGGCTTTGCGCGACGCGGTCGCTCCCGATGCCGGCCTGATCCTCTGCCACCACACCCGCAAGATCACGAAGAAGCAGCTCGTCGAGGACCCGTTCATGGCGCTCTCGGGCGCGGGCAGCCTCCGCAGCTTCTACACCTCCGGGGTGATCATGCACCGGCCCGACGAGGACCGACCGGAGCGGATGCTGCATTTCGAACTGCGCAACGGTCCCGGCATCGAGCCGATGATGGTCGACAAGGCGGACGGACGCTGGATCGCGATCGACCGCTCCGAGACAAGGCTCGTACGTCGTGAGTTCGGAGAGAAGCTCGACGCCGAGCGCGCGCGCAAACACGACGTGATCCTTCAACTGCTCTTCGATGAGGCCGAGGCCGGCCGGCTCTACACCGCGCTGCAATTCGCCGAGAGCTTCGAGAACCAGGCCGGGCTCGGCGGCAAGGACACGATCCGCGAACGGATCAGCGTGCTGGCGACGAAGGGTTTCATCAAGTTCGTTCGCGATGGCGCGCCGTTCGGTCTGCCGACCTCGCGCTCGAAGTTCGGCTATCTCTGCGTCGAGGGCATGACCTTCCCGACCGGAGAAGAGACGGCAGACCCCGACACCGGCGAGGTCGTGCCCGTCCGGATCCCAGTCCTTCCCAGCACCTACAAGTGCCCACAGAGCGGCGCGGCGCTGCCGGTCGAGAACCCCCTGGTCTGGGTCTATCAGACTGAGGAGACCTCGTGATGCGCCAGCTCATCCTGATTACGCGGACTTACGCAGGATCAAGTTGTGGCAAGTTGCGGCGAGCTGGGCGGCCAGCTTCCCAACTACTTTCGTTGCTTTTCGCGCCGCCGCGCACCGCCCAGCCGTCCCGCGCACATTCAAGTTGGGAAAGCTCGTCCCAACTACCTTGGTTCCAGCGCGCTCCGCTGCGCGGCCTTTCGCAGATTCAAGTTGGGAACGCGATCCATGCAATGGGTCGTCCCGACTCAGATTTTTCAAATAAATTCAACGCTTTGATGCGCGCTCGAAGTTGTGGGGGTGAAAGCCACCCCCTTCGGGGGTGGGGGAGAACCGCGCCGAGCGGGTTCTCCCACTCCCACCCCCAGGGGCTTCGCGCGCGCGGTCGCCGTGCCGTTCATCCCCTCACCGACATCAGACGAGAAGGACCCACCACCATGAGCCAGTGCCCGTCACCCCTCCCCAAGAGCGCGCCCCATCCGGCCCCGGTCATCTCGACATCCGCGGGCAGCGCCATTCTCGCCCTGGATCTCGGCACCACCACGGGCTGGGCGAGCCTGGCGGGCGGGATCGTGCACAGCGGAACCGCCAGCTTCCGCTCAGGCCGCTACGACGGCGGCGGCATGCGCTACCTGCGCTTCCAGCACTGGCTCGAACAACTGGCCGACGACAGCGGTGGGTTGGCCGCGATCTATTTCGAGGAGGTCCGGCGCCATATCGGCACTGACGCCGCCCACCTCTACGGCGGCTTCCTGGCGACGTTGACCGCCTGGTGCGAGCGTGAGGGCGTCGCCTATCAGGGCGTTCCTGTCGGCACCATCAAACGCTTCGCCACGGGCAAAGGCAACGCCTGCAAAGATGCCGTGCTCGCCGCGATGCGCCAGCGCGGGTTCCAACCCGCCGACGACAACGAGGCCGACGCGATCGCGATCCTGCTCTGGGCGCTTGCGACCCGGGGAGGTGTGCTGTGAGGTGGACGCCACGCGGATATGGCGGCCAGCGCCGCACCCCCGATCAAGTCAAGCGCGATGGCTGGCGCGAGCAGCGTGTCCTCGCGGTATCTCTCGATGACGACCGGCTGACATGGCCCGAGCGTGAGCTCGTCCGGCAACTCGGCGAGAAGCTCTATGGCGACCGCGATCAGGCGAAGGAGGCGCGTCGATGACCCAGTGGACACCGAGCCTCGTCGAGGAACGTCTCGCGGAAGCGGCCTTCGTGCTCAAGCGCCTGCCCGAACCCCGGCGGCAGGGATATTTCAATCTCTGGCCGGCCATCCGGCGCAGCGCCGAGGAACTGGCCGGAATGGAGCCGAGGCCGATGCGCGTCATCCCGCCACCCGCCGCGATCAGCCGGATGGAGGAGACGCTGACCTGGACGGTGTGGCTCGATCCGATCGACGGCAAGATCGTCTGGCTGCGCGCCTACGGCGAGCGATGGAAAACCATCTGCTGGACCGTCGGATTGCAGCGGTCGGCGGCTCACGAGCACTGGCTCTACGCGCTGTGCGTGATCGCATGGCGGCTGAACCAGCGCAAAGTTCCCCGGCTCCGGTCGCGCCGCTACGTGATTGAAATGGTCAAAGGGGCTTGCAAGGACCCCGCCAGTCACCCCAATTAACTTCTTGTCCGTACGTTGTCCGTATGATACAGAAATTGGGACAGGAGATCAGCCATGCCCGCAGCCGAACCCAAGTCCGAACGCATCGAGGTGCGCACCACGCCGACCATGAAGGCGCTGCTGCAGCGTGCAGCCATGTTTTCGCACAAGAACGTGACGGAATTCCTGCTCGAGGCGGGCATTCATGCCGCCGAGGAAGCGCTCGTCGATCGGCGCATGTTCCGGCTGGATGACGCCCAGTGGCAAGCCTTCCAGGATGTTCTCGACCGCCCCGTCCAGAGCAAGCCGCGCCTCGCCAGACTGCTCGCCGAGAAGAGCGTGCTTGAGTGACGGCGGAGAACCAATCGTTCTCTGCCGTCCAAAAGCTCGATGCCTCCCACGACGTCGACGCGTTTGATTGCGGCAAGGAACCTCTGGATCGATTCCTGCAACGCCACGCTCTGGTCAACCAGAAAGCGGGCAGCGCTCAGACCTATGTCGTGTGCCGCGGGGAGCAGCGTGTTGCGGGCTATTACAGCCTCGCGGTCGGCGCCGTTGAACAGACGCAAGCTCCCGGTCGTGTCGGCAAAGGGCTTGCCCGTCATCCGATCCCGGTAATGCTCCTCGCGCGTCTTGCCATCGACCGAGCCGAGCAGGGAAAGGGGCTGGGCAAGGCGTTGCTCAAGGATGCACTGCTGCGCACGGCTCAAGCGGCCGACATTGCAGGCATCCGAGCGCTTCTCGTTCATGCCAAGGATGATGAAGCGCGCGCCTGGTACGAGCAGTTCGACTTCGAGCCGAGTCCGACCGATCCCTATCACCTCTTCCTGCTGATGAAAGATCTGCGGGCGCTCCTCGGCGAGTGATCGCACGCTCGCGAAGCGAAGCGGAAAGTGTCCGCCGGACACTTTTCGAAGAGACGAAAACCCCGGTTCTTGGGTAGTTTCTGCCTATCCTCGGGAGAGGCGCGCGCGTCGCGATCACGAGCGCACGGATCCTTTCGCTGGAACCGATCCAAGTAAAGGATCCGGCCTGATCCTTTCGTAACGGATCGATGGCCGTTCACGTCAACATCGCCCAAGCATACGAGTTCGCGGGTCCTTCCTGGCGGAAATCCTATGCTGGCGGGCGAGGCGCGGGACATCGCCAGCGACAGGGCCGGATTTTTGGGAAGCCACCCGGAAGCCGGATCCATGCAGATCCCGAGAAACCAACAACGAACACGCGCCTGATGGCCGGACGCCCGTCGCGCCCGCTGGACTCCGCACGGAGTCCAGCGCGGTCTCCGGAGCCCAGGACCACAGGTGTCCACTTCGATCCACGGACCCATCCGACCCATGACGCTGAGCTTCGCCCCCGAGCGGATCGAGACCTGGCCGCTTTCGCGCCTCCAGCCCTACGCCAAGAACGCGAAGGTGCACGGCGCGGACCAGGTCGCCAAGATTGCCGCCAGCATGGCCGAGTTCGGCTGGACCGTGCCCTGCCTCGTGGCCGAGGACGGGGAACTGATCGCAGGCCATGGGCGCGTGCTTGTCGCGACGCAGCTGGGGCTCACCGAGGCGCCTGTGATCGTGCTCGGGCATCTGACCGAGGCGCAGCGCCGGGCCTACCGCATCGCGGACAACAAGCTGACGGAACTCGGAAGCTGGGACGAGGCATTGCTCTCCGCCGAGCTGCAGGGACTGCTGGCCGAGGACTTCGATCTGTCGCTGGTCGGATTCTCCGACGGCGAACTCGACAAGCTCCTCGCGCACGACCCGGAAGCAGACGATGAAGACGGCGGGGCTGGCGGCTCGGTTCCGCCCGTGACCATCCCCGAGCCGCCGCGCAATCCGGCCTCGCGCAAGGGCGATCTATGGATCCTTGGGGATCACCGGCTGCTCTGCGGCGACAGCACAAGGCACGACGATGTCCGCCGTCTGATGAACGGCGAGCGCGCGGTCCTGTTCGCCACCGACCCGCCCTATCTGGTGGACTACGACGGCTCCAACCATGCGACGCGGAACAAGGACTGGAGCCAATCCTACGGCGTCACTTGGGACGACAGTTCGCAGGGCGCGGAGCTTTATGACGGCTTCATAGCGGCCGCAGTGGCCGAGGCGATCACCGAGGACGCGGCCTGGTACTGCTGGCACGCCTCGCGCCGCCAGGCGATGCTGGAAGCGTGCTGGGAGAAGGCCGGCGCCTTCGTCCATCAGCAGATCATCTGGGTGAAGGACCGCGGCGTCCTGACCCGGTCCCATTACCTTTGGAAGCATGAGCCCTGCTTCATGGGCTGGCGGCGCCCGAACCGTCCGCCGAAGGTCTCGGATGAGACGCTGCCCTCGACGTGGGAAATGCCGTCCTTCGCCAAGGATGAGCGCCCCGACCACCCGACGCCGAAACCGCTCGACGCCTTCGGGATCCCGATGCGCCAGCACGTGGCGCGTGGCGGCCTCTGCTACGAGCCGTTCTCGGGCTCCGGTTCGCAGATCATGGCGGGCGAAGCCAACGGGCGCCGTGTCTTCGCCATGGAGATCAGCCCGGCCTATGTCGATGTCGCCGTGGAGCGCTGGCAGGCGGAGACTGGGCGCGATGCAATCCTCGACGGCGACGGCCGGACCTTCGCCGAGGTGAAGGCCGAGCGGCTCAGCCCTGCTCCTTCCGAAATGGAGCCGGCCTGATGCGATCAGGTGGCAGACAGAACCTCATCGACGATGATCTCGTCGGCATGGGCCCGGGCCAGGGCCATGTCATGGGCGGTCTGCATCCGCATCAGCGTATCGGCCTTGATGCCGAAAGCCTTTTCGAACCGGATGGCCATCTCGGCAGATAGGGCCGCGCGCCCGTTGAACAGGTTGCTGAGCGCCTGCCTCGACACGTGGAAGCTGGTCGCCAGCCGGTTGATGCTGATGCCATGCGGCTCGACGACTTCGCTCTTCAGCCAGTCGCCCGGGTGAACCGCCAGCGAGGGGTGTATGGTCAGGGCCATCAGTGGTAGTCCTCCAGGTCGAGTTCGGCGATGCTGTGCTCATCGAGCTTGATGAAGGTCAGGCGCCAGTTTCGGGTGACGGTCATTGCCCAACGCCCGGCCTTGTCGCCGACCAGCTCGTGCAACCCGTAATTGGGCGGCACAGCGAGTTCATCAAAGCTGGCAGCAGCATCGATAAACGCCAGCATCTTGCGGAGACGGTTCACATCGCCCACCAGGCCCTTCGCGTTCCCGGTCTCGAAAAACCGGCGCAGGCCTTTGTGGGAAATGCTCTCGATATCCATGCCTTCATATGTCAAGCGACGCTTGACATGTCAAGCCACACTTGTCGGATCGGCGCGGTCTGACAGCGTCGATCGCTTCGTTCGGGGGCTGCCGGCACGGACGGTATGATCGCAAGGGAGGATGCCTGGTTCAGCCCTCCGCCAGCCTGTACACCCGCCCGCGGCTCTCAATCTTCTCGGAGGTCACTTCGAGACCAAGCATTTTCTTGAGAGCGCCCGCCATCGCGCCGCGCACCGTGTGCGGCTGCCAGCCGGTGGCCGCGACGATCTCTGCAATGGTCGCACCTCCCGGCGCGCGGAGCATCGCGATCAGCGCGGCCTGCTTGGTGCCTTCGCGCGGTGTTCGCGTCGCGGGCGCTTCCGTCTGCTCGGCGGGGGTGTCCGGCGCGCTTTCATGCGCGGTGCTGGTGCCCTCGGGCTCGATGCCAATGGCGGAGAGGCCTGCGTTGGTCGCCACCAGCGTGGTGCCGTGACCGTCCCCTGTCTCGCGCCAGACAAGCTCGCCCTTGCGGACGTCGGCATCGACTTCCTCGATGAAGCCTTTGGCGATCATCGTCTCCACCACCTTGGTGGCGGCGCCTCCGCGCAGGGACCCGGGAAGCGGCAGGACATTGTAGCTGTCGCGCTGAGCGGCGGCGCTGAGAATTACGGCTTGCGTGTCGGTGAGCTTGGTCATGGGGTCGTCTCCTTGTTGAACCGCGACCGTCGCGGTCCTTCTACGACCCCAAGCCGCGCGGCACGGCGCGGCCGAAGTTCAGGCAGGTGCAGGAATTCACCCGGCGTGCTCGCCCTCGCGGAACGCCGTGTCGGTGATCTCGCGCAGCTTGTCGCGGTAGTGGCTCAGGGTGCCGACATGGCCCCAGTTGATCTCGTCGGGATTGGTTTCGAAGTGGTCGTCGCTGAGCGCCTTGAGGCGTTCCAGCATGCTGTCGATCTCCAGCTTGGCGGCGATGAAGGCGTCGAGTGCCTTCGAGTTGTCGGTGGCGCGTCGGGTCATCTCTGTGGCTCCTCGTGCCGAATTGCAGCGTGGTCTTGAAAGCCACGTTCGCTCTGTCCGAACCGCTTATCAACTCGATAAGCGCCTGAATCTGAACAATAATCGGAGAACGCCATGCAGGGGCTGAGCGAGCGCCAATACGCCGCGCGCGTCGGTCTCTCGCGGGGCGCGATCCAGAAGGCGAAGGCGGCGGGACGGCTGGTCCTCCATGAGGATGGCAGCATCGACGCAGAGGCGAGCGATGTACGCCGGGCGGCGATGACGGACCCGTCGAAGTCCCGGCGCACTACGGCACCCAAGCTCAAGCCGGTACCCGACGCGGCCGTGTCCGCTGTTGGCGACACTCTGCGGGAACAAGGGCTTGCCGCGCCGCCCGTCGGCACCGGCACGACCTTCCTGCAGGCCAAGACTGCGAACGAGGTGCTGAAGGCCCAGGAGCGGCGCATCCGGCTTCAGAAGCTCAAGGGAGAACTCGTCGACCGCGCCCGGGCGGTTGCGGTCGTGTTCCGGCTGGCACGCGAGGAGCGTGATGCCTGGGTGAACTGGCCGGCGCGCGCGGCGGCGCTGATGGCGGCCGAACTCGGCGTGGAGGCGGCCGCCATGCAGAAGGCCTTGGAGAAACATGTCCGCGCCCACCTCGACGAACTTAGCCAGAGGGAAGCGCCCGAATTCCGGTGACGAAGATGGCCTGAGGGATTTCGAAGGCGCTGCTGAGATCCTGCGCGCCTGGGGCAACGGGATCCGACCGGATCCCGACCTCACCGTCTCGGAATGGGCGGACCGGCACCGGCTGTTGGCGTCCCGCGCCTCGGCCGAACCGGGGCGCTACCGCACGATGCGCACGCCCTACATGCGGGAGATCATGGACCGGCTGTCGCCCGGCGACGCGGCGCAACGGATCGTGTTCATGAAGGCCGCGCAGGTCGGGGCGACGGAAGCCGGCAACAACTGGATCGGCTTCGCGATCCACCAGGCGCCGGGCCCCATGCTCGCGGTCCAGCCCACGGTCGAACTGGCCAAGCGCAACTCGCGCCAGCGGATCGACCCGCTGATCGACGAGAGCCCGGAGCTGCGGGAGCGGGTCAAACCGGCCCGATCCCGCGATGCCGGGAACACGATGCTGTCCAAGGAATTCGCGGGCGGCATCCTGATCATGACCGGTGCGAACTCGGCGGTCGGGCTGCGCTCGACCCCGGCGCGCTACATCTTCCTCGATGAGGTCGATGCCTATCCGGCTTGCGTCCAGGAGGAAGGCGACCCGGTGACCCTGGCCGAGGCGCGGTCGCTGACCTTCGCCCATCGGCGCAAGGTGTTCCTGGTCTCGACGCCGACGATCCGGGGCTTGAGCCGGATCGAGCGGGAATACGAGGCGTCCGACCAGCGGCGCTACTTCGTGCCGTGCCCGCATTGCGGGGCGATGCAGTGGTTGAAGTTCGAGCGGCTGCGCTGGCAGAAGGGGCGGCCAGAGACGGCGGAGTATTACTGCGAGGGCTGCGACGCGGCAATCGCGGAGCACCACAAGACGGCGATGCTGGAGCGCGGCGAATGGCGGGCGACCGCTGTCGCCGCTGATCCCACCACGGTCGGGTACCATCTCTCGGCGCTCTATTCGCCTGTCGGCTGGCTCAGCTGGTCACGGATTGCGCGCAGCTGGGAGGCGGCGCAAGGCTCCGACGAGGCGATCAAGGCGTTCCGCAACACCATCCTTGGCGAGACATGGGTCGAAACCGGCGAGGCGCCGGACTGGCAGCGGCTCTACGACCGCCGCGAGGCGTGGCGGCCAGGCACGGTGCCAGCGGGCGGGCTGTTCCTGACGGCGGGCGCGGATGTCCAGAAGGACCGCATCGAGGTCGATGTCTGGGCCTGGGGCCGAGGACTGGAGAGCTGGCTCGTCGATCACGTGCGTGTAGAGGGCGGGCCGGACCGGCATGATGCTTGGGACCAGTTGACGGCACTCCTCGACCGGTCGTGGCCGCATGAAAACGGAGCGCACCTTCGGATCGCGCGGCTTGCCATCGACACGGGCTACGAAGCCCCGGCCGTCTACGGCTGGGCGCGCAAGGTCGGCTTTGCACAGGTCGCGCCGGTCAAGGGGCTCGAAGGCTTCAATCGCTCCAGTCCGGTCTCCGGCCCCACCTTCGTCGATGCGACCGAGGGCGGCAAGCGCCTGCGTCGGGGCGCCCGGCTCTGGACGGTGGCGGTCTCGACCTTCAAGGCCGAAACCTACCGCTTCCTGCGGCTGGAGCGCCCGACGGCCGAGGAACGTGCCGAGGGCGCGGCGTTCCCGCCCGGCACGATCCACCTGCCGACATGGGTCGAGAGCGAGTGGCTGAAGCAGGTCGTGGCCGAACAGCTGGTCACGGTGCGCACGAAGCGCGGCTTCGCGAAGCTCGAATGGCAGAAGCTGCGCGAGCGCAATGAGGCACTCGATTGCCGGGTCTACGCCCGCGCTGCCGCCTGGATCGCCGGCGCCGACCGCTGGGGGGAAGCCCGGTGGCGCGATCTCGAAGGCCAGGTGGGTTCGCTCGATCGGTGTGCCCCGGTGGCGCCAGAGACTGCTGGTTCTCACCACGGCACGCCAGGGATCGCCTCCGCGGGTCTGGTGCGACGCGCGCCAGCCCGGCGCGGCCGACGGGTGATCACGCCCAGCTATCTCGTTTGAGACCAGGACCATGACGCTTGAGGACATGATCGCGCGCCGCGATGCGCTGCTCGCCGCCCGTTGGCGCGGCGTGCGCACCGTCGAGATCGAGGGGCGCCGCATCACCTATGCGAGCGATGCCGAAATGGCCTCCGCCCTCGGCGACCTCGAACGGCGGATCGCCGAGGCGCAGACCGGCGCGCGCCGCCGCATCGTTCGCACGACGGCAACCAAGGGGCTGTGACCCGTGCTGGAATCGATCACACGGTGGCGCCGCCGCATCGGCGCGCTGGTGGGCGGCTTCGAAGCGGGGCAGGCAAGCCGCAGGCTGCGGCACTTCCAGCCGAGCCGGGCGCATCTCAACACGCTGATCGCGGCTGCCGGCGCCGACATCACCGCGCGCGCCCGCTGGCTGGTGCGCAACAATGGCTATGCGGCGAACGCGATCGAGAGCTGGGCCGGGAATGTGGTGGGCAACGGCATCAAGCCGTCCTCGCTGATCGCTGACGCTGATCTCAAGGCGCGCGTGCAGCGGCTTTGGCTCGACTGGACCGACGACAGTGATGCGGAGGGGTTCACCGATTTCTATGGCCTGCAACGGCGCGCCGCGCGCGAGGTGTTCATCGCCGGCGAGGTGTTCCTCCGCTTCCGTCCGCGCCGGCCCGAGGACGGGCTCGTGGTGCCGCTGCAGCTGCAGATGATCCCCTCCGAGATGCTGCCGCTCAGCCGCAACGAGCAGCTTCCCGGCGGCAATGTCGTCCGCCAGGGCATCGAGTTCGATGGCATCGGCAGGCGCGTCGCCTATCACTTCCTGCGCCGGCACCCGGGCGACGTGACCGATCCGGGGCTCATGGGCGAGACCGTTCGTGTTCCTGCATCCGAGGTCATCCACGTGATCGATCCGGTCGATGCCGGGCAGCTGCGGGGCGTCTCGCGCTTCGCGCCGGGGATCGTGAAACTGTTCCTGCTCGACCAGTACGACGATGCCGAGCTCGACCGGAAGAAGGTCGCGGCGATGCATGCGCTCTTCATCACCACGCCGGCACCGGCCGAGCCCTTTGACATCGCCGAGAGCGACGAGAGCGGCGAGCGGACGATGGATCTGCAGCCCGGCCAGATCGTGATGCTGGAGCCGGGCGAGGAGGTGCAGACCTCGGCGCCGGCGGATGTCGGGCAGACCTACGAGCCGTTCCAGTACCGCACGCTCCTGCAGGTCTCGGCGGCGCTCGGCATTCCGTACGCATATCTGTCGAACGACATGTTGAAGGCGAACTACTCGAACTCGCGCCTCGCGCTCCTCGAGTTCCGCCGCCGCATCGAGGCCTATCAGCATTCGGTCATGGTCTGGCAGATCTGTCGGCGCGTCTGGGCGCGCTGGATGGATACGGCGGTCATGGCCGGCACTCTCGACCTTCCCGATTACGAGGCGCGCCGCCGTGACCACATTGCCTGTTCCTGGCTGCCGCCCAAATGGGACTGGGTCGATCCGCTGAAGGATGCCCGCGCCGAGATCGAGCAGATCGAGGCGGGGCTCAAGAGCCGCACCCAGGCGCTCGCCGAGCGCGGCTATGACGCCGACCAGGTCGACGCCGAGATCGCTGCGGACCGTGCGCGAGAGCGCCAGCTCGGGCTTGCCTTTGGCAAGGCGTCCATCCCAACCGACCCGTCCGGGACGGATGAATCCGTCCCCGCGACGGAAGCGCAATCTCTCGACACCTGAGGAGGTCGTGATGACCGAACGGACGTTCACGATCGATGCGGTCTGCGCGGCCACGGGCGTCAGCCCGGCGTGCATCCACAAATGGATCAATCTGCAATATGTCAATCCGATCCATCCGACGCGGCGCGGCGTTCACCGTCCCTTCACGCTCCGGGACGCCATCCATCTGGCTGCGATCAAACAGTTGCAGGTACTGGGGCTTCCCGTGTCGCGTGCGGCTACGATCATCGGTCACTCGCCCTTGGAGACGGCGGGGCAGGATGTTCTGACCGCCCGCATCGGCGACGCAGAAATTCGCCTCGACATGACCGCGATCGCCGCGCGCGTCCGTACGAGGCTCCTCGCCTAAGGACGTGCCAATGATGCATCGGTCCTATCTCGCTCGGCTCTTGGGCCAGCCGCTGGCGATCGCGCCGCGCGCGCTCGACGGACTGCTCGCCGCCGATCTGACCGTCCATGCGCGATCTGCAATCACGCCGATCCTCCCCGACGCCGATCGGGCGGCATCGCGTGGCTTCACGGTGACCGAGAGCGGCATCGCCGTGGTGCCGGTGCTCGGACCGCTGGTGGGCCGGGGCGACTGGCTGACGGCGCTCTTCGGCGCGACCGACTATGGCGCGATCGGCAGCGCCGTCGCGGCGGCCTTCGCGGAGCCCTCGGCCCGCGCCGTGCTGCTCGAGCTCGACTCGCCGGGCGGCGAGGTCGGCGGTCTGTTCGATCTGGTCGATCGCCTCGTGTCCCTGCGCGAAGCCGCGCAGAAGCCGCTCTGGGCGGTGGCGAGCGAAAGCGCGCTGTCGGCCGCCTTCGCCATCGCGAGCGCCGCCGACCGTCTCTACGTTACCCGCACCGGTGAGGTCGGCTCGGTCGGCGTCGTCGCCATCCATGTCGACGAGAGCGCCGCCGACGCGATGGCCGGCCTCAAGTGGACGCTCATCCACGCGGGCGCGAAGAAGGTCGATGGCAATCTCCACGAGCCGCTCTCGCCTGAGGCCTTCGCCGACATCCAGGCCGATGTCGATGCGCTGCATGACGAACTCGTCGCGCTCATCGCGCGCAACCGGAACATGAGCCCGGACGCGGTCCGCGCAACACAGGCTGCCATCTATCGCGGCCGGCGCGGTATCGACATCGGTTTCGCGGACCGCTTGGGCAGCGTCGACCAGGCCCTCGCCGACCTCGCCGCGACGCTCGATCGACCGGTCCGAAGCCGGGGTCTCGCCCCGGCGAAGGCAGGCGCCCAGCGGCGCACCTCTGCCGTTCAACCTCCAAGGAGCAAGCTCGACATGACCACCGATACCGAAGTGGCGAACGATACAGCCGCCAACATCGAGACGGATGCGCCCGCCTCCAATCCTCCGGAATCCCAGGTGGACGACGGCCAGGCACCGGAACCTGCACCGGCGGCTCCCGTCTCCGCACCGGCTTCGCCCGAAGCCCCGGCTGAGGCTGCAGCCGAGCGGCTCCGGGCCGAATATGCCGAGATCGCCGCGATCGCCGCCCAAGGCGCCCGGCTGGGCGTCGCCATCGACGCCGCCGACGCCATGGCGAATGGAGTGGCGCCGCATGCGCTGCGAAGCTCCATCCTTGACGCCCTCGCGGCACGCGCTGAGGCGAGCTCTGTCGTCGCCGTGGCGCCGTCACCGGCCGGTTCGCCGGCATCGAACGGCGGCGACAGCCCCATCGTCCGCCGTGCGCGAGAGCGCGCCGCGACCACCAACCGCAACGCATGAGGAGGTGATCCATGCCCGCGCTGACCATGCCGCCCACGCTGGGCGATCTTCTCAAGTATGAGCTCAATGCGAGCTACTGCCGCGAGACCGTCACGCTCAAGGCCGGAACGAGCTATGCACTCGGTTCCGTGCTCGGGCGGATCACCGCTTCGGGCAAGTACCGGCTCTCGCCGGCGGCCCAGGTTGTCGGTGACGAGGGCGCGGAAGTCGCAAGCGCCGTTCTGACCGAGGCGGTCGACGCCACGGCCGGTGACAGGACCGGCCTCGTCATCGCCCGCGGGCCCGCGATCGTGTCCAGGGCGGCGCTGGTCTTCGACGCCTCCGTCGATGACGCGGCCAAGGCGGCAGCCAAACACGCCGAGCTCAGCGCTGCCGGCATCGTGCCGCGCGACACCGCCTGATCTTCACGTTTCCCCTCTGACTCTCTGACCGGCTCCGAGGCGTCCGCCTTCGGGGCCTTTTTCATGCCCGTTCCAGCCCAAGGAGACCCGACCCCATGGTCGCCATGATCAACCCGTTCGACGCGGGCGGCTACTCGCTCGCCGAGATGACCCAGGCCATCAACATCCTGCCCAATGTCTACACCCGGCTCGGGCAGATGGGCCTGTTCCGCTTCGATGGCATCACCCAGCGCTCCGTCGTCATCGAGCAGGCCGAGGGCGTGCTCAACCTCCTGCCCACCGTGCCGCTGGGCGGTCCCGCCACCGTCGCCAATCGCGACACGCGCTCCATGCGCTCCTTCACGGTGCCCTGGATCCCGCACGACGACGTGATCACGCCGCAGGATATCCAGGGCGTGCGCGGTTTCGGCGTCGCCGACGCCGCCGATCCGCTCGCCACCGTCATGGAGCGCAAGCTCACCCGCATGCGGGTCAAGCACGCCCAGACGCGCGAGTACATGGAGGTCAACGCGCTGCGCGGCATCGTCAGGGATGGCGCCGGCACCACGCTCTACAACTACTTCACCGAGTTCGGGCTGGCGCAGCAGGAGACGGACTTCCTGCTCGGCACCGCCGGCACCCAGGCCCAGGGCAAGGTGCGCGACGTGCTCAGGAAGATCGAGACCGAGCTCAAGGGCGAGACCATGACCGGTGTGCTCGCGCTCGTCAGTCCTGAGTTCTTCGACAGGCTGATCGGTCACGCCAAGGTCGAGGAGGCCTACAAGTACTATTCCTCGACCGGGGCGCAGCCGCTGCGCGAGGACACGCGCCGGCGCTTCCCCTTCGCCGGGATCGTGTTCGAGGAGTACAATGCCACCGTCACCCTCTCGACCGGCGCAACGGAAACGCTGATCCCCTCCGGCGAGGGCATCGCCTTCCCGCTTGGCACGCTCGACACCTTCGTCACCTACGGTGCGCCTGCCAACCTGATCGAGACGGTCAACACGGTCGGCCTGCCGATCTACGCGCGGCAGATCGCCCGGCCCGATGGCAGCGCGATCGAGGTCAAGACCGAGGCGTCGATCCTGCCTGTCAACAAGCGCCCGCGGCTCGCGGTGCGCATCTTCTCGAGCAACTGAGCATGAGCCCCTTCGCGGAGGCCATCGACGATCTCTTCGCCGATCCCAACCTTGCGCGCGATGGCCTCTGGCGGGCGGGCGGCAGCGGTGCGCCTGTGCCGGTGCGGGTGGTGCTGCGCCGTCCCGACCGGGTGGTTGGCTGGGGCGAGACCCGCCTGCACGCGCCGACCGCGCTTGCCGATCTGCGCATGGCCGAGGTGCCGCTGCTTTCTGCCGGAGACACGATCGAAGTCGCAGGCGAGACGTGGATCGTGCAGGGCGAACCGCTCGGCGATGCCGAGCGCCTCGTCTGGACGGCGGAGCTGCGCGGGCCATGAGGCTTGAGCTTACCACCATCGGCGATCTCAGGCAGATCATGGCCGAGGAGGTGGCCGCGGCTGAGCAGGCGGTGAGCGGCGCCGTCGCCGAGGCGACCGGCGGGCTCAAGGACGAGCTGCGCGCGCAGGTGACAGGCGCGGGGCTGGGAACGCGGCTGGCGCGCACCTGGCGCGGACAGGTCTGGCCCAAGGGCGAGGCGAGCCTCGGGGCGGCGGGGCTGGTGTGGTCGAAGGCGCCGATGATCATCCGCGGCCATGCCGAGGGCGCGCTGATCCGCGCGCGCGGCGGCACCTTCCTTGCCATCCCGACCGCTGCTGCGAAGGCCATGCGCGCCGGTGGCCGGCGGCTTACCCCGCGGCTGTGGGAGCAGCGGATGGGCGAAGCCTTGCGCTTCGTGCCGGGACGGGCGGGCCGGCCCGCCCTGCTGGTCGGTGAGAACCTGCGGGCGCGCAGCGGCCGGCGCGGCGGCTATGCCCGGGCGAGTGCCACGGCGCTCAGGACCGGGCGCGGCCTCGTCAGCGTGGTGCTCTTCGTGCTGGTGCCGCAGGTGCGCCTGCGCAAGCGGCTCGACATCGCGCCGGCCGCCGAGCGCTGGATCGGACGGCTCGAGGATCGCATCGTGCGGCGCTGGAAGTGAGGATCGGTGATGTCGACGCGTGAGGCCGTTCTTGCCGCGCTCATGGCACAGCTGGACGCTGCGCTCCCGGTTCCGGTGCGGCGCAATGCGGCCCTGCCCGAAAAGGTGCCACCTGCGGGGCTCGTCATCCTGCGCGACGGGGAGCCGGGCGAGCCCGAGGTGACGCTCGGCCCGCGCCGCGAATGGTACCGCCACCGCATCGAGCTCGAGCTGTTCGTGCCGCAGGGGCCTTCCGGCGGCGGCGAGGCGCTGCTCGATGCCCTGCTCGGCGCGATCGGTGCGGCGCTCTCAGCCGACGAGACGCTCGGCGGCCTTGCCGAGACGCTCGTCCCTTCCGCACCCGAGATCGGCGTGCTGGCGATCGAGGGCGCCGTCCCGCTCCTGACCGCGCGGATCGTGGTCACCGCCGAATATCTGGTCAGCGATCCGCTCGGCGGTTGAGCGGCAATGGGGTCACGATGGGTCCGGAGTGGGTTCGGGATGGCACGCCGAGAAAGCAGGGGCCTCCGCAGAGGCCCCGCGCCCGGCGGTCGAAACCGCCGGGGGTGCGTCGCCGAGCCAGGGCAATGTCCTGGCAAGATCCATGGGCGATCAGGCCGCGGGGCGCAGATCCTCGACCACGATCTCGTCGGCCCGCGCGCGGGCACGCGCCATGTCGTGAGCCGTCTGCATGCGCATGAGCGTCTCGGCCCGAATGCCGAAGGCCTTCTCGAAGCGGATCGCCATCTCGGCCGAAAGCGCGGCCCGCCCGTTGAGCAGGCTGCTCAGCGCCTGGCGCGAGACATGGAAGCTGCGCGCGAGCCGGTTGATGCTCACGCCGCAAGGCGCAAGCACCTCGTGCCGCAGCCATTCGCCGGGATGAACCGCCAGCGAGGGATGCATGGAAAGCGCCATCAGTGGTAATCCTCCAGATCCAGTTCGGCGATGCTGTACGCATCGCGCTTCACGAAGGTCAGCCGCCAGTTGCGGGTCACGCTCATCGCCCAGCGTCCGGCCTTGTCGCCGCTGAGCGGATGCAACCCGAAGTTGGGCGGAAGCGCCAGTTCCTCGAAGCTTGCCGCAGCATCGATGAAGGCGAGCATCCGCCGGATCCGCGCCACATCGCCGACAAGGCCCCTCGGATCGCCAGTCTCGAAGAAACGGCGAAGGCCCTTGTGGACGATGCTTTCGATCTCCATGACCCACCCTGTCAAGCCTTGCTTGACATGTCAAGTCAGGCTTGTCGAGTCAGCCCGTCGGAGTCCACCTGCTTCAGCCGCACGATCCCGAGCAGCGTCTCCCTGAGCGTCTCGCTCGCCCTAGCGGCTGGCGCTGGCGGTGGGACCGACGCGCAGGGCGCCTGCGCGCCCGACGTGGTAGTGCCAGCCCTGCGGCGCCTTGGGATGGCTGCAGGTGGGCACGGTGGTGCGCTGCGTGGCCGCTTCGGGCACACGGCGCTCGCCCGCGGCGAGGAGAGCGGCGAGCAGACGGTCGTGCAGCTTGGCCTTGGCCATGGCTCAGCCTGCCGCTGCCAGACGATAGACCCGGCCCCGGCCCTCCTCCTTCTGCGAGGAGACGGCAAGGCCGAGGCGGCGGGGGAGCGCATGGGAGAGCGCGGCGCGCACGGTGTGGGGCTGCCAGCCCAGCGCGGCGCTGATCTCGGCCACGCTGGCGCCTTCGGGCGCCTCGAGCATGGCGATGAGCGCGGCCTGCTTGGTGCCTTGGCGAACGCGGCGCGGCGGCGCAGCGGCAGGCGGGGCGTTGACCGTTGCGGTCTCCGGTTCGGGATCGCACACATGGCAGCGGGTGGTGTGCTCCAGCTCGGTGCCGGCCTGATGCCGGTGGCGGCCCGCACCATCGCAGTGCGGACAGCCAGTCGCCGTTGGCGCTGCGGCATCGGGCGCGGCGCTGGTCTCCTGCGGGCCATCCGGTTCCGGTTCCGGCGCGATCCCGATCGCGGCAAGGCCTGCGTGGGTGATGTGGAGCAGGGTGGCGCGGCCGTCCTCGTCGTTGCGCCAGAAGGCGTTGCACGCAGGATCCGCCTTGGCCCAGCTCTTGGTGACGGTCTCGGCGATCAGCCCGCGACGCTTGAGCGCTTCCACCACCCGCGCGGCGTTGCGCGCGCGCAGGCCGCCGGAAAGGCTGGCGGGGAGCGGCAGGAGATTGCCATCCTCGCGCTGCGCGGCTGCGGCGAGCACCACGAGCTGCGTGTCGGAGAGTTTCATGATGCTGTTCCTTCCCTGTCCTGTCAGATGAACCCGACCCAGCCATTCCATGCCCGGCCATGGGTGATGACGTCCCCGGTCTGGCTGTCGGTCACCCGACCGTGGATGGTGCGGCGCGACGAGGCGGACGCTGCTTCGAGCGCCTCATGCAGCGCACGTCGCGCGTCGATATGGTCGCTGAAAGCCGCAAGCTCGCGGCTGCGGCGACGGCTTTCGATTGTGACCACATAGCGGGGCATGGCTTGGTCTCCCTGCCTCTCAGCCTTCGATCCCGAGGAAGCGGGCGACCTCGCGCAGCTGGTTGCGGGCGTGGGCGATGCTGCCGACATGGGCCCAGTTCACGCTCTCGGGCGCGGCATGGAAGTGCTCGTCGCTCAGCGCCCGCAGCTGGCCCAGCAGCGTGTCGATCTCGGCCTTGACGGCGATGAAGGCGGAAAGGGCCTGTTGCTGATTGCGGCGGGCCCCGTCGGCGCACCCCCCGTCGGCGCGGGCCTCATGGCGGGCGGTGGTGGTCTGGCTCATGGCTTGGTCTCCCTTGCGATGCACGTCCGCAACTCGCGGCGTGTCATCCTGTTCGCTCTGTCCGCGCTGCTTATCAACTCACCAAGCACATGATTTGGAACAATAATCCTGTCCCGCGCGCGCATGGCCCGCGCGGCATTCCCGTCCCCCAGTCCTGCCGGAGATGACCCATGCCCAAACTGCGTGCCTATGGCGCGGACGCGACGCTGAAGATCGCCCGCGAGACCAGCTATGGCGTGATGCCATCGAGCGGCTGGCGCAGCCTCGACTTCCGCTCGACCGACCTGTCCGCGATGCAGCCGCTCGGCGAGGATCCGCTGCTCGGGCGCGGGCGCAATGCGCAGGATCCCTGGCGCGGCCTCGTCACCGACGAGGGGCAGATCGATGTGCCGATCGACCTGCGCGGCACCGGCTTCTGGCTGACCGCGCTGTTCGGCCTGCCCGTCACCAGCAATGTGGCCGCGCGCGGATCGATCACCTTCGCCGCCAACCCTGCCGCGGGGCAGACGATCACGCTCAACGGGGTGGTGTGGACCTTCGTCACCGGCACGCCGGGGGCGCTGCAGACCCAGATCCAGGCGACCGTGACCCAGACCATCGACCAGCTGGTCACCAATCTCAACGCTTCGGCCAATGCCGAGATCAGCAAGTGCACCTACAGCCGCCCGGCCAGCACCCAGCGGCTCGAGATCGTCTTCGATACGGCCGGGCCTTCTGGCAATGCCTTCACCATCGCCGCCTCGCATGCTTCGCCCTCGGGTCCGCGGCTCACCGGTGGCGGGCATGAGCACCTCTGGCAGAGCGGGGCCGACGAGATCCCGAGCCACACGATCGAGATCGGCCATCCCAAGCTCACCACCCCGGTGTTCTTCCGCCATCTCGGCACCATGGCCGAAAGCATCGAGTTCGAGCTCGGCCAGGACGGCCCGGCCAATGCCCGCCTGCAGCTGGTGGCGCAGGGCGAGGAGCGCTCCGCCACCACCGTCGATGCCGCGCCCGCCAGCTGGGCGCCGCGGCGCTTCTCCCAGGCGCGCGGCTATGTCCGCCGCGGCGCATCGGTGCTGGCCGGGGTGACCGGAGGCAGCCTGACGTTCTCCAACGCGCTCGAGCGCATCCGCACGATCCGCGACGACGGCAAGATCGATGCCGCCGATCCGACGCTGGCGAGCGCCACGGGCACGCTGGCGCTGCGCTTCGACGGGGCGACGCTCATGGGCGAGGCGAGCGATGGCGATCCGGTCGCGCTCGAATATGGCCTCACCATGCCCGAGGGCTATGCCCTGCGCTTCGAGCTGCCGCGGGTGTTCCTGCCGCGCAGCAAATACGCGATCAGCGGCCCCGGCGGGGTCGAGGCCCGCTACGAGTGGCGCGCCGCCTTCGACGAGGCCGAGGGCACCATGCTGCGCGCCCGCCTGCTCAACGATGTCGCCAGCTATGCGTAAGGAGGAGTGTTCCCGATGATCCGTCTCGATCTTGCCCGCGCGCCGTTCTGGCTCGATCTCGGCCATGGGGTGCGCCTGCTGGTCGCGCCGCTCACCACCGCGCTGATGGCCGCCGCGCGCAGCGATCCGCTGGTCGCCGGCCTTGGCGAGGGCGCTTCGAACGAGGCGCTTGCGGTGGCCATGGCCAAGGCGCTGGCGCGGCTCGCGGTGCGCGACTGGGAAGGGGTGGGCGATGCCGATGGCAATCCCCTGGCCGTGAGCGGCGATGGCCTCGATGCCCTGCTCGACCTCCTGCCCTTCTTCGAGGCCTTCCAGCTCGGCTATGTTGCGAAGGGCCTGCTGCTGGAGGAGGAAAAAAACGCCTCGCACGGCTCGCCGAGTGGCACTTCGGCGGAGGCGAGCGCTATTGCCGCGCCTGCAGCACCACCTGCGCCCAGTGCCCTGCCGTCCTGAACCGACCGCACACGCTCGAGGGCGCTCTGGTCTGGGATCTGGCGCAGCGCCTCGTCGGCCAGCTGCGCGCCGTGCCGGGCGCGGTCCTTGGCCTCGACCTCGCCGCCGCGCTCGCCATGGCCGAGGCGCTCGGCATCGATGCCCGCGCGGCGGCCGAGTTCCTGCCCGCGATCGAGGCGATGATGGTGCGCGGGATCAATGCGCAGATGGCCGCGGAGAGGGGCTGAGCAGACACCTATTGGGGGCGTTTGGCGAAGAATTGCACGTCATCGAGACCCTCGAAATGGGCATCGCAGGTCAGCAGGCGCGCGCCATGGATGCGCGCGCTTGCCAGCATGACGGCATCGGCGGTGGCCAGACGATGCTCGCGGCAAAGCTCGGCTGCCAGCAGCGCGATGTGGGTGTCGAGCGTCACGACCTGGCAGGTCTGGGTGAAGGCGATGGTGCGATCGGCCGCGTCCTCGTCAACCTCGCGGGTGAGCCATTTGGCAAGCTCGAGCTGGACCATGGTGGGAACCAGCCAGCGATCCGGCTCCGGCAGCAGCGGGGCAAGGCGCTTTCCCGTTGCCGAGCCGACCAGCCATTCGATCCAGGCCGAAGTATCGACCAGGATCATCAGGTCCTGTCCGCCCGGTCGCGGAAATCCTCGGTTCTGGCGCCCTTGGCCATGCCTTCGAGGTCCGCCTTGCTCGGCACCGGCATGAGCAGGATGCCCGAGCCCTTGGGAATGAAGGCAAACTTCAGCCCCGCCCGCCAGTGCTGGGCCGAGCGGATCGCCTTGGGGATGCTGATCTGGAACTTCGAGGAAAGGGTTGCGGTCTCGGCCATCGGCTTGCTCCTGATTGATCGATCAAAGGAACGTAAGAAAAGCATTCTGACAAGGCAAGGATATCCCGACCCATGGCTGACAAACGCGTCTCGGTTCGGCTTGCGGTGGTGGGCGGGCGCGAGGTGCGCGCGGAGCTGGCCGGGATCGGCGAGGCCGGCGAGCGCAGCACGCAGCGCCTTGCGCGGGGGATGGATGCGGCGGGCGAGCGCACGGCCGCGCTGCAGGCGCGCATCCGGATCGCGGCCGCCGCCATGGCCGCGGCCTTTGCCGCCGGTGTGGTGACCATGGTGCGCTCCGGCCTCGAGCTCATCGACAGCCAAGCCAAGCTTGCCCAATCGATCGGCACCACGGTGGCCAGTGTGCAGACGCTGCAATGGGCGGGCGAGCTGGCCGGCGTGTCGATGGGCGAGATCGAGCAGGCCACCTTCCAGCTCACCCGGCGCCTGAGCGAGGCGGCGGCCGGCAGCGGCGCAGCGGTGGGCGCCCTGCAGCGCCTGCGCCTTTCGGCCGCCGCGCTCCAGGCCCTGCCGGTCGATCGGCGCATCATCGCCATCCGCGAGGCGCTCGAGCGCTTCGTGCCGCCGGCCGAGCGGGCGGCGGTGGCGAGCGACCTGTTCGGCAACCGCGCCGCGCTGGCATTCATGCGGATCGATACGGCCACGCTCCAGCAGGCGACCCGCGACGTCGCCGACTTCGGCGTGGCGGTCTCCCAGAGCGATGCCGCGGCGATCGAGGAGGCGGGCGATGCCATCGCAAGGCTGCAGCTGGTCTGGCAGGGGCTGGTCAACCAGCTGACCGTGGCCGCCGCCCCGGTGCTCATCGCCATCGCCGATGGGCTGGCCGCGCTGGCGCGGCGCAGCGGCGTGGTGGGCCAGGCGATCGGGCTGCTGATCGACAATATCGGCCGGCTGGTGGCGACCGGGCTTGTCCTGGCCGCCTTCATGGCCGGGCGCTGGGTGGCGAGCCTGGCGGCGGCCGCGCTCGCGACCGGCAGCCTTGCCACCGGGCTGGTGGTGCTGCGCGGCGCGCTGGCGCGCACGGGCATCGGCCTCGTGATCGTGGCGGCGGGCGAGCTGGTCTACCAGTTCTCCCGGCTCGTGCAGGGCGCGGGCAGCTTCGGCGAGGCCCTGGCGCTGCTCGGCGATCTCGCGCGCGAGGTGTGGGAGCGCATGGGCCTCCTCGCTGAGGTGGCCGGAGAGCGGATCGCCGCGGTCTGGCACGCGATCCGCGCCGCGGTGCTCGAGGCGCTCGATGGCGCGGTGCGCGGCGTGGTGGCCTTCGCCAACCGCACGGTCAACCTGTTCGAGGCCGCGCTGACTGCCGCGATTGCGATCTGGCAGCGCCTGCCGCAGGCGCTCGGCGATCTGGCGGTGCGCGCCGCCAATGCCCTGATCGGGGCGCTCGAGCGGATGCTGAACGCCGCCGTGCGCGGCATCAACCGCCTGCTCGCGGCGGCCAATGCCGGGCTCGACCTGTTGGGTTCCGAGCGGCGCATCGCGCTGGTGCCCGAGATCGACCTGCCGCGGATCGACAACCGCTTCGCCGGGGCCGCGGCGCGGGCCGGCAGTGCCGCAAGGCGCGCCTTTGCCGAGGCCTTCGCCGACGATCCCTTCGCCATGCCCGAAGGAATGGGGCGCATGGCGGGCGAGGCGCGAGAGCAAAGCGATGCGGCCTTTGCCCGCGCCGATGCCCTGCGCGCGCAGGCGCTCGCGCCGCTCGCCGCGCTCGAGGCGCTGGGCGAGGCGATGCAGCAGGCCGACCGCAGGATCGGCGAGGCTGGCGAGGCCGCCGCCATGCTCGACGAGCGCCTCGAGGCGATCGGTGGCGGCGGCAATGCGGCTGCGGCCGGGGGCGGCAACGGCGGATCGGCTGGCCGAGAGCCCGGCGGCGGCGCCGAGGGTTCGGCCGAGCGCGCGGGGCGTGCTTCGCGCGAGGCCGGAGAGGTGATCACGCAGGCGGCCGAGCAGGCCGCGCGCGGCTGGGCGGCGGTACGCGAGGAACTGGCGCGCTATGCCGAGGAGGCGGCCAACTGGGGCAAGGGGCTGGGCCAGGCGCTGACCGGCGCCCTGCGCTCGGCCGAGGATGCCTTCGCCCGCTTCGTGACCACCGGCAAGCTCGACTTTCGCGGGCTGATCGACTCGATCCTTGCCGATCTCGCCCGGCTGGTGTTCCGCCAGGCGGTGACCGAGCCGCTCGCGCGCATGTTCTCGCAAGGGCTGGATCTTGGCAACCTCTTCGGCTCGCTGTTCGGTTCGATCTTCCATGCCGGCGGGGTGGTGGGCGCGCCCGCGCCGATGCGGCGGGTGCCCGCGCTTGCCTTCGCTGCCGCGCCGCGGCTCCATGGCGGCGGGGTGGCCGGGCTCGGCCCGCACGAGGTGCCCGCGATCCTCGAGCGCGGCGAGGTGGTGCTCACCCGCCGCCAGGCCGCCAAGCTCGCCGGGCAGCTCTCCGAGCGGGCCGCAGCGGGCGATGTGGTGATCAACTTCAACGGGCCGGTGAGCAATCGCGAGGAGGTGCGCCGCTCAGCCGCGCAGGCCGGCGCCCGCCTCGCGCGCATGCTCAGCGAGGGGCGGCGGGGGGTCTGAGGCTCGGTCAAGGCAAGACGGACCAGGGATTTACGAGGTTCACACCGGTATCCTCGAAATGCCTGACGTTACGCGTCGCCAGCATGGTCTTGCGCGCCAGCGCGATGCCGGCGATCTGCACGTCACGGATTTCGATCGGCTTTCCTTGCTGACGCCTGCGCGCGGCGAGGCGGGCAGCGGCATCGGCTGCACCCTCGTCGAAGGGAAGAACCCGTCCCTCGAGGTCGGAAGCCAGAACCAGGTCGAAGGCTTCCTCAAGCGAACGGCGCCTGCGGCTCTCGCTCAGAAGCTCGATGCCGAAGCGGATTTCGAAGGCCGTGATGGTCGAGGTCCAGATCGAGCCGGATGGCAAGCTGTCGAGCCAGGCAATGATCGCCGGATCCGGTTCGTCGCGCATCAGAGCCGAGACGACGTTGGTATCGAGCAGGATCATCAGTCGAACACGGCTGGCTGTGCCATCTCACCGCGCAGCTCGGGAATGTCCTGCTTGAGTCCCAGGCCGGCAAAGCGGGCGGCGATGCGCGAACCGAGCGGGATGTCGGGCACATCCTCCTCAAGTGCCGCACGCCGCAGGATGCAGCGCACTTCCTCTTCCGTGCTGCGGCCATGGCGCCGGGCCCGTTTCTGCAGCCGCCGTTTGACCTCTTCATCGAGATTGCGAACCACCAGTTGAGCCATCGCATGCCTCCTTTTGATATCATGATATCGAATATGACGATGCGCGCCAAGCCCTCTCGAGTCAGTCGGGAGAACCGAGCCCAATGACCGACTTCGACGACGTGCTCTTTCCCATCGGCATCTCCATCGGCTCGAGTGCGGGGCCGGAGTTCTCGACCGAGGTGACCGAGGTGGCATCGGGCTTCGAGCAGCGCAACCGCAACTGGGCCGGGGCGCGGCGGCGCTTCAACGTGGCGCCGGGGGTGCGCACCCTGGCCGATCACGAGGCGCTGCTCGCCTTCTTCCATGCCCGGGCCGGGCGGGCGCGGGGCTTTCGCTTGCGCGACTGGTCGGACTGGAAGTCGTGCAGCGTTCGTGCCGCGCCTTCGCCCACCGACCAGCTGCTCGGCACCGGCGACGGGGCGCGGCAGTTCTTCCAGCTGATCAAGACCTATGGCAGCGGGCCGAGCGCGCATATTCGCCGCATCACCCGCCCCGTGGCGGGCAGCGTGCGCGTGGCGCTGGGCGGGATCGAGCAGGCCTCCGGGTTCACGGTCGCGCACGACACCGGTCTTGTCATCTTCGACAGTCCCGTGCCGGCCGGCGTGGCGGTGAGCGCGGGCTTTGCCTTCGACGTGCCGGCGCGCTTCGATACCGACCGGCTCGAGGCGAGCGCGCCGGTGCCCGGGGTGATGCGCTTCGACGAGATCCCGATCGTGGAGATCCGCGAATGAGCCGCCTCGTCACCTGGCCGCGCCGCGCCGAGGCCGATGCCACCATCCGCCGCTTCGAGCCGGCATACTGGACGGTCGACTTTCCGCTGCCGATGATGGCGAGCGTCATCACCACCGGGCCGGATGCGCTGCGAGTGCGCGCGGTGTTCCGCACCAACCGCGACCTTGCCGGCCTGATCTGGCACACCGAGGACCGGGCGGACCACGGCCTGTTCGCCTACCACCGCGCCCGGGACTATCGCGGCTGCGTGCTGGAGTTCGACTGGTTCTCCTCCGGCATCCGGCCGATGGACCGGCTGCAGTCGGTCTCGCTCACGGTCGAGACATACCGCAATGGCACCCACTACGTGCGCCTGTGGAACTATGCCACCAGCGGCACGCCCGATGCCTGCCACATCCGCATGGTGCTGGATGCGAGCACGCGCGGCGGCTTCCATGCCGATGCGCCAGTGCCCTGGCACGATGTGAAGCGCCTGTTCATCTCGCTGCAGCCGCTCGCCGCCGGGCGGGGCGACTGCGCGCTCGCCGCCCCGGCGGCACCGGGGGCCAGCACGATCACGCTCAACGTCGGCGATGGCGGACCGATCGCCCCGGGCGCGCGGGTCTATATCCTCGGCTCGCATCCCGATGTCCCGGCCTATACCGTCACTTCCGCCACCAGCGGGCCGGTGCAGACCCTCGCCATCACCCCGCCGCTGGTGACCGGCGGCGGCACCCCGATCCCGGCCGGGGCCGAGGCCTTCGTCGAGACCGCCGAGCCCGAGCCGCTCGGCGAGGCGCAGGCCGAGGTGAGCCTCACCAACATCACCGTCTCCGGCCCCAACAGCACCCTGCCGCTGCGCAGCGCCCCGCTTGACGCGCACGACCTGAGGATGGCCGATGGCTTCGACAACGCCTATCCCTTCACCCCTGAGCGGCTGGCGCGCCAGGTCCACGCGCTGGGCTATCGCGGGCCTTACGTGCTCTACATGGGCATCTCCAAGTTCCACGCGCTCGTCTGGGATGCGGGGGAACAGCGCCACGTGGTCGATGCGGGCGCCTATCCGCTCAACGCGCCGACGGTGCAGTGGCTTGCCGACTTCCTCGCGCGCCTGCACGCCCTGGGCTACACGGTGATCGTCTCGGTCTCCTTCGAGATCCTCGCCCGCTTCATGCCCTCGGCCTGGGCGCAGCGCGCGCATGACGGCACCATGGCCACGACCGGCTGGGAGCCGCCCTCGAGCCTGATCGCGCCGACCCATCCGCAGGCGCTGGCCTGGCTGCGCGCGGTGTTCCTCGCGGTGCTGGACCTGCTGCCGGAAGGCGCGCCGCGCCACTTCCAGATCGGCGAGCCGTGGTGGTGGGACGGCAGCTTCGGCAATCACGCCCCGCACATCTACGATGCCACCACCGAGGCGGCCTACACCGCGGCGACCGGCCAGGCGGTGCCGACGCCGCGGCTCGCCACCATCTTCGGCCAGCCCGCCGCGCAGCATCTGCCCTATCTCGCCTGGTGCCGCGACCAGCTGGGCGTCGCCACCCGCTGGCTGGTCGAGGCGGTGCGCGGGGCCGGGGCCGCAGAGCGCATGCCCCAGATCGAGCGGCGCTTTCGCGGCGGGGCCGATGCCTGGGACAGCCCCGGCGCGGGCGCGATCGAGACGCAGGCATATTTCGGTCGGGGCGGCAGCAACGGGAGCGAGGGGCGCAGCCACCTGCTGGTCTTCACCCCGCAGATCCTGCGCGAGGATGCGCCGATGCTGCGCACGCTCAACTTTCCCGAGGCCGACTGGCAGCATCCCGCCTTCGATGTGCTGCAGATCGAGGATTATGACTGGATCGCCGAGGGGCGGCACGATCTTGCCCGTCTGACCTGGCTGCTCGCCACCCGGGTGCTCGGCTATCCCAAGGAGCAGATCCACTACTTCGCCGGGTTCACCTTGAGGCCCGAGACCACCTGGATCTGGCACGAGACCGACCGGGCGATCTGGCGCGCCTTCCGCGAGGGGCCGGCCGAGGTGTTCGTCTGGAGCCGTGAGCAGGTGATGCGCGACGGCTGGACCTTCGACCGGCGCGACTGGAAGCTGTGGGGCGGCCTCACCCACCTTGCCCAGTGCTGGCGGATCGAACGCACCGACGGGGTGGTGCTGGGGTTCACCTCGCACGACCGGCCGCTGGTGGTGGAGGGACTGACATACCGGCCCGCCCATGCCTTCTCGGCCAGCCAGATCGCCTCGGCCGCCGACATGTCGGTGGGCGATGTCGAGCTGCTGGGCGCGCTCGATGCCGAGGCGATCACCGCCGCGGACCTGCTCGCCGGGGTCTATGACCATGCCGCGGTCGAGCTGTTCGTGATCGACTGGAGCGCGCCCGATCTGCCGCGCACCATCGTGCGGCGCGGGCGGATCGGCACGGTGAGCGCGGCGGGCGGCTCCTTCCGTGCCGAGCTGCGCGGGCTTGCCCAGGCGATCCAGCAGCCGGTGATCGACAGCTACAGCCCCGAATGCCGGGTCGATCTCTATTCGCCCCAATGCGGGGTGAGCCGCGCCGCCCATGCCGCAAGCGCGGTCGTCACCGCGCTCACCGATGGCAGCCTCGGCGCGGTGAGCGACAACCGGGTGTTCGAGGCTTCCGGTCTCGACAGGCCCGACGGCTGGGCCGACTATGGCGAGCTCGTCTGGACGAGCGGCGCCAATGCCGGACGGCGCTGCGAGGTGCGCAGCCAGGTGGGCGGGCGGATCGAGCTGTGGGAGCCGATGGGGCGCGACATCGCCGTGGGCGATGGCTTCATCCTCCATGCCGGCTGCGACAAGGCGCTGGCCACCTGCCGCGACAAGTTCGCCAACGTGCTCAACTTCCGCGGTGAGCCGCACGTGCCGGGGCAGGATGCGATGCTGCGCTATCCCGATCCGCGCGGCTGAGCGCGGTCTTCGACCCTCTTTCCAGCCAAGCCTCATCACGTTGCGCCCCGCCGGGCTGGCGGCGGGGCGCCGATGGAGACTGCCATGATCCGCTATCTCGTCAATCGCATGCGCGAACCCTCGACCTGGGCGGGGTTCGCCGGCCTCGCGCTCGCGCTCGGGATCTCCGAGGCCGAGTGGCAGGTCTGGTCCGCCGCGGCCGCCGCGCTCGCCAGCCTCGCTGCCATGCTGCTGTGGGAGCGCCCCGGGGCCGACCGGGGCGAGGCGGGCGAGCCGTGAACGCCGCTCACCGTCTGCTCGCCCCGTTCGCAGTCGGCCTGCTGGCGCTGGCGGTCATCGGCCTGATGCTCTGGCGGGTCGATGTGGCGCGCAAGGCCGAAGGCGAGGCCCGCGCCGCGGCCGAAGCGGCGGCGCGCTGGCAGGCCGCGCTCGAGGCGCAGACCCGCCAGATCGCCGCGCTCGAGGCCGATGCCGCCCGCCGGGTGAACGCGGCGACCAGCGCCTATGCCATCACCCGCGAGCGGCTGCAGCCGATCATCATCCGCTCGCTCGAGGAGGCCCGCACCCATGAGACCACCCCTGCCGGCGCTGTGCTGTGCCTTGATGCTGAGCGCGTGCAGTCCATCGAGGCCAGCGCCGCTGCCCTTGGCCTGGCAGGTGCCGCCGCCCCCGCAGGTGGCGCTGCAGCCCTGCACGCGCACCCCGCTCCCGACCGGCCCTGACGGCACGCTCACCGCCGCCGGGGCCGAGCGCGCGCTGCGCCAGCGCGACATCGACCTTGCCCTGTGCGAGGCCCGCCGCCGCGCCGCAATCGCGGCCTGGCCCGATGTGACCCCCGACCCTGCGCCCTGAACCCGAGGACCCCAGCCATGCCGATCACCACCCGTGACCAGCTGATCGATGCGCTTGCCAACGGCGCCAGTCGCATCGTCATCGACAAGGGCTCCATCGCCCTCGGCTCCGGCTCTGCCGGTCAATATGCCTCGCTGTGGCGCGCGACCGGCACGCCGGGGCAGGGCGCCATCCCCGGTGCGGCCGAGGTCTGCACGGGCGCGCTGGTCGGTGCCTTGCCCTTTGCCAACCAGACCGCGCCGCGGCGCAGCTATCTCGCCTGGCTCTGGGCGGTCTCGAGCGCCAGCGCCACGACGCTGGAGATCCACGACCGGCTGGCGCACATGGGCGGGCTCAACCTCTCGGTGACGAGCGCGCAAACGGTTGGCGTGGATGTCCAGACGCTCGGCGTCGCAGCGGACCGGATCGGCCGCGCGGACTTCTCCGACCTGCAGTGGTGGTACGAGATCTACAGCCCCGGCGGCGCGACCGCGGCCAACGCCACCTTCACCGTCACCTTCGATGACGGCTCGACCGGCACCCTCAACCCGCTCGCCGTGGGCGGCAGTCTGGCGGCCGGGCGCCTCTTCAGCCTCGACGGCCTGCGCACCGCCGCCCAGCAGGGGCGCAACATCCGCGGGGTGAGCAGCGTCACGCTCTCGGCCTCGACCGGGGCGGCGGGCAGTGCCGGGATCACCGTCACCCGCCCGCGCACCGCTCTGCCCATGCCGCTGGCGAACTTCTCCAACGTCGCCGACTGGGCCCAGCTCGGCCTGCCCGACATCCCCAACGATGCCTGCCTGTTCCCGGTGATCATCCCCAGCAGCACGAGCACCGGCACGCTGCGCGGCGGGGGCAAGATCGTCCATGGCTGAGCCTGCCGCCCGCGTCACCGGCGCCGCGGTGGTGGCCGCCGCGCGGCGCTGGCTCGGCACCCCCTTCTGCCACCAGGGGCGGCGGCGCGGGGTGGGGGTCGACTGCGTCGGCCTCGTCATCGCCGTGGCGCATGAGCTCGGCCTCTCCGACTTCGACATCACCGGCTATGCCCGCCGGCCCGACAGCGACCTGCTCGCCCGCCTCGCGCACGAACTGATGCAGCCCATCGATCCGGCCGCCGCCCGGCCCGGCGACGTGCTGCTGATCGCCATCGAGGGCCGCGCGCAGCATCTCGCGATCCGCTCCGACCTTGCCGGCGATCCGGCGATCATCCACGCCCATGCGCCCCGGCGCCGGGTGGTCGAGCACCGCATCGACGCGGACTGGGCGCAGCGCATCCTTGCCGCCTTCCGCCTGCCGGGAGTGGCGCAGGAGGAGGCGGACTGATGGCCTCGCTCGTCCTCTCCGCGGTCGGCACCGCGATCGGCGGGCCGCTGGGCGGCACGATCGGCGGCCTCATCGGCTCGGCGCTCGACCGCACCCTGTTCGCCCCCACGGTGAGCGCCGAGGGCCCGCGTCTTGCCGATCTGGCGGTGCAGGCCTCGAGCTACGGCCAGCCCATCCCGCGGCTGTGGGGGACGGGCCGCATCGCCGGCAATCTCATCTGGTCGACCGGCCTCGTCGAGACGAAGACCACCACGAAGCAGGGCGGCAAGGGCGGCGGGGCGAAGACCACCACCACCACCTACAGCTACCATGTCGACTGCGCGATCGCGCTGTGCCGCGGGCCCATCGCGGGCGTGCGGCGCATCTGGGCCGACGGCAAGCTGTTCCGCGATGCCGACGGGGTGCAGCGCCACGCCGAGGCGCTGCGCGTCTACCCCGGCAGCGAGGACCAGATGCCCGATCCCGCCATGCAGGCAGCCCTCGGTGCGGCGGGCTGCCCGGCGCACCGCGGTCTTGCCTATGTGGTGTTCGAGCGCCTCGAGCTTGCCGACTTCGGCAACCGCATCCCCAACTTCACCTTCGAGGTCGAGGCGCAGGCCTCGGCCACGGTGGCGAGCGTGATCGAGGAGCTGTGCAGCCTCGCCGGCGTGCCCTTCCTCGATGCCGCGCGCACCGGGCGCATCGACCTTGCCGGCTATGCCGTGGCGCGCCCGGCAAGCATCCGCCAGGTGCTCGAGCCGCTGCGCAGCGCCTTCTTCTTCGATGCCGCCGAGATCGAGGGCGCGCTCGCCTTCTTCCCCGCCGATGGCACGCCGGTCGCGCGGGTGCCCGCCGGCGAACTCGGCGCCCACCCCTTCGGCAGCGAGCCGCCGCCGCTCGAGCTCCGGCGCACGGCGGAGGCCGAACTGCCGCGCCAGATCACCGTGCAGCACCTCGATCCCGCGCGCGACTACCAGGTGAACGCGCAGCGCGCCCGCCGCTCGACCAGCCCCAGCACCGCCGATCTCTCGGTCGACCTGCCGCTGGTGCTCGAGGCCTCCGAGGCCAAGGCGATCGCCGAGCGCATGGTCTGGCTCCAGTGGCTCGGGCGCGACACGGTCACCTGCCAGCTGCCGATCGCCTATCTCCACGTCGAGCCGGGCGACAAGCTGGTGGTGCTGGATGGCGAGGGCCGCGCGCGCACCTTGCGGGTCACCCGGCGCGAGCTGCGCCTGCCGGGCAGCCTGCTGGTCGAGGCGGTGACCCACGGCGCCGCCGCGCTCTCGCGCATCGCCAGCGCCGCGCCGGCCCCGGTGCCGCCGCAGGAAGTGCTGCTGCCCGGGGTGACCACCGCCCACCTCCTCGATCTGCCGCTGCTGCGCGAGGAGGACGACGGGCCGCACCTGCTGCTCGCCGCGGCCGGGGCCTCGGCCGGCTGGCGCGGCGCGGTGCTCGAGCGATCGGCCGATGGCGGCGCCACCTGGGAGCGGCTCGCCGACCTCACCGAGGCAGCCGTGCTCGGCACCGCGCTCGACGTCCTGCCACCGGCCTCGCCCCATGTCTGGGACCGGGCAAGCAGCCTCACCGTCAGCCTCCTCGATCCGTCCGACACGCTCGAGAGCGTGAGCGAGGCGGCGGTGCTCTCCGGCGCCAATGCCTGCCTCGTCGGCGGGGAGGTGATCCAGTTCCGCGATGCCGAACTGGTCGCGCCGGGCACCTGGCGTCTTGCCACCTTGCTGCGCGGGCGGCGCGGCACCGGTGATGCGATCGGCGCCCATGGCCCAGGCGAGCGCTTCGTGCTGCTCACTGGCTCCGCCGGGAACGCCCGGCTCGCCCTGCCGCTGGCCGAGCGCGGGGCGCTGCGCCAATGGCGCGCGGTCTCGCTCGGCACCCGGGCCGAGGATGCGCCGACCATCAGCCTTGCCTGGCAGGCGCGCGCGCTGATCCCGCTTGCTCCCGTCCATGCGCGAGGTGAGCGCAACGGCGCGGGCGATCTGGCGATCTGAACCGCGCTGGGTTTGCCGGAGGCTCCAACTCCTGAGTAAGGTGGAGCATCATGAGCAAGACCACGAACAAGTTTTCCCCTGAGGTGCGCGAGCGCGCCGTTCGTCTGGTTCTCGACACCGAGGGTCAGCATGCGTCGC
>JAJUHA010000022.1 GCA_029268145.1 Sphingomonadaceae bacterium | reverse complement strand
GGGCTTCCCCAGGCGCGCCGTGGGCGCGCTGCCGGGCCGGCGGGCCCTTGCGCTGCGCCTGCCGGCGAGCACGTCCTTCTGCGCCTCGAGCGACGCCTGCCAGACAGCTTCCGCAGCGCGCCGCTCGACCTCGCTGTTCACGCGGCGGAGCGCGTTCGCGAAGATCTGCTTCCGGAAGCGGGGGCGCTCGATCGTGCCGGGGAAGCTCCCGCCCCGCGGCTCGGCGGTGCCGCGGGCGACGCGGCCCTTGTGGGCGGTAAAGTCCCGCTCCTTCGCGTGCATCTCGCGAAGCCGGGTGCGGGCAGCGGACAGGTCCTGGTCCGAAACGGCCCCGAGGTCGGGGTGGTGGGTGGTGGCAATGAAGGTCCACTCGTCATGGCTGAGCGCGGCCTTCTCCTGCTTGCGGCAGATGGACATGGGCATGGCTCCCTTGCGTTGCCGGACGGGCGTGCCGGCATTCAGCCGGGAGCGCAAGCCGCCCAGACCTTCAGCGCCTGGGCGGTTTCGGCGACATCGTGGACGCGCACCCAGGCGCAGCCCATGCGGGCGGCGTGGAGGGCGAGCGCGAGGCTGCCGGGCAGACGGGCGTGGACATCGGCGCCGGTCAGGCGGCCGATGAGCGCCTTGCGGCTGGCCCCCAGCAGGAGGGGGCGGCCGAGCGCCGGCAGGTTGCGGAGCAGCGCGAGATTGTGGTCGAGCGTCTTGCCGAAGCCGATGCCGGGATCGCGGACGAGCCGGCTCTCGGGGATCCCGGCAGCGACGCAGGCGGCGACGCGGGCGTCGAGGAAGGCGCGGACCTCGGCCACGACATCGGCGTAGGTCGGGGCCTGCTGCATCGTCTCGGGCGTGCCCTGCATGTGCATGAGGACGATGGTGGCCGCCGAGGCCGCAACCGTCTCGAGGCTTTCGGGATCGTGGGTGAGCGCCGAGACGTCGTTCACCATGGTCGCGCCCGCGGCCAGCGCGTCTGCCATCACCCGGGCCTTGCGCGTGTCGATCGAGACGGGAACGCCGCGGCGGGCAAGGCCCTCGACCACCGGGATGACGCGCCGCAGCTCCTCGTCCAGCGGGACCGGGGCAGCCCCGGGGCGGGTCGATTCGCCGCCGACGTCGAGGATGGCGGCGCCTGCCTCGAACATGCGCAGGCCCGCGTCGATCGCGTCGGCGGCGCGCGCATGGCGCCCGCCGTCGGAGAAGCTGTCGGGCGTGACGTTGAGGATGGCCATGATGGCGGGCGCAGGTGACATGGAGTCGCGCTGCCAGCGGCCGCCGTGGCCGTCAAACCCGGCCGGGCGCCGCCGTTAACGCAGCCATGAAGCTCTATCACCAGTTCCAGATCGGCGATCGGCTCAAGGTCGGGCCCATCCTTGTCAACGGCTCGGATGCCAAGGCCTTCGCCCAGAAGCACGACCCGCTGGCACTGGTGCCGGGGGCCGCGGGCCCGCACGCAACGCTGCGCTTCGGGAGGATCGCAAGCCCGATCTTCGTGCTGTCCCTCTGTCTCCAGCCGCTCCACGCCGACATGCTCCAGGCGCAGGCTGCGCTCGCCGGGCCGCCGCTCTGGGACGAGATGCGCTTCCCGAGCCCGGTCTATCCGATGGACCGGCTGTTCGTGGATGCCGAAGTGACCGACAAGGCGCTGGGGAGCGAGGGTGGCATCGTCACCCAGACGCTCGAGGTGCGGAACCAGAATGGCGTCCTGGTGCTGACGGCCAGGGTCGGCTGGCCGGTGGTGGCCGCGCCGCGCGTGTCGATCGTGCGTCGCGAGGTGTCGCCCGCCTGAGGAGGCACGGAGGCGAAGGCGTGCGGACCTTCGAGGATTTCGCCGTCGGGGACATGGCGCGGATGGGCCCGATGCGGGTGGGCCGGCTCGAGGCGCTGGAGTTTGCCCGCCGCTACGACCCCGAGCCCTTCCTGCTTTCGGACGACGGCACGAAGGGCCACCCCTTCTTCCAGCGCATGGCGGTCTCGGGCTGGCTGGTCGCTGCGCTGGTCAACCGGCTGGTCGTCGAGGATCTCCGGCAGAATCCGGCAGCAATCCTGGGCACGCCGGGCGTGGATCGGCTGCGCTGGCTCCGGCCCGTCCATCCCAACGACGAACTGGTCGTGGAAGCCGAGGTCGTCGCGGTGCGGCGGCTGCCGCGCCGGCCGGGGGTCGGGCTCGTCCGGCAGCGGGTGCGGGCCCGCAACCAGGAGCGCAGGCCGGTGCTCGCCGCGCTTCTCTCGCTGCTCATCGCCGCGCCCACGCGACCGAAGGTGGTGCGCACCGTTCTGGACGAATGACCGGGCGCGGACCGCAAGCGGAGCGCGCAGCGGGGCGGCACGAGCAGCGCATCCCGGTGCGCCGCCGACCGTGTCGGCCTCAGTAGCGGATGAGGGCGTCGTGCGGCACGCCGAGCCGGGCCGCACCGCCGAGGTCGGCGAGCTCGATGACGAAGATGGCGCGGGTGACGGTGCCGCCGGCCTCGGTGAGCAGCGAGACGGCGGCGTGCGCGGTGCCCCCGGTTGCGAGCACGTCATCGACGAGGAGGACACGGGCGCGCCTCGGCAGGTCGTGGCGGTGCAGCTCGAGCCGGTCGCGGCCATATTCGAGCCCATAGTCGAAGCCGATGGTCTCGCCGGGGAGCTTGCCGGGCTTGCGGAGGAGGATGAGCCCCTTGCCCAGCTTCTGGGCCAGCGCGGCGCCGAAGACGAAGCCGCGCGCCTCGATCCCGGCGATCAGGTGGAAGTCCCCGGCGATGCGGGCGAGCGCATCGGTGGTGGCGGCGAAGGCCTGGCCGTCGGCGAGAAGCGGGGTCAGGTCCCGGAACAGGATGCCGGGCCTGGGGAAATCCGGAATGGCGCGGATGCGGCTTGCGATGAGGTCGGTCATGCCAGCACCCGGCCGGCAACGGGCAGCAGGCGCTGGCGCGTCGCCTCCGGCCAGCAGTCCCGCGAGGTGATGATGGCGCCGTCGAGCGCGCGCTCCCAGCCCTGCGCCGACGGGACGGGCAGCGGACGGGCGGCGAGTTCGGCGGCAGTCGCGCGGACGAGCGCCTGCGCCCGGCCGCGGTTTTCCGCCATCACCTCGACGACGGCGGCGGTCGTCACAGGGCTTTCGGCCCAGGCGTCGAAATCGGTCACCATGGCAATGAGCGCGTAGGCCAGTTCCGCCTCCCGCGCCAGATGTGCTTCAGGCAGCGCGGTCATCCCCACCACGTCCCAGCCGGCGGTGCGGCGGGCCAGGCTCTCGGCGCGGGTGGCAAAGCGCGGCCCCTCGATGCAGCCATAGGTTCCGCCGCTGGTCGCGGGAACCCCGGCGGCGCGGGCGGCAGATGCGACCCGGTCGAGGAGATCGCGGGCAACCGGCTCGGCGAGGCTGACGTGCGCGACGATGCCGTCGCCGAAGAAGCTCGACGGGCGGCCGCGCGTCGCGTCGACCAGCTGGTCGGGGAGGAGGAAGTGGCCGGGCGGAAGCGCCTCGCGGAAGCTGCCCACCGCGCCGACTGCGAGCACGGCCGTGCACCCAAGCATCTTCAAGGCGGCGATGTTGGCGCGCGCCGGCAGCTCGTGGGGGGCGAGGCGGTGGCCGCGGCCGTGGCGGGGGAGGAACGCGACGGGAAGGCCCTCGAGCCGGCCATCGAGGATCGCGTCCGACGGCCGGCCCCAGGGCGTCTCGATCTCACGCCAGCCGCCGGTGAGGCCCGGCATGGCATAGAGGCCCGAGCCGCCGATGATGCCGAGCTTCATGGAATCCGGTCCGCGACGATCGCCGGTGGCCTGGGCGCAAGCGCGGCGTGAACCAGCCAGGGCTGGCCGCCGGCCTGCCGCGCCTCGAACGGCCGCAGGAGAGCTTCGATCGCGGCGGCCAGCGCCTCGGCCTCGGCGGGCGCGAGGCGCAGCACGCGCCACATCTCCCGGACCGGCACGCCGGATCGGACCTCGTCGAGCGGGCGGATCAGCACCTGCCCGTCGGGACCGGCCGTGAAGAGATGGGCAGCGCCGAAGCGGCGCCGATGCGCCACGAGCGCGTCGCGCATGGCGCGCGCGAGGTCCGCGCTGGGGAGGGTGGGAAGGAGCGAATCCGGCACCAGGAAGGCGCTGGCGACGGTCTGGTAGCGGCGCATCGGACGGCCGGCGCGCGGCACGGCCCCGGCCTCACGCAGCAGGCCGAGCGCCAGCGCCTGCTGCACGACGCGCCAGACGCGAAGCAGGGAGATGCCGGCGCTGGAGGCCGCGTCCGAGACCGTGCGCGGCCGGGGGGCGAAGGCCATGAGGAGACCGTGGCGGCGCGGATCGGCGAGCAGGCGCGCCGCCGCCGGATCGGTGACGGCATGTGCCCTGCTTTCGTTCGAGCCTTGCATCGAAAGCAGAGACTGGCCGAAGCGAAGCGGGTGTGCAACGGGAGACGCGCGATGCAGCGGTTGGGAACAGGCCTCGCCGTCCTCGCGATGGTGGCGGGAGCCGAGGCGGCGGGTGCCCAGGCGGCGGGTGCCCAGGCGGCGGCGGTCCAGGGCTGCCGGATCGACCTGCCTGCCGGCTTCTCGGGCGCGGCGGCGCTGGGCGGCGGCGAGGCACCGGTGGTGGCGACCGCCGGGTTCCGCGATGCGGCGGGCAAGGTGCGCATCGATCCCGACACGCGGCTCAATCTCGGCTCGGTCAACAAGATGATGACGGCGATCGCAGTCGGCCAGCTGGTCGAGGAAGGGCGACTTGGCTTCGACGATCCCGTCGGGCGGCACCTTCCCGGCCTTCCCGACGACATCGCCGCGCTACGGGTGCGGGATCTCCTGTCGCACCGGGCCGGGCTCCCGCTCTTTCTCCGGCCACAGGTGCTGGACGCCGTGGCGAAGGCGCCGGACGCGCGCGCGCTCGTGCCGCTCGTGCTGGCCGAGCCGCGGGAAGCCCCTGGCCCGTTCCGCTACTCCAATGCGGGCTTCGTGCTCGTCGGCGCGATGGTCGAAGAGCTCTCCGGCCTCAGCTATGGCCGCTATCTCGAGACCCGGATCCTGCGGCCTGCCGGAATTGCCTCGCGGGGCCTCGCCTGGCGCGAAGGCGATGCCGAGGGGCGGGGCGGGGCGGATGCCGAGGCCTTCGCGCGCCTGCCGGCCTGGCCGGCCGGAAGCCTGATGCTCTCGGCGCCCGATCTCTGGCGCTTCGGCCGCGCGCTCGCGGAAGGGCGGCTGGTCTCCAGGCCGACGCTCGAGGCCATGACGCGCGTGGACCGGACGGCGCGGGAACCGGACGGCTCACCCGCCCCCGGCTATGGTCTCGGCATGGGCGTGACCGACCGGAACGGCAGGCGGGTGGTCGGCCATTCGGGCGGGGCGGCCGGCGTCGACGCCTCGATCCGGATCGCGCTCGACACCGGCGCCGTCGCCGTGGCGCTGCAGAACCAGGAGGGCACTAACGCGCGCGACGCCCACGATCTGACGCGGGAGCTGCTCCTGCTGGCCGAGGCCGGGTGCGCGCCCGGCCAGCCGATCAGTGCTGCACGCCCGCCCAGACCCGGCGGTAGGTGAGCCAGGCGAGAACCGTCAGGATGGCGAGGAAGGCGAGGGTCGCGATTCCGGCCCGCCGACGGCGCTCGAGCTCGGGCTCGGCCGCCCAGCGCAGGAAGGCGGTCACGTCCTTCGCCATCTGGTCGACCGTCGCCCTGGTGCCATCGGCATATTCGATCTGATCGTCCATGAGCGGCTGCACCATGGCGATGTTCACCGAGTGGAAATAGGGGTTGTAGTTGAGCCCCTCGGGCACCTCGAACCCTGCCGGCGGCTCCTCGCCATAGCCGGTCAGCAGCGAATAGACATAGGCCTCGCCGTCCTTGCGCGCCTTGATGATGAGCGAGAGATCCGGCGGATAGGCATTGTTGTTGGCCGCGCGCGCGGCGGTCTCGTTGGGGAAGGGCCGCGGCCACTTGTCGGACGGGATGGCCGGGCGCGTGGTCGCCTCGCCGGTGTTCGGATCGATCGTTGGCACCTCATATTCGGCGGCGATCGCCTTCACTTCCGCTTCCGAGAAGCCGATCTGCTCCAGGTTGCGGAAGTGGATGTGGTAGAGGCCGTGGCAGGCCGAGCAGACCTGCTTGTAGACCGCGAAGCCGCGCTGGAGCTGGGCGCGATCGAAGGTGCCGAACGGCCCGGAATGGGGGAAGGAGACTTCGCGCGGGTGCTTGTGGAGCAGCTTGATCGGGTCGGGCTCGGCCGCTTCGCGCGGGGCGAGCGCCGCCCAGGAGAGCACGAAGACGAACAGGAGGCCGACGGCCATTCCGACGAGACGGACCATTGTTCCGGTTCCTTATTCGGCAGGCTGCACGGCACCCGCCGGAGCGGAGGCAGGCGCGAGCACCGGCTTGGCCTTGGCAAGCACGGCTTCCGCGATGCTGTTGGGCAGCGGGAGCGGCTTCTCGATCGCCGAGACGACGGGCAGGATGATGAGGAAGTGGGCGAAATAGTACATGGTCGCGATCTGGCCGATGCGGACATAGGGTTCCTCGGCCGGCATGGCGCCGATGTAGCCCAGGATCAGCACGTCGACGACGAGGATCCAGAAGAAGATCCGGTAGAGCGGCCGGTAGGCGTTGGAACGGACCTTGCTGCTGTCGAGCCAGGGCAGGAAGAGCAGCAGCAGGATCGACGAGAACATCGCGATCACGCCCCAGAGCTTGGCCTGGATGAAGAAGAGGTCAACGGTGAAGGCCCGGAGGATCGCGTAGAAGGGCAGCAGATACCATTCGGGCACGATGTGCGCGGGCGTCGAGAGCGGGTTCGCCGGAATGTAGTTGTCCGGGTGGCCGAGGCTGTTGGGAAGGAAGAAGACCACCGCGGCGAAGGCGAGCAGATAGACGCACAGGCCGACAAAATCCTTCGCCGTGAAATAGGGGTGGAAGGGCAGCGTGTCCTGCGGGCCCTTGACGTCCACGCCCGTCGGGTTGGTCGAGCCGGGGATGTGGAGCGCCCAGATCTTGAGGATGACGACGCCGAGGATCACGAACGGAAGGATGTAGTGGAGCGAGAAGAAGCGGGTGATGGTCGCATTGTCGGGCGCGAACCCGCCTACGAGCCACTGGCGGATCGGCTCGCCGACGAGCGGGATGGCCGAGAAGAGCGAGGTGATGACCTGCGCGCCCCAGAAGCTCATCTGCCCCCACGGGAGCACATAGCCCATGAAGGCAGTGGCCATCATGAGGAGCAGGATGACGACGCCCAGCATCCACACCACCTCGCGCGGCGCCTTGTAGGAGCCGTAGTAGAGCCCGCGGAAGATGTGGACATAGACGACGATGAAGAAGAAGCTGGCACCGTTCATGTGAAGGTAGCGGATGAGCCAGCCCGAGTTCACGTCGCGCATGATGTGCTCGATCGAGTTGAAGGCGGTCGACACATGCGCGGAATAGTGCATGGCAAGCACCACGCCGGTGATGATCTGGATCATCAGCGCAACCCCGGCGAGGACGCCGAAATTGTACCAGATGTTGATGTTGCGCGGCACCGGATAGCCGGCGCCCACCGCGTTGAACACCAGCCGGGGCAGGGGCAGCCGGCTGTCGATCCACTTCATCAGCGGATGCTTGGGTTCATACTGTTCGGCCCAGGGAAAGCTCATGGTCTCACCCGATCTCGATGACGGTGTCGGAGGTGAATTCGTAGGGCGGCACTTCGAGGTTGTAGGGCGCCGGACCTTTGCGGATGCGCCCGGCGGTGTCGTAGTGCGAGCCGTGGCAGGGGCAGAAATAGCCGTTGTAGTCGCCCTTCGACTCGCCCTGGCCGGCGCCGAGCGGAACGCAGCCCAGGTGGGTGCACACCCCAAGCGTGACCAGCCACTGCGGCTTGCCGGGCTTGGTCCGGTCGGCGAGGGTCTGCGGATCGCGCAGCGAGGCCACGTCGACCCGGTTGGCCTCGGCAATCTCGGCTGCCGTCAGCCGCTTCACGAAGACCGGCTTCGACTGCCAGATGGTCTTGACCGCCATGCCTTCCTCGATGGCGGAGATGTCCACCTCGGTGGTCGCCATGGCGCGCACGTCGGCCGAGGGGTTCATCTGGTTGATGAAGGGCACCGCAACGACCCCGGCACCGACCGCACCGAAGGCCGTGGTGGCGATGTAGATGAAGTCGCGGCGCCGGACGTCACCGCCCTCGGCGGTCTCGGGCAAACTTGCCATCGTGCAGTCCCGTGTGGTTCGGAAAACTCCGGCCCCATAGCGGCGGTGCAGGACCGATTTCAATGGACAAACTGGCGCAGCGCCTCGCCCCGCCTCCTCCGCAATGGCATAGGCGGGTCATGCCCGACTTCCCAGGGGTGCCGCCATCGCCGCCCGTCGCCCACCCCCATGACGCGCCGCCGGCAGCGGCCGCGCCCGGCCCCATCCGCCGCCTGTTGGTCTTCTGCGGCTCGCGCGCCGGCGCCGATCCGCGCCACGCGGCCACCGCCGCCGCGGTCGGCGCGCTGCTCGCCGCCAGGGGCGTGACGCTCGTCTATGGCGGCGGCGCGCTCGGCCTCATGGGTGCCCTGGCCCGCGCGGCCCGCAGCGCCGGCGGGCGGGTGGAGGGCGTGATCCCGGCATTCCTCAGGGATCTCGAAGTGGCGCTCGACGGGCTCGACCGGCTCGACGTGGTCGACAGCCTGCACACCCGCAAGGCGCGGATGTTCGAGACGGCAGACGCGGTCCTGGCCCTGCCGGGAGGCATCGGCACGCTCGACGAGCTCATCGAGGTGCTGTCCTGGCGGAACCTGCGGCTGCACGATCGGCCCCTCCTGCTGCTCGGCGACGGGGGCTTCTGGGAGCCGTTCCTCGCGCTTCTCGCCCATCTCGAGGCCAGTGGCTTCGCCGGAGCCCATGTGCGCGCGCATGTCTGCCATTTGCCGTCGGTCGCGGCGCTTGAAGCCCTGCTGCCCCCCGGTTAGGGACCGCGCGGCAACGGCCGGTCCGGCACGCGGGGAGAGTCATGGACAAGATCAAGGTGAAGGGTCCGGTCGTCGAGCTGGACGGCGACGAGATGACCCGGATCATCTGGGCCTGGATCCGCGAACGTCTCATCCTGCCCTATCTCGACGTCGAGCTGCGCTACTTTGATCTCGGGATCGAGAACCGCGACAGGACCGAGGACCTGGTGACGGTGGAAGCCGCGCAGGCGATCGCCGAGCATGGCGTGGGCGTCAAGTGCGCGACCATCACGCCCGACGAGGCCCGGGTGGCCGAGTTCGGCCTCAAGAAGATGTGGAAGTCCCCCAACGGGACCATCCGCAACATCCTGGGCGGCGTCGTCTTCCGCGAGCCGATCGTCATCCGGGCGGTGCCGCGCCTGGTGCCCGGGTGGACCAGCCCGATCGTGGTGGGCCGCCACGCCTTCGGCGACCAGTACAGGGCGACCGACTTCCGCGTGCCGGGCGCCGGCCGGCTCACCATCCGCTGGGAGCCGGAAGGCGGCGGGGAGCCGATCGAGCACGAGGTCTTCCAATTCCCCTCGGCGGGCGTCGCCATGGGGATGTACAACCTCGACGACAGCATCCGCGATTTCGCCCGGGCCTGCATGAACTATGGCCTGGCGCGGAAGTGGCCGGTCTATCTCTCGACCAAGAACACCATCCTCAAGGCCTATGACGGCCGGTTCAAGGACCTGTTCCAGGAGGTGTACGACACCGAGTTCAGGGCCGATTTCACGCGCGCGGGGATCAGCTACGAGCACCGGCTCATCGACGATCTCGTCGCCTCGGCGCTCAAGTGGTCGGGCCAGTTCGTCTGGGCGTGCAAGAACTATGACGGGGACGTGCAGTCCGACATGGTGGCGCAGGGCTTCGGCTCGCTCGGCCTGATGACAAGCGTGCTGATGACGCCCGACGGGAAGACGGTCGAGGCCGAGGCCGCGCACGGCACGGTGACCCGCCACTACCGCCAGCACCAGCAGGGCAAGGCGACATCGACCAACCCGATCGCCTCGATCTTCGCCTGGACCCGGGGGCTCATGCACCGCGGCAAGCTGGACGGCACGCCCGAGGTCATCCGCTTTGCCGAGACGCTCGAGCGGGTGTGCATCGAAACCGTCGAAGGCGGGCAGATGACGAAGGACCTCGCGCTCCTCATCGGCCCCGACCAGCCCTGGATGACGACAGAGGCCTTCTTCGACGCGATCGTCGCCAACCTCGAGGCCGAGATGGGCAAGGCCGGAGGCTGATGCCGGGCGGGCGCGCCCTGCTTTCCGCGCTCGCGCTCGGGGCCGCCGGGCCCGCGACCGCCTGCGATCTCCTGCTCCATCCGCCCGTCCTCGACGAGACGACGGGGACGTTGCGCGCGGGGGCCCAGCGGGGTCCGGGGTGCCCGACGGCCGTGCGGCTGGTGGTGCTGCTGAAGGAGCGGCGCTTCGGCGTGGACCGGGTGCTGGCGCGCGGCGAGCGGACGCTGCGCGACGGGCAGGTGGCGCTGGCCTATGGCTGCGGCCCGGCGCGCGACATGAAGGTCTATGTGCAGGTCGGCGACAGCCGGGAGACGAGGCGGAAGTCGGCGATAGTCGCCATCGCCGGCTGCGGCTGAGGCGCACCCGGCAGCGCCGGAACGCCCGGGTGCCGGCTGCCTCGCCTGCCGCAGCCGCAGCTTCACTCCGCCGCTCGCAACCGGCGCTGCCGCGCCGCGCCGGCCGGTCAGGCGAGCCAGGCCCAGGGGCGGGCGGCGCGGTCGGCCTGCTGCCAGGCGGCGATGGCGTCCCCGTCCTTCAGCGTGAGCGCGATGGGGTCGAGGCCTTCCATCAGCATGGTGCGCGCCTCGGCGGGCAGGCCGAAGGGGTGGGCCCGGCCATCCGCGCCCGTCACCGTCATGGCCTCGAGGTCGACCGTGACCGGCGAGCCGAGGCCCTCCACCAGCTCGCGCGCCAGCACCACGGGGACGATGCCGTTGCGCACGCAGTTGCCGAAGAAGATCGGGTTGAAGCTGGGCGCGATGACGGCGCGGAAGCCCTGTTCGGCGAGCGCCCAGGCGGCGTGCTCGCGGCTCGATCCGCAGCCGACATTGGCGCCGGCGAGCCATATCCGCGCCGCGCGATAGGCCGGCTGGTTGAGCGGGAAGTCCGGATCCTCCTCGCGCGTCTCCGGGTTGCGGTAGCGGCGGTTGGCGAACAGGCCGGCGGCCAGGCCGGTCTTGCCCGTCCCCTTCATCTCGCGGCTGGGAATGATGATGTCGGTGTCGATGTTGTCGGCCCAGAAGGGCAGCGCCGGCGCAGTGAGGCGGACGAGGGGTTCGGGCATCAGGCCAGCTCCGCCGGGCTCGCGATGACGCCCGCGATCGCGCTTGCCGCGACCACCTCGGGGCTGGCGATGTGGGTGCGGGTGCCCGGGCCCTGGCGGCTCTCGAAGTTGCGGTTGGTCGACGAGATGACGCGCTCGCCGGCGCCAAAGCTCTCGCCGCCTGCGAAGAAGCAGAGCGAGCAGCCGCTCTCGCGCCAGGCGAAGCCGGCCGCCTCGAAGATGCGGTCGAGCCCCTCCGCCTCCGCGGCGCGCTTGACCGCCTGGCTGCCGGGCACGACGAGCGCCTTCCGCACGGTGGGAGCGATGCGCCGGCCCTTCAGGATCGCGGCGGCACGGCGAAGGTCGGAAAGGCGGCTGTTGGTGCAGGAGCCGATGAAGGCGCCGTCGATGGGAAGGCCGCGGAGCGGCTGGCCGGGCCGGAGGCCCATGTAGGCGAGCGCGCGGGCATGGGTGTCCGGCGCGAGGCCGGCCTCGGCGGCCGTGGGGACGGCGGCACGAAGCGGCACGCTGTGCTGCGGGCTGGTGCCCCAGGAGACCATCGGCTGCACCTCGGCCGCGTCGACGGCGATCTCGCGGTCGAAGGCGGCGTCCGGGCCCGAGCGGAGTGTCCGCCAGTGGGCGAGCGCCTGCTCCCACATCGCCCCCTTCGGCGCGTGGCGCCGGCCCGCGAGCCAGGCGAAGGTCACCTCGTCTGGCGCGACGAGGGCCGAGAAGGCGCCGAACTCGGTCGCCATGTTGCAGAGCGTCATCCGCCCTTCCATGTCGAGCGCGGTGACGGCCTCGCCGGCGAACTCGACGGCCATCCCCTCCCCGCCCCGGGCGCCATGGGTGGCGATGAGATGGAGGGCGAGATCCTTGGGCGTGACGCCGGGGCCGAGCCGGCCGGAGACCATGACGCGCATGGCGCCCGGCTTGCCGACCCGGAGCGTGCCGGTGGCGAGCGCATGCTCGGCCTCGGAGCTGCCGATGCCCCAGGCAAGCGCGCCGAAGGCGCCCTGCGTTCCGGTGTGGCTGTCGGGCGCGACCAGGGTGAGGCCGGGAAGGACGATGCCAAGCTCGGGGGAGATGACATGGGTGATGCCCTGGTCAGGGTCGGTCACGTCGAAGACGGTGAGGCCGAAGGCGCGGGCGGCAGCCCGGGTCTCGGTGATGAAGGCCTGGCCGCCGGGCATGAGCGTGCCGTCGGTGCGGCCCGGGCGGGTGTCGACGATGTGGTCCATGACGACGAAGGCATGGGCGGGATTGACCACCCGGCGCCCGGCAGCCTCGAGCGCGCGCAGCGCCGCCGCCCCGGTCCGCTCGTGCAGCATGACCCGGTCGATCGCGACGAGACCGGGCCGGATCTCGTGGGTGCGCCAGAGCGTCTCGAACAGCGAGGGCATGGCCGCGGCCATAGCGGCGGAGGCGACGGCGCGGCAATTGCCGGCGCGCGGGCGGCCGCCTAGATGGTGCGGGTGAACGCGCCCCCGCCCACCCAGTCCAAGCCCCGGGCGAAGCTCTCGAACCTTGGCCTGCTCTGGGAGCATGCCCGGCGCTATCCGGTCCAGCTCGCCGCGGCGTTCCTCGCCCTGGTGGTGGCGGCCGCTGCCACGCTCGCCATCCCGCAGGGCTTCAAGCTGATCGTCGACCGGGGCTTCGGCGCCGGCGAGGGCGCCGACATCTCGCGCTGGTTCCTCCTCCTGCTCGGAATCGTCGCGGTGCTCGCGGTTGCGACGGCGATCCGCTTCTACTTCGTCTCCTGGCTGGGCGAGCGGATCGTCCGGGATCTCCGCACCCGCGTCCAGGCGCATCTGCTCGGGCTCGACCCGGGCTTCTTCGAGCTGAACCGCCCGTCCGAGATCGCCTCGCGGCTCACGGCGGACACCGCGATCATCGAGCAGGTGGTGGCCACTTCCACCTCGATGGCGCTGCGCAACGCCTTTATGGGGGCGGGCGGCTTCCTCTACCTCTTCTGGCTGAGCCCGAAGCTCACCGGCCTCATGCTCCTCGTCATCCCGATGGTCATGGCGCCGATCATCCTGATGGGGCGCATGGTGCGATCGCTCTCGCAGAAGAGCCAGGACCGGGTCGCGGACGTGGGCGCGCTGGTGTCGGAGACGCTGCGGGCGATCAAGACGGTGCAGGCCTTCGGCGCGGTCGCGCGGGAGCGGGCGCGCTTCGCGGCCGCTGCCGAGCGCGCCTTCCAGACGGCGCGCCGGCGGATCCGGATCCGGGCCCTGCTCACCGCCCTCGTGATCCTGCTCGCCTTCGGCGCCATCACGCTGGTGCTGTGGGAGGGCGCGCGCGACGTGATCGCCGGCCGGATGACGGGAGGCACCATCGCCGCCTTCGTGCTGGCGAGCGCGATCGTCGCTGGTGCTGTGGGGGCGCTCTCGGAAGTCTATGGCGATGTCATGCGGGCCGCGGGCGCCTCGGCGCGCATCCGCGAACTCCTCGCCGAGCAGCCGGAGATCCGCGCCCCGGCGGCCCCGGTGCCGCTTCCGGTGCCCGCGCAGGGCCGCCTCGCCTTCGAGCGCGTCACCTTCCGCTACCCGAGCCGGCCCGATGCCGCAGCGCTCGATGCCGTGGACTTCGGGGTGGCGCCGGGGGAACGCATCGCCATCGTCGGGCCTTCGGGGGCCGGCAAGTCGACCCTGTTCCAGCTCGCGCTCCGGTTCCACGATCCCGATGCCGGCCGAATTCTGCTCGACGGCGTGGACCTGCGCGACGCCGACCCGGAGGAGGTGCGCGCCCGCATCGCCGTCGTGCCGCAGGAGCCGGTGATCTTCTCCGGCACCGCGCGCGACAACATCGCCTACGGCCGCTGGGAGGCAAGCGACGCGGAGATCTGGGCTGCCGCCGAGGCGGCGCACGCCGCCGGCTTCCTGCGCGCCCTGCCCGACGGCCTGATGAGCGAGCTGGGCGAGGGCGGCAGCCGGCTCTCGGGCGGGCAGCGGCAGCGGATCGCGATTGCCCGGGCGATCCTCAAGGACGCGCCGCTGCTGCTGCTCGACGAGGCCACCTCGGCGCTCGATTCCGAGAGCGAGGCGCTCGTTGCCGACGCGCTCGAGCAGCTGATGCGCACCCGCACCACCCTTGTCATCGCCCACCGGCTGGCAACCGTGCGCAACGCCGATCGGATCCTGGTGATGGACGGCGGACGGCTGGTGGAAGCGGGGCGCCACGCCGATCTCGTCGCACGCGGCGGGCTCTACGCGCGGCTGGCCCGCCTGCAGTTCGCGGCCGAGGCCGCCTGAACGCACGTGACGGGCAAGCCCGGCATGCCGGACCGGCCGGGCGGGGGTCCGCCGGAACGACCGCGATCAGGTCGCCGCAGCCGCCGCGCGACGGCGAAGCGCGCTGCCGACGAGGCCGAAGCCCAGGATCATCGTCCCCCAGGTCGCCGGCTCGGGCAGGAAGGTATCGGCGCGGAGATAGAAGCCCCCCGGAACCCCGCCCGCAAGATCGCCGGTCACCGTGAAGACGTAGGTGCCCGCAGCGAGATAGGTCGTGAACTTGCCGTAGGTCGCGCCAAGCCAGCCGGACACGGCGAAGGGCGTGCCCGTCGCACGGATGTCGTTCGGCCCGGCGAAGACGGTGGTCGTGCCGAAGATCGCACCCGCGAGGCTGTACGTGTCCCCCGGCACGAAGGCGTCGGTCAGGCTGAAATGCGCCGGGGCGTCGAGCACCAGGATCCAGGGCGAGTTGTCGCTGGGCAGGAGTGGAGCCCAGACCTGGTCATAGCGCCAGCCGGTGTTGACAGTGAGCGTGGCCGCACCGGCCGGCAAGGCCGGAAGCGCAGCCAGGGCAAGCGCAAACGCAATCCTCATCGGGCGCCCCTTTTCCAGCTGTTCTGCTCCCACGCGCACGCTAGCACGCGGAGCAGGACAATCAACAGGGAAAGAGGGTAAGCGCAGCCACCACCGGGGACCAGCGTGGCGGACGGCCCGGCCGGCGAATCAGCCGGCGTAGGCCTCGTTGCCGACGAAGCCCATCTTCTTGATGCCGCTCATCTGGGCGATGGCCATCACCTGGTTCACCACCTCGTAGCGTGCCATGGCGTCGGGCCGGAGGCGAAGCTCGGGCTGCTCCTCGGCGGGCATGCGGCCCACCTGCTCCATGTAGGACTGGAGCTGGTCGAGGGTGACTTCCTGGTCATTCCAGTAGATGGTGTTGAGGAAGTCGATGTTCACCTGGTTGAAGGTGGGCTCGATGTTGGACGGGTTGGGGTTGGGCGGCGGCAGGTCCAGCTTCACCGCGTGGGTCTGGATCGGGATGGTGATGATGAACATGATGAGGAGGACGAGCATGACGTCGATGAGCGGCGTCGTGTTCATTTCCCCCATCGGCTCGCCTTCACCGGCGCTTCCCATCGAGATGGCCATGTCGTCCCTTCCGTCGCCTGCCTGTCGCCCGTGCCGACCCTGCCGGGCCCGCCCTGCCTGTCGTGCCCGCCCGCCTCAGCGCGTGACTGCGCCGATCGGCGGCTCGGAGATGAAGCCGATCTTCTGGTAGCCGGCCCGCTGGAGGGCGAAGATGGCGCCCCCGACGCAGCGATACTCGGTGCCGGCATCGGCACGGATGTGCGCTTCGGGAAGCTCGATCTTCGCGCCCCGGGCCTTCTGCTTCTCGACCTCGGCCAGAAGATAGGCGCCACCCTTCTCGCGCAGCGCCTCGGGCCCGTCGAGCCGGGTCAGGCCCCAGAAGATGTCGCAGTTGGTGTCGACCGACAGCGGCACATTCTCCGGCTTCGTCGTTGTCGGCACGCTCGAGACCTTGGGGAGCTGGACCGGCACCACCTGGATGACGACCGGAACCGTGATGAGGAAGATGATGAGGAGAACCAGCATCACGTCGACGAGCGGCGTGGTGTTGATTTCCGCCATCATGGCGCCTTCTTCGGCTTCGGTCCCGACCGTCATGCCCATGGGTGTCTGCTCCTGCCCGCCTGCCTGCCCGACCTGCGCCCCGCCCTACTTCTTCGGCGCGGCGGCAGCGGCCGCCGGGGCCGCGACGGTCGCGGTCGGGCGGGCAATCCGGGCACCCGAGACGAGATAGCCGTGGACGTCCGCGGCGAAGGTGTTGATCTTCTCCATGACGAGCTTGTTGCGGCCGTTCAGATAGTTGTAGATGAGCACCGCAGGCACCGCCACGGCAAGGCCGAGCGCGGTCATGATGAGCGCCTCGCCCACCGGGCCGGCCACCTTGTCGATCGAGGCCTGGCCGGCGATCCCGATGTTGATGAGGGCGCGATAGATGCCCACCACGGTGCCGAGCAGGCCGATGAAGGGCGCGGTCGCACCGGTCGAGGCGAGGAAGGAGAGACCCGACTGCAGCCGCGAGCCGATGAGCCCGGCCGAGCGGTTGAGGGTCATCGTCACCCACTCGTGCTGGTCGATCTGGTCGGTCAGCCGCCCCTCGTGGTGATCGAAGGCGCGAAGCCCGTCATCGGCGAGCTGGCGGAAGGCCGAGTCCTTGTCGAGCTTGGCCGCGCCTTCCTTCAGCGTGCCGGCGGACCAGACCTTCTTCTCGACATCGACCGCCTCGTCGAGGAGCTTCTTCTGCTGCCACCACTTGGTGAAGAAGATGTACCAGGTGATGACCGACATGATGACGAGCACGGCAAACAGGAACCAGGCGATCGGCCCGCCCTGCTTGAGGGCCGGGATGAGCCCGTAGGGATTCTCGCCCTCGACGGCCTCGGCGGCCATGGCTGCCGCCGGGATCATCGCGACGAGCGCCACCGTCCCCGCCCGGGCGAGGAGCGCAGCCACGCCGCCCGCCTTTGCGTTCATCCGTTCCAGTTCCATGCCTCTGTCCTCACGCTTGAAGGTTGCAACCCACGCCGGGCCTGGCCCCCTGCCCTGCCCGGCCGATCCTCAGCATCCGCGCTCCACCACCCAGCGCACGCGCTGGACCATGGTCATCTCGACCGGCTGGCCGTTCTCCTTGCCCGGATTGTAGCGCCAGCGGCGCTGCGCCACCTCGCAGGTCCGCTCGTCAAGCCGCGAGTGGCCGCTCGACTGGGCGACGTCGCACGCCTTGACCCGGCCGTCGGTGCCGACGGTCACGCGGACCGCAACCGCCCCCTGTTCGCAGGCGCGGAGCGACGCGGCGGGATAGTCGTCGGTGCCGACCGTCACCGTCCCGCCGCGCGGCGTGGGGTTGGTCCGCTCCACCTTCGGCGGCGCGGGTGGCGGCGGAGCAGGCGGGGCAGGAGGTGCGACCCGCACCGGCTCGGGCGCGGCCACCTGCGTCTGGGTGGTGATGGTGGGCGGCGGCGGCGCCGAGGTCTCGATGACGACGTCGGGCGGCGGCACATAGGGCGGAATGTCCTCGAGCTTCGGCGGCGGCGGCGGCGGCTCGTCGGGCGGCGGCGCCTGGTCCTCGATGTTGACGGTCTCGAGCGGCCCGGTGATCGACTTCACCACCTGCACGGCAAGACCCGAGACGAGGACATAACCGAAGAAGATGTGCAGGAGGCCGACGATGATCCACGAGCGGACGCGATTCTTCCCCTCGTTCTCGGGCGCCAAGAAGGACATAGACCTTCGCCACTCCCCTCCATTCGGCAAGGCACCTGCCGGCACCGAACCAACACATCCCAAGATGGCCGCAGCGGCAGACCCACAGGCGACCCTCGACCCCCGCGCCCACCGCTGACCCCACAGCGAAGGCCCGGACCATCCCAATCGGGCCACCCCGGCCCGAATCAGTCAAGATCCCCTAGCTGTTCTGTGACGATGGATGCAACCGCCGCGGCGCAGCAGGCCACGCACCGCCGCCCCTTGGCAGCGGCAGCGGCCCTGGGCTAGCTCCGTGCCAATGCGCTGGCGGCTGCTCCTCCTGCTCCTCGCGCTCGGCGATCCCGTGCCTGCACAGGGCGCGCAGGCCCCGCCGGCCGGGCCGTCCTACACCGATCTCGCCGATCTGGTGCTGGCCAGCCCGGTCATCCTCCACGCCACCGTCACCCGGGCGCAGCGGCTGCCGCGCCGGCTGGCCCCCGACGTGCCCCAGGGCGCGGCGCGGCACCTCGTCGAGGCGCGCCTCGTCAGCCTCGTCAAGGGCGAGAGCCTGGCCCCCGCGGGCGCGGAGTGGCTGTGGCAGGGCCCGGCTGGCGAGGCCCCGAAGCGGGGACAGGAGCTCATCGCCTTCCTGGTGCCGGCGCAGGGCGGCCGGCCGGAGGTCAGGCCCTATCGGCTGGTCGCGGCCGGTGCCCAGCTGCGCCATGATGCGGCCCTGGAGGCGCGGATCCGCGCGATTCTCGCCGAAGCGCGCGCGCCCGGTGGCATTCCCCGGGTGACGGGGGTGCGCTCCGGCTTCCACGTGCCCGGAACGGTGGACGGCGAATCCGAAAGCCAGTTCTTCCTCGCCGCCGCCAGCGGCGGGCCCTACACGCTGGTGGTCCTTCGCCGGCCCGGCGCGAAGCCGCTGGTCAAGGTGGCAACGGGGGACCTCATCGACGAATCGGCCGCCCCGGTCGCCCCCGAGACGCTGCTCTGGCGGACGCTCGCCTGCGACCTGCCCGCGCGGCTTCCCGGCGACCTCGCCCGCGAGGATGGGCTGGTGCGCGACTGGGAGGCGGCCCGGACGATGATCGGAGCCTGCGGGCGCAGCGCGCCCTCCGGCTGAAGGCGGGGCTCAGGCGGCGCGGCTGGACAGCACCACGCCGACCGCGCCGGCATCGGGGTAGATGTCGGGCTTGCGGGTGGTGACCGTGAGCTCGGCCACTCCGGGCAAGGCGGCGATGAAGGCGAAGATCTCGCGGGCGAGCGTTTCCTGCAGGTTGAAGCGGCGCCCGGCGACGATGGCGTGGATGCCGTTGCGGATGATGTCATAGTCCCACGCCGCGGCCTGGCTGTCCTCGGCCGGAAAGGCCTGCGGCAGGAGCGTGACATCGACGGTGACGAGCAGGCGCTGCGGCACGCCGACCTCGAAGTCGTGGAAGCCGATGTCCACCTCGAGCGCCAGGTCCTCAAGAAGGATGCGGTGCGAGGCGAGCGGCACCATCAGGCCTTCCCTCCCGCCGCGACCATGTAGGCGACATCGCGGGGAAGGCCGAGGAAGCGCTGGCCGGAATCGAGGGTGAGCGTCTCTCCGGTCACGCTCGGCGTCGCCACGAGATAGCGCAGGGCGGCGGCGAGGTGGACCACCTCGACTCCGGTTCCCAGCGGATTGAGGACATGGGCGGCGGCGAAATTCTCCCGGCTCTGCGGGCCGGAGACGAGGGTGACGGCCGGCGCGATGGCGTTGACCCGGATGCGCGGGGCAAGCGCGCGCGCCAGGAGCTCGGTCGCGCCGGCAAGCGCCAGCTTGGAGACGGTGTAGCTGAAGAAGTCGGGGTTGAGGCTCTTGAGCTTGGCGTCCGAGAGGTTGACGACAAGGCCGCGCCGGCCCTCGGGCAGGCGGGCGGCAAGCGCGCGGGCAAGCAGCACGGGCGCGCGCGCATTGACGGCGAGGTGCGTGTCCCACTCGGCGAGGTCAAGGGTGGCCAGCTGGTCCTCGACGAACCGGGAGGCATTGTTGACGAGCACGGCGGGCGGCGCGGGCAGCTGGTCGAGGAGGGCGTCGCCGATGTCGGGGGCGGCGAGGTCGCCGGCGACGACGAGGGGCTCGGGCGCGCCAGCCGCCGCCAGGCGATCGGCCAGCGCCTCGGCCTCGGCGCGGGAGCGGTGGCAGTGGATCGCGACCCGGAAGCCGTCCTCGGCAAGCGTGGCCGCCAGGGCCGCCCCGATGCGCTTCCCCCCGCCGGTGACGAGGGCGACCGGCGGCGCGGCGCCCGGGCTCTGGAATTCGGCTGGGATCGGCATGGCGAGGGGCGCGATAGAGCGCCGGCCGGCGAATGCAACCGGGGCGGACCGCCCGGCGCGCGCCGGGCGCGGGGTTTCGTTGCCGCAGCAGGGCACCTAAAGGGCCGGCCATGCCCGCGCGCTTCCCCGTTCCGCTCCTCGACGCCGCCCCCCTGCCGACGGAAGCGGGCCTGCTCGACGAGCAGCTGACCCCGGCGCTCAGGTCGGTGGCGGGCTGGCTCGTCAACGATACCGCCGAGGCGCTCACCCTGCTGGCGATCGCTGCGGGGGTCTTCGTGCTCCTCCTGCTGCTGCAGCGTATCGCCCAGGCGCTGGTGCGCCGGGCCGTGCCGAGCCCCCTGTGGCGCGACCAGTTCGCCCATGCCATCGGGCGGACCGGCATCTGGTTCCTCCTGCTCGCCGCGTTCCGGCTGGTGGCCGGCGCCGGGCAGCCGCCGCAGGTGCTCGTCGGGTTCATCGTCTTCCTGTTCACGATCGCGGCGGTCGTGCAGGTGGCGCTGTGGGTGCAGAGCCTGCTGATGGGCGTGCTGCGGGCGCGCTCGGAGCGGGCGGAGGATGACACGGCGCTCGCCCTGATGCGCGGCCTGCTGACCGCCGCGGTGTGGATCATCGCCTTCCTGACGCTTCTCGCCAACCTGGGCGTCAACATCACCGGGCTCATCGCCGGCCTCGGCATCGGCGGCATCGCCATCGGTCTTGCCGCCCAGGGCGTGCTCGCCGACCTGTTCGCCGCCTTCTCGATCCTGTTCGACAAGCCGTTCAAGCGCGGCGATGCGATCGCCTACGAGCCGGGCGCGGTGGGCGTCGTCGAGGAGATCGGGATCAAGTCGACGCGGATCCGCGCGCTCTCCGGCGAGATGGTCATCATGGCGAACGCCAAGCTGCTTTCGGCGACGGTCGCCAACCTCGCCACCTTCGAGCGGCGGCGCGTGGTGCTGCGCTTCGGCGTGCCCTACGAGACATCCCCGGAGCAGCTCGAGGCCCTGCCCGGCCTCGCCCGCGCGGTGGTCGAGGCCGCGCCCAGGTCGAGCTTCGAGCGCTGCCACCTCGTCGGCTTCGGCGCCTCTGCGATCGATGTCGAGCTGGTCTTCCTGGTCGAGGATCCCGGGCTCGAGGCCATGCTGGAGGCGCGGCAGGCGGTCATCCTCGGCCTCGTGCGCGCGCTCGCCGCCCACGACATCCCCTTCGCCTATCCGGTGCAGGTGGGCATGATCGCCGGCCCGGACGGCAGGGTGATCGACCCCCGCGAGGTCGAGAGCGCGCACCGCCACCGCGGCGCGCGCAGCGCCTGAGCCACGGGCGCGGGCGGGAGCCGCGCTTGCGTGGCCGGGCGGCGACGCCTAGGGCAGCGCCGACAGGAACCGAGGGGACGGGAATGGGACGTGCGCTGACGCTCGACGAGTTCAAGGCGAAGGTGGGCGAGACGGTCGGCACCTCGGACTGGATCCTGGTCGACCAGAAGCGGATCGACCGGTTCGCCGAGACGACCGGGGACCACCAGTTCATCCATGTGAACCCCGAGCTTGCGAAGCAGACCCCGTTCGGCACGACGATCGCCCACGGCTTCCTCACCCTCTCGCTCATGTCGCTGATGGGCTACCAGTGCATGCCGGCGATCCAGGGGGTGAAGATGGGCGTGAACTACGGGCTCAACCGGGTGCGGTTCCTCGCGCCGGTCAAGTCCGGCAAGCGCATCCGCGGCCATTTCCGCCTCGCCGACGTGACCGAGCGCACCGGCGGCGCGGTGCAGTCCACCTATGAGGTGACGGTCGAGATCGAGGGCGAGGAGAAGCCCGCCCTCAACGCCGAGTGGATCAGCCTCGTCTATCTCTGAGACGCGGGCGCGACGCGGGCTGAGGACGGACAGGGGACGGACAGGGGACGGACAGGGGACGGGCAGGGGACGGACAGGGGACGGGCAGGGAGGACAGGATGCGTGACGCAGTGATCGTCTCGACGGCGCGGACGCCGATCGGCAAGGCCCATCGGGGCGCGTTCAACGCGACGCTGACGCCGACGCTTGCAAGCCATGCGGTCAAGGCGGCGGTGGCGCGCGCCGGGCTCGAGGGGCCGGAGATCGACGATGTGGTGATGGGCTGCGTGCTGACGCAGGGCTCGGGCGCGCCCAACATCGGCCGCCTGGCGCTGCTCAGGGCCGGGCTTCCCGTCTCGGTGCCGGGCCAGACGATCGATCGGCAATGCTCGTCGGGCCTGATGGCGATCGCAACGGCCGCCAAGCAGATCCTCGTCGATGGCATGCAGATCGTGATCGGGGCGGGGGTCGATTCGATCTCGACGGTCCAGAACGACCGCTTCCGGGTGGAGGGCGACCCCGAGCTCGTCGCCATGGTGCCCGACATCTACATGCCGATGATCGACACGGCCGAGGTGGTGGCGGCACGCTACGGCATCAGCCGCGACCGGCAGGACGAATATGCCCTGCTCTCGCAGCAGCGCACGGCCGCGGCCCAGCAGGCGGGCCTGTTCGACGCCGAGATCGTGGCCGTCACGGCGACGATGCGGATGGTCAACAAGGAGACGAAGGAGGTCACCGAACAGGTCGTGACGCTGACGAAGGACGAGGGCAACCGGCCGGAGACGACGCTCGAGGCGCTCCGGGGCCTGCAGCCGGTGCGGGGCCCCGGCAAGTGCATCACGGCGGGCAATGCCAGCCAGCTTTCCGACGGAGCTTCGGCCTGCGTCCTCATGGAAGCGGGCGAGGCGGCCCGTCGCAACCTCGAACCGCTTGGCCGCTATGTCGGGATGGCGGTGGCCGGGCTCGCACCCGACGAGATGGGGATCGGCCCCATCCACGCCGTGCCCAAGCTGCTCCGGCAGCACGGCCTCACCATGGACGACATCGGGCTCGTCGAACTGAACGAGGCCTTCGCGGTGCAGGTGCTCCACTGCGCCGACGTGCTCGAGATCCCGCTGGAAAGGCTCAACGTGAACGGCGGGGCCATCTCGATCGGCCACCCCTTCGGCATGTCGGGCGCGCGGCTTGTCGGCCATGCCCTCCTCGAGGGCCGGCGGCGCGGCGTGCGCCACGTGCTCGTCACCATGTGCGTCGGTGGCGGGATGGGCGCGGCCGGGCTTTTCGAGGTGCTCTAGGGCTGGCGGGGGTTGGAACCGGACTGGACGGACCCTAGCTTGGCCGAGAGGGGTTCCACCAGCCCGAGGAGACAGGCGATGACCGGGAAGACCCGCGAGGAGATCGAGATCAAGGTGGCATCGGCGGCGTCGGCGGCGGCCGACCGCGCCGAGGCGGCGGCCAATCGCGCCGAGGACCTCATCCGCGACGTGACCGAGAAGGCCTCGCGCCGGTTCGAGGAGATCCGCGGCGAGGCCGGGCACTATGCCGGCCGGGCCGGCGACGCGGCACGCGACGCCGCCGAGGCTGGAAAGGGCAAGGCCGCCGAGGCGCTGCACGGCGTGGCCGAGGCGGTCCGCGACCTGGCCGGCAAGGCCGGGGGCGAGACGGCGGAGGGTGCCGCGGCCTTCGCCCGGCGCGCGGCCGACAGCATGGACCGGCTGTCCGATGTGCTCAGGGACAAGTCGCTCGACGAGCTGGGGAGCGATGTCCGCCAGTTCGTCCGCGACAGGCCGGCGGTGGCCATCGGGGTTGCTGCCGTGCTCGGCTTTGCCCTTGCCCGCGCGCTGAAGTCGGGCGGGGACGATGGCCGCGAGGCCTGAGACCGGGCCGGGCGCCGACACCGCGCCCGGGCATGCTGCCGCCCCGGCGGCGCCGGAGAGCATCGCCGCCACCGCCCGCAGGGTGGTGGCGGATGCCTCCACCCTCATCCGCACCGAGGCCACGCTTGCCCGGCTCGAGACGGGCGCCAATGTCCGCGAGGCCGGCGGGGTGGCGGCGCGCGCGCTCCTCGGCCTTTTCCTCCTGGGGCTTGCCCTCCTGTTCCTGCTTCTCGGCGGGCTGGTGGCGCTGGCCGGTGCGATCGGCTGGCTTGGGGCGCTGCTGCTGACGGCCGCAGCGCTCGGCCTGACCGGCGGGCTGCTGCTGGGCGCGGCGCGGCGCGGCGCCGGCACGCTCAGCCTGCTTCCCGAGCGCACGCTCGGCCGGATCGCCGCCGACCTCCGGGCGCTGTCAGACCGGCTTCATCCCGGGGACAGGGAGGCGCGTGCAGGAGACCGGGCATGACGCGGATGACCGAACTCGAGGCGGAAGCCGCGCGGGCCCGTGCCGGGCTTGCCCGCGGCCTCCAGGATCTTTCGGCGCGGCTCGAGCCGCGGCACCTGGTGGCGGATGCGACGGCGCGGGCGCGGCACGCGGTGGGCGACGCGGTGCGGTCGGAGGCCGCGAAGCTGGCGACCGAGGGCCGGGACTTCGTGAAGGCCCATGCGCTGGCGCTTGCCGCAGGGGCGGCCCTGCTCGGCGTGCTCGCCGCGCTCGGGCTGGGTCAGAGGAAGCGCGTGGTGCCGCTCTACCGCGCCTACGAGATGGAGGAACCGCCGATGCAGGAAGGTGACCGCGATCCGCGCGGCTGGGACCGGGTGCGCGAAAGCGCCGAGGAGATCGGCCAGAAGGCGGGAGAGGCCTATTTTCACGCCCGCTCGCGCGCCGCGCAGCTGGGAAGCGGGGCCCGCGACCGTGCCGCCTACGCCGCCGATGCCGCCGAGGACGCCGCCCGCACCGCGGCCGACTGGACGGTGCGGCAGCAGCGGGAGCACCCGATCTCGTCGGTCATCATCGGCTTTGCCCTGGGTGCGATCCTCGCCGCGCTGCTCCCCAAGGGTGGCCGGCAGTCCTGACCCGTCCGGACGTGAGGACCCATCCCGCCATCCCGCGCAGGCGCGCGCTCGCCCTGCTTCTGGCCGCGCCGCTGGCGCCGGCACCCGCGCTGGCCGCTCCGGCCACCGCCGAGCAGCAGGCCGCGGCCGCGCGCTTCATCGAGACGCTGGCGAACGATGCCTTCGCGGTGCTTCGCGACCGGTCGCTCAGCCGCGACCAGGCCAAGGCGCGGTTCAAGGCGATGCTCAGGGAGAATTTCGCCATCGAGCAGACCGGCATGCGGGTCATCCGCAGGCACCGGGCCGGCCTCACGCCGGCCCAGCTCGAGGCCTACCGCAAGGCGCTGCCCGACTATATCGTCAACACCTATGCCGACCGGCTCTACGACTTCGGCCAGTCCCGGCTGACCGTGGTGCGGCAGGTGCCGCGCGGGACCCGCGGCGACGTCGACGTCCACGCCCGCGTGACCGACCCCAACGGCGGCCGCCCGTTCGAGACCATCTGGGCCACCTCGAGGGCCTCGGGCCGGTGGCTGGTCACCAACCTGACGGTCAATGGCGTGAACATCGCGCTGACCCAGGAAGCCGACTTCGACGCCTACATCCGGAGGAACGGCTTCGACGCCCTCGTGGACTTCATGCGCAAGGCGAAGTAGCGGGAGCCCCATGCCCGGGGTCGATCTTGCACGCGCCGCCTTCGTCCACCCCTCCGCCCATGTCTACGGGCGCGTGACGGCGCACGAGGGCTCCTCCATCTGGATCAATGCCGCAATCCGGGCCGAGGCCGCCCATGTCGAGATCGGCCCCTTCACCAACATCCAGGACTTCGTGATGATCCACACCGACCCCGGCCGGCCGGTCATCATCGGAAGCCACTGCTCCATCACCCATCACGCGACGATCCACGGCTCGACCATCGGCAACAACGTGCTCATCGGCATCAACGCGACCGTCTATGGCGGCAGCCACATCGGCGACAACTCGATCGTGGGCCAGCATGCCTATGTGAAGGACGGCACGATCGTGCCCCCCAACTCGATCGTGGTCGGAAGCCCGGCGAAGGTCATCCGCATGGCCAACAACTGGGTGGCCAACCGGCTGAACGCGCTCTTCTACCACAGGAACGCGCTGGCCTATGCGGCGGGCGACCACCGCGCCTGGGACGGGCCGGAGTTCGAGGACTGGCTGAAGGAGACGCTGGCGCGCCTCACCGAGGAGTTCCGGGCGATGGAGGAGGCAGCGTGAGCGACGGCCCCTTGAAGCTCCACCTCGTGTTCGGCGGGCGCGTCCGCGACCCCATGGGCCTCGACTTCGTCGAGCCGGAGAAGCTGCACATCGTCGGCATCTTCCCCGACTATGCCTCGGCCGAGAAGGCGTGGCGGGCCGAAGCCCAGCGCACCGTGGACGACGCCGAGATGAAGTATGTCGTGGTCCACCTTCACCGGCTTCTCGAGCCCGAACAGCTGAAGCGGGGCGGCTGACCGCGCCGGCCACGGTCCCGGCATGCAGCAGGGGCATGGGACGAGGGACTTGACATGAAATCCGGGGAGGATTTTCCTGGCCCCGTGAAGCCGAAGATCCTGAGCACCCTGCCCGGCTACACCTGGTCGGGCTTCGTGGCCGACCTGTTCGCCGGCGTGACCGTGGCGATGGTGGCGCTGCCGCTCAGCCTTGCCATCGCCATTGCCTCGGGCGCGCCCCCCGCGACCGGCCTCGTCACCGCCATCGTCGGCGGCTTCCTCATCTCCGCGCTGGGCGGAAGCCGGGTGCAGATCGGCGGGCCGACGGGGGCCTTCATCGTGGTCGTCTATGGCGTGATCCAGGCCCATGGCCATGACGGGCTGGTCCTCGCCACCGCGATGGCCGGCCTCATCCTGCTTGTGGCCGCCTTCCTGCGCGCGGGCAGTCTCATCGAACATGTGCCCGAGGCCGTCATCAACGGCTTCACGGTCGGCATCGGCATCATCATCGCAACGTCCCAGGTGAAGGATTTCCTCGGCCTCGAGACCGGGGCGCTGCCGGCCGACTTCCTCGGGAAGCTGCCGCTGCTCTGGGCAGCGCGCGACACCGCGAGTCCGGCGGCCCTTGGCGTGGCGCTGGTGTCGCTCCTCCTCATCCTTCTCGCCCGGCGCGCCGCGCCGCGCCTGCCCGGGCTCATCCTGGTGATGGCGCTCGTCTCGGCGGCGGTTGCGCTTGGGGACGTGCCGGTCGACACGATCGAGAGCCGGTTCGGTGCGCTGCCGCAGGGCCTGCCTGCGCCGCATCTCCCCGAGATCAGCCGGGCGCGCCTCATCGAGCTCCTCCCGTCCGCCCTCGTCATTGCCTTTCTCGCCGGGATCGAGTCGCTGCTCTCGGCCCTGGTCGCCGACCGGATGATCGACGGCAGCCACCGGCCGAACGCGGAGATCGCGGCGCAGGGCTGGGCCAATCTCGGCTCAGCGCTGTTCGGTGGCCTGCCGGCGACGGGGGCGATCGCCCGGACGGCGACCAACGTGAAGGCGGGCGGCCGCACCCCCGTGGCGGGCATGGCCCACGCGCTCGTCATCCTGCTCCTCGTGATCGTGGCGGCGCCGCTCGCGGGGAAGATCGCGCTGCCGGCGCTCGCCGCTCTCCTCGTGCTGACCGCGTGGAACATGACCGAGCCGCACCGCTGGGGGGAATGGCTGCGGGGGCGCCCCTCGGACCGGTTCCTGCTCCTGCTCACCCTGGTGCTGACCGTGGTGGCCGATCTCACCATCGCGATCGGGGTGGGCGTGGCCGTGGGGCTTGCGATCCGGCTGCGGCGCCGCGAGGTACCGCCGGCGGCGTGGCACCCGCCCGAGCATTAGGCGCTCAGCGGAAGTCGCGCTCGGACCGGCTCCAGACATAGGGGAGGCCGAACAGGAGGCCGGCGAGGAAGCCGCCGATGTGGGCCCAGATGGCGATGCCGGGGCCGCCGGCCGTGTCGAAGGCGACCGCGACGAGCAGCTGGAGGCCGACGAAGAGGGCGGCGTAGCGCAGCGCGCGCACGAGCTCGCCCGAGAGCTGCACGCCCAACAGGGTCGCCGGCTCCTCCCCGACCCGGGCGTAGAGGAGGGCATAGGTGCCGAACACCGCCGAGACTCCGCCCGAGGCGCCGACCACGGGGACGAGCGAGGAGGGGCTGGAGATCACCTGCACCAGCCCGCCGACCACCCCGCCGAGAAGGAAGAGGAGCAGGAGGCGCAGCGGGCCGATCAGCCATTCGCAGTGCCGGCCGACCCAGGCGAGGAAGACCATGTTCATGAGGAGGTGGGTGAAGCCGCCGTGGATGAATATGTGGGTGACGAGCGTGAGCCAGGGCGAGAGCGCGCCGGGCGCGACGACATGGCCGGTGAGGCGGGCGGGCACCAGCCCGGCGGCGAAGGCGAGCGACTGGCCCGTCGCCGGCCCCATCAGCCACAGCAGGACCTGGGCGAGGATGCACAGCAGGAGGAGCGCCCCGGTCGCCCGGGCGGCGGGAGGCTTCCAGGGCCGCATTCCTCCGCGCCCCCGGCGGGTCAGATGAAGCGGACCCGCTCGATCACGTAGCTGCGATCGCCCGAGGGGGTCACCACCTCCACCTCCTCGTCGACCCTGCGGCCGATGAGGGCGCGGCCGAGCGGCGAATTGTAGCTGATGCGGCCGCGCTTGGCGTCCGCCTCGGTCTCGCCGACGATCTGGTAGGTGATCTTGCGGTCGTCCTCGTCGAGCAGGTCGACGGTGGCGCCGAAGACCACGCGGTCCCCGGACAGGGTGGTCGGGTCGATCACATGGGCCCGGGCCAGCTTGTCCTCGATCTCGGCGATCTGCGCCTCGATCTGGCCCTGCCGCTCCTTGGCGGCGTGATACTCCGCATTCTCGGAAAGGTCGCCGTGCGCCCGGGCCTCCTCGATCGCTTCCACATTCTCGGGGCGCTCGACTTCCTTCAGCTGCTTGAGCTGCCGCTGGAGGGCGGCATAGCCTTCGGCGAGCATCGGGACTTTCTCGATCGTTGCCATGTCCGTTCCTTGTTCCGACCCGTCCTCCCTCCCCTGCCAAAGGAAGCGCCACCGGCGGAACTGCCGGTCCTTCTGGTCACGCGTCGGGGGTGGTCGTCCTCGCTGGGATTGCGAGTGTAGGGCGCCCGGCCGCGCTCCGCAAGGGCGCACGCGCGGGTGGCGCGCCGGGCGCGACACGTCAGGACGCGAGCGTGGCGTGGAGCGCCTGGAGCGAGGCGACACCGGGCTCGCGGGCGCGGATGGCGGCGATGGCCTCGACCGAGGCGAGACTGGCCGCCGCCGTCGTGTAGATCGGCACCCTGGCCGACCAGGCGGCCGCGCGGATGGTCTGGCTGTCCTTCAGGGACTGGGCGCCCTCGGTGGTGTTGAAGACCAGCGCGATGGTGCGGTCGAGGATGCGGTCGACGATGTGCGGCCGGCCTTCGAGCACCTTGTTGACCACCCCCACCTCGAGGCCCTCGGCGCGCAGGAAGGCGGCGGTGCCGCGGGTGGCGACGACATCGAACCCCATGCCGATGAGATCGCGGACGGCGGGAAGGATGAGCGGCTTGTCGCTGTCCTTGACCGAGACGAACACGGTGCCCGCCTGCGGCAGGCGCGTGCCGGCGGCGAGCTGGCTCTTCCAGAAGGCCATGGCGAAGTCGGCGTCCACCCCCATCACTTCGCCGGTGGACTTCATCTCGGGGCTGAGGACGGGGTCGCTGCCGGGGAAGCGGGCGAAGGGGAAGACCGCTTCCTTGACCGAGGTGTAGGGGGGCGTGCGCGCGGGCAGGTCGAGCGCGGCGAGCGGTGCGCCGGCCATGACGCGCGCGGCCAGCCCGGCAAAGGGGGTGCCCATGGCCTTGGCCACGAAGGGCACGGTGCGGCTTGCGCGGGGATTGACCTCGATCAGGAAGACCTGCCCCTCCTGGACGGCGAACTGGACGTTCATGAGCCCGCGCACGCCGAGCGCGCGCGCCAGCGCTTCGGTCTGGCGGCGGATCTCGGCGATGATGGCCGGCGGCAGGCTGTGCGGCGGGATGGTGCAGGCGCTGTCCCCGGAATGGACACCCGCTTCCTCGATGTGCTGCATGACGCCGGCGATGTGGACGGTCTCGCCATCGGCGAGCGCGTCGACATCGACCTCGATCGCGTCGCGCAGGTAGCGATCGATGAGGACCGGCGACTCCCCCGCGACGCGGACGGCCGTCTCGATGTAGGCCTCGAGCTGCGCGGCGGACTCGACGATCTCCATCGCCCGCCCGCCCAGCACGTAGGATGGGCGGATGAGCACCGGAAAGCCGATGCGGGCGGCCACCTCGGCGGCTTCGGCGGCCGACCGGGCCATGCCGCCGGCCGGCTGGCGGAGCCCGAGCCGGTCGACGAGCGCGGCGAAGCGCTCGCGGTCCTCGGCAAGGTCGATCGAATCGACCGGGGTTCCGAGGATGGGAATGCCGGCGGCCTCGAGCGCATGGGCGAGCCGGAGCGGAGTCTGGCCGCCGAGCTGGACGATGACGCCTTCCAGCCGCCCCGCCTGCTGCTCGACGTGGAGGATCTCGAGCGCGTCCTCGGCGGTCAGCGGCTCGAAGTAGAGCCGGTCGGACGTGTCATAGTCGGTCGAGACGGTCTCCGGGTTGCAGTTGACCATGATGGTCTCGAACCCGGCCTCAGTGAGCGCGAAGGCGGCGTGGCAGCAGCAATAGTCGAACTCGATCCCCTGGCCGATGCGGTTGGGCCCGCCGCCGAGGATGACGATCTTGCGCGCTCCGGTCGGGGCGGCCTCGCACTCGGCGCCGGCGTAGGTGGAGTACATGTAGGGGGTGGCGGCCTCGAACTCGGCGGCGCAGGTGTCGATGCGCTTCATCACCGGCCGCACGCCGAGCGCATGGCGCCGCGCCCGGACCTCGGCCTCGGCAAGGCCGGCAAGCGCGGCGAGGCGGCGGTCGGAAAAGCCCATGGCCTTGAGCGCGCGGAGCCCTCCCGCATCCGCCGGGAGGCCGGTTCGGGCGACCTCCTGCTCGGCCGCGACGATCTCGGCCAGCCGGTCGACGAACCAGGGGTCGTAGGCCGAGACGCGCACCACTTCCGAGGGCGGGATGCCGACCCGCAGGGCATGGGCGGCAACCAGCAGCCGGTCGGGCGTGCGGGTGGCCAGGGCCGCGAGGATCTCCCCCTTCCCCGCGCCCTCGAGCGGCTCGGGCACGTCGAGGCCGGAGAGGCCGGTCTCGAGCCCGCGCAGCGCCTTCTGGAGCGACTCGGCGAAGCTGCGGCCAATGGCCATCACTTCGCCGACCGACTTCATCGCGGTGCCGAGCGTGGCATCGGCCCCGCGGAACTTCTCGAAGGCGAAGCGGGGGATCTTGGTGACGACATAGTCGATGGTGGGCTCGAAGCTCGCCGGCGTGGCGCCGCCGGTGATGGCGTTCGGGATCTCGTCGAGCGTGTAGCCGACTGCCAGCAGGGCGGCGACCTTGGCGATGGGAAAGCCGGTCGCCTTGGAGGCGAGCGCCGACGAGCGCGACACCCGCGGGTTCATCTCGATGACGACGAGCCGGCCATCGGCCGGGTTGACCGCGAACTGGACATTGGAGCCGCCCGTTTCCACCCCGATCGCGCGCAGGACCGCGATCGAGGCGTTGCGCATCCGCTGATACTCCTTGTCGGTCAGCGTGAGCGCCGGGGCGACCGTGATCGAATCGCCCGTGTGGGTTCCCATGGGATCGACATTCTCGATGGAGCAGATGATGATGGCGTTGTCGGCGCGGTCGCGCACGACTTCCATCTCATACTCCTTCCAGCCGAGCACCGACTCCTCGATGAGGACCTCGCGCGAGGGGCTGGCATCGAGCCCGCCGGCGACGATCCTCTGGAACTCCTCGCGGTTGTAGGCGATGCCGCCGCCCGTGCCGCCGAGGGTGAAGCTGGGGCGGATGATGGCGGGGAGGCCGACGAGGTCGAGCGCGGCGAGCGCCTCCTCGAGGCTGTGGGCAAGCGCCGAGCGCGGCGACTCGAGGCCGATCGCATCCATGGTCTCGCGGAACTTGAGCCGGTCCTCGGCCCGCTCGATGGCCTCGGCCCGGGCGCCGATGAGCTCGACGCCGTAGCGGTCGAGGGTTCCGTCGCGCGCGAGCGCAAGCGCCGTGTTGAGCGCGGTCTGGCCGCCCATGGTGGGCAGCAGCGCATCGGGCCGTTCATTCTCGATCACCCTCGCGACCATCTCGGGCGTGATCGGCTCGATGTAGGTCGCGTCCGCGAGATCCGGGTCGGTCATGATGGTCGCGGGGTTCGAGTTGACCAGGATGATGCGGTAGCCCTCGGCCTTCAGCGCCTTCACCGCCTGGGTGCCGGAATAGTCGAACTCGCAGGCCTGGCCGATGACGATGGGCCCGGCGCCGATGACGAGGATGGAGGAGATGTCGCGGCGCGCGGGCATCAGCGGGACCGCAGCAGATCGACGAACCGCTGGAACAGCCAGACGCTGTCCTGCGGCCCCGGGCTGGCCTCGGGGTGGTGCTGGACCGAGAAGGCCGGGCGGTCGTCGAGCTCAAGGCCGCAGTTGGAGCCGTCGAACAGCGAGACATGGGTGGCGCGGACTCCGGCGGGGAGCGTTGCGCCATCGACCGCGAAGCCATGGTTCATGCTGGTGATCTCGACCTTGCCGTCCGCCAGGCGCTTGACCGGATGGTTGGCGCCGCGATGGCCCTGGTGCATCTTGACCGTCCGCGCTCCCACGGCGAGCGCGAGCATCTGGTGACCGAGGCAGATGCCGAAGAGGGGCCGGCGCGTCTCGAGCCACTGGCGGATGACGGGGACGGCGTAGGTGCCGGTCGCGGCCGGATCGCCGGGGCCGTTCGAGAGGAACAGGCCGTCGGGCCGATGGGCCATCACCTCCTCGAAGCTGGCCGTCGCCGGCACCACCGTCACGCGGGCGCCGGCGCCGACCAGCCGGCGGAGGATGGCGCGCTTGATGCCATAGTCGATGGCGACGACATGGGGCGCATCGATGGGGAGAGTGGGCCGGGTGTAGCCCTCGCCCGGTTGCCAGGGGCCCTCGTCCCAGCGGTAGCTCTGGCGGGTCGAGACGTCGGCTGCCAGATTGAGCCCCTCGAGGCCCGACCAGGCCCGCGCCCGGGCGACGAGGGCGTCGAGGTCGAACCGACCGGAGCGGGAATGGGCGATGACGGCATTGGGCGCGCCGCCGAGGCGGATCCGGCGGGTCAGCGCGCGGGTGTCCACTCCGGCAACGGCGATCCGGCCCCAGCGCGCCAGCCAGTCATCGAAGCGCCCGGCGCTGCGGAAGCTGGATGGCGCCGTGACCGGCTGGGCGACGACGCAGCCCACGGCGTGCGGGTTGCCGGCCTCGACATCCTCGGGATTGGCGCCGACGTTGCCGATGTGGGGGAAGGTGAAGGTGATGATCTGCGCCGCGTAGCTCGGGTCCGTCATCACCTCCTGGTAGCCCGTCATCGCGGTGTTGAAGCAGAGTTCGCCAACGCCCTCCCCTTCGGCGCCGAAGCCCTGGCCGAAGAAGAGGCTGCCGTCGGCGAGTGCCACGACTCCGGTCGCGCCGGGGGGCTGGCGCGCGGGCATGGACTCGGCCATCGGGGCTCCTCGGGGCTGCTCGGCTGTCGGGCTGGGCGGTCCCGTTAGGGTCCGGTCTGGACCGCGTCAACCGCCCTCTGGCAGGGACGCCGGCATGATTCGGGACGCGATCACGGCAGCGCTCACCACGGCGATGAAGGCGCGCGATGCCGAGCGGGTGGCGGCGCTCCGGCTGGTCCAGGCCGCGCTCAAGAACCGGGACATCGAGGCGCGCACGGGTGCCCGGCCGGCCGATGACGACGCGCTCGTCATCGAGGTGCTGCAGAAGATGGCGAAGCAGCGGCGGGAATCGATCGAGATGTACGAGAAGGGCGGCCGCGACGACCTCGCCGCGCGCGAGGCGTTCGAGCTTGCCGTCATCGAGGGGTTCCTCCCCTCCCAGCTCGACGAGGAGGCCGCCCGTTCGGCGATCGCGGAGGTCGCGGCGCGGATCGGGGCTTCGGACGCCAAGGACATGGGCCGGCTGATGGCGGCGGTGAAGGCCGAGCTCGCCGGCCGGATCGACATGGGGCGCGCAAGCCGTCTGGCCAGGGCGGTGCTGGACGGATAGGCTCGGGCTCGCGCCTCCGGGGCATTCGGGGCATTCGGGGGAAGGAGCAGCGCGTGGCCGGCATGAAGAAGCGGATAGACGCGCTCACCACGCGAACACTCTCCTACCTGCACCGCCGGTTCCTCGAATCCGACCGGCGCCAGTGGCCGATGCGGCGGGTCTATGAGCGCGCGGCCGAAAGCTCGGCGAGCTTCATCGAGGCCAACATCGACGATGCCGTCCTGTTCGACCATCGCATCGACTACTGGGCCTGGCTGGTCACGCGCCTGCCGAAGCAGGGCCTCCTGCTCGAGGCCGGCGTGTTCGAGGGCAAGTCGATCAACTTCATCGCCAACCGGCTGGCCGCCAGCGGAGACGGCCGGCTCATCCACGGCTTCGACAGCTTCGAGGGCTCGAGGAGGACTGGGCGGGTGAGGCGCTGCCGGCCGGCTACTTCGACCAGGGCGGGAAGCTCCCGCCCGTCCGCGCCAATGTCCGCCTGCACAAGGGCTGGGTCCAGGACACGGTGCAGCCCTTCCTCGACCAGCATCCGGGCGAGCCGCTGGCGCTGCTCCACATCGACACCGACACCTACACGCCGGCGCGCTTCCTTCTCGATGCGCTGAAACCCCGGCTGGTGCCGGGCAGCATCATCGCCTTCGACGAGCTGATCGGCTATCCCAACTGGCAGGCGCACGAGGCGAAGGCGCTCGGCGAGGCGCTGCCCCGCGCGGGCTACCGCTTCATCGCCTTCACCAGCCGGCAGGCGGCGATCCGCATCATGTGACGGCCAGCGGCCGATAGGCGGGGCGCCACTTCGGCGCTAGGGTGCGCCCATGGCGCTTGGCGAAGCCTTCCTCGACGAGCTGAAGGCCCGGATCTCCCTTGCCGACCTCATCGGCAGGCGGGTGCGGCTGGTGCGCTCGGGCCGCGAGCTCAAGGGCTGCTGCCCGTTCCACAACGAGAAGACCCCGAGCTTCCACGTCTTTGCCGATCACTACCACTGCTTCGGCTGCGGCGCCCATGGCGATGCCATCCGCTTCCTGATGGAGGCCGAGGGGCAGGATTTCATGGGAGCCGTTCGCGCGCTCGCCGCCGAGGCGGGGATGGAGGTGCCCGAAGCCAGGGGCAGGCAGGCCGACCCGCGCGTCACCCGCCTGCGCGAGGCGGTGGCGCTTGCCGCCGCCTGGTTCGCCGAGCGGCTGGCCGGGCCGGAAGGCGCGGCCGCGCGAAACTATCTGGCGCGGCGTGGCGTGGGCCCGGAGCTCGCCCGGGCCTTCGCGCTCGGCTGGGCGCCGGCGGCCGGGCTCGAGGCGGCCCTCCGGGCCCGGCTGCCCGAGGCCGACCGGGCGCTCCTCGCCGAGGCGGGCCTGCTGACCGAGGAGGGCCGCCAGCGGTTCCGCGAGCGGCTGATCTTCCCCATCCGCGACCCGCGCGGGCGCGTCGTCGGCTTCGGCGGCCGGCTGCTGGGGGCGGGCGAACCCAAGTATCTCAACTCGGCCGATGGCCCGCTGTTCCACAAGGGCCGGCTGCTCTTCAACCTGGACCGGGCCGCCGCGCCGGCGCGCAAGGCCGGCCGCCTCCTCCTCGTCGAGGGCTACATGGACGTCATCGGCCTCGCCCGCGCGGGCCTTGCCGAAGCCGTGGCGCCGCTCGGCACGGCGCTGACGGAGGCGCAGCTCGAACTGGCCTGGCGGGTGGTGCCGGAGCCGGTCCTCGCCTTCGACGGCGATGCCGCCGGCCTCCGCGCCGCGACCCGGGCGGGCCAGCTGGCACTGCCCCGGATCGGGCCGGGCCGGTCGCTCAGGATCGCCCTGCTCGCTGCCGGCGAGGATCCGGACGATCTCGCCCGCCGCGGCGGGGCCGAGGCCGTCGCGGCGCTGGTCGCGGCGGCCCAGCCGCTCGAGCGCTTCCTGTTCGACCGCGAGGCCGAGGCCGCGCCGCTCGACACGCCCGAGCGTCGCGCCGATTTCCGCCGGAGGCTCGCCACCCTCGCCGGCACCATCGGCGATCCGGAGCTGGCGCGCGACTACCGCCAGACCTGGCAGGCCCGCGCCGACGCGATGCTCGGGCGCAGCGGAGCTAACGGGCCGGCCCGGGCGGCGGGCCCGGCCCCGGGGCGGGCGCCGGCGGC
>JAJUHA010000021.1 GCA_029268145.1 Sphingomonadaceae bacterium | reverse complement strand
GTCCGCGGCGAGCGCGGACTCGACGGCGGCGAGGCGGCGGGCAAGCTCGGGGCTGGGCGGGGGCAGGGTGGCGCAGGCGGCCACCAGCAGGGCGGGGAGGGCGGCAGGCCAGGAACGACTCGGCATGCCGCAAGATATGACCGGAATGGTTCCTGTAGGACAGCCCGCTTACCCGTTTCGGGATTTTTCCGCCGCCGCGCCGGGTGCTGGGCGGCGCGCGCGCGCGTCGGCGATGGCCTTGCGCAGTTCGTCGATCCCGACCGCGCCCGAGACGATCCGGTCGCCGATCACGTAGCTCGGCGTGCCGGTGAGGCCGAGGGCGCGGGCAAGCCCGAGGTTGGACTCGATCTCGGCGGCGATCGCCGGATCCTTCAGATCCTCGACCAGCTGCCGCTCGTCCAGCCGCGCCTTGCGGACGGCGGGAATGAAGTCCTGCTCGGCGAGGCGGCCTTCGCGGTCGAAGGCGGCGTCGAGAAAGGCGCGGTAGCGCCCCTGGCGCGCTGCCGAGAGGCTGGCGCGGGCGAAGCGCTCGCTGGTCTCTCCGAGCACGGGGAAGTCGCGCCAGACCACCTTGAGCTTGGGATCCTCGGCGAGCAGCCGGGCGACGTCGGCGTGGCCCTGCCGGCAGTAGGGGCAGGCGAAGTCGAAGAACTCGACCAGCACCACGTCTCCATCCTCGGCTCCCGCCCAGGCGCCGGCGAAGGGAGTCTCGATCGCCTCGCGGTTGCTGGCCAGGAGCTTTGCCACTTCGCGGTCCTGCATCCGGGTGATCGCGTCGGGGATGATCTCGGGGTCGGCGAGGATCGCCGCGCGCACGCGCTCGGCGAACTGCTTCTCCCCGGCCGCCGGCTCCGGCCGCGGGCCGAAGCGTTGCCAGCCCAGCGCGCCGAGCGCGGCGCCGAGCGCGACCGCGAGCGCAAGGGTGATCCACATGGGCACCGGGTTGCGGGTGGGGCTTGCGGGTTCGCTCATCGTCGCTCCTGCTGCTGGCCGCGGTCCTTAAGGCGCAGCCGCTCGATCTCGCCCTGGCTTGCCAGGGCGATGTCCTCGGCGCGCAGAAAATCGGGCGAACCCCGCGGCAGCCCGGCCATGGCGGTCCGCGCCGCGCGGGCGGCGAGCCGCGGGTCCCCGCCGGAGAGGCTGATCCGCTCGGCAGACGCCAGCGCCGCGCGCGGCTTGTCTCCCTTCAGCTCGTAGATGATGCCGAGCTGGAGCCAGGCGAAGGGGTTGCGGCTGTCGCGCTGGACCACGCCGCGCAGCACCCGCTCGGCCTCGGCGAGCCTTGCCTCGTCCGCCCCGTCGTCGCTGGCCTGGAGGAGCGCGTGGCCGAGCATCCCGGCGATGAGCGGCTCGCCCTTCGACAGCTCGACGGCCTGGCGGAGCGGCACCAGCGCTTCGGCCACGCGGCCGGACTCGAGCAGGATCTGGCCTTCGAGCTCGCGCGAATAGGGGTCGGCCGGGTTGTTGCGGACCACCGCCTCGACCTCGGCCAGCGCCTTCTGGGGGAAGGCGGCGCGGTGATAGCCATAGGCCCGGGCGAAGCGGGCGGCCTCGGACGTGTCGGTCTCGGGATAGGCCTTGAGCACCGTCTCGAGCGGGTAGAGGAAGCCGATCAGCTTGGCCCGCACCCGCGCGTAGCGGGCCTGGAGCGCCGGGTCGACCGGCCGGCTCCACGCCGGGCTCGCCTTCAGCACATTGTCGAGCGCGCGGATCCGCTCGCCCGAGAGCGGGTGGGTGCGGTTGTAGCTGTTGGTCTGGGGGATGGCGAGCCGATACTCCTCGCCCTGGAGCTGCTCGAAGAAGCTGATCATGCCCCGGCCGGTGATTCCGGCGCGGTTGAGATAGGCCGCGCCGGCCTGGTCGGCCCGGCTTTCCTGCTCGCGGTTGAAGGAGAGGATGCGCGCCTGCGCGGCCTGCTGGCCGGCCATGATCGCCGCCATGCCGACATCGCCGGCGCCCATCGCCATGGCCGCGGCGCCGAGGATGAGCGAGAGGATGGAGATGGTCGACGCCGGCCCCGCCCCTTCGCCCCAGCGCACGGCGTGCCCGCCGGCGATGTGGCCGAGCTCGTGCGCCATCACCCCCTGGACCTCGTTCACATCCTCGGCGGCGACGAGGAGGCCGGAATGGAAGAAGACATTCTGCCCGCCCGCGACGAAGGCGTTGATGCTGCTGTCGCCGACGAGGAAGATCTGGATCGAGCGGGGATCGAGCTCGGCGGCGGCGACGAGCGGGGCGGCAATGTCGCGGAGCAGCGCCTCGGTCTCGGCATCGCGCAGGATGTTCTGGGCGCGCGCCGGTGCCGCCACCAGCTGGGCCAGCAGCAGGACAAGGAGCGCGAGGAGCGCCGTGGCAGCGCGGCCCGTGGCGGGTGCTGGGATCGGAGGGCGGTCCATGGCTGTGGCGCGTCGCTTGGCTTGCCGCCGGGCGTGGCGGCTGTCTAGAGGGCGCCGTCTGGCCGGGCGGACCTGAACGCGCCCGGAACGGACCCGAGACGGAAGGCAGGGCATGCAGCTGATTGCGGGCAACTGGAAGATGCACGGCCGCCTGGCGAGCGTCGCTGCCATCGATGCGCTGGTCGCGGCCGGCCCGGTGCCCGGTGCGCGCCTCCTCGTCTGCCCGCCGGCCACCCTCGTCGCCCGCTTTGCCGAGGCCGCGCGCGGCAGCCATGTCGAAATCGGCGGGCAGGACTGCCACGCCGAGCCCGAGGGGGCCTTCACTGGCGACATCTCGGCCCCCATGCTCGCCGACGCGGGTGCCACCCATGTGATCCTCGGCCATTCCGAGCGCCGCGCCGGCCATGGCGAGACCGATGCGATGGTGCGCGCCAAGGCCGCGGCCGCGCACGCCGCCGGGCTCATCCCGATCATCTGCGTGGGCGAGACGCTGGCCGAGCGCGATGCGGGCGCGACGCTGGAAGTCGTCGGCCGCCAGCTTGCAGGCTCGCTGCCGGCCGGCGGGCCGCTCGTCGTCGCCTACGAGCCGGTCTGGGCGATCGGCACCGGGCGCACGCCCACCCCCCAACAGGTGGCCGAAGTCCACGCCTTCCTTGCGGCCCGCGTGCCGGCCGGAACCCCCGTCCTCTACGGCGGCTCGGTCAAGCCCGACAATGCGGCCTGGCTCCTTGCCCTCCCCCATGTCGGCGGCGCGCTCGTCGGCGGTGCCAGCCTCACCCCGCGCGACTTCCTCGCCATCGCCAGTGCCGTCCCGGCCGCGCGGGACGCCGCCTGATGATCCTCGTCATCGACAATTACGACAGCTTCACCTTCAACCTCGTCCACTATCTCCAGGAGCTGGGGGCGGAGGTCGAGGTGCGCCGCAACGACGCGCTGTCGGCGGCCGACGCGCTCGCCCTTCGGCCGCAGGCGCTCCTCCTCTCGCCCGGTCCCTGCACGCCGGACGAGGCGGGCATCTGCCTCGAGCTCATCGGCCTTGCCGCTCACGCGGGCGTCCCGCTTCTCGGGGTCTGCCTCGGCCACCAGGCGCTCGCCCAGGCCTTCCAGGGCCGGGTGGTGCGCGCGCCCGTGCTGATGCATGGCAAGACCTCGCCGGTCTTCCATGACGGCACCGGCGTTTTCGCCGGCCTTCCCTCCCCCTTCACGGCCACCCGCTACCACAGCCTCATCGCCGAACGCGCCTCGCTCCCGCCCGTGCTGCGCGTCAATGCCTGGACCGAGGATGGCATCGTCATGGGCCTTGGCCACGCCACGCTTCCCCTGCACGGCGTGCAGTTCCACCCCGAGTCGATCGCGACCGAGCATGGCCATCGCCTGCTCGCCAACTTCCTCGACCTGGCCGGCATCCCCCATGCACCGGTCGAGCCGATCGCCGCCGCCCACGCGCCCGCGCTCGTCCGGTGACCCGCCTTCCCGATCCGGCACGCCCGCTCGACGCGGCGGACGCCGCCGCGGCCTTTGCCGCCATCCTTGACGGCCGGGTGGCGGACGCGGACCTGGCGGACTTCCTCCGGCGGCTTGCCGCCCGCGGCGAGACGGCGACCGAGATCGCCGCGGCCGCCGGCGCGATGCGGGCGCGGATGGTCCCGGTTCCGGCTCCGGCGGGTGCGATCGACCTGTGCGGCACCGGCGGCGACGGCAGCCACAGCCTCAACGTCTCGACCGCCGCGTCGTTCGTGGTGGCGGCCGCCGGGGTGCCGGTTGCCAAGCACGGCAACCGCGCCGCCTCGTCGCGCTGCGGCGCGGCCGATGTCCTCGAAGCGCTTGGCGCCCGGCTCGACCTGCCGCCCGACCGGCTTGGCGCCTGCATCGACGAGGTCGGAGTCGCCTTCCTGTTCGCCCAGCGCCACCACCCGGCGCTGGCGCGCATCGCCCCGGTCCGCCGCGCGCTCGGCACGCGCACCATCTTCAACCTGCTGGGCCCGCTGGCCAGCCCGGCCGGAGTCCGGCGCCAGATGGTCGGGGTGTTCGCGCCCGGCTGGATGGAGCCCATGGCGCGGGCCGCGCTCGCCCTGGGTGCCGAACGGGTGGTGATGGTCCACGGGGCGGGGCTCGACGAGCTTGCCGTCGATGCGCCCTCGCAGCTGCTCTGGGCCGGGCCGGACGGGCTTGCCGAAGAGCCCTTCGACGCGGCCGGCCATGGCCTGGGGCCCTTCCCGCGCGCCGCGATCGCCGGGGGCGATGCGGCGCACAATGCGGAGATGCTGGGCGCGCTGCTTCGCGGCGACGCGGGCACGGCGGCGCTTCGGGCCTATCGCGCCATCGTGGTGGCCAACGCGGCAGCGGCGCTGCGCCTCGCCGGCCGGGCCGATGGCTGGGCGCCTGCCATCGCCATGGCCGCCGCCCGGATCGCGGATGGCAGCGCTGCCGACCGGCTCGCGCGCTTCCTCGCCTTCCGCTAGGGGAGCGCCATGGCCGACCGGCTCCAGCCCATCCTGCAGCGCAAGCGCGACCATGTGGCGGCGCGCAAGGTGGTGCGCCCGCGCGAGAGCCTCGATCTTGCCGGAGCGCCACCGGTGCGGGGCTTCGCGGCCGCGCTCGCCGGTGCGCGCCTTGCGGGCCGGCCGGCGCTCATCGCCGAGATCAAGAAGGCCAGCCCGAGCCAGGGCCTCATCCGGCCCGACTTCGACGTGGCCGCCATCGCCAGCGCCTATGCCGCCGGCGGGGCCACCTGCCTCTCGGTCCTCACCGACGAGCCCTTCTTCCAGGGCGCCGACCGCAATGTCGCGCTGGCCCGCGCGGCAGTCGACCTGCCCGTGCTGCGCAAGGACTTCATCCTCGAGAGCTACCAGGTGGCCGAGACGCGCGCGCTGGGTGCGGACTGCCTTCTCCTCATCGTCGCAGCGCTCGACGACGCCCTGCTCGCCGACCTTGCCGCCGAGGCGCGCGCGCTCGGCCTCGATGTCCTCGTCGAAGTGCATGACGAGGCCGAGCTGGAGCGCGCGCTCGCCCTTCCCGCCACCCTCATCGGCGTGAACAACCGGGATCTGAGGACCATGGCGGTCGATCTCGACACCACGGTCCGGCTGGCTGCGCGCATTCCCTCCGATCGCCTGCTCGTCGCCGAGAGCGGGATCCGCTCCCATGCGGACCTCGCGAGGCTGCAGGCCGCCGGAGTTCCCGCCTTCCTGGTGGGCGAGAGCCTGATGCGCGCGGCCGATGTCGCGGCCGCCACCCGGGCGCTGCTGGGGGCCTGATGACGGGCCGCCTCACCCATCTCGACGAGGCCGGGGCGGCGCGGATGGTCGATGTCGGCGCCAAGGCGGAAACGCGCCGCCTCGCGGCTGCCGAGGGGCGCATCCGGATGAACGACGCCGCCCGCGCCGCGATTGCCGCCGGCGCGGCTGCCAAGGGCGACGTGCTCGCGGTTGCCCGCGTGGCGGGCATCATGGCGGCCAAGCGGACGGCCGAGCTGGTGCCGCTTTGCCACCCGCTCCTGCTCGACGCCGTCCGGCTCGACCTCGCGCTCGGAGAAGACGGCGTGACGGCGCGCGCCGAAGTCGAGGTCTCGGGGAGGACCGGAGTCGAGATGGAGGCGCTCACCGCCGTCTCGGTCGCGCTGCTCGCCGTCTATGACATGGCGAAGAGCCTCGATCGCGCCATGGTCATCGAGGGCATCCGCCTGGTTGCCAAGCGCGGCGGCGCCTCGGGCGACTGGACGGCCGCGGACCCGCGTGCCGGCTGAGCTGCTGCCGGTGGCGGCGGCGCAGGCCCGCCTGCTTGCCGGGGCCGCGCCGCTTCCTGCCGAGACCGTGCCGCTGCCCGCGGCCCACGGGCGGGTGCTGGCCGATGACCTTGCCGCGCGGCTCTCCCAGCCCCCTGCCGATGTCTCGGCCATGGACGGGTGGGCCTGCCGCTTCGCCGACCTGCCGGGTTCGCTCGCCATCCGCGGCGAGGCGGCCGCCGGGCGGCCGTTTCCGGGGCAGGTCGGAGCAGGGCAGGCGGTGCGGATCTTCACGGGGGCTGTCGTCCCCGAAGGCGCCGACACGGTCGCCGTGCAGGAGGAGATGGCGGCCGAGGGCGGCTTTGTCCGCCTCGAAGGCGAAGGGCCGCGCGGGCCCGGCGCCAACATCCGCCGGGCCGGCCAGGATTGCGCTGCGGGCGCGCCGCTCCTTGCCGCCGGCACCCGCCTCGGCCCCGCCCGTCTCGGCCTCCTTGCCGCGGCCGGCCACGCCATGGTGCCGGTCCGGCGCCGCCCCCGGGTGGCGCTGCTCGCCACGGGGGACGAGCTGGTCCCGCCCGGCACGGCCCCGGGGCCGGGCCAGATCGTCTCCTCGAACGGGGTGATGCTCATGGCCCAGCTTGCCGCCGCCGGCGCCGACGTCGCGGATTGCGGCATCGTCCCCGACCGGCGCGAGGCGCTCGCCGCAGCACTGCAGACGGCGGCGGAGTCGGCCGATCTCCTCGTCACCCTCGGCGGCGCGTCGGTCGGCGATCATGACCTCGTCGGCCCCGTCCTGCGCGACGTGGGCGGCGCCGTCGATTTCTGGCGGATCGCGCTCAGGCCAGGCAAGCCGCTGCTCGCCGGGCGCCTCGGCGCCACGCCGCTCCTCGGCCTGCCCGGCAACCCGGTCTCGGCCTTCGTCTGCGCCATCCTGTTCCTGCTGCCGCTGGTGCGCCGGCTCCAGGGCGAGCCCGATCCGCTCCCGCGCGAGGAGCCCGCGCTGGCCGCCGCCGATCTCCCCGCCAACGGGCCGCGCCGCCACTATCTGCGCGCCCGGCTCGAACCCGGCGATGGCCTCCCCCGCGTGCGCCCCTTCGACCGGCAGGACAGCGCGCTGCTTTCGGTCCTTGCGGCGGCCGATGCGCTTCTCGTCCGGCCCGAGGGCGATGGCCCGGTCGCCGCAGGTGCGCCCGTTCCCGTGATAAGGCTCTGACGCGGCTTGACCTGGCCGCGGAAGTTCGCCTAATGTTCCCGCCATGTTCGGCCCGGGGCGTCTTCCATGCTGACCGCCAAGCAGCACGATCTCCTGACCTTCATTGTCGCGCGCCTCGAGGAGACGGGCGTCTCCCCCTCCTTCGAGGAAATGAAGGAGGCGCTCGATCTCAGGTCCAAGTCGGGGGTCCACCGCCTGGTCGAGGCGCTCGAGGAGCGCGGCTTCCTGCGCCGGCTTCCCAACCGCGCCCGCGCGCTCGAGGTGCTGCGCCTGCCCCCCGATGCACGGCCGCCCGCCGCGCCGTCCGCGGCGGTTGCCGACCTTGCCGCAGCGCGCACCCGAGCGGCCGAGCGCGCGCGTGCTGCTGCGCTGCGCACGCTGCCCTTTGCCGGCCGGATCGCAGCCGGCCGCCCCATCGAGGCGGTGGAAGACCGGGAGACGCTCGACGTGCCGGCCGACCTCCTTGGCGCGGGCGAACATTATGCCCTGCAGGTGGTGGGCGACTCCATGGTGGAGGCCGGCATCCTCGACGGCGACTATGCGCTCATCCGCAGGTGCGAGGAAGCCCGCCCCGGCGACATCGTCGTCGCGCTCATCGACGACAGCGAGGCGACCCTCAAATATTTCCACCGGGAGAAGGGGATGGTCCGGCTCGATCCGGCCAACAGCGCCTACGCCCCGCAGCTCTACCTCCCCTCGCGCGTGAAGATCCAGGGCCGGCTTGCCGGCCTGCTCCGCCGCTACTGACCCGGCCCTCCTGACCCGGCCCGCCTGACCCGCCCGGCCCCCGGTGCCGGTCCGGGCCCCGGCTCGCCCGGGGGTGGCGGCTCAGCCCATCAGCCGCGGGAAGAAGCCTTCGTGCGCCGCCCGGAGCGCGTCGACGGGAAGATCGAGCCCGAGTGCGGGGATGCTGAGCCGAGCCTCGGCGATGGTCGTGCCGATGCGGCGGGCTGGCACCGGGCAGTCGGCGAGGATGGCCTCGTTCGCCGTCGCGACGAGAAAGCGCCCCTGGTCCTCGCCGAACAGCAGGCCGGCCCGGTGCCCCCCTTCGGCGAGATCGAGCGCTGCGCCCGTTCCGTCGGCGGCCATCACCATCTCGGCGAGCGCGACGAGAAGCCCGCCATCCGACACGTCGTGGACGGCGGACAGCGCGCCGTCGTGGATGCGCCGGCGGACCCAGTCGCCGGCCAGGCGCTCGGCAGCGAGATCGACCGGCGGCGGCGGTCCCGCCTCGAGCCCCCGGCATTCCCGCAGCCACAGCGACTGGCCGAGGTGGCCGGTGCGCGCGTCGTCAGGCCAGCCCACCACCCAGAGGGCCTCGCCTGCCGCCTTGAGCGCCGGAGTAACGGCCCTCGCCCAGTCGTCGATCAGGCCGACCATGCCGATCGAGGGCGTGGGCGGGATGGCCGCGCCGCCGCCGGTCGCCTTCGACTCGTTGTAGAGGCTGACATTGCCCGAGACGACCGGGGTGTCGAGCGCCCGGCAGGCCGCGGCCATGCCCTCGAGACAGCCGGTGAGTTCGCCCATCACCACCGGGTTGGTGGGGGCGGCGAAGTTGAGGCAGTTGGTGATGGCAAGCGGCGTGGCGCCGACCGCGCAGATGTTGCGGAACGCCTCCGCCACCGCCTGCTTCCCGCCCATGACCGGGTCGGTGGCGCAGTAGCGCGGCGTGACGTCGGTCGTCATGGCAAGCGCCATCCGCGTGCCATGGACGCGGACGAGCGCGGCGTCGGCGCCGGGGCGGATGACGGTGTCGGCCCCGACCATGTGGTCATACTGCTCGAAGACCCAGCGGCGCGAGGCGAGATCGGGCGAGGCAAGGAGGGTGAGGAGGTCGGCGGCGACATCCTCGCTGTCCCTGACGTCGCCAAGCGGCGCCGGCGGCGGCACCGGAGCGCGCGGGCGGTCATATCGTGGCGCCCCGTCGGCCAGCGGCCCCAATGGCAGGTCGGCCACCTGCTCGCCGTGGAAGATGATCTCGAGGCGCCCGGACGCCGTGATCTCGCCGATGACGGCGAACTCGAGGCCCCATTTGCGGAAGATGGCCTCGGCCTCGGCCTCGCGGCCGGGCTTCAGCACCATCAGCATCCGCTCCTGGCTTTCCGAGAGCATGAATTCGTAGGGCACCATGCCGGTCTCGCGGGCCGGCACCCGGTCGAGATGGAGGCGGATGCCCACGCCGCCCTTGCCCGCCATTTCCACCGAGGAGGAGGTGAGGCCGGCGGCCCCCATGTCCTGGATGGCGATGATGGCGTCGGTTGCCATCAGCTCGAGGCAGGCCTCGATCAGCAGCTTCTCGAGGAAGGGGTCGCCGACCTGCACCGTCGGGCGCTTCTCCTCGGACGTCTCGTCGAACTCGGCCGAGGCCATGGTGGCGCCGTGGATGCCATCGCGGCCGGTGCGCGAGCCGACATAGACGACCGGGTTGCCGACGCCGGCGGCCGCCGAGCGGAAGATCCGGTCGGCGCGGGCGATGCCGACGCACATGGCATTGACCAGGATGTTGCCGTTGTAGCGGGGGTGGAAGCGGACCTCGCCGCCGACGGTCGGCACGCCGACGCAATTGCCATAGCCGCCAATCCCGGCGACCACGCCCTTGACGAGGTGCCGCGTGCGCGGATGGTCGGGCGCGCCGAAGCTCAGCGCGTTCAGCAGCGCCACCGGCCGCGCGCCCATGGTGAAGACATCGCGCATGATGCCGCCCACCCCGGTCGCCGCCCCCTGGTAGGGCTCGATGAAGCTCGGGTGGTTGTGGCTTTCCATCTTGAAGACGGCGGCGAGCGGGTTGCCTTGCCCGTCGGCGCCGATCGCGATGACGCCGGCATTCTCGCCCGGCCCCTCGATGACCCAGGGCGCCTCGGTCGGCAGCTTCGCGAGGTGGATGCGGGTCGACTTGTAGGAGCAGTGCTCGGACCACATGACCGAGAAGATGCCGAGTTCGAGGAGGTTGGGCTCGCGCCCGAGCGCCTCGCGGATGCGGGCATATTCCTCGTCGCTGAGGCCATGTTCGGCGATGATCGCGGGGGTGATGGCGGTCATGGCGCGGGCTCTAGCGCGGCGGCCGACGGGGGGCCAGCAGGGTCGCAACGGGCGCCGGCATCTGCTAGGGAGGAGGCGGGAGGATCCTCGCATGGCCGTTGCCAACCCGCCCGCCGGCTATGCCGGAGTCACGCCCTACCTCAGCGTCGCCAATGCGGACGAGGCCATCGCCTGGTACCGGAAGGTGCTCGGCGCGCATCTCGTCTATCGGATGGACTGGCAGGGCAGGGTGGGCCATGCCGAGCTGGCGCTGGGCGGCGGCCACCTGATGCTGGCCGACGAATATGCCGAGATGGACATCCTCGGCCCGGCGTCGCGCGGGGGCACCACCGTCTCGCTCCTTCTCTACGTGGACGATGTCGACGCGGCCCATGCCCGGGCGCTCGCCGCGGGCGCAGCCGAGATCTTCCCGCCCGACCTCAAGCCCTGGGGCGACCGGTCCAGCCAGATCAGCGACCCGTTCGGCCACCGCTGGACGCTTGCCACCCATGTCGAGGATGTGCCCTGGGACGAGCTCGACCGGCGGATGGCGGCGCTGGGCGGCTAGTCGGCGCGGATCACCTCGCCCCCCTTCATCACGAAGCGGACCTGCTTCAGCGCCCGGACGTCCTTGAGCGGGTCGCCTTCGACGGCGATGATGTCGGCCGCCATGCCGGGCCGGAGCGCGCCGATCTCACCGGCAAGGCCGAGGAGCTCGGCGGCATTGACGGTGGCAGCGGCAATGGCCGTCGCCGGCGTCATGCCGTGGGCCACCATCAGCTCGAACTCGTCGGCGTTGCGGCCGTGCTTCGAGACTCCGGCATCGGTGCCGAACGCGATCCGGACACCCGCCGGCACCGCCTGCTCGAGGCTCTTGCCGGTGATGGAGATGCGCCACTTCACCTTCTCGAGCACGTCCGGCGGGTAGGCGTTGGGGTCCTTGGCCAGCCGCTCGCGGTAGCCGTTCACGGTGGAGAGCGTGGGGACGTAGAAGGCGCCGGACGTGCGGAACAGCTCGAGCGAGCGCGAATCGAGCATGGTGCCATGCTCGATCGAGGCGGCGCCATGGGCGAGCGCGACATTGACTCCGCCCGTGCCATGGGCGTGGACCGCGACCCGCTTGCCGTGGAGGCGCGCGGTCTCCATGACCGCCTTCGCCTCGTCCTCGAACATCTGCTGCTCGAGCCCGGCGCCGATGCGGCTGTTGACCCCGCCCGTGGTCGCGATCTTGATGACGTCGACGCCGCGGCGCACCTGGCGGCGCACCGCCTCGCGGCACTGCTCGGGCGAGTTGCACAGATTGTCCTGCGGAATGCTGCCGTGGAGCATCTCGGCGATCGAGAGGGTCGAATCCATGTGGCCGGAGGTGACCGAGATGGAGCGGCCGGCATCGAGGATCCGCGGGCCCTTCACCCAGCCGGCAGCGATCGCGTCGCGCAGCGCCAGCGTCGCCCCCGTCCGGTCGCCCAGGTTCCGGACGGTGGTGAAGCCGGCAAGCAGGGTCTTCATGCCGTTCCACTGCGCCCGGAGCGCGGCATGGCCGGGGGATTCGGTCAGGGCCTCGACGAAGGCGGCGGTGCCGCCGGCATCCGAATCGAGATGGACATGGGAATCGATGAGGCCCGGCAGAACGAAGCGGGCGCCGAGGTCGAGCACGCGGGCGCCGGAGGGGGTCTGCCGGCCATCGAGCACGGCGACGATCCGGCCCTTCTCGACGAGGATCGAGGTGGGGCCGCGCGGCGCCTTGCCCGGCTCGGCCAGCACGCGGTCGGCCTGGATGACGAGGGTCTCGGCCGCGGCCGGAAGCGCGAGAAGCGTGGCGAGCAGGATGAGCGGTTTCATCGGATCCTCCCTTCGGGCGCCACCCTAGAAGGGTTTGACTGCGCCGAGAAAGGCCGATGTGCGGATGGGAAGGGGTCGAGCGCCACGCCGCTGAGGCCGGTGGCGATCCGGCGGCGGGCGCCCCGCGGTCCTGACCGCGCGCAGGGCCGGCCCCTTCAGCCGGGGCCGGCGGCCGCTGCCAGCGCGTCCATCCCGCGCATCACCGTGTTGGGAAGCCGGCTGTTGTCGAACTCGCCGGGCTCGCCCGGCCGGCGGGTGGGCGGCGGGCCGAAGCGCAGCACCACGAGATCGCGGCTGGGGACGATCCACATCGCCTGGTTGCCCGAGCCGTCGAAGAGGAAGAGATCGTCGGCGAGATAGCATTCCGAATGCAGGACGCCGACCGGCTGCGAGCGCTCCGGGAACCAGCGCAGCCGTCTGACGCAGGGCCGGCCGATCCACATGTGAAGGCCCCAGTGCGGGTTGGCGGGCGAGGGCGTGACGGTCTGGGCGACCCAGCCCTCGGGCAGCAGCCGCCGGCTTTCCCATACCCCGTCGCGGGCCAGCAGGATCCCGAGCCGGACGAAGCTTTCGGCCGGGAGCATCAGGCAGCAGCCGGCATGGGCAAGGCCGCCGGGGCGGTTCACATAGACGGTGCCGCCGGCCGCGCCGATCGGCTTCAGCAGTTCGGTTCCGAGGAAGTCGGCGTAGCGCCTGCCGGTCGCGCGCTCGATCACGATCGCCAGCACGTCGCTCGTGATCATCGAATAGTCATACTCCGTGCCAGGTTCATAGTCGCGCCGGGTCTCGTGGATCAGGATGTCCTCGTGGTGGCTGGAGAGATACTCCCGCATGGTGAGCGACCAGGGGGCGAAATCGTCGTAGCGGAAGCGGCTGATCCCGCTCGAATTCTGGAGGAAGTGGCGGATCGTGGGCCCGTCCCTGTCGGTTCCCTTCCACTCGGTGATGAAGTCGGCGACGGGCTGGTCGATGCTCCTGATGTGGCCAAGCGCGACCGCGCGGCCGATGAGGATGCCCACCACCATCTTGGCCATGGACTTGGACGCGAGAAGATCCCGCGGCTGGTGGCCGCCGAAGTAGCTGGCGTGCTGGAGCGCTCCGCCCTGCCAGACGAGGAAGCCCTCGGAGCGGGTCTCCTCGGCATAGGCGCGCGCGGCTGCGAGGAAGGCGGGGGCGATGGCGGGCGTGGTGGCGACGGGAAGCGGCACGAAGGGGGCGCCGGGCACGGGGTCGACCGGGTCGTACCAGTCGGCCCTCTGGCTTTCGCCGCGGAACTGCGCGACCGCCATGCGCAGGTAGCGGTCCAGATACGCCCGGTTGGCGAGCCAGAGGGCGCCCGCCGCCAGCAGGAGGGCGAGAAGGCCGAGACCGGCGATGCGGGCGGGCGCGCGGATCATGGGGCGGTTCCGTCGCGCCCGGTCGCAAGGGCGAGCGCGAGGGCGGCCAGCATGAGCGAGGCGCCGGCCAGGAACGGGCTCGACGGCCCGAGCCCCTGGTAGAGCCCGCCCGAGACCACGGGGCCGAGGATCCGGCCCATGGCCGATGCGCCCTGCGTCAACCCGTTGACGAGGCCGCGGTCGCGGTCGGTTGCGGCATCGGCCACCAGCGTCTGGAAGGCCGGCGTGAACAGCCCGACGCCGGCCGAGGTCACGGCGAGCGCGGCGAGCGTCTGCCCCGCCGTCGTGGCAAGCCCCAGCCCGGCAAGCCCCAGCGCATAGGCGAGGATCCCGAGGCGGGCGACCCGGCGCGAGCCCAGCGCCCGGGCAAGCGGCGCGGCAGCGCCCGCCTGCAGCCCGGCGGCGATGGTCCCGATGAGCCCGAAGGCCAGCCCGACCTCGCGCGGTGACCAGCCCAGCATGTCGTCGGCGAACAGGGCGAAGCTGGTCTCCATCATGGCGGCAGCCCCAATCACGAGAAGCGCGAGCAGCATGAGGCGCCCGACGGCCGGTCGCGCGCGAAGGAGGGCGAGCGGCGAGCGGGTGGCGGCCGATCCGGCCGGTGCCGGATCGCGCGCGGCGAGGCGGCGGGCGGGCGGCAGGCTTTCGGGCAGCAGGAGGAGCACCGCAAGGAAGGCGAGCAGGGTGACGCTGGCGGCAACGGCCGCGACCCGGGCGAAGTCACGCGAATCCGGCGCAGTGCCGGCGACGAGCCCGCCGATGGCGGGGCCGAAGATGAAGCCGAGCCCGAAGGCCGCGCCGAGCAGGCCCATGGCGCGCGGGCGGCTGCCGGCGTCGGTCACGTCGCCGACGAAGGCGAAGGCGATCGCGATGTTGCCCGCCATGAAGCCGCCGACCAGGCGGGACGCGCCCAGGGCCCAGATGTCCCGGGCAAGTGCCATCCAGAGGAAGGCGAGGGCGCAGCCGGCGAGCGACGCAAGGAGGGCAGGGCGGCGGCCGAGCCGGTCGGACAGCCGGCCCCAAAGCGGTGCCCCGAGGAACTGGCCGAGCGAATAGGCGCCCAGCATGACGGTGATGAGCGCGGGCTCGGCGCCGAGCGCGCGGCCCCAGAAGGGGAAGACCGGCAGGACCACGCCAAAGCCCATGAGGCCGATGAACACGGTCAGGAACAGCGGCAGGAGACCCTGCCGGTCCGGCACGGCCCGGGCTGCGCTCATTGCGCGGCGGTCTGGAGCGCGACCTCGGCCGGTCGCGGCGGGAGGAGCGGCACGGTCTTGAGGACGAAGTTCCGGCCCCCTGATGCGCGGCGCTCGGGCGAGGGAATGACGAGCGCGCGCTTGCCGGCGATGTCGTGCCTGAGCCGGTCGACATCGATCGCCCAGCCGCGCGCGATGAGCTCGCGCCGGCGCTGGCGGAAGGCGTTCATGAGCCCGTCGGACTTGACCGAAAGCTCCTCCGTGAGGTCGGTCGGCACGATTTCGGGGCAGATCTTCTCGACGATCGCCGTGTCCTGCTGGAAGATCTTGAGGGTGCGCCGGCGCGAGTCGCCGTCGAACAGGGGCGAGCGGAAGAAGTTGCGGGCCATGATCCAGCGGGTGTGGGTGGTGGTCTCGTCGATCGGCGTGTTCACGTCGAAGATGACCATGTGCCAGCTGCTGGTGAGCCAGACGTCGAGCCGCATGGTGGCGCCCGAGAGGTGGAAGCCGGGCCGCGCCTGGACGGGCGTGCGCTCCCGGCGCATCAGCTTCCAGAGCCCCTTCGGAAGCGGCGGGATGTAGGTGACCCTGGCGCGGGCGGACCATTCGTCCTGCTCCACCTCGAAGTCGTGGATCTCGGCGCGGTCGCGGTCCCCGAAGCTGGGGTGGACGAAGGGGGCGTGGCTGAAGTCGAGCCCGTTCTCGACGATTCGGGCATAGTTGGCCTTCCAGTGCCAGTCGCCGCGGATGGTGCGCCAGCTGGCGCGGTCCTCATATTCGGGAAAGTCGGGAAGCGGCGGGCGCTCGGCCGCGGGCAGGTCGCCGAGGAACACCCAGATCCAGCCGTAGCGCTCCTCGACCGGATAGCTGTCCACCCGGGCCCGCCTGGGGATGGGAGTCTCCGCCGGCAGCGAGGGGATGCGCACGACATTGCCGGCGCCGTCGAACTGCCAGCCATGGTAGGGGCACTCGACGCAGCCCTTTTCCATCCGGCCCTCGCCGAGCGAGGCGCCGCGATGGACGCAGACGTCGGAGAGGCAGTGGGCCTTGCCGTCGCGGTCGCGGAAGAGGGTGAAGTCGAGGCCGCACAGGCGCACCTTGCGCGGCGCGGCGGCGGTCACCTCGGCGGAGTCGGCCGCGACATACCACTGGTTGATGATCATGGAACCTCCACGAGCGATGCCAGCGACGCGGGCAGGCCGAGATCGACGAGGCGGCGGACCTCCAGCGTCACCGCGTCAAGCTCGGCCAGCCGGCCGCCGAGGAAGTCGAGCGCGAACAGGCCGCGGCCATGCGGCCGGACGATGACATTGGCCCAGCCCGGACGGCCGCTGGCGGCTGCCGGAAGCGGGATCCGGCCGACCGCGCGCAGCCCCGCCCGCCCGCCGGCAAGCCGCAGGAGGCCGGTGCCATTGGCCACCAGGAGATCGCCGCCGGGAAGCGCGGCAAGCCCGAACAGCATCGCAGGCGGGTCCGTCACCGTGAACAGCGGGCCCAGCCGCGTGTCCGTTTCCACATCGTGCCCGTAGACGATGGGTCCGGTCTCGGAGAGGTGGAAGAGGGTCGCGCCGTCGGGGTGGAGCGCCATGTGGGTGACGCCGAGGAAGCCGCTCACCCCGCCGTTCCACGCGGTGGCAAGCGTGCCGCGCGGCGCGAGGCCCGGGCTGAAGCGGTGGACCCGGCCCTCGCCGGCGAAGGGCCCCGAAGTGCCGCACAGATGCTCGCCGAGCAGCAGGTCGCCGGCCGGGAGCCGGACGAGGGAGCCGAAGGGGTGGCCGCCGAGGTCGAGATCGGCAAGCCGCGCGCCGCCTGCCGCGAAGCGCGCGACCTGGCGGGCCTGCGGGTCGAGCACGAGGAGCGTGCCATCGTCGAGCAGGGCAAGGCCGGCCACCAGCCCGCGCCCGCCGGTCAGGGCCTCGGCCTTCACCCGGCCGTCGGCGCCCAGCTGGCGGACCGCGCTGGCGCCGGTCGGATAGCGTTCGCCGGGCTCGAGCCGGGTGGCGGCCACCAGCAGGTCGCCCGGGGCGAGGGGCGCAAGGGACTGACCAGTCAACTTGTTCCTCCTGCCTGGTCCTCCTGCCGGGCGGCAGCGATGAGCACGCGTTCGACCATGTCCATCACCGCGAGCCAGGGCGTCTCGGCGGACAGGTCGAAGCCGAAGAAGCTCGGCTGGTGGTGGGCGCGCAGGCCGAGATAGGTGGCTACCGTGTAGGCCACCAGGTTGAGGGCGGCGAGACCCGGCCGCCGGAGCGCCGGGTCGGAGGCGAGCACCCGCTCGAAGTCGCTGCGCACCAGTTGGCGCACATGCTCGACTGCGCCCTTCACTTCGTCCGAGCCGAGGAACTCGCCGGCAAGAAGCGCGCACAGCCGCGGGTTGCGGCGCAGGCTTTCGGCATAGCAGCGGTTGACATGGATGAGCTTGTCGGCGGGCGCGCGGGTCAGAAACTGCTCCCAGGGCTCGCCGATGATCGTCTCGAGTTGCTGCCAGACGGTGCGCTCGCGCACCCAGGCGCCGGCGACGGCGGCAAGCCCGGCGAACTGGTCGTAGAGCTGCTTCTTGCCAATCCCGGCCTCCTTGACGAGGGCATTCACGCCAAGCGCGCTCACTCCGCCGCGTGCGAGGATCCGGTCGAAGGCGTCGAGGATGGCGGTGCGGGTGGCCAGCCGCCGCTCCGCCTGCGGCCGGCGCGGTGGCGCAGCGCCCTGCCGGCGCGCCGGCTGCGCCCGTTCGCCCGTCTCGAGCAGCTTGGTCATCGCGTCCGCCATAGCCGTTTCGCGCTGGCCCCGTGCAGATTGGCACTTGACGCAGCCGCGTCCCCGCCGCAGAAATAGACCAGACGGTCAACAATGCAAGCCCGAAAGCGGCTGCGGCGAGAGGAAAGTGGCTGTCGAGGGAGGCCGGCACCAGGGGCCGGCAACCGCCCGACGGCCGGCCGGCACCGGCAGGAGGGACAGGCGGGGACGACGAGATGGACACGGGCCACACCAGACACGCGCGGGCGAGCACCCTTGCCGCGCTTCTTGCCAGCGCCGGGATGGCCGCGCCGGCCCTGCCGGCCGTGGCCGGCGAGGCTGCGCCGGCCGGACCCGCGGCTGGACCTGCCGTGGTCACCAGCGCGGCCGACATCATCGTCACCGCCCGCAAGCGGGCCGAGCTGCTGCAGGACATTCCGCTTTCGGTGCAGGCCCTCGACGACCGCGAGATCCTGGCCGAGGGCGTCCGCAGCGTGCAGGACGTGACCCGGCTGGTCGCCGGCCTCACCTTCGACATGGGCGGCTTCCTCAACGACACCCGGCCGGCGTTGAGGGGCATGCAGGCCGAGCGCGGCCGGCCCTCGGTTGCCGTCCTCGTCGATGGCCAGGATCTGTCTGGCGAGAACATCTCGATCGCCGGCGGCGGGGCCAGCCTCAACGCCCGGCTGTTCGATCTCGCCCGGGTGGAGGTGGTGCGCGGGCCGCAGGCGGTGCTCTACGGCCGCAACGCCTTTGCCGGGGCGATCAACTATGTGACGCGCGCGCCGCAGGCCAGCTTCGGCGGGCGCGCGGCGGTCGAGTTCGCCAGCGGCGGCCTGAAGTCGGTCGAAGGCGGAGTCGATGTCCCCCTCCTCGGGGACAGGCTCGCCGTCCAGGCGGGCGGGGCCTGGACCGAGCGCAGCGGCTTCTTCACCAACCCGGTGACGGGTGCGAAGCTTGGGGGCTCGCAGTCCGAGGGGGCGACGGTTGCCCTCAGGGTCCAGCCGGTCGACCCGCTGCGGGTGGTGGCGCGATGGATCCGCTCCGAGGAGCGCGCAACCGAGATGGCGACCGCCTTCGTCCGATCGAACGTGCGGCTGCCGGCACCGGGTGCGCGCTATTCGGCCGTGCCGGGCGCGCCCGCGACCATCCCCTGCCCGTCCGACCTCTCCGGCCTGACACCGCCGCAGCTCGTGAACTGCACCAGGGGCACCTTCGTCGGCACGCTCCGCGCGACCGAGGCCGATCTCCAGCTCTCGCCCGATCCCTTCACGGGCGAGCCCTTCTCGGGGCAGCGGCTCACCCAGGATCTCGTCTCGCTCAACGTCAGCTGGGAGGGGGACTGGGGGACGCTCAGCTACCGGTTCGGCTATCTCGACAACCACAGCCGCATCCAGCAGGACGGCGACTACAGCGCCTATCCCGGACCTCCCGGCCTGGTGCTGTCGCTCTCGGCCCTCCAGGATCTCACCTACACCAACCGGGCCTTCGACCATGAGATCCGGCTCGACCGGAGCTTCGGCCCGGTCGACGTGCTGCTGGGCGCCCAGTTCTTCAAGGAGCGGTCGGATCTCGTCAACGCGGCCCAGTTCTGGCTGCGCAATCCCGGATCGCCGCTTGCCGGGCCGCCCTTCCGGCTCGCCACCGCCCCCAATCCGGCCTTCGCCTTCCCGGTCGTGAACGCGCGGGACACCAACTATTATGGCGTGTTCGGCAGCTTCGGCGCCGACATCACCGACACCATCCGCCTGACCGGCGACGTCCGCTGGAACTATGACCGGATCACTTACCGGATCCCCGGCTGGCGCTCGCAGGACGTGACCCTGTCGCAGCTGCGGCCGGTCTGCCTGCCGCAGTTCCCGAATGGCGCGACCTTCAACCCGGCCAATCCGGCGGGCTCGCCGCCTCCCGGCGTGGTCGCCGCCTGCCCGCGCGAGGCCACGCTCAAGACCGAGAAGCCGACGCCGCGGGTCACCGGCGAATGGCGGCCGATGGCGGACGTGCTGGTCTACGCAAGCTGGGCCAGGGGCTTCAAGCCGGGCGGGTTCAACACCAACGAGATCGTCGATTTCGAGGGTCAGCGCTACCTGCCCGAGCGCGTCACTGCCTATGAGCTGGGGCTGAAGTCGGCCTTCCCGTCGCGCGGGCTGGTGTTCAACGCCGCCGCCTATTTCAACAACTATTACGACCAGCAGATCGGAGTGCAGAACACGAACGTCACGCCGACCGGCCAGACGGTGACGACGGCCGGCATCGTCAACGCCGGCCGGGTCGAGATCTATGGCTTCGAGACCGAGATCGACTGGCGGGCGACCGCGCGCATCCGCCTGACGGCGGACTATGCCTTCACCCATTCCGACTTCAAATCCTATGTCCAGGGGCCGCCGCCGGGCTCGCCGGCCGCGCTCTTCGCCGAGTGCGGGGTGCCCGCCGGGCAGACCAGCTCCGACCAGAACCGGGCGGAGGCGGGCAACATCTGCGCCGACTTCTCGGGCAACCAGGTGGGCAAGAGCCCGCGCCACATCCTCAATCTTTCGGGCGAGTATCGGCTGCCCTTCGGCGCCCGCTCGGACACGATGTTCCTGGCGCTGGCCGGCCGCTACCGCTCCAGGCGCTACACCGACGAGTCGAACCTCGTCCTGCTGCCGGACTTCTGGCTGATGGAGCTGCGCGCCGGGGTGGAGTGGCGCGATCTCACGCTCCTCTTCTACGTCGACAATCTGCTCGACAGCGACAGGATCCAGAATGCGCAGCGCAACGTCGACTTCGGTAGCCCGGAGGGCTTCGCGCCCGGCCGCGGGTTCCTCGCCTATCTTCCCAACCCGCGCACCTTCGGCGTGCGCGCGGGTTGGCGCTTCTGACCCGGCGGCCGCGGACCTGGGCCGGCACGACCCGATCCGCGGCTGGCCCTGATGAGCGGCCGGCTTCCGAGGCGCCGGCGCTGGCTGGCGCTGGCATCCGGCGCGCTGCTCGCCGCCGGCTTCGTCTCCTTCCTCTTCTTCCTCATGAACCAGCCGCGCGGCTGGCCCTTCCACTGGGACGCCCACGAGGTGATCGAGGCCCAGCCGGCGGATGCCGTGGCGCGGGGGCGCACCGGCGTGCTGGTGGTCGCCCTGCTCCAGCCCTCGACCTTCGAGACCGGGTTCACTGAGAATTTCATCCGGAAGCTGTTCGAGGTGGCCGTGCCCTGGCCGGTCAACCGGCTCGCCGCCCGCGACCGCGGCGTCGCCCTCATCGACCCGAGCCGGCCGGATGCCACGAAGCCCTTCGCGCCAAGGCTGCTGATGGCCTTCGATGGCCGCACCGTCGACTGGGACGGCATTCCCTTCGTCGAGAAGCACCGGCGCGGGATGGTCGAATGGGTGCCGCCATCAAGGACGGTGGCCGGCGACATCGGCACCTTCCTCTACCGCGGCCGCCACGGCGGCGCGCCGAGCCCGGCGCAGCGGGCGATGCTGAAGGCCCGCGCCCTCTACTACCCCCGGCTGCCGGGCGGCTATCTGCCGCAGCGGGACCAGACGCTGGCGATGATCGCAGCCGCCCGCGCCGACCTTGCGCGCCATCCGCAGGTGGTCGACGTGGCCGTCCTTGACGCCTTCGCGCCGCTCGCTGCCGAGCGCGCGCTCGAAGCGCTTCTCGATCGCGGCCTCGACACGCTCGTCATCGCCTCGGCGCTTCCCATCCATTCCGCCTTCGAGGAGTATCGCGGGGCCTATCCCCGGGTGAAGCGGCAGGTGGACCGCTGGGCCGCGCGGACCGGCCGTCCGGCGCCGCGCCTCCTGTTCGCCCCGCAGATGGCCGACCTTCCGGACTATGCCCGCTTCTGGGCCGCGCACCTCGAGCGGGTCGCACCAGTGCCGCCTTCGCCCGAGGCTGCGGCGACGCTCGTCATCACGCTGCACGGGCTCCCCGTGGTGCAGCGGCGGCGCGACCCGTGGGTCACGAACAGCGACCGGGCGGTCGATGTCCTGCGCGGGCCGCTCGAGGCGGCGATGCGCGCGCGCGGCTGGCGCAGGCTGCGCACCGTCGTCGCGCAGGAGGCCTTCGCCGACGATGCCGAGGATCCGCGCGACCGGCTCGTCTCGGTGCGCGAGACCTTCGCGGCAGCAGCGCGGCGCGGCGACGCGCTGGCGATTGCGGTGCCGGTCGAGTTCCTTGCCGAGAACACCGACACGCTCTTCCTCCACAGCCTCCTCATGTTCGAGGGGCTGGAAGGCTATCGCCGCTTCCAGGGCCCGCCGGCTGACGTGGACTGGAGCCAGCCGCTGCTCCGCCGGTTCCGCCTCGACCGCACCGAGCTGATGTTCACGGGCACGCCCGGCGGCGCGCACCAGGCCGAGGCGGGCGCCGTGCTCGCCCGGGCAATCCGGCGGACGCTGCCCGTCGCCACGCTCCCGGCGCGTGAGCGGCCGGTCGAGGCCGCGCCGTGAGCAGCGCCCGGCTCGGCCCGGTCGCGCTCGAGGCTGGCGTGAGCCGGACCAACGGCTGGGCGCTCCTGTTCGGCGCATTCGTGACCATCGGGCTCGTCACCGGGATGGCAGTGCTCACCCCCTATCTCCTTACCGAGACGCTGGGCATGGACGAGGGGCGGCAGGGGCGGGCGCTGGGCACGCTCACCATCCTCAACGAACTGGTGCTCATCCTTGCCTATGGGCCGCTCGGCGCGCTGTCCGACCGGTTCGGGCGGCGGCCCATCTATGTCGCCGGCTTCCTCGCGATGGCGGCGGCCTATCTGCTCTTTCCGCTGGCGCGCAACTTCGCCGAGTTCTCCGCAGTCAGGCTGCTCTACGCGCTCGGCATCGGCGCTGCGACTGGCATGTACGGCATCCTCCTCGCCGACACTGCTGTCGAGCGCGACCGCGGCAAGCTCGCGGCAATCGGCGGCATCCTGAACGGGCTCGGCGTCGTGCTGCTCGCCCTCCTCCTTGGCGCGCTTCCGGCCTGGTTCGTGGCCAGGGGTCTCGCCGGCCCGCAGGCCGCGATGGCGACCGGCGCGGTCGGCGCCTCCGCCTGCCTGCTGACGGCAATCCTGCTCGGCCAGGGCCTCAGGCGCGGAGCGCCGGGTGCAGCCGCCCGGCTCCCGATCGCCACCATGCTGCAGCGCGGAATGGCCGCAGCGAGGGCAAGTCCGGAGATCCTCGTCGGCTATGCCGCGGCCTTCGTCGCCCGGGGCGATCTCGCCATCGTCGGAATCTTCACCGTGGCCTGGGGCAAGCAGGCGGCGCTGGCAGCGGGGATGCGCCCGTCCGACGCGCTCGAGGCCGGCCGCCTGCCCTTCATCATCGCCCAGTCGGCGGCGCTCCTGTGGCCGCTTGCCGTCCTTGCCGTCATCGACCGGCTGCCCCGGGCGCGCATGCTCGCCGCCGCCATGGCGATCGGCGCTGCCGGCTATCTCGGCATGGGCTTCGTGGCAGACCCGCTGGCGCCAGCCGCCATCCCCTTCTTCGCGGCTCTTGGCATCGGCCAGATCTCGGCCGTGCTTGGGGCCCAGACCCTTATCGGCAAGGCGGCACCGGCCGAGGCGCGCGGATCGGTCATCGGCCTCTTCAACTTCTCCGGTGCGGTCGGCATCCTCGTGCTCGGCGCGGCGGCCGGCTGGGCGTTCGACGCGATCGGCCCGGCCGCACCCTTCCTCCTGGTCGGCGCGCTGAACGCCGTCGTCGCGCTGGCGGCCCTCTGGGTGGATCGGGCGGCCCGGGTGGCCGCGTCGTCCGGCTGACACTTCCCATAGCCCTCCACCCCGCGCGGGTGACCCCGTGCCGCTTGCAAGGCCACCCCCATCGGCCTACGCGCGCCAGCGTCATGTCCGTCCTCAACCTCTCCGCCGACACCGACCGCCACGGCCGCACCCGGCTCGACGCGCCCGACACCTTCGTCGACGCGCGCGCGACCTTCGGTGTCGATCTCGACCTCAAGGTGCCGGCCTTCTCGGAAGCCGACGAGCGGGTGCCCGACCTCGACCCGGCCTATGTGTTCGACCCCGAGACGACCATGGCGATCCTCGCCGGCTTCGCCTTCAACCGGCGGGTGATGATCCAGGGCTATCACGGCACGGGCAAGTCGACCCACATCGAGCAGGTGGCAGCGCGCCTCAACTGGCCGTGCATCCGCATCAACCTCGACAGCCACATCAGCCGGATCGATCTCGTCGGCAAGGACGCGATCGTCCTGCGCGATGGCAAGCAGGTCACCGAGTTCCGCGAGGGCCTCCTGCCCTGGGCGCTGCAGACCCCGACCGCGCTCGTCTTCGACGAATATGACGCCGGCCGACCGGACGTGATGTTCGTGATCCAGCGGGTGCTCGAAGTGGAGGGGAAGCTCACCCTCCTCGACCAGAACCGGGTCATCCGCCCGCACAGGTGGTTCCGCCTGTTCGCGACTGCCAACACGGTCGGCCTTGGCGACACCTCGGGCCTCTACCATGGCACCCAGCAGATCAACCAGGGCCAGATGGACCGCTGGTCGATCGTGACCACGCTCAACTATCTCCCGCCCGAGACCGAGGCGCGGATCGTGCTGGCCAAGATGCCCGCCATGGACACGCCCGAAGGCCGCCGGACGGTTGCCAACATGGTGAAGGTGGCCGACATGACGCGCGCTGGCTTCATCGCCGGCGACATCTCGACGGTGATGAGCCCGCGCACCGTCATCACCTGGGCGCAGAATGCCGAGATCTTCGGCAATGTCGGCTTCGCCTTCCGGGTCTCGTTTCTCAACCGCTGCGACGAGGCCGAGCGGCCACTGATTGCCGAATATTATCAGCGCGTGTTCGGTGAGGACCTGCCCGAAAGCGTGGTTTCGAAGGCGCGCCGCTAGCCCCTGCCGGCCGGCGCCTCAGGCGTTCCGGGCCATGAGGCCGCCATCGACCGGGATGGTCGCGCCCGTCACGTAGGAAGCGCCCGGCTGGCAGAGCGCGACCGTCATGTGGGCGACCTCCTCGGGCCGGCCGTAGCGCCTGAGCGCCGTGCGGCGCTTCGCGTAGGTCGCCTTGTCCTCCGCGGGGATGGCGGCGGTCATCCCGGTCTCGATCGGGCCGGGGCAGATGGCGTTGACCGTCATCCCCTCCTTGCCGAGCTCGACGGCGAGCGCGCGCGTGAGGCCGGTCACTCCGGCCTTGGCGGCGCAGTAGGCGCTGTCGAGCGCGGTGGCGCCGAGCGCTTCGGTGGAGGCGATGTTGACGATGCGCGGGTGGGCGGACCGGCGCAGAAAGGGGAGGGCAGCGCGGATGATGCGCTGGTGGGCGACGAGGTTGACGTTGAGGATGCGGGCGAAGAGGGCGTCATAGTCGGGTGAGTCGATCGGGGCGAAGCCGGCGATTCCGGCATTGTTGACCAGCGCGTCGATCCGGCCGCGCCAGGCGCCGATCTCGCCGACGACGCGGGTGATGGCGTCCGCGTCGGCGACATCGAGCGGGAAGGCGAGCACGCGCGCGCCGAGCTGCCAGGCAAGCTCGGAGATGCCGTCGGCGTTGATGTCGGCGAGCGCGACAAAGGCGCCGCCTTCGGCGAACAGGCGCGCGGTTGCCGCCCCCATGCCCGACGCCGCGCCAGTGACCAGCGCGACCAGCCCCTCGACCGACTGAGTCGCCATGCGGCGCTCCTCGGTGCCTTGCCCCGGCATGTCAATCATGGCAGGTTAACGAGGGGCAAGGGAGGGGGGCATGCGCAGGATCGTCTTGCTGGTCGCGCTGGTGTCCGCAGGCGCCGCGTCTGCCCAGGTCGAGGAGTGCTCGGGTCGAAGCGCCAACCTCGCGCCCGATCGCGTGATCGCGCTGGACCCCAAGGCGAAGGACCGGATCGAGGGCCGCCGGGGGGAACTCAAGGCCTCGTCGGAGACCGCAGTCTGGGCGCTCGACGTCAAGGCGGCAACCGGCGTCCGCATCGATGTGGAGGGCAGCGAGTTCGACCCCGCGGTCGAGCTGTGCGGGGAGGAGGGTGGCCGACTCGTCAAGGTCGACGAGAATCTCGATGGCCCGCGCAGCCTCAACCCCCAGCTCGACAGGTTTCTCGAGCCCGGGCGCTGGCTGGTGGTGGTGAAGTCCGAAGCTCTCGCCGGGCCATTCACGCTGCTGGTGCGCCAGACGGATGAGAAGCCGCTGGCGGAAGCGCCCTCGCAACCGATCCGGGCCGGCGAGACCAGGCGCGGCACTATCAAGCCCGAGCCGGACATGTCGATAACGTTGAAGGACCGGTGGCGGCTGCCGGTCGAGGCCGGCCGCAGCTATCTGGTGACCGCGCGCAGCGACGCCTTCGACACGATCCTCTGGGTGCGGGACCCGGCATTGACCAGCCGTGCGGCACCGCTGGCGCAGGACGATGACGGCTGGGATCGCCTCAACTCGGCCCTCAGCTTTACGGCGCCCAAGGCTGGCGATGTCATCATCGAGATCGGCGACAACAACGGCAACGGCGGCACCTACGAGCTCGCGGTGCGCGCGCTCGAGCCCCCGCCCGCCAACCCGCCACCGCTCACCGATGTTACGATCACCCTCTCCATGGCCGACGCCCGTGCCCCGGTCGCGGAAGGCCTGCCGGTCGTCTACCGGCTGTTCACCGTTTCCGGCAACGCCGGTGAGCGGGTAAGAGTGGAGGCTGCTGGCACACCGACGCCACTACTTGCGGTGCTCGCCGAAACTCCGCTTGGGCTTCTTCCGCTCATATCGAGAGGTGGCGCCAACGGCCGCCAGCGTTCGGAGAGCAACCCTGATCTTGCCATGACGTTCGCCAGACCTGGAGCGGTCGTCTTGCTGGTGGGGGCCCCTGTAATGCCCAACGTGCCTGTTCAGGTCCGGTTGGAAGTGGTGCGCTCCCGTGAATGACAAGCAGGTCGACGGAGCCTTCCCCTCGGCCTTTGTCCCTTGCCCGGAATGCGGCGACCCGATGCCGGTCGGAGCGGCCCTCTGCGCCGCTTGTGCAGCGCGTGCCGCCAGCCCCGAGGGGCTAGGTGCGCGGGCGCGGCGCGCTCTGGGTTTCGTCCTCGATCTCCCTGAAACCAAGTTTGGCAAATGGCTCGCCATTCTGGGGATCGGCACCGCGGCGGCATTGCTCAGCGTGGCCGACTGGTTGAACTTCAGGGCGCGACCCGATCTTCTTGTCACTGCGTCGGATTGCGACAGCCAGGGCCTCAATCTCCACGTTGCAAACCGGGGCGCGCGCGATGCGCGGATCGTCGTGGTCGAGGTCGCGCGGCGTGGCGGTGCCCTGGATGATGACCAAGGGCTCGACGAGGAGCCCCTGCCGCTGAAGGTCGATCGGGGCGCGGAAATCGACAAGCGGCTGAACCGCAGCTTTGCCTTTGCCTCGCCGGTGCGTGGGCACCTCTGCACCGACAGTGTGCGCGTGGGTTATACGTGGACGCCGATTGGTGTGCAGAGGCTGCTCCGGCTACCCGGCAGCGCCGGCGATCCCTTGACACTCGGGTCCGTGAGATGTCTCTGCGAACCCGATTGATACGTGCCGCTAGCGGCGCGCTTGCAGCGCTCGCCTTTTTGATCGCCCTCGGGCTCGCGATGGCAGCCCACGGCCGGCCCGCTCCGATCGTTGGCCTGTTCCTGGTGGACCCGGACCTCGAACTGCCGAAGCGGCTCAAGGGGAGCCTCGAGGACAATCTCCTGGGGTGGCAGGACGCAGGCATCCGCTTCGAGCGTGATGTCGCCCTGATCCCGTCGCGCAATCCGCCCGACGAGGTCCGCGACAAGTATCTGGGCTATGTCGAGGTGGGCCGAAGTGGCGGCAGTATCCTGCTCTCGATCTGGGTTCGCCGGGGAGAAATGTGGCGGACGGAACGTGTGCTTTCGGTCGCTGACCTTGATGGACTGGAGCCGCATCGCGCAGTGATTGCGACTTGGCTCCTTGCACGCTTGTGGGACGGGAACAGCCCTTGTGGCGAGATGAGTCCTGAACAGGCCAAGGAAGTGGGACAGCTGCTGCAGGATGCCATTGCCGCCTGGAAGGCGTTCGGCGGCTGGACCAGTGCGTCGCGCCCGACCCAGCAGGCGTTCAGGGCGCAGCTTCTAGGCGATCTCGGCAAACGGCTGGTGCGTTGCGAACCGCTCCGAGATCTGAAACTCTAGACTGCGGCATCCGGCTGCACGAAACTGTCCAGCACCATCTTTGTGCCGGCGTGGTCGAAGGCGACTTCGAGCTTGTTGCCGTCCCTGGCAGTGACGGTGCCGGGGCCGAATTTCTGGTGAAAGACGCGCGCGCCCACCGCGATGTCGGTGCGGGGTGCGCCGCCCACGGTGGATGCCAGAACCCGGCCCTCGATGGTGCGGGCGTGCTGGGGTTGCGCTGACGCGCGGCTCCAGCCGGGGCCGCGGCCGGTGCCCCGCGCCACATGGGCGAAGGGGTCGTCCTCCCCCATCATGGCAGCGCGCCACAGGCTCGCGCCCCCGGTCATCGTCATCTCGCGGGTCACATGGGCGTCGGGAAGCTCGGCGACGAAGCGGCTGGGGATGGCGGAGGTCCACTGGCCATAGACCCGGCGGTTGGCGGCGTGGAGGATGGTCGCGCGCCGCCGGGCCCGGGTGAGGCCGACATAGGCAAGGCGCCGCTCCTCCTCGAGGCTCGCCTCCCCGCCCTCGTCGAGCGCGCGCTGCGAGGGGAACACCCCCTCCTCCCAGCCGGGGAGGAACACATGGCCGAACTCGAGGCCCTTCGCCGCGTGGAGCGTCATCAGCGTGACCTTCTCGCCCGCGTCGTCGCGGTCATTGTCCATGACGAGCGCGACATGCTCGAGGAAGCTCTCGACATCGGGCCAGTCCTCCATGGCGCGGGCCAGTTCCCTCAGATTCTCCAGCCGGCCCGACGCCTCGACCGAGCGGTCGGCTTCCAGCATGGCGCGGTAGCCGCTCTCGTCGAGGACGAGATCGAGGAGGGCCGGGGGCCTGAGCGTGGGGGCAAGCGCGCGCCAGCGCCTGAGATCAGCCACCAGCCCGCGCAGGCCGCTGCGCGCAGGCCCGGGAAGCTCGTCGGTCTCGGCCAGCTGGCCGGCCGCCGTCTGCAGCGGAAGGCCCGCGGTGCGGGCGAAGGCGGCAAGCCGGGCCAGCGACTTCTCGCCCAGGCCCCGGCGCGGCGTGTTGGCGATCCGCTCGAAGGCGAGGCTGTCGGCCGGCGCAAGGGTGGCGCGCAGATAGGCGAGCGCGTCGCGCACCTCGGCGCGCTCGTAGAAGCGGAAGCCGCCGACAATCCGGTAGGGGAGGCCGATCTGGAGGAAGCGGTCCTCGAACTCGCGGGTCTGGAACATGGCGCGCACCAGGATGGCGATGTCGGAGAGGGGCGCGCCCTCGCGCTGGAGCCGCTCGATCCGCTCGCCCACGAGGCGCGCCTCCTCGGGCCCGTCCCACACGCCGATCACGGCGACCGGCTCGCCGGCGTGGGCCTCGGTCCACAGCGTCTTGCCCATGCGGCCCCGGTTGCGAGCGATGACGGCGCTGGCCGCGCCGAGGATGTGGCCGGTCGAGCGGTAGTTCTGCTCGAGCCGGATGACCCGCGTGCCCGGAAAGTCCTGTGCGAAGGAGAGGATGTTGCCGATCTCGGCGCCGCGCCAGGAGTAGATCGACTGGTCGTCGTCGCCCACGCAGCACAGAGTCGCCGTGCCGCCCTCGGCGGGTGCGGCAAGCGCGCGCAGCCACCGATACTGGGCGGCGTTGCTGTCCTGGAACTCGTCGACGAGGATGTGGCGGAAGCGGGCCTGCCACTGTGCCTTCACGTCCGCATGGGTGCGGAAGATGGCGAGCATGTGGAGGAGGAGGTCGCCGAAGTCGCAGGCATCGAGCCCGCGCAGCTCGGCCTGGTAGCGCGCGTAGAGCTCGCCGGCGCGGCCGTCGGCGAAGGCGTGGGCGTCGGCCGCGTCGAGGTCGGCGGGGAGCTTGCCTGCGTTCTTGAACCGGTCGAGGAGGGCGGCGAGCTGCCTTGCCGGCCAGCGCCGCTCATCCAGCCCCGCCTCGCCGATGATCCGCTTCAGGAGCCGTTCGACATCGTCGGGGTCGAGGATGGTGAAGCTGGCGGTAAGCCCGACGAGGCCGGCGTGGCGGCGGAGCATCCGCGCGGCCGTCGCGTGGAAGGTGCCGAGGAAGGGCATGCCCTCGACAGCATCGCCGACGAGCGCGCGCAGCCGCTCGCGCATCTCGCGCGCGGCCTTGTTGGTGAAGGTGACGGCGAGGATCTGGCTCGGCCAGGCCGCGCGGGTGGCGAGGATCTGGGCGAGCCGGGCCGTGAGCGCGCGGGTCTTGCCGGTGCCGGCACCGGCGAGGAGCAGCATCGGCCCCTCGAGCGTGGTGGCGGCCGCGCGCTGGGGCGGGTTGAGGCCCTCGAGCCAGGGCGGATCGGGCTGGGGGAGGCTCGCCATGCGCCCGCGAACGGATAGCGAACCCCGGGGGGCAAGGGCAAGCGGGCCTCCTGCTGCGCCCGGGGGCGGGGCGGGTTCAGGCCGGGCGGAGGAGGAGGAGCCGCGCCGGGCCGACGGCGCGGCTGGCGGCAGGGACGAAGCCTTCCGGCGCCCCGGTCTCGCCGCGGCCGGTCTCGACTGCGATCCAGGCCGAGGGCGCGATCCAGCCGCCGGCGCGCGCCGAGGCGAGCGCTGCCTCGGCGAGCCCCTGCGCATAGGGCGGGTCGAGCAGCACCAGGTCAAACGGGCGAGGGGCTGGCGGCAGGCGGGTGGCATCGAGCCGCCGCACGGCGGCGGGCGCGCCGAGTGCCTCGATGTTGGCCTCGGCGATCCCGGCGGCGGCTGCGTCCCGCTCGACGAGGAGCGCCTCTGCCGCCCCGCGCGACAGCGCCTCGAGCGCGAGCGCGCCGGAGCCAGCGAAGAGGTCGAGCACGGCGAGGCCCTCGAGGCTGCCGAGCCGGGAGCCGAGCATGGCGAAGAGGGTCTCGCGGACCCGGTCGGCAGTGGGGCGGGTGCCCTGGCCGGGGGGAGCGGCGATCCGCCGGGACCGCCACTGCCCGGCGATGATCCGGATCATGCCCCCGGCTGCGGCGGGCGGGGCGAACGCGCCGGCCGCGGCAGCAGCCGGGCGAGCTCGCTTCCGGGCACTTCCACGAGCGCGCGCGGCGCCAGGCCCTCGAGCGCGAAGGGGCCGAAGGCGGTGCGGATGAGGCGGCTCACCCTGAGCCCCAGGGCCTCGCACAGGCGGCGCACCTCGCGGTTCTTGCCTTCGGCAAGCCGCATGGTGAGCCAGATATTGGCCGAGTCGCGCGCGGCCCGGCGGTCGATCTCGGCATGGACCGGGCCATAGCGGACGCCTTCGACCTCGAGGCCGAGCGCGAGCCGTTCGAGATCGGCCTCGCGCACGGCGCCCAGCACCCGGACCCGATAGACCCGCTCCACGGCATTGGCGGGGAGTTCGAGCCGGCGCTTGAGCGCGCCATCGTTGGTCAGCAGGAGGAGGCCCTCGGTCATGAGGTCGAGGCGGCCGACGGGCATGAGCCGCGGCACGCCCGGCGGCAGGATGTCGTAGATTGTGGGGCGGCCGGCCGGATCGCGCGCCGCAGTCAGGAACCCGGCAGGCTTGTGGAAGAGGAAGAGCCGGGTGGGCTCGGCGGCGGCAACCGGCCTCCCGTCGATCGTCAGCCCCTCGAGCGTGGTGATGCGCGTTGCCGGAGTCGCAACCGGCGTGCCGGCGATCGCGACCCGGCCGGCGGCGATCAGCCGCTCGATGTCCCGGCGCGAGCCAGCGCCGGCCCGGGCGAGCGCCTTGGCGATCCGTTCCGGCGCGTCGGGGCGGCTGGCCTCGGCCGCGCTGCCGCCGGGCCCCTTGCGCGTGCGCGTGCGGGCTGCGGCACTGCCGGCCCCGGTGCCGCGGGCGGTCGCGCCCGTCCGCGCGCGCCGGGGGGAGCGACTGGAGCCGGAGGCCGGACTGCCGTGCCGGCCCCGGCCGGTCCTGCCGGGCGGTCGCGCCATCAGGGGGTGACGGGAACGCCGGGTTCCGACTTGGACGTGCGGATGGTGAGCGAGGTGCGCACGCTCTCGACGTTGGGCGCCGCCGTGAGGTGGGTGGTGAGGAAGGTCTGGAAGGCCGGCAGGTCGGTTGCGACGATCTTCAGGATGAAGTCGATGCCGCCGTTCAGCATGTGGCACTCCCGCACTTCCGGCAGCGATGCGACATGCTCCTCGAAGGCGCGAAGGTCGGGCTCGGCCTGGCTTTTCAGGCTCACCATGGCAAAGACGGTGATGGGCCAGCCGAGCGCCGCGTGGGAGAGCCGGGCATGGTAGCCGCGAATCACGCCCGCATCCTCGAGCGCGCGCAGCCGGCGCAGGCAGGGTGGCGGCGTGAGCCCGGCGCGACGCGCCAGCTCGACATTGGTCATGCGACCATCCTGCTGGAGATTGGCGAGGATGATCCGGTCGATCGCATCGAGGGGCGGAAACGGCGGCGGGCTGAGCATGGCCCAAGTCTATGGGTGCCCGGGCAATCATGCAACAGGATCGACAAGAATCGGGCGGTGCCGGGGCTGCAGGTCCGGCTTGCCTCGGCGCATGGCATCTCTATGGAATGATGACATGAGCGCGTCACAACTGCGGCAGACCAGGCTTCTCATCATCGGCTCGGGTCCAGCCGGTTACACGGCTGCCATCTATGGTGCCCGGGCGGCGCTCGCGCCCGTGCTCGTGCAGGGGCTCCAGCCCGGGGGCCAGCTGATGATCACCACCGATGTCGAGAATTGGCCGGGCGATGCCCATGTTCTCGGGCCCGACCTGATGGCCCGCATGGAAGCGCAGGTCCGCGGGCTCGGCGTCGAGCTGGTGGCCGATGTCGTCGCCAGCGTCGATCTGTCGCAGCGGCCCTTTCGGGCCGAACTCGACAGTGGCGCTGTCATCCGCGCCGAATCGCTCGTCATCGCGACCGGCGCCACGGCGCGCTGGCTCGGCCTGCCCGAGGAGGAGCGGCTGCGGGGGCGCGGCGTCTCGGCCTGCGCGACCTGCGACGGCTTCTTCTTCCGGGGCAAGGAGGTGGTGGTCGTCGGCGGCGGCAACTCGGCGGTGGAGGAGGCGCTGTTCCTGACCAACTTCGCGGCACGGGTCACGCTCGTCCACCGCCGGGACCATCTCCGCGCCGACAGGACCAACCAGGCGCGGCTGTTCGCCAGTCCGAAGGTCGAGGTGGTGTGGAATGCGGTGGTGGAGCGCCTCGAGGCAACCGCGGATGGCGGAAGCCTCGCGGCCGTCCATGTGCGCGACCTGCCCTCGGGTGCGACGCGCCGGCTTGCCGCCGACGGGCTCTTCGTCGCGATCGGCCACGATCCGGCAACGGGCCTGTTCCGCGGCCAGGTCGAGATGGACGCGGATGGCTACATCCTGACCCGGCCGGACAGCACGGCGACGAGCGTGCCCGGTGTGTTTGCCGCCGGCGACGTCAGGGACAAGGTCTTCCGGCAGGCGGTGACGTCGGCGGGAATGGGCTGCATGGCGGCGCTCGAGGCCGAGCGGTTCCTCGCCGGGCATGCGGCGCCGGTGCCGCTTGGCGCTGCTGCCTGATGCCGCTCGACTGGGACAAGCTGCGGCTGTTTCACGCGGTGGCCGTTGCCGGGAGCTTCACCGAGGGCGCCCGCCGGATGAAGCTTTCCCAGCCGGCGCTGTCGCGCCAGATCATCGCGCTCGAGGAACAGCTCGGCGCCAAGCTGTTCCACCGCCATGCCCGGGGCCTGGCGCTCACCCACGAGGGGGAGCAGCTCTACCGCACCACCCAGGAGATCGCGTCCGCGATCGAACGGGCCAAGGGCGGGATCGAGCAGACCCGCAACCGGCCAACCGGCGAGATCCGGCTGACGACGACCGTCAGCTTCGGCTCGTCCTGGCTTCCCGGGCGGCTGGCGGAATTCCTCGACCTCTACCCCGACATCCGCATCCACCTCATCCTCTCGGACAATGAGATCGACCTCGCCCGGCGCGAGGCGGACTGCGCGATCCGCTTCCAGAAGCCGACCCAGGCGGATCTCATCCAGCGCCCGCTCGCGCCCATCCGCCACCGGCTGTGCGCCTCGCCCGACTATCTCGCCAAGTGGGGCGAGCCGAAGACCGCCGAGGATCTCGCCGGCCACCGGCTGATCGCCTATGGCCCCGCCGCACCGCCCTATCTGCGGGGCATCAACTGGGTTCTCGAGCTGGGCCACGACGGGCCCCCGCGCGAGCCGGCGCTGTCGGTCAACTCCTCCGCCGGGGTGCTCCAGGCGGTCGAGGCTGGCGCTGGAATCGCCGCCCTGCCTTCCTATCTCATCTCGCCCGGGCGGCGGGTGAAGGTGCTGCTGCCCGAGCAGGTGGGCGCCGTGTTCCAGACCTATTTCGTCTATCCCTCCGAGCTCAAGGGCTCGGTGCGGGTGGGGGTTCTGAGGGACTTCCTGCTCGAGCGGATGACCCCTGCGAATCTCGGGGATGGCTAGGCGGCAATCATGCGCTCGCTGCATGACTGACCGCCCTCTTTCGCACTTGCACAAAAAGCTGTCCGGACATATATGGCGGATGTCGCTGCGTTGCAGCACACTCCGGCGCTCACCCTCCCCGAGCGTTCCGGAGAGGTCGGGACCCACTCCCTCCCTCCCTCCCTCGGGAACCGACCAGATCCTGGGCCGGGGTCGAGCTTCGCTCCCCCGGCCCTTTTTCTTGCCTGGCGGCCCTGGGGCGCGCATGGAGCGCGCGGGCCCGTAGCTCAATGGTCAGAGCCGACCGCTCATAACGGTCTGGTTGCAGGTTCGAGTCCTGCCGGGCCTACCGGACACGGCCGCAATGCGCGCCATCCGGCCGAATCGAAAGGGCCGCGGCGCGCGGCCGCGGCCCTCCCGATTCGGCGATCCGCTCAGGCAGCGAGCAGTTCGCGGCGGCGGCGCAGGCCGGCGCCGACGAGGCCGAAGCCGGCGATCAGCATTGCCCAGGTGCCCGCCTCGGGCACGACGCCGAAGCTCATGTTGTCGAGGAGGTAGGTCTCGACGCAGCAGCCGTCCCCGGCAGCAACGGTGAGCTTCTCGAAGGGCGTCGAGGAGACGATCCCGTAGAAGCCGACATAGGCGTCAATCTCGGGCAGCACATGGGTGCCGCCGCCGACGAAGTGGATGGTGTAGACATGGCCAGTGCCGAAGTCGCCCGGGGTCATGTCGAGGTCGAAGCCGAGCGCGGTCACGGCGTTGAAGCTGTAGTCGGTCGCCGGATCGACGACGTCGCTCCACCCGCCGCCGGAAAGCGACCCCTTGGTGATGGTGAGGCCGTTGACGAAGGTCCCGTCCGCGAAATCCTCGGTGCCGACGATCGCTCCGGCGGCCGCTTCCCACGTCGGGCGGTCACCATAGACGGTGACGGCGGCGTTGGCAGCGCCGGCGACAAGGCCCGCTGCGGCGACGAGACTGATGGCAAACCTGTTCATGCAAATCTCCTTGCACATGACTGGGAATCCAGCCTGCGTCCTGCCAATGCAATAATCGTGCCAGAATCGAGAGCCGCGATTTCCCAATGGGTTAGGTCCTTCCCGGCGACCGCTCCCGACGGATTCTGTCAAAAAGATTCACAGTCCGACCGGGCAAGGTCACAGCGGCTTTGCGCGCGGCGCCTGCGCGGCACGCAGGGCCCACTCCGCCCAGCTGGCGGCGAGCCCGGGTGCGCGGGCGAGCGCCAGAAGCTCCCCGGGGCCCGACGGGGTGTAGCTGGCATCCAGCACGGCTGCGACCGACCAGGCACCCGCCGGCCGGTGCTCGAGCGCGAGGGCATCGCCGGCGGCCATAAGCCCCTCCTCGACGACCCGGCAATAGAAGCCCGATCGCCCGTTCGCGACCATCGCCTTCACCATGGCAGGATCGTCGAACCAGCGGGCCAGCGTGGCACAGGGCTGGCGGGGCTGGCAGATCTCGAGAAGCGCGGTCCCGGCCCGCCAGCGATCGCCGATGTGGGCCGTCGTCTCGTCGAGCCCTTCGACGAGCAGATTCTCGCCGAAGGCGCCGGGCACGAGGCGCGCGCCGTGGCGCGGATGGTCGGCCTGCCAGAGCGGGTAGTTGGCGAGCGCATAGGCATAGACCGCCTTGTCCGGCCCGCCATGGACCCGCGGGTTGCCGACCTCGTCGCCCTCGAGGCCGGTGCGGGTGGCGCGCACCCGATCCAGGCGCGGCTGCTTGCCATAGGCGGTGCGGAGGCCATCGAGGGCCTGGACGCGCCCGGTCAGGAGAGCAGCGATTCGCGGCATCATCGCTCAGCTAGGCGGTTGGCCCGGTTGGCGCCAGCGTGGCCGCCCCGCCTCCGGCGTCGACGGGCCGTGACGATCGCAGGACGAATGGTGTTCCACCGCGGAAATCTATTAACCTTTCGCGAAAAAGCCGAAAATCCTGGACGCCGGCATTGACCCGCAGCCGTCCAACATGGTTAACATTTCACAGTTGCTGAGGCTTTGGTGCCAGCTGGAGAGGAGCAACATCATGCTGAGGTCGCTTGTCGTCACTGTTGCCGCGCTTGCTTTCGTCTCGCCGGCGCTGGCTGTGGAGGTCCTGTCGTCGGCCGCGGTCGGTCGCGCCGCCAGCCCCGGCAGCATCGGCGGGATCGAGGTCGCCAATCTTCCCGAGCGGATCGACAACCGGCCGATCGTTGCGCCGAGCGTGCCCGAGCCGGCCAGCTGGGCCATGATGATTGCCGGGTTCGGTCTCGTGGGCGCCATGGTGCGGCGTCGTCGCCCGCGGATCGCCTGATCCCTTCCCCCGGTGCCTGAAACGGCCGCCGACACTGTCGGCGGCCGCTTTGCCATGGGCCTCGCAGCGCAGTCAGTTGTAGCGCCGCAGCTCGTCCTTCGCGATCGCCTGGCGGTGCACTTCATCGGGCCCGTCGGCAAGGCGCAGGGTGCGCTGGCCGGCATAGCCGGAGGCGAGCCCGAAATCCTGGCACACGCCGCCGCCGCCATGGGCCTGGATCGCCATGTCGATGATCCGGGTCGAGACATTTGGCGCCACCACCTTGATCATGGCGATCAGCGTCTTCGCCTCCTTGTTGCCCACCGTGTCCATCATCCAGGCGGCCTTGAGGGTGAGGAGGCGTGCCTGCTCGATGGCAATCCGCGCTTCCGCAATCCGCTCGTGCCAGACCCCCTGGTCGGCGACCGGCCGGCCGAAGGCGACGCGCGACTTGAGGCGCTTCACCATCTTCTCAAGCGCCCGCTCGGCCGCCCCGATCGAGCGCATGCAGTGGTGGATCCGGCCCGGCCCGAGGCGCCCTTGCGCAATCTCGAAGCCGCGGCCAGGCCCGAGGATGATGTTCTCGGCCGGAACCCGGACATTCTCGAGCAGCACTTCGAAATGGCCGTGGGGCGCGTCATCATAGCCGAAGACGTGGAGCGGCCGCAGCTTGGTGATGCCGGGCGTGTCGAGCGGAACCAGGATCTGCGACTGCTGGAGGTGGCGCGGCGCGGTCGGATCGGTCTTGCCCATCACGATCGCGACCCTGCAGCGCGGATCGCCGACGCCCGACGACCACCATTTGCGGCCGTTGATGACATAATGGTCCCCGTCCCTCACGATCGAGGTCTCGATGTTGGTCGCGTCCGACGAGGCCACGGCCGGTTCGGTCATGAGGAAGGCCGAGCGGATCTCGCCAGCGGCGAGCGGGGCCAGCCACTGGTCCTGCTGCGCCTTGGTGCCGTAGCGGGCGAGCACTTCCATGTTCCCGGTGTCGGGCGCCGAGCAGTTGAACACTTCCGAGCACCAGCCCACCCGGCCCATCTCCTCGGCAAGCGGGGCATATTCGAGATTGGTGAGCGGCGTGCCGTCGAAATGGAACTCGTGGACGGCCGGCGCCCCGGCGTGGACCGGCGGCACGAACATGTTCCACAGCCCCGCCCTGCGCGCCAGCGGCTTCAGTTCCTCGATGACCTCGATCACCTTCCAGCGCTCGCCGGTCATCACCTCCTGCGCGTAGCGCTCCTCGTTGGGGTAGATGTGCTGGTCCATGAAGGCCCGAAGCCTCTCCAGCATCTCCTTCGTGCGGGGCGAATATTCGAACTCCATCCAGCCGCTCCTCCTTGTGCCGCGGCTTCCATAGCGGAGCCGGACCGGGGGGCAACTGGCTGCCCGGACAGGGGCACCGCTCAGAGCGGATCGAGCACCGCGCCCCGGGGCGCAAGCGTCGCGCCGGTCACTCCGGCCGGCGGATCGAGGGCGACGGTGGCGAACCCCAGCCTCCCTCCTGCCGGGATGGCAGCGGCGGATGCGCGCAACTGGCGGCTTTCGAGCGTGCGGCCCTGCGCATCGACAAGGTGGAGCTCGAGCGCGGGAACCGGCGCCGTGACCGACCCCGGATTGACGATCGCGCCGGAGATCGCAAGTGCCGTCCGCCCGTCCGGGAGGCGGTCGACGCGGCTTGCGACATCGAACCGGAGGGGCGGGGCCGGCCGGAGGGCGGCGGGCAGGCGGGCCACGCTGACGGGCGCGGCCGGAAGCCGGGCGAGGGCGTCCCGCGCGAAAGGCGGAAGCCTGTCATCCGCGGCGAGGCGCGCCGAGACGTCGGGCCGCAGCACCAGCGCGGCGAGCGCGCCCACGGGCGCGGCAAGGGCGAGGCCGACCGCCATG
>JAJUHA010000020.1 GCA_029268145.1 Sphingomonadaceae bacterium | reverse complement strand
TATCTCCATCCCGCCGGTCCGACCACCGCTGGCGGTGTGCGGCCCGAGTCAGAGGCGATCAAGGAGATCGAGGCCCACGCCAGGCCGGCGGCCCGGATGCCGCGCGCGCCGGCGAGGCGATCGCCGTCATCCGCGCCCGCGTCCGGTCCGCGCTCGGCGTGCCGGCCTGACGCGATGGACGCGCGGCTTGCCGCCGTCGACGAGCCGGAGCGCGGCCTCCTCGCCGATTCGGCGGCGCCGCGCATCGCCATCATCGACATCGGCTCCAACTCGGTCCGGCTCGTGGTCTATCAGGGGCTCTCGCGCGCGGCCGGAATCCTCTTCAACGAGAAGGTGATGGCGGGCCTTGGCCGGGGCGTGGCGGCGACCGGGGCGCTGGCGCCCGACTCGGTCGACCTCGCGGTTGCCGCGCTCGAGCGCTTCGCCATCCTGGCCCGCGCCATGCAGGTCGACAGCCTGCGCGCCGTCGCAACCGCTGCGGTGCGCGAGGCCGCCAACGGCGCGGCCTTCCTGGCCCGGGTCCGGGCCGAGACCGGGCTCGAGGTGGAAGTGATCGACGGCGAGACCGAGGCCCGGGCGGCGGCCTATGGCGTGATCGCCGGCATCCCCGAGGCCGACGGGGTGGTCGGCGATCTCGGCGGCGGCTCGCTCGAGCTGGTGCGCGTGGCGGCTGGCGAGCCGCAGGCGCGGGTTTCGCTCAAGCTGGGCGCGCTGCGGCTCGACAGCGCCCGGCGCAAGGGCGGCGCGCGTGCGCTGGCCCGCTTCGTCGCCGAGGCCCTCGACCAGGTCGACTGGGAGGCGCTCGGCCACGGCCGCCCCTTCTATGCCGTCGGCGGGAGCTGGCGGGCGCTGGCCCAGCTCCACATGCACCTCAATGCCTGGCCGCTGCCGGTGATCCACCATCATGTGATGGACCCGGAGAGCCCGAGGCGGCTGGTGCGCACCCTGGCCCGGATCTCGCTCAAGTCGCTGCGCGACGTGCCGGCCATCTCGTCGGCGCGGGTGCCGCAGCTCCCGGGTGCCGCGCATCTCCTCGCTGCCGTGACGGCCAGGCTCGGCTCCAGCGCGATCATCGCCTCGGCCTATGGCCTGCGCGAAGGCCTGCTCTACATGGCGCTGCCGCCCGAGGCCCGGCGGGAGGATCCGCTGATTGCCGCAGCCCGGGCCGAGGCGCATCGCTCGGGCCGCTTCTCGGACGGCAGCGACGCCGAAGTGGGCGACCGGCTCCTCGCCTGGACCGACGGCCTGTTTGCCGATGAACCCGAAGGCTTCCGGCGGATCCGCCACGCGGCGTGCCTGCTGGCCGACGTGGCGTGGCGGGCCCATCCGGATCTTCGCGCCGAGCGCGGGTTCGACGTGGCGCTGCACGGCAACTGGGTCGGCATCGACGCCGAGGGAAGGGCGATGCTGGCGATGGCGCTGTTCGTCCTCAACGGCGGTTCCGTCCCGCACCCCCTGCTCGCGCCCCTTGGCCGGCTCGCGCCCGCGGATCGCCTCGAGCGCGCCCGCATCTGGGGGCTGACGATCCGGCTGGCGCAACGGCTCTCGGGCGGAACGGGCGACGTGCTCGCCCGCAGCGCAGTCGCCCTCGGGCCCGAGGGGCTGGTGCTCAGCCTTCCCCGCGCCGTGGACGCGCTCTACGGCGAGGCGGTCGCGCGGCGCCACCGCCTGCTGGCGGAGGCGCTGCAGCTGGAGCCGGCGCTTCGCCTGCTGTGAGGCTGGCGGCCGGGAGCATCCGGACCTTGCCCTTGTCGATGAGGAAGCCGAGCCGGCCCTCGACGAGGGCGAGTGCGTCGTCGCCGAACAGCTCGCGCCGCCAGCCCTCGAGGATGGGAAGCCCGTCGCGGACTCCGGCGGCAAGCGCTTCCATGTCCTCGCTGCGGGCGAGAAGCCGCGGCGCCACGCCGACCTCCTTGGCCCGCAGCTTGAGCAGGAGCTTCAGGAGATCCGCGACCAGCGCCGAGTTCGCGGCCGCGCCGGGGCGCGGCTCGCGCGCCGGGGCCTCGGGCGGGGTGAAGGGCGTTGCCCCGGCGAGCGCGGCCATCAGCCGCTGGCCGATGGCATTGGTCTGCCACGCCGGCGAGAGGCCCCGCACCCGGCCAAGTTCGGCCTGGCTCGCCGGCGGATGCGAAGCGAGATCGAGCAGCGTCTCGTCCTTGGCGATCCGGCCGCGCGGCACATTCTTGTCCATGGCCTCGAGCTCGCGCCACCGGGCCAGCGCCTTCAGCCGCCCGAGCAGCTCGGGCTTGCGGCCGGGCAGCTTGAGCCGCTGCCACGCCTGTTCGGGGTCGACCCGGTAGTTCTCCGGGTCGGCCAGCCGCGCCATCTCGTCGTCGAGCCAGGAGCCGCGACCGCTGGTCCGCAGCGCCTCGAGCATGCGCGGGAAGAATTCGGCGAGGTGGGTCACGTCCCCGATCGCATAGTGGAGCTGCCGCTCGGTCAGCGGGCGCCGGGCCCAGTCGGTGAAGCGGGCGCCCTTGTCGAGCGCGTGGCCGGCGAAATGGGCGACGAGGTGGGCATAGGAGGCCTGCTCGCCGAGGCCGAGCGCCATGGCCGCGACCTGCGTGTCGAACAGCGGCTGCGGAACCTGGCCGGTCAGGTTGTAGAAGATCTCGATGTCCTGCGAGCCCGCGTGCATCACCTTCAGGATCGAGGGATCGAGGAGAAGGTCGAGCAGCGGCTGAAGGTCGAGGCCGTCGGCCAGCGGATCGATGACGGCGGCATCCTCCGCCGTTGCGACCTGGACGAGACAGAGCTCGGGCCAGTAGCTGTTCTCGCGGATGAACTCGGTGTCGACGGCGAGGAACTCGGCACCGCGCATCCGTTCCACGAGGTCGGCAAGCGCGTCCTGCCGGGTGATGATGGGGTGGATCTTCACACCCCTCTCCTAGCCCGCTGCCGCATGCTTGACAAAGCCGGCAGCCCCCTCCTTGAAGCGCGCCCCATGTCCCCTTCCCCCGCCACGCTCCCGCCCTACCGGACGCACCACTGCGCCGAACTCCGCACCGATCATGTCGGCCAGACCGTCCGGCTCTCCGGCTGGATTCATCGCCGGCGCGACCATGGCAGCCTGCTGTTCGTCGACCTGCGCGATCATTTCGGGCTGACCCAGCTGGTCGCCATGGCCGGATCGGACGCACTCGCCGCACTCGAGCATCTGCGGCTCGAATCGGTCGTGACGGTGACCGGCGAGGTCGTGGCCCGCACGCCGGAGACGGTCAATCCCGCGCTGCCGACCGGGGCCGTCGAGGTGCGGGTGCGCGAGGTGGTGGTGCAGTCGGAAGCGGCCGAGCTTCCCATGCCGGTTGCAACCGAAGCGGACTATCCGGAGGAGATCCGCCTCAAGTACCGGTTCCTCGACCTGAGGCGCGAGCGGCTGCACCAGAACATCATGCTGCGCTCGGCCGTCATCGCCTCGCTCCGCCGGCGGATGATCGAAGCCGGCTTCACCGAGTTCCAGACCCCGATCTTGACGGCCTCCTCGCCCGAGGGGGCGCGCGACTTCCTCGTGCCGTCGCGGCTCCACCCGGGGAAGTTCTACGCGCTGCCGCAGGCGCCGCAGATGTTCAAGCAGCTGCTGATGGTCGCCGGCTTCGACCGCTATTTCCAGATCGCGCCCTGCTTTCGCGACGAGGACGCCCGCGCCGACCGGTCGCCGGGCGAATTCTACCAGCTCGACTTCGAGATGAGCTTCGTCACGCAGGAGGATGTGTTCGCCGCGATCGAGCCGGTGCTCGCCGGGGTGTTCGAGGAATTCGCCGGCTTCCGCCGCGCGGTCCCCTGGCTGGTCACGCCGCCGCCCTTCCCGCGCATCCCCTATGCCGAGGCGCTGCTCCGCTACGGCTCCGACAAGCCCGATCTGCGCAACCCGCTGCGGATCGCCGACGCCAGCGATCATTTCCGCGGCTCGGGCTTCGGCCTGTTCGCGCGGATCGTCGCGGACGGGGGGGTGGTGCGCGCCATTCCCGCGCCCGGGACGGCGGGCCAGAGCCGCAGGTTCTTCGACGACATGAACGAATGGGCCCGCGCCGAAGGCTTCGCCGGTCTTGGCTATGTCACCCGCAAGGGCGGCGAGTTCGGCGGCCCGATCGCGAAGAACCATGGCGAGGACGCGATGGCCGCGCTCTACAGGGCGCTTGGTCTCGGGCCGGACGATGGCTGCTTCTTCGCCGCCGGCAGCGAGGCGGACGCGGCGAAGCTCGCCGGCCTGGCGCGCGCCCGCGTCGGCGAGCAGCTCGGCCTGGTCGAGAGAGGCGCCTTCCGCTTCTGCTGGATCGTCGATTTCCCGATGTACGAGCGCAACCCCGAGACGGGACGGATCGAATTCTCCCACAATCCCTTCTCGATGCCGCAGGGGGGGCTGGAGGCGCTCGAGACGCAGGATCCGCTGGCCATCCGCGCCTTCCAGTATGACATCGTCTGCAACGGGGTCGAGCTGTCGTCGGGAGCGATCCGCAACCACAGGCCGGACATCATGCTGAAGGCCTTCGCGATCGCCGGCTACGAGGCGGCCGATGTCGAGCGCGAGTTCGGCGGCATGCTCAATGCGCTGCGCTATGGCGCGCCACCCCATGGCGGCTCGGCGCCGGGCGTGGACCGGATCGTCATGCTGCTCGCCGACGAGCCCAACCTGCGCGAAGTCGTGGTCTTCCCCATGAACCAGAAGGCCGAAGACCTCATGATGGGGGCACCCTCGCCCGTTTCCGAGCGGCAGCTTCGCGAGCTTTCGATCCGGGTGGTCACACCGGCCAGGGCCTGAGCGCCGGCCGGGAGCCCGGCGCGGGCGATCCGCTCAGCCGACGACCGGGTGCTCGTGCGCCAGCACCATCCGGCTTCTCGAGAAGTCGATGAACCGCGCCTCGTCCTCGAGCAGGCGCTGCGCTGCCGCCTGGCCTTCGGGGGTTGCGAGCGCGGCCTCGATCGCCTCGACACTGTCGAACCAGAGCTCGGCATGGCCATCGAAGGGGGGCTGGGCCAGCGACCGGCTCTCCTGCAGCGCGCCGTCGAGCGCGGTCGCGACGCTGTGGGACTGGACGTAGCGGCGGATGCCGAGCGCAGGCGCGGCGGCAGCGACGAGGGGGGCGTGCACCTCGCGCCAGTAGTGCTGGAACGCCTCGCGGCTCATCCCCTCCCTGCGGGCGAGCGCATAGATGAGCTTCAGCATCAGGCGTTCGCCAGCTTCTGGAGCTGCTCGCCCATCAGCCGGTGGAGCAGGTTGATGGCCTTGAGCGGCCGCACCATCACCTTGAAGTGGAGGATCCGCCCCTCGGAGTCGAAGCGGATCATGTCGATGCCATTGACGGTGAGGCCCTCGACGACAGTGGTGAACTCGAGGACGACGCTGTCCGCACCACGCCATTCGCCGACATAGGTGAAGCCCGGGCCGCCGAGCACCGTGTCGGCGCTCGTCAGATAGCGGTAGGTGATGTCGCGCCCGCGCTGCGGCGTGTGGACGACCGGGCTCTCGAACACGGCATCGGGGTGAAGCCAGTCCCACAGGAGGCGGTGGTCCTGGCTTGCCACATAGGCGCGCCAGCGGGCGACGAGCGTGTCGAGATCGGGGCCGGTCATGAAGCGAGGCTAGCCGATCCCGCCGCGCGCGCCACCTCGCCACAAGCGTCAGGGTGCCGGGCTGCGCGGCCCCGGGGTCAGTATTTCACCGAGCAGCCATAGGGGCGGCTGGTCGGCGTGCCGACGGGGCGGCCGGCCTGGACATCCGCGAGGGCCGCGGTCACATGGTTCCACGCCTTGGCGATATCGCTGCTGTTGGCCGACTGGATGTCGTCGATGCCGCCGGCGTAGACGAGCGTGCCCCTGGGGTCGATGACGAACATGTGCGGCGTGGTCCGCGCGTCATAGGCCCGGCCGATCGTGCCCGACGGGTCGGGCAGATAGGCGGCAGACGCGACGCCGTTGGCGCGGATGAAGGCATTGGCCTCGGCCGGGCTCAGATGCCCCTGCTTGCCGGGTGCGCCGCTGTTGATGGTAAGCCAGACCACGCCGGCCTTGGCCGCGTCCGCCTGGAGCTTCTGCATCGCGCCCGGCTGGTAGAATTTCTGCACAAAGGGGCATTCCGGGTTGAACCATTCGAGAACCACGGTCTTGCCGCGGAAGTCGGCGAGGCTGCGCGACCTGCCGTTGCTGTCGGTTGCCGAGAAGGCGGGCGCCGGCTGGCCGACGGTGGCCGAGGCAAGCGCAGGGCCGCTGGCGACGAGGGCGGCGGCGGCCGCGACGGACATGAGGGCGGTCTTCATGCGCATTCTCCTAGGCTCCCTTCGATGAACCGGGGGTTGCGAGGCTGGTGAGCATGTCCACGGTCAGGATCTGCGGCAGTTCCCTCTCCGAGCCATCCGCCCCGTAGAAAAGGTAGAGCGGGATCCCGGCGCGGCCGCGGGCCTCGAGGAAGCGGGCGATCTCCGGGTCGGGCCGGGTCCAGTCGCCGACCATGACCGTAATCCCTGCATCGCGGAACCGCTCGGCCACGCGCGGGCTGGCGAGCGCGCCGCGCTCGTTGACCTTGCAGGTGATGCACCAGTCGGCCGTGAAGTAGAGGAAGGTGGGTGCGCGCCGGTCGGTGAGATCGCGCAGGGCAGCCGGAGAGAAGGGGACACCGGCAAGCCCGTCGGGCGCCACGGCGGCCGCGGCGGCGCCGCGTGTCGCCAGGCGGGGAAGGGCAAGGGGCGCGGCCAGGGCCGCGACGAGCGCAACGGCGACGGGAAGCGCAGCGGAGCGGAGCCGGCTCTGCCGCAGCCCCGCCCACCAGAGGCCGAGCGCGACGACCAGCGCGGCCAGAAGGCCGAAGGCCAGCGCATTCACGCCGGCCTGCCGGCCCAGCACCCAGGCCAGCGCCACGGCGGTGAGCAGCATGGGGACGGCAAGGATCCGGCGGAAGCTCTGCATCCACGGCCCGGGACGGGGCAGCGCGCGGCGCAGCGTCGGCACGAAGCCGACGAGCAGGAAAGGGAGGGCGAGGCCCAGCCCCAGGCCCGCGAACACGGCAAGGCCGGCCGCCGCCGGAAGGACGAGGGCGGCGCCGAGCGCTCCGGCCATGAAGGGGCCGGTGCAGGGCGTCGCCACGAAGGCCGCGAGCGCTCCGGTCGCAAAGGCGCCGGGCGCGCCCGGCCTTGCCGCGAGGCCGGAGCCGATGCCGGCGCTTGCCGTGCTGAACTCGAACAGCCCGGCGAAGTTGAGCCCGATCGCGAGCACGAGCAGCAGCAGGAGGAGGATGACCCGGGGATCCTGAAGCTGGAAGGCCCAGCCCGCGCCCTCGCCGGCGCGGGCGAGGGCGATCGCGATCGCGCCAAGGACCATGCAGGAAAGGATGACCCCGCCGGCATAGGCCAGCCCCTCGACGCGCGCCGCCGTCTCTGACGTTCCGGCCCGGGCCAGGCTCATCGCCTTCAGGCTGAGGATCGGAAAGACGCAGGGCATCAGGTTGAGCAGAAGGCCACCGAGAAGCGCGAGACCCAGGGCCGACCAGAAGGTCGCCCCCGTCGCGGGCCTCGGCTCCGGCGCCAGGGGCTGGGCGGGGGGAACCCGGCCTTCGGCGAGCTTGAGATCGAACCCGAGCACCGTGCCATCCGCCCGCTCCACGCGGAGCACGCCCTCGATCTCGGGCGCGGGCGGACCCGGATCGGCGGACGCCTGGGTTTCGATGACGAGCGCACCATCCAGCGCGCCAAGGCGCTGCGGCGCCGAGAGCAGCAGCACATCGTGGCGCAGCGGGAAGAAATGGGCGCTGCGCACAGCTTCGGGCGAGACCGGCGCCTTCAGCCGGAAGCGGCCGTCGGCGCGCTCGAAGCTGCCCGCTTCGGGAAGCGCGCGCGGGAGGGCGGCGCGAGCGGCGGCGAAGCGCGCCGCAATCGCCGGGTCGGGCGCGCCATCGCCGATCGAAAGCGGCAGCGCGAGCTCGGCCGATTCGGGCACGCAGACCTTGTCGTCGCACACCAGCCAGTCGAGCTTCACGGCAACCGGCAGCGGGCCCGTCGCGCCGGCGGGAACCGCAAGCTCGGCGAGCAGCACCGCCTCGCCCTCGAAGACGTGGTTCATGATCCCGCCGACGAGGTAGGTCTTCGGCACCGGGTAGCGGAAGCCGGAGACACGCGCGCCCTCCGGCACGCGCCACTCGGCGCGCGTCTCGATCCCGGCCTCGCCCGGGTTGCGCCAGTAGGTGTGCCAGCCCGGCCGCGCCGTCATGGAAAGGGCGAGCGTGACCGTCCCGCCGGCGCGCGGCGTGCGCGATTCGGCGAGGAGCTCGACTCGCGTGTTCGGCTGCTGGGAGACGTTCGTCGCCACCGCCGTGCCATGGCCGAGCGGGAGCAGCAGGGCGAGAAGCAGCAGCAGTCGGGCCAGCATGGGCCCCATCTAGGCGCGGCCTGGCGCGCGGCCAAGCCACCCGACCGCAACCGGCTCACTCCAAGCGGTGGCCCACTGCGGGGCCCGGAATGCGGACGGCGCGATGCTCTGCGGCACCGCGCCGGCGCACCCTGCCGGCGCTGCCCGGCCTAGCGCTTCGAGAACTGGAAGCTGCGGCGGGCCTTCCGCCTGCCGTACTTCTTCCGCTCGACGACGCGGCTGTCGCGGGTCAGGAAGCCGGCCTGCTTCACCACCGTCCGCAGCGCCGGCTCATAGCGGGTGAGCGCCTGGGCGATCCCGTGCTTCACGGCGCCGGCCTGGCCGGAAAGGCCGCCACCGGACACGGTCGCCACCACGTCATACTGGCCGCGCCGTTCCGCCACGTCGAAGGGCTGGTTGATGATGAGCCGGAGCGTCGGCCGGGCGAAATAGACCGACTGGTCGCGCCCGTTCACTTCGATCCGGCCGGAGCCCGGCTTGAGCCAGACCCGGGCCACGGCGTCCTTCCGGCGCCCGGTCGCATAGGCGCGCCCGAACTTGTCGAGGATCTGCGGCCGAAGCGCCACCGGCTCGGACGCGCGCGTGTCCGCCGCGGCCGCACCGAGGCCGGCGAGGGTGTCGAGGGTCTCGCTCATGCGCTCACCTTGTTCTTGCGGTTCATCGCCGCGACATCGAGGATTTCGGGGTTCTGGGCCGCGTGCGGATGCTCGGGCCCCTTGAAGACCCGCAGGTTGCGCATCTGCTGCCGGCCGAGCGGGCCGCGCGGGATCATCCGCTCCACCGCCTTCTCGATGACCCGCTCGGGGAAACGGCCCTCGAGCAGCTTGTCTGCCCGCACCTCCTTGATTCCGCCGGGGAAGCCGGTGTGGCGGTAGTAGAGCTTCTGGGTCGCCTTGCGGCCGGTGAACCGCACCTTCTCGGCGTTGATCACGATGACATTGTCGCCACAGTCGACATGCGGGCTGAACTGGGCCTTGTGCTTGCCCCGCAGCCGGTTGGCGACGATCGTGGCAAGCCGGCCGACGACGAGGCCGTCGGCGTCGATCAGGATCCACTTCTTGGTGACGTCCGCCGGCCTGGCGGACGCCGTGCTTCGCGTGAGCATCGTCTCTCTCTCGTCCGATGGAGGCGCGCCGGTTAGCCATTGTCCCGGCCAAGGTCAAGAAAAGACGATGGCAAGGCGCTGTGGTATTATGTTACCTCAGGCCTCGCCGGTCTCCAGCCGCACCCAGGCGGCATAGGCCTCGAACGCGCGATCGACCGGCCAGACCGTGATCGCCGGCACGGCATAGCTGTGCCGGCCGGCGATCGCCGCGATGAGTGCCTCGGCCCTGTCGGCCGCCACCTTGAAGAGCGCCGGTACTTCCTCGGCCTCCTCGATCCGGCCCTGCCAGCGGTAGATGGAGCGGCACGGGCCGAGGATATTGGCGCAGGCCGCCAGCCGCTCGCCGACCACCTCGCGGGCGATCCGCTCGGCCTCGGCGTGGCTTGCGAAGACGACGAAGACCGAGACCAGCCCGCTCATCGGGCGCGCCTCATCGAGCGCGCGCTCGGCCGCATGCGTGCGCCGCCCAGGCGGTCGTCGCCACCACCAGCGCGCCCACCCCCTGGTGGGCGGCTGCCGCCCACAGCGGCATGGCGAGCATGACGGTCGCGATCCCGAGCAGCACCTGCACGCCGAACGCCGTGTGCAGCGCGACCGAGGCGGCGCGATCGCCGGCGGCGCGGGCGCGGCGCGCCAGCACCACCAGCGCCGCGACGGCCACGAAGGCCCACCAGCGATGGAGGAAATGGGTGAGGAACGGATCGTCGACGAAGGTGCGCCAGCCGATCCAGGTGACGCCCTCGGGAAAGAAGGCGCCGTTCATCAGCGGCCAGGTCGCGGCGACATGGCCCGCCCGCAGCCCCGCCACCCACGCGCCGAGCAGAAGCTGGACGACGAGGACCCCCATCGCCACCAGCGCCGTCGGGGAGAGCCGCGCCGGTCGGGCGGCCGGGTGTTCCGCGAGCGCGCGCAGGTCGAGCGCGGTCCAGACGAGGCCACCCAGGATGACGAGCGCGGTGAGCAGGTGGACGGCGAGCCGGACATGGCTGACCGCCGTGCCCGACCACAGGCCCGAGGTCACCATCCACCAGCCGATGGCGCCCTGCAGCCCGCCCAGTGCGAGGAGGGCAAGGAGGCGCGCATGATAGCCGCGGGGGATGGCCCGCTGGAGCCAGAACCAGGCCAGCGGCAGCGCGAAGGCAAGCCCGATCAAGCGGCCCAGGACGCGGTGGAACCATTCCCAGAAATAGATGAGCTTGAACGCGGAGAGCGTCATGCCGGCATTGGCTGCGGCATACTGGTAGGTCTGGCGATACTTGGCGAACTCGGCCTGCCACGCGGCGTCCGAAAGCGGGGGGATCGCGCCGGTGACCGGTTTCCACTCGGTGATCGACAGGCCGGATTCGGTGAGCCGGGTGATGCCGCCGACAAGCACCATCAGCACCACGAGGCCGGCAACCGCCAACAGCCAGTGCGCCAGGGCCCGCGGCCTCGCGGCCGCCGCGGCGGGCCGAACCGGCGTGTGGGCGAGCGTTGCCATGGCGACCGCATAGACAAGGGGCCGGGGCGGGGAAAGGGGATGGCCCGCCGCAGCCCTCGCCAGGGAATCCAAGGCGGAGGGGCTTCGCTTTCCCGCCTCGAGGCCCTAGGTTCGCGCCCATGACAAACAAGCCTTCGGGTGCCGGCGGGGCAGATGCGGGCGCAGGCACGGAGCCGGCCGCCGCGCCGGCGTCGCCGCTTCCTCCGCTTTCGCCCCCGGCACTGGCCGACCTGCCGTCGGCGGCGCCGGGCGAAGCCGTGGCGGCGGCGCCGGCTGCGGGCGGCGCCGGCCCGCCCGTCGAATGGCGCTGGCCCATGGTGCACCGCGAGGGCTGGCCGTTCGTTGGCGTCGCCGTGGCCGTGGCCCTCCTCGCCTTCCTGTTCGGGTGGACCGCGCTCGGGTGGGGTGCGCTTGTGGCGGCGGCGGCGATCGCGGCCTTCTTCCGCGACCCCGAGCGCAGCGTGCCGCCGGGCGACGACCAGCTGCTCGCTCCGGCCGACGGGCTTGTCTCCCAGATTGCCGAGGTCGAGGTGCCCCGCCAGCTCGTCGGCCCCGACGGGCTCGAGGAAGGCCGGCTGACGCGCATCTCGATCTTCCTTTCCGTCTTCGACGTGCATGTGAACCGCACGCCGATCGCCGGCACGGTGCGCCGCCTCGTCTATGTGCCCGGCCTGTTCCTGAACGCGAACCTCGACAAGGCGAGCGAGGACAATGAGCGCTCCTGCATGGTGGTGGAGGCGCTCGACGGCACCAAGGTCGGGGTGGTGCAGATCGCCGGCCTCGTCGCGCGCCGCATCGTCTCCTTCGTCCATCCAGGCGCGATGCTGGCGCCGGGCCAGCGCTATGGTCTCATCCGCTTCGGCAGCCGCACCGACCTCTACGTGCCCCGGGGCTGGATCGTGACTGCCCGCAAGGGCCAGCGGACCATCGGTGGCGAGACCGTGCTGGCGCGGCGTGGCTGACGGGCCGGCCTTGTCGCGCGGGCCGCATGGCCTAGGTTGCGGGGGATGCGCAGTCCGACACCCGCCCGGCCTGGAGGCCAGATGGTCCGCCCCCGGCGGAGCGGTGGCTAAGGGCAGCGGCCATGGATGAATCGCCCTTCCAGGCCCGGTCCGGCGCGCGGCTGCGCGCGGTTCCGCTGCGGACCATCATTCCCAACGCCATCACCATGCTGGCGCTGGTTGCCGGGGCAACCGGCGTGCGCTTCGCCATTGCGGGCGAGTGGGAGAAGGCCGCGACCGCCATCGTGGTTGCCGCCGTGCTCGACGGGCTGGACGGGCGGGTGGCCCGGCTGCTGCGCGGCACGTCGCGGTTCGGCGCCGAGCTCGATTCCCTGTCCGATGTGACCGCGTTCGGCGTCGCGCCCGCGCTCATCCTCTATCTCTGGGCGCTGCAGGATGTCGGGCGCTTCGGCTGGGTCGTCGCGCTTGCACTCGCGCTGTGCTGCGCGCTTCGCCTGGCCCGGTTCAATGCCGCCCTCGACGAGGAGGAGACGCCGCGCAAGCGGCTGGGGTTCCTGACCGGAGTGCCGGCGCCGGCCGGCGCGGGGCTTGCGCTTTCGCCGCTGTTCCTGAGCCTTGCGCTCGATGGCCCGCTCGATGCTGAGCCAGAACTGCGCGGCGCCATCGCCGGGGCGGTGATCCTGCTTGCCGCCGGTCTCATGGTCTCGACGCTGCCGACGTGGAGCAGCACCTCGCTCCGGCTTCCCGCCCACGCCCGGGTGCCGGTGCTGGCGAGCGTGGGGCTTGCTGCGGCCTTCCTGGCGCTCGCGCCCTGGGCGACGCTGTTCCTGCTCGCGCTTCTCTACGCGCTGTCGATTCCCCTTGCCTGGGCGAGCTACCGCAGGCGGCGCGCGGCGCTGGCCCCGGCGTCCGGGCCGGTTCCTGCGCCCGCCGCCGGGGGCGCCGACGGGGAGCCTGCGCCGCCGGGGCCGTGACCGGCACCGTTCGCTGCATGGCCGCAGGCGCGGCAGGTCAGCCGCCGGCGCTTCCCGAAAGCGCGTTCCACAGGGCGTTGCGCTGGCGGTGCAGCATGGCGAGCGCCGTGCCGAGAAGCAGCACGAGCGCGCCCATCGAGACGAGTGCCATCATCCATCTCCGGCAGAACGGTCCGAATCGGACGAATGTTCTTCCTTTGTTCTGCTTGCGTCAAGCCCGTCTTGGAAGCGGCCCGAGCATCTGTTAGCCGGGCCGCGGGAGGTTTCGGATGATCCACGGGTCCATGCAGGAGTGGCCGCTTCTGGTCTGGAAGCTCATTGACCATGCGGCGGAGAATCACGGCCGGCGCGAGGTCGTCAGCCTGACCTGCGAGGGCAGCCTCAACCGCTCGACCTGGGCCAGCGTCCGGTCCCGGGCGCGGCGCGTGGCCGAGGCGCTGCGGCGCGCGGGGATCCGCCCCGGGGACCGGGTGGCGACGCTGGCCTGGAACACCCACCGCCATGTCGAGAGCTGGTACGGCATCTCCGGCATGGGCGGGGTGGCGCACACCATCAATCCGCGCCTGTTCGAGGACCAGATCGTCTACATCGCCAACCATGCCGAGGACAGGATGCTGTTCCTCGACCTCAGCTTCGTGAAGCTGGTCGAGAAGCTGGCGCCCCGGTTCGCGACCGTCGAGACCTATGTGCTCCTGACCGATCGGGCGCACATGCCGGCGGATGCCAGTCTCGATTTCCTCTGCTACGAGGACTGGATCGCCGACGTGCCCGACGACAGGCCCTGGACGGTGGTGGAGGAGACCGCGCCATCGGGGCTGTGCTACACCTCGGGCACGACCGGCAATCCCAAGGGCGTTGAATATTCCCACCGTTCCAACGTGCTGCACGCCATGGCGGCGTGCATGACCGACACCTTCGCGGTGGGCGCGCGCTCGGTCATCATGCCGATCGCGCCCATGTATCACGCCAATGCCTGGTCCATCCCCTACACGGCGGCGGCGTGCGGCGCGAAGCTGGTGATGGCAGGACCGAACTTCGACGCGCCGACGCTGCAGAAGCTGATCGTCGAGGAGAAGGTCGATCTTGCCCTGGCCGTGCCGACGATCTGGCTCTCCATGATGCAGCATCTGGAGAAGACGGGAGGCGATCTGGGCGCGCTGAAGATGACCGGCGTGGGCGGCTCGGCCGTGCCGCGAAGCATGATCGAGACCTACGACCGGCTCTACAACGTCCGGGTCATGCAGCTGTGGGGCATGACCGAGATGTCGCCGCTCGGCACGGTCGGAACGCCGCTCCCGGAAGTCGCGGCCCTGCCCTACGAGCAGGAGCTCGACTATCGGGTGAAGCAGGGCCGGCCGCTGTTCGGGGTCGAGATGTGCCTCAAGGACGATGACGGCAATCTCCTGCCGCGCGACGGCCGCACCTTCGGCCGGCTGATGGTCCGCGGGCCCTGGGTGGTCGGCCGCTACTTCAAGGGGGACGGCGGCGACATCCTCGATGCCGACGGCTGGTTCGACACCGGCGACGTCGCGACCATCGACCCGCTCGGCTACATGCAGATCGTCGACCGCTCGAAGGATGTCATCAAGTCGGGCGGGGAGTGGATCTCCTCGATCGACCTCGAGAATGTCGCGGTCGGCTGCCCCGGGATCGCCGAGGCCGCGGTCATCGGCCTGCCTCATCCCAAGTGGGACGAGCGGCCGCTGCTGGTCCTCGTCCGCAAGGAGGGAGCGGAGGTGACCGAGGCCGACGTGCGCGCCTTCCTCGCCGACAAGATCGCGAAATGGTGGATGCCAGATGCGATCGTCTTCGTCGACGAGATCCCGCACACCGCGACCGGCAAGATCAAGAAGGTGGCGCTTCGGGAGCAGTTCCGCGACTTCCGCTTCCCGGCCGCGGCAGCAGTGGGCGCCTGAGCGGGATCAGAAGCCGTAGCCGAGGGTGAAGCGCGTCACCGTGCTCGTCGACCTGAGGCCAAGTGCCGGCTCCTCCTCCCACTGGACGGTGAAGGAGACGCCCGCCGACAGCGCCTTCCACAGCGTGGTCGAGACCGCCAGCGTGTTGTTGACCGTGCTGGCCTCGGCGACGAGCAGGAAACTGTCGTTGGTGAGCCGGGTGCCTGGCGCGAATTCCCAGGCGAAGCGGCTGGCGCCGCGGAAGGCGAAGCCGTTCTCGCTGCTGCCGTCAAAATAGCGGGTCTGCTGCAGGGCCGGACCGCCCTCGAGGTCCCAGCTCATGGTCTCCCTGCGCAGCACGCGCCAGCCGACCCCGGCCGACTCGATGAAGCGCCGCGCGATGCCTGCATCGAAGTTCCGCTCATAGCCGAAGCGGCCGTAGAGATAGAGCGCATCGGAAAGGCGCCAGTCCGACTGCCAGGCGGCGAGGATCCGCTCCTGGTCGGTCATGCCGTTCGATCGCTGCATGTCGGCCGCGGCCTCCAGGCGATGCCGCCAGCGCAGGCCATCCCGGACGAGATCGAGCCCAAGCGCGAGGTTCTTGGTGTCGGCATTGCCGGTCTGGATCGAGCCGCCCAAATCGAGCCGCCCCTTCCAGTTGTCGAGGAAGCCCGCGGTCTTCAGCGACTCCACCCGCGCGGCTTCCCGGCGTTCGGCGATTGCCGCGACGATCGCGTCAATCTCGGCTGCGGACTCCGGGTTGGTCTCCTTCGCGACGGCGACGACGGCCTCGATCTTCGCCGCGTCTCCGCTTTCGGCAGCCCGCTCCACCATGGCCCGGACCGGCTGCGGCAGCGGGACCTGCGCCTCGAGCGGAGCCGCGAGAAGGACAAGGGTGGAAAGTGCAACACGACGCATGAAGGTCCCCCGAGCAGGCCGAAAGCCGATGCCCCGCCTTGGCGGAACGCAGGGGCGGAATGCAAGCGCCGGTCGGGCGCGATGCCGAGTGCGTCGCAGCCAGGTGCCCGTCACCGGCAATCGCCCCTCACAGGACGGCGTTGGCGTGCGCGCTGTCGCGAAACCACAGGGCCGAGAGCTTGGGCGTGCGGACCTGGGTTGCGAAGTCCACGTGGATCATCCCGAACCGGCGCTGGAGGCCGTCGGTCCACTCGAAATTGTCGAAGGCGGACCAGAAGAAGCTGCCGGCAACCGGTGCGCCGGCGTCGATCGCGCGGTGGAGCGCGGCGCAGGCCGCGCGCAGATACATGAGCCGGTCGGTGTCATGGACTTCGCCGTCGGTCCCGGGTGCGTCCCTCGCTGCGCAGCCATTCTCGGTGATGTGGAGGCACGTCGGCGCCCAGACCTCGTGGACCAGGCGCGGGCCCCAGTGCAGAGCCTCGGGGTCGAGCAGGTGCCAGGCCGAATCCATCTGCGGGTGGGAGGGGTTGAGGCGCATGGCGCGCCAGCCGCGCCGGGAATCCTCGGCCATCACATAGGCCGAGGGGCGGTAGATGTTGAGCCCGACGAAATCGAGCGGCGCGCCGATCGCCTCCATGTCGCCGGGCGCCACCTCCGGCGCGTCGGCGCCCTGCGCCGCCAGCCAGGCGGCGTCGTAGGCGCCCTCGAGCATGGGGGTGAGGAAGGGGCCGTTGAGGTCCCGCAAGGCCGCCCGGGCGGCGGCGACATTGGCCGGCGTCGCGCTGACCGGGATGGGGACCTCGACATTCTCCGCCGGGCCGACGCGGGTGCCCGGCCGGCCTTCGGCACGGATCGCCTGGACGGCGAGGCCATGGCCGAGAAGGGCGTGATGGCGCACCTGCGCGAGGCCCCGGCGGTCGAGCGCAAGGCCGGGCGCGAGGCTGATGCGCACCGTGCGCCCGCCCACGGGCACTTCGAGACCCTGATATCCCATGTCAACGAACGAGCGGAACTCGTTGATCGTGATGATGTCCTGCACACGGTCAGACAGGTGGCGCGCAACGAAGCCGGCGTAGCGGGCGAAGGCCTGTGCCGTCGCGCGGCTCTGCCAGCCGCCGAACCTGTCCTGGAGCGCCTGCGGCAGGTCCCAGTGGTAGAGCGTGGCGAAGGGCCGGATCCCCGCCTCGAGCAGGCAGTCGACGAGGCGGGTGTAGAAGTCGAGTCCGGCCGGGTTGGGCGCCCCGTCGCCCTCTGGGAAGAGGCGTGGCCAGGAGATGGAGAAGCGATAGGCCTGGACGCCGAGGTCGCGCATGAGCGCCACGTCCGAGCGGTAGCGGCGGTAGTGGTCGATGGCGACCCCGCCGCTTTCGCCATTGCGGATGTTGCCGGGGACCTTGCAGAAGCTGTCCCAGATCGAGGGGCCCTTGCCGTCGGCGTCGGGCGCGCCCTCGATCTGGTAGGCCGATGTCGCCATCCCCCAGAGGAACCCCTCGGGGAAGCGCAGGGCCATGGGCTAGCGGTTCACCAGGCGCATGATGTCGTCGAGCGGATTGCCGTCGCCATCCATGTCAATCAGGCTGGCGATCGCACCCAGCCCGCCACCGCCCTGCTGGCCGCCACCGGTCAGGGCCGAGACGACGGAGCCGAGAAGGCCGCCACCGCCGTTCCCGGCCGGCGAGGCCGCCGCCTGCTTGGCCATGAAGCCCGCCGCGGCCATGGCCACCATCGGCAGCATCTTCTTGAGGAGGTCGGCGCCGATGCCGGTCTGGCCCGCCGCCTGCTGGGCTACCGTGCGCGACACATCCTTGGAGCCGAAGATCTGGCCGAGCACGGCATTCCCCTGCTCGACCGGAGTGGGCTCGCTGCCGAGGACCGAATCGAGGAGGCCGCCGCCCCCCATCTTTCCGAGCATGCCCACCAGGCCGGCGAGGCCGTCGGGCTGGGTGGCCGCCTGCTGCTTGAACCCGCCGAGCACGGCCGGCAGCAGCGCCGCCGCGCCCTTCTCCACCATCGTCTGGTCGACACCGAGTTCGCGCGCCATCGCGGCGATCCCTGCCGGGCCGCCGAGCGCGTTGATGAGTTGCTGCATGGGAACCCCTTCTTCCCCGCCGGTCTAGCGATCCGGTGACGGGGGCGCAATCCGCCTCGCCGAACGGCCGGGGCTCCCCTTTCCTTGGCCGGCGAGGGCTGCCAAGGCGCGCGGATGCCCGTGACGCCGCAGAGTCGCCCCTCGTCCCTTCCCGATCCGGCCATGCTCGCCAAGGCGGAGACGCTGGTCGAGGCGCTGCCCTATCTCCAGCGCTACCGGGGCAAGAGCTTCGTGGTGAAATATGGCGGGCACGCCATGGGCGATCCGGCGCTGGCGCGCGACTTCGCCGAGGACATCGTGCTCCTCGAGGCCGTCGGCATCCGGCCGATCGTGGTCCATGGCGGCGGGCCGCAGATCGGCGCCATGCTGACGCGGCTCGGGCATGAAAGCCGCTTTGTTGACGGCCTGCGCGTGACCGATGCCGCAACGGCCGAAGTGGCCGAAATGGTGCTTTCCGCCATCAACAAGGAGCTGGTCACCTGGATCGCCCAGGCCGGCGGGCGGGCCGTCGGCCTCTCGGGCAAGGATTCGGGCCTGGTCGTCGCCGAGAAGGTCGCGCGGACCCGGCGGGATCCGGGCTCGATGCTCGAACAGGTGGTGGATCTCGGCTTCGTCGGCGATCCGGCCCATGTCGACCGCACCCTGCTCGACGTGCTGACCGCGGCCGATCTCATCCCCGTCATCGCCCCGATTGCCGCAGGGCGGGATGGCGCGACCTACAACATCAATGCCGACACCATGGCCGGGGCGATCGCGGCAGCGGTCGGCGCGGCGCGGCTCTTCCTCCTGACCGACGTGCCCGGCGTGCTCTCGAAGTCGGGAGAGCTGCTGACCGATCTCACGCCGGGTCGCGTGGCCGAGCTGGTGGCCGATGGCACCATCACCGGGGGGATGATTCCCAAGCTCGAGACCTGCGTTGCGGCGGTCGAGGGCGGGGTGGATGCCGCCGTCATTCTTGACGGGCGGGTTCCCCATGCCATGCTGCTCGAGATCTTCACCCGGGAAGGGGCGGGGACGCTGGTGAGGAGCGAGGCATGACGGGCAGGTTCCCGGCGCTGGCCGCAGCCGTCGTGGTGCTGGTGGCGGCTCAGGCCGCTGCCACCGAGAAGCGGGTCATGGGCGAGCTCTGGGCCTATCCCCAGCTGTTCCAGCAGTCCCTCTCCCCGCTGGCCGAGCTTGCCGGCCGGGTGACACGCGAGGGGCTGTGCCCCGGTCTTTCGGCCGGCGCGGACGGCCTGCTCCACAGCTATGCCTTCGAGGCCCGGTTCCGGGCCCGCGGCGTGAGCAACCGCCGCTACGAGGTGACCGAGCTGCGCACGCTCAACCCGAGCGGCTGCGCCTGGCTCGACGCCGAGATGACCCGCTTCATGACCGCCGCCATCCCGGAATTCGCCGAGCCGCGCACCGACACCGACGGCAACGGCTGGTACCGGATTCCCCGGATCATGCTCCGCGTCGGCGACTGAGCGCTCAGACCTCGGACCTGAGCGCCTCGACGAGGTCGGTCTTCTCCCAGCCGAACCCGCCGTCGGCGTCGGGCGTCCGGCCGAAATGGCCATAGGCTGCCGTGCGCTCGTAGATCGGCCGGTTGAGCCCGAGATGGGTGCGGATCCCCTTGGGCGTCAGGCGGACGAGGCGGGGAAGCGCGGCTTCGATCCGCTCCTCGGCGACCGTGCCGGTGCCATGGGTGTCGACCAGGATCGACAGCGGCTCGGCAATCCCGATCGCGTAGGAGAGCTGGATCGTGACCCGGCGGGCGAGGCCGGCCGCCACGATGTTCTTGGCAAGGTAACGGGCGACATAGGCGGCCGAGCGGTCGACCTTCGTCGGGTCCTTGCCCGAGAAGGCGCCGCCACCATGCGGGGATGCCCCACCATAGGTGTCGACGATGATCTTGCGGCCGGTGAGCCCGGCATCGCCGTCGGGGCCGCCAATCTCGAAAAGGCCGGTCGGGTTGACGTAGATCTTCGACGCATCCTTCGGGATCCAGCCCTTCGGCAGGACCTCTTCGAACACGGTCATCACATAGTCGCGCAGGCGCTTCTGGCCGGCATCGTTCGAAAGCTCGCGGGTGTGCTGGGTCGAGACGACCAGCGCCGTCGCGCCCACCGGCATCTCGTTCTCATAGGCCAGCGTCACCTGGCTCTTGGCGTCGGGCTCGAGGAAGTCGACCGCCCGCGAGTGCCGGTCGCGCGCCATGCGCTCGAGGATGCGGTGCGAATAGTAGAGCGTCGCGGGCATGAGATCGGGCGTCTCGTCGGTCGCGTAGCCGAACATGATGCCCTGGTCCCCGGCCCCCTCGTCCTTGTTGCCGGTCTCGTCGACGCCCATCGCGATGTGCGCCGACTGGCCGTGCAGGTGGCAGGCGAAGTCGGCCGTCTGCCAGTGGAAGCCATGCTGCTCGTAGCCGATCCGGCGGACGGTGGCGCGCGCCGCCTTCTCGATCTCGTCGAGGGTTGGGAAGACGTCGGGGTTGCAGCGCACTTCACCTGCCAGCACGATCCGCTGGGTCGTGACCATCGTCTCGCAGGCCACCCGGGCAACCGGGTCGCGCGACAGGAACAGGTCGACGACGGCATCCGAGATCTGGTCCGCGACCTTGTCGGGGTGGCCCTCCGAGACGGACTCGGACGTGAAGGTGAAGTGCGAGCGTGCCATGGGCGCGGGCGCTAGCCGCTCCCCCTGGCGATGGCAAGGGAGTTAAAGCTTCGTTTATGTGCCTTTGCGGCCGGTAACCACTCCCGCTGCGCCCAGGGCGAGGGCGAGCAGCAGGGGGAGGAGCTGGCCGAAGCGGCCGAACGGGGTGGCAGGAAGCGGTGCGGGAATGCCGGCAAGGATGGTCCCCGGTGCCTCCGCTGCCAGCTGGTCGACGACCCGTCCGCGGGCATCGATGAGCCCGGTGATTCCCGTCGGCGTGACCCGGACGACCGGCAGACCCTCCTCGAGCGCGCGCAGGCGGGCGAGCGCAAAATGCTGGGGAGGCCCTGCCGGGCCGAACCAGGCGTCGGACGACACGGTCAGGATCATGTCCGGCCGGTTGCGGCGATCGACAACGCGGCCGGGGAAGATGATCTCGTAGCAGATCGCCGCGCCATAGGCCGGCAGCCCCGGCAGGCGGACCGTCTCGGGCCCGCGCCCGGGCCAGAAATCGATCGTGCCCGGCACCAGCCGCTGGAGCCCGAGCGGCTCGGCGATGGACCGCAGCGGGAGATACTCGCCGCCCGGGACGAGGTGCGCCTTGTCGTAGCGGTGGCGGATCCGCCCCGTGGCATCGAGGGCGAACAGGCTGTTGCGGATGCCGACCGCCGTGCCCGCCGGGTCGCGCTCGGCCTTGACGCCGCCGGCGAGGAGCAAGGCCTGCGGTGGGAGCGCGCGGGTGACGAGCCTTGCCAGCCACGGGTTCTCGTCGGGCGGGTACTCGACCGCCCCTTCCGGCCAGACCACCGCGGCGAGCGCCGCCCGCTCGGCTGCGGAGATGCGCGCCAGCGCGGCCTCGGTCGCCTCGACATGGGCGAGCAAGTGACGTTCGGTGCCGTTGGCGCCGTGCTTTTCGGCCTGGCTGCTGTTCGGCTGGACGAGCAGCAGCAGGGCAGGGGAGGGCGGCGGGGGCTCGAGCCCCAGGCGGGCCAGGCCGGGCGCAAGCAGCAGGCCCGCCGCCAGGGCCGGCAGCAGGGCCGCCCGCCCGCGCCCGGTCAGGGCGAGTGCAAGCGTGCCGGAGCCGAGCAGGACCAGCGCCCCGAGGCCATCGGCACCAATGACGGCGGCCGAATCGCGCACGCCCGGCAGCGGCAGCAGCGCCAGCCCCGGCGGGTTCCACGGGAAGCCGGTGAACAGCCAGCCGCGCAGCAGCTCGGCAAGCGTCACGCTTCCCGCGAGCATGAGGACGAGCGATGCCGGTCCGCCGGCCAGCCGGCGGGCAGCGAAGGCTGCGGCGCCCGGGTAGAGGGCGAGGAAGAGGGCGAGGCCGGCATGGGCCAGATGGCCGAACCAGGCGGGCATGGCCGACTGGTAGGTGAAGGCCTCGGCCAGCCAGCCGAGCCCGAGGAGATGCTGGCCGGCACCGAAGCCGAATCCGATGGCGAAGGCGTGGCGGGCCGGGCTCCGCAGGAGGAGCAGCACGAGCAGGGCATGGCCGACGAGGGCGAGCGGCCAGAGCACGAAGGGCGGGAAGGCAAGCGCGGCAAGCGCGCCTGCGGCCGGTGCCAGCACCCATCGGGCGGCCCCGGGGAGAGGCCCGGCCACCGGGGGCGTGGAAGCGCGGGTCGCGGGCTGGTGCACGCCATCTGCCCTAGCGGCGGCGCGTGCCCGGCGCCAACGCGCGATTTGCGGTCGGCGCCGGCAGGCGGCAGGAGGCCAGCATGGAGCCTGCCATCATCCTCGTGCGCCCGCAGCTCGGCATGAACATCGGCATGGTGGCCCGCGCCATGGCCAATTTCGGCCTCTCGGACCTGCGCCTCGTTGCCCCGCGTGACGGCTGGCCCAATCCCGATGCCGGCCCGCCGGCCGCAGGTGCGGACCATGTGCTCGCCTCCGCCCGCGTGTTCGCAACCGTGGGCGAGGCCCTTGCCGACTGCCATCTCAGCTACGCCACGGCCTTCCGCCCGCGCGATGTGCAAAAGCCCGTGCGCACGCCGCGCGAGGCCGCCGCCGAGATGCGCGGCAGCCCGGCGAAGGCCGGGATCCTGTTCGGCCCCGAGCGCAGCGGCCTTGCGACCGACGACATCGTCACGGTGCAGACGCTGGTGACCATTCCGGCCGATCCCGGATTTGCCAGCCTCAACCTGGCCCAGGCGGTCCTCGTGCTTGCCTATGAATGGTTTCTGGCCAGTGCCGTGCCGCCTGCCTCGCCCGAGCGGGTGCCGGCACCGCAGGCCGATCTCGAGGGGCTGATCGGCCAGCTCAACGACGCCCTGGCCGAGACCGGATACTTCTTCCCGCCGCAGCGGACGCGGGCCACGCAGCGCACGCTCGCCGGGATCCTGGCGGCGGCCCGCTTCACCGCAGACGAAATCAGGACGCTGCGCGGCGTCATCCGAGCGCTTTCGCGCCCGCGCCCGCCGGGTCGGGACTAGGCCCGCGCGGGCCCCCGATCAGCCCTCATTGGGAATGGTGTAGCCGCGGCCCCAGACGGTCTCGACCACCGGCGGACATCCGGCTTCCGCGAGCTTCCGCCGGAGCTTGCAGATGAAGACGTCGATGATCTTCATCTCCGGCTCGTCCTGGCCGCCGTAGAGGTGAGCGAGGAACATCTCCTTGGTCACCGTGGTGCCGCGGCGCATGGCGAGGAAGGCCAGGCACTGGAACTCCTTGCCGGTGAGCGGCACGGGCACGCCGGCAACGCTGGCCCGGCGCACGCCGAAGTCGATCGTGAGCGGGCCGATCTCGACCGAGGTCGGTGCTGCGGCCCGGGCCCGGCGGATGACGGCATTGACCCGGGCCAGAAGCTCGTCGGGATGGAAGGGCTTCACGACATAGTCGTCGGCGCCTTCCTGGAATCCCTCCAGCTTTACGGCGAGCGAGCCATCGCCCGAGAGGATGATGACGGGCATGTCCGCCCGGCCGGCCCGCAGCGACTTCAGCACCGCCTGGCCGGGGAGATCGGGAAGGGTGAGGTCGAGGAGGACGGCATCGAACCGGTAGGCGCGCGCAAGCTCCAGCGCATCCTCGCCGAGCGGTGTCACGTAGACGGTAAAGCCCGCCCCCTCGAGCATGCGCGCCAGCACGTCGGACAGGAGCCGGTCATCCTCCACGAGCAGGAGCCGCGTCGTCTTCGGCTGGTCGCCTTCGGCTCCGGCCGACCTCGCCGCCGGAGACCCGGTCGGCCGGCCCGGCGCGGCGACCATGTCCGGCGCGGGCGCCGCCGGCGCGGTGGCGGGCGGTCGAATCCGCACCTGCTCCTCGCCGACCTCCGGGGTCCGCATGCGCTGGTCGCAATCCTGGTCGCCGCTGCGTCCCATCATCTGGTGTCTCCGGGGAGTTGGCGCCTCAGGCCTGCAGGGCCGAGCGGACCTGCGCCGTCGCCTTGGCGGATGCAGCCGTCGACGGCGTGATCCGGTCGAGCTCGCGGTAGAGCTGGATTCGCGTGACCCGGAGGCCGGGCACGCCGGCCCGATCCACGGCCTTCTGCCAGAGCTCCAGTTCCTCGGGCGACAGGCCGTAGCGCGCGCAGGCCTCGGATGCGGTCAGGAGCCCGCCGTTGATGGCCGCGAGCACTTCCGCCTTGCGCCGGACCACCCAGCGGGAGGTCGTCGGCGGGGGAAGGTCGGCAAGGGTGATGCGCGCGCCGCCCGGCCCGGGAACCCAGGCGGGCCGCGACCCCATGTCGTCCGAGGATTGCGCGGGTTCGGCCATCCTCGGTTCCAGCCTGGCCATCTGCCAGTCTGCTCCGCGCCCCCGGTGATGCGTCGTCATTGCTTGTACCTCCGCGCGTCAGTTCCGGCGTCCGCAACCGAGAGGCGGAAGGGGAGGCCGGCTGCCCGGCAGATGGTTGCAGGCGCCACGGAGCGCCCCCATCTGCTGCAACGGCCACCGAGCGATCCGACCCACTCGAACGCGTTGCCATCGGTCGAAGGAACGGCACATCTGTGCCGGTCTTGAGCCGATCCACCGTCAAGGATAGCCGATAAAGCGTGAACCAAGTGCAAACATGTGTCACCGGCACTGCCGACCATGTCGTCTCGGACATGGTCGAAAACGCCCGCGCTTCCGCCTTCCAGACCCTTCCGAACGCTGGGGAAAGAGTGGTCGTCGCAATGTCCGGGGGGGTCGATTCGAGCGTCGTGGCCGCGCTTGCCGTGGCTCGTGGATGCGACACCGTCGGGGTCACCATGCGCCTGTCGGACAGCGACGCTGCGCCGCAGCGCGAGGGGGCCTGCTGCGCCGGGTCGGACATTGCAGACGCCCGTGCCGTCGCCGATCGCCTGGGGATTGCCCACTATGTGCTCGACTATCAGTCGGCCTTTCGCACCGAGGTGATGGAGGCGTTCGCGGACTCCTATCTCGCCGGGCGCACTCCGGTGCCCTGCATCAGCTGCAACCAGACGGTGAAGTTCCGCGATCTGGTCCGGGTCGCCGACGATCTCGGGGCCGCGCGGCTGCTCACCGGCCACTATGTCCAGCGGCTGGACGGGGCTGAGGGACCGGAGCTGCATCGGGGTGCGGACCAGGCGAAGGACCAGAGCTATTTCCTCTTCTCCACCACCTCTACGCAGCTTGCCCGGCTCGGGTTTCCGCTCGGGGGGCTTGCCAAGGCGGAGACGCGGGCGCTCGCCCGCCACTTCGGCCTCAGGGTCGCGGCCAAGCCGGACAGCCAGGACATCTGCTTCGTCCCGGGCGGCGACTACCGGGCGGTGGTGCGCCGGCTCCGCCCCGGCGCCGACCGGCCCGGCGAGATCGTCCATGTCGATGGCCGGGTGCTCGGAACCCATTCCGGGATCCTCGGCTTCACCGTGGGCCAGCGGCGCGGGCTCGAGATCGGCGGCCTTGCCGAGCCGCTCTATGTCGTCCGCCTCGAGCCCGGGGCCAACCGGGTCGTCGTCGGCCCGCGCGCGGCGCTTGCCGTCGGCACCGTGTGGCTGGATGCGCTCAACTGGCTCGGCCCTCCCGTCCCCGCGGACGGGCTCGACGTCGAGGTGAAGCTGCGCTCGCTCGCCCCGCTGGTGCCGGCCCGGCTGTTTCCCGGAGACCCGGCCCGGGGCGAGATGCCCCGGCTCGCCTTCGGAGAGCCGCAGTTCGGAGTCGCCCCCGGCCAGGCCGCGGTCTGCTACGCCGGCAGCCGCCTGCTCGGCGGCGGCTTCATGCGTCGGACGGCGGCCCCTTCAGCCAGGTCTCGAGCCACTTGATCGAGAAGTCGCCATTGATGAAGTCGGGCTCGGCCATCAGCCGCTGGTGCAGCGGAATGGTGGTGCGGATCCCGCCGATCACGGTTTCCTCGAGCGCGCGGCGCATCCGCATCCGCGCTTCCTCGCGTGTCGCGCCCCACACGATGAGCTTCGCCACCAGGCTGTCATAGTAGGGCGGCACCCGGTAGCCGCTGTAGAGCGCGCTGTCGATCCGCACCCCCATGCCGCCAGGCGCGTGGAAATCGGTGACGAGGCCGGGCGCGGGCGCGAAGCTCTCCGGGTCCTCGGCGTTGATCCGGCACTCGATGGCGTGCCCGTTCATCCGCACATCCTCCTGCCGCATGGAGAGCGGCAGGCCGGCGGCGACGCGGATCTGCTCGCGCACCAGGTCGAGCCCGGTCACCATCTCGGTCACCGGGTGCTCGACCTGGAGGCGGGTGTTCATCTCGATGAAGTAGAACTGCCCGTCTTCCCACAGGAACTCGATGGTGCCGGCGCCGCGGTAGCCGAGCTCGGCCATGGCCCGGGCGCAGCGCTCGCCCATGGCGCGGCGGTCGGCCTCGGACAGGAGGGGGGAGGGCGCTTCCTCGAGCAGCTTCTGGTGCCGCCGCTGGAGCGAACAGTCCCGCTCGCCGAGATGGATGGCCTGGCCCTGGCCGTCGCCGAAGATCTGGAACTCGATGTGGCGCGGATTGGCGAGATACTTCTCGAGATAGACGGTGTCGTCGCCGAAGGCGGACTTTGCCTCGCTCCTCGCCTGGGCAAGGGCCGTCTCGAGGTCCGCAGCGGTCGGCACCACCTTCATGCCGCGGCCGCCGCCACCGGCCGCGGCCTTCACCAGCACGGGGTAGCCGATCGCCTCGGCGACCGCGCGGGCCTCGGCGAGGCTGGTGACCGGCCCGTCCGAGCCCGGCACCAGCGGCAGCCCCAGCCGCGCGGCGGCGCGCTTCGCCTCGACCTTGTCGCCCATGGTCCGGATATGCGCGGGCGCCGGCCCGATCCAGCCGATCCGGTGTTCGGCCACGATCTCGGCGAAGCGCGCATTTTCCGAGAGGAACCCGTAGCCGGGGTGAATCGCATCGGCGTTGGCGATCTCGGCGGCGGCGATGATGTTGGGGATGTTGAGATAGCTGTCGCGCGCGGGCGGCGGCCCGATGCAGATCGCCTCGTCGGCAAGCCGCACATGCTTGGCGCTGGCGTCGGCCGTCGAATGGACCGCAACCGTGCGGATCCCGAGGTCGTGCGCGGCGCGATGCACGCGAAGCGCAATCTCGCCCCGGTTGGCGATCAGGATCTTCCCGAACATGGCTCTCCGGTGCCTACTCGATGATCACGAGCGGCTGGTCATACTCGACGGGCTGCTCGTTCTCGACGAGGATCGCCTTCACCGTTCCCGCCTTCGGCGCGGCGATGGGGTTCATCACCTTCATCGCCTCGATGATGAGGAGGGTCTCGCCCTTGCCGACGGCCTTGCCCACGCCGACGAAGGGCGGCGCTCCCGGCTCGGGCGAAAGATAGGCGGTGCCGACCATCGGCGAACGCACCAGGCCCGGATGGTCGGCGGGCGGAAGGCCGGGCGCTTCCGTCGGCGGCGAGGCCGGCGCCGCTGGCGGGGCGGCGGGCGCGGGCGGGGGCGCTGCGACCGTCAGCGCGGTGCCCCCACGGGCGACGCGAATCGCGCGGTCGCCGTCATGGACCTCGATCTCGGTCAGGTTGGTTTCGTCGAGAAGGCGGGCCAGTTCGCGAACGAGCTCGAGCTCGACCCGCATGCCATCCCCCCCCCGGGCGGGCTTCCTGCTTTCGGTCATCGCCCCGCCCCTTGCCGCAAGGCGGCAGCCGCGTCCAGCGCCAGCATGTAGGAGAGGCTGCCGAAGCCCTGGATGACGCCGCGCGCCACCGGGGAGACGTGGCTGACGTGCCGGAAGGGCTCGCGCGCGGCCGGGTTGGAGAGATGGACCTCGATGACCGGGGTCGGGATCGAGAGGATGGCGTCGCGAAGCGCGATCGAGCTGTGGGTGAGCGCGCCGGCATTGAGGATGACGGCAAGCGCGCCCCGGTCCGCGGCCTCGTGCAGCCAGTCGACCAGGTGGCCCTCGTGGTTCGACTGGCGGGCATCGAGCGTGAGGCCGAGCGCCTCGGCGCGGGCGTGAAGCGCCTCCACGATCCGGTCGAGCGTGTCGGCGCCGTAGATCTCGGGCTGGCGCTGGCCGAGCCGGTTGAGATTTGGGCCGTTGAGGACGAACACGAGCGACACGGCAGACCTCCGCAACGGGCGTTGAGCCGCCTCCGTGCCGGCCTTACAGGGTGCCCCCATGGAAATCACCATCGAAGTCAATGGCGCGCCCCGGCGGGTGCCGGCCGGGTCGACCATCGCGGCCCTGGTCGAATCCCTCGCGCTTGCCCCCGGTCGCGTCGCCGTCGAGCGCAATCTCGAGATCGTGCCGAAGAGCCAGTGGGACACGGCAGCGCTTGGCGAGGGCGACCGGCTCGAGATCGTCCACTTCGTCGGCGGCGGCGCGCCCGACCGCGACGACAGCTGGCAGGTGGCCGGGCGCCGCTTCCGCTCCCGGCTTATCGTCGGCACCGGCAAGTATCGGGACTATGCCGTCAATGCCGCGGCCGTCGCCGCCGCCGGGGCCGAGATCGTGACCGTCGCGGTCCGCCGGGTCAACCTGTCCGACCCCGGCCAGCCACGCCTCACGGACTTCATCGATCCGGCGCGCGTGACCTATCTTCCCAACACCGCCGGCTGCTTCACGGCTGCCGATGCGCTGCGGACGCTGCGGCTTGCCCGCGAGGCCGGCGGCTGGACGCTCGTCAAGCTGGAGGTGCTGGCCGACCCGAAGACCCTCTTTCCCGACGTGATCGAGACCATCCGGGCGACCGAGGTGCTGGTGAAGGAAGGCTTCGACGTGATGGTCTACACCTCCGACGATCCGGTGGTGGCAAAACGGCTCGAGGATGCGGGCGCGGCCGCCATCATGCCGCTTGGCGCTCCCATCGGCTCGGGGCTCGGCATCCAGAACCGGGTCAACATCCGCCTCATCGTCGAGCAGGCGAAGGTGCCCGTTCTGGTCGACGCGGGCGTCGGCACGGCCTCCGACGCCGCGATCGCGATGGAGCTCGGGTGCGATGGCGTGCTCATGAACACGGCCATCGCCGAGGCGAAGGATCCGGTGCGGATGGCGCGCGCGATGAAGGCGGCGGTCGAGGCCGGGCGCGATGCCTATCTCGCCGGCCGGATGCAGCCGCGCCGCTACGCCGACCCGTCGAGCCCGCTCGCCGGCCTCATCTGATCGGGCAGGCCGGGCCGGTCCCGCGTGGCCGCGTGCTCCCTCTTCGCGAAGAGGGCCGGACGCGCCCGCCCGCAGGGCGCGTCCGCGCCAGCCGGAACGGATCAGCCAAGGTGCGGCGCCATTTCCGCCAGCAGGGCGGCATAGAGCGGCCGCTTGAAGGGCACGATGAGCCGTTCGAGATCGCCGGGTGCTGCCCACTGCCAGGCGCGGAACTCGGGGTGGGCGGTGGCGATGTTGACGTCGGCATCGGTGCCGAGGAAGCGGAGCGCGAACCATTTCTGCCGCTGGCCGCGATACCTGCCGCCCCAGAGGCTCCCCATCAGCTCGGGCGGCAGGTCGTAGCTCAGCCAGTCGCGCGTTTCGGCGACGAGGCGGGTGAGGTCGGCGCGCACGCCCGTCTCCTCCTCGAGCTCGCGAAGCGCCGCCCGGTAGGGGTCCTCGCCCTCGTCGATCCCGCCCTGCGGCATCTGCCAGGCCTCGACATGCTGGTCGAGCCGCTGGCCGACGAACACGCGGTTGTCGGCGTTGAGGAGCATGATTCCCACGCCCGGCCGATAGGGCAGCGCGCCGCCGTTCACGCGATGAGCGCCTTGAGATCGGCGATCTGGCCCTCGAGGTCGGCCTGCGCCGAGGGGATTCCGCCGCGCAGCGTCATGCAGCCGTGGATCTGGCCGGCGGCCTCGCGGTAGATGACGCGATGGCCCGTCTCGATGAGGCGGGCGGCATAGGCCCGGCCCTGGTCCCGCAGCGGGTCGAGGCCGCAGGTGAAGACGAGGGCCGGGGGCAGCCCGTCCCACGCGGTAGCCCGGAGCGGGCTGGCCCAGGGGTGGGCGGGTTCGGGGGCGTAGTGGGCCATGAACCAGGCCATGCCCTCGGCCGTCAGCAGATAGCCCTCGGCGAACTCGGCGAGGCTGCCGCCCGAGGCCGCCATGTCGACCCCGGGATAGATGAGCCACTGGGCGAGGAGCGGCAGCTCGCCCGCCGTCTCGCGGGCGACGGCTGCGGCAAGATTGCCGCCGGCCGAGTCGCCGGCAAGGATGAGGCCGGTCACGGCATGGCCCAGCTCCGCGGGCGCGCCGGCAAGCCAGCGCGCAGCCGCCAGGCAGTCCTCGGTCGCGCCGGGAAAGCGCGTCTCGGGCGCGAGACGGTAGTCGACCGCGACCACCGTCATGCCGAGCTGCGCGGCGATCTCGGCGCACAGCGAATCGTGGGTCTCAAGGTCGCCGATCACCCAGCCACCGCCGTGGAAATAGACGAGAACGGGCGCCGGGCCGGCCGGCGCCGTGGCCTGGTAGAGCCGCGCCGGGATGGCGCCGGCAGGGCCCGGGATGCGGATGTCGGCCTTCCGGGCGAGCGGGGGGGCCGGCCGCTCGGCGACGGCGGTCATCTGCCGGTACATCTCGCGCGCGGTCGCCGGGTCCACCTCGTGCATCTGCGGCTGCGGCGTTGCCGCCATCATCGCCAGCAGGTTGGCGACATCCTCGCGCACATGGGCCATCTCGTCCTCCCTCAGGTCATGAACTGTTCGGCAAAGATCCGGTCGTCGAGCGCATATTCGGGGTCGAACAGCAGTTCCAGCGCCCGGCCGAAATCGGTCGCCACCCGCACATGGGTCACGTCGCGCACTTCCACCTGGTCGGCGACCGCCGAGACCGGCCGCCGCTCGGCCTCGAGGATCCGGAACTCGACGACCGAACGGTTGGGAATGAGCGCGCCATGCCAGCGGCGCGGCCGGAAGGGCGAGATGGCGGTGAGCGCCAGGAGATCGGTCTCGAGCGGCAGGATCGGGCCGTTGACCGAGAGATTGTAGGCGGTGGAACCGGCCGGGGTTGCAACCAGCACGCCATCGGCCGCGAGCTCGGCCATGCGGACCTTGCCGTCGATCGCGATCTCGATCCGCGCGGCCTGGCGGGTCTCGCGCAGCAGCGAGACTTCGTTGAAGGCCGGCGACACGTGGGTGGTGCCGGCCTGGGTGGTCGCGGTCATGGTGAGCGGCCGCAGCTGGAAGCCGCGCGCACCGGCCAGCCGCTCGGGCAGCCGCTCGGCCGACCAGTGGTTCATCAGGAAGCCGACCGTGCCCCGGTTCATGCCGAAGACCGGCAGGTGCCGTTCCTCGTCGAGCAGGCGGTGGAGGAGGGCGAGGAGATAGCCGTCGCCGCCGAGCGCGACGATGACATCGGCCTCGGCGATGGGCACGAAGCCGTAGGCGGCGCGCAGCGCCACCTCCGCCTCGCGCGCGAGCGGCGTGTCCGAGACGGCGAGCGCGGCGCGCAAGGCGGGTGTCAGCCGCCGGTGACCGACATGGTGCGCGCCACCGCGGGTGCGGCGTTGCGCCGCTCGATCACGAAATCATGGCCCCTGGGCTTCCGCGCCATGGCGCGATCGAGCGCCGCGTCGAGCGCTGCCGGCCCGCCCGTGCGCAGGAGGTCGCGGAGTTCGACCCGGTCCTCCTGACCGAGGCACATGAAGAGCGTGCCCGTCGCGGTCACGCGCACCCGGTTGCAGCTCTCGCAGAAATTGTGGGTGAGCGGCGTGATGAAGCCGAGCTTCTGGCCGGTTTCGGCCACCCGCACATAGCGCGCCGGGCCGCCGGTGCGCTCCGGCGAGGGCACGAGGGTAAAGCGGCTCTCCAGCACGCGCCGCACCTCGGTCAGCGGCAGGTAGCGGTCGGTCCGGTCCTCCTCGACGAGGCCGAGCGGCATGGTCTCGATGAAGGTGAGGTCGAAGCCGCGCTCCGCGCACCACGCGGCCATGGGCAGGATCTCGTCCGCGTTGAGGCCCTTGAGTGCCACCATGTTGATCTTGACCCGGAGCCCCGCCCGCTGCGCCGCGGCAATCCCCTCGAGGACGGGCGCGAGCCGCCCGCGCCGGGTGATCCGGGCGAAGCGGTCGGGGTCGAGGCTGTCGAGGCTGACGTTCACCCGCCGCACGCCGGCCGCGAACAGCGCGTCGGCGAAGCGCGCAAGCTGGCTGCCGTTGGTGGTGAGCGTGAGTTCCTCCAGCCCGTCAGCCAGGCGCCGGCCGATGGCGCGGACGAGATCGATGACATCGCGCCGGACGAGGGGTTCCCCGCCGGTCAGGCGGATGCGCCGGACGCCGCGATCGATGAAGGCATCGGCGATGGTCGCGAGCTCCTCGAGGGTGAGCACGTCCCGCTTGGGCAGGAAGCTCTGGTCGAGCGGCATGCAGTAGCTGCAGCGGAAGTCGCAGCGGTCGGTGACCGACAGGCGCACATAGCTGATCCGGCGGCCGAAGCCGTCGATCAGCGGGCGTTCAACGGGTGTCGTCACGCCACCCTTCTAGAATGCCGCCGCGCGAAAGCCAGTCGGCAAAATGGGGAAGTCGCGCGGCTCGTTCCCCTTCCTTTCCGGTCGGCCTCCTTCCTCGGCCCCCGCCCTTCGCGGCCGTTGCCCTCAGCCGCGGGCCCGGAAGCTGCCCACCACCATCTTCGGCTTCGGCCGGGACGCCACCGGTGGGTCCGGGGCGGCAGTCGAGGCGGGCGCCTCGGCCAGCTTGGCGAGCGCCCGGGCGAGCGCAAGCGCCCCGGCCAGGCGATGGCCTGGGGTGGGGAGTTCGCGGGCGAGGAACAGCTTCTGGTCGGGCCGCAGGCGCGCCGCCCCCTTCTGCGCCTCGATCCACCGCACCAGCCGCTCCGGCGCCGGGAAGCCGCCGGGCGCGAAGCTGACGAGGAGGCCCCGGGGCCCGGCCTCGAGCTTCCGGATGCCGGCGCGCCGTGCCGCCTGCTTGGCTTCCACCGCCTTCAGGAGATTGGCGGTCTCGGCCGGCAGCTTGCCGAACCGGTCGATGAGTTCGGCAGCGAAGGCCTCGATCTCGGCGCCCTCGGCAAGCTCCGCCGCGCGCCGGTAGAGCGCCATCCGCACGGCAAGATCGGGCACATAGGCTTCGGGAATGAGGACGGGCGCATCGGTGGTGATCGTCGGCGAGAGCGGATCCTCGGGCGGCTTCAGCCCGCTCGCCTCGGCCTTGGCCGCGAGGATCGCGTCTTCCAGCATCGACTGGTAGAGCTCGAAGCCCACTTCCCGGATATGGCCCGACTGCTCGTCGCCGAGCAGGTTCCCGGCGCCGCGCTGGTCGAGGTCGTGGCTGGCGAGCTCGAACCCGGCGCCGAGCGAGTCGAGGCTGGCGAGCACCTGCAGCCGCTTCTCGGCCGCGGCCGTCATCAGCCCGTCGGCCGAGGTCATGAGAAGGGCATAGGCCCGCCGCTTGGCCCGGCCCACCCGCCCGCGGAGCTGGTAGAGCTGGGCCAGCCCGAACATGTCGGCGCGGCAGACGACGAGCGTGTTGGCATTGGGAATGTCGAGCCCGCTCTCGACGATCGTGGTGGCGAGCAGCACGTCGTGGCGGTGTTCGTAGAAGGCGGTCATCCGCTCCTCGATCTCGCCCGCCGCCATCTGGCCATGGGCGGTGACGAACCGCACTTCCGGCACGGTCTCGCGCAGCAGCGCCTCGAGATCGGGAAGGTCGGCAATCCGCGGCACCACGACGAAGCTCTGGCCGCCGCGGTGATGCTCGCGCAGCAGCGCCTCGCGCAGAACGACCGGGTCGAACGGGCCGACGGTCGTGCGGACCGCCAGCCGGTCGACCGGGGGCGTGGCGATGACCGAAAGCTCGCGCAGGCCCGAGAGCGCCATCTGCAGGGTGCGGGGAATGGGCGTCGCCGTCAGGGTGAGGACATGGACGTCATGCCGCAGTGCCTTCAGCCGCTCCTTGTGGGTCACGCCGAAGCGCTGCTCCTCGTCGACGACGACGAGCCCGAGCCGGCGGAATTCCACGCCCCTGGCGAGAAGCGCGTGGGTGCCGACGACGATGTCGATCGTGCCATCGGCAAGGCCCTCGCGCGTTGCCCTGGCCTCGGCGGCGCCCACGAGCCGCGAAAGGCGTCCAACTGTCAGCGGAAAGCCCCGGAAGCGCTCGCGGAACGTCTCGAAATGCTGGCGGGCAAGGAGGGTCGTCGGGCAGATGACGGCGACCTGCACGCCCGAGATGGCCGCGGCGAAGGCCGCGCGCAGCGCCACTTCGGTCTTGCCGAAGCCGACGTCGCCGCACACCAGCCGGTCCATCGGCCGACCCGCGGCCAGGTCCTCGAGAACGTCGGCCGTGGCGCGGAGCTGGTCGTCGGTCTCGGCCCAGGGGAAGCGGTCGACGAAGGCGGCATAGGCGCCCGGATCGGGGGCAAGCACGTCGGCCGGGCGGGTCGCGCGGGCTGCGGCCACCCGCAGGAGGTCATCGGCAATCGCGCGGATCCGCTCCTTCATCCGCGCCTTGCGGCTCGCCCAGGATGTCCCGCCCAGCCGGTCGAGCGCGATGCCTTCCGACTCCGCGCCATAGCGCGACAGCACGTCGAGGTTCTCGACCGGCACGTAGAGCCGGTCCCCGCCGGCATATTCGAGCGCGACCGTGTCGTGCGGGCTGCCGGCCGCGGTGATGGTCTGGAGGCCGAGATAGCGGCCGATGCCATGCTCCTCGTGGACGACAAGCTCGCCCGCGTTCAGGATCTGCAGCTCCTTCAGGAACGCATCGGCCGCGCGTGCCCGGCGCCGGCGCGGGACCATCCGGTCGCCCAGCATGTCGGATTCGGTCCACAGCTCGATCCGGCTTCCGTCGGCGAGGGTCCGCCGGAACCCGTGCTCGAGCGGGAGCAGCAGCAGCGGGACCGCGCCGGAGGCCGCCGCGCCGAGCGCCTCCTGCCAGCTGCCGACCGGCCGGAGCCCGGGCACGCCGGCCTCGGCGAGAAGCCCGGCCAGCCGGTCGCGGCTGCCCTCGGAGAAGGCGCCGAGGATCACGCGCGTGCCCTCCGCCTGGGCGCGCGCAAGTCGGGCGGCGAGCGCGGCATAGAGGCTGGTGCCCGCCGTTTCCGCCGCGACCCGGTCGGGGGCGAAATCCCGTGCCGGCAGGCCGCCGAGGTCGGGCGCATCGCCCGCGAACGGGCTGGCCCGATGGACCGGCCAGGCGGCGAGGCGGTCGGCCCAGTCAGCTGGCGCGAGGTAGAGCGCGTCGGGCGGGAGCGGCCGGTAGGGCGCGCCGCTGCCGAGCCGCTTCGCCGGCGGTGTCGCCAGCGCGGCCACCCGGTTGGCGTGATAGTCGGCGATCGCCTCGAAACGCTCGGCCGCCGCCGCTGCGCTGCCGGCATCGGCCAGAACGAGGTCCGAGGGCCCGAGCCAGTCGAAAAGCGTCTCGAGCCGCTCCTCGAACAGCGGCAGGGCATGGTCGGCGCCGGGCAGGCGGCGGCCCTCGCTCACCGCCTGGTAGAGCGGATCCTCCGAGGCCGCCGCCCCGAACCGCTCGAGCCAGCCGCGCCGGAAGCGGCGGATCCGCTCGGAGTCGAGCAGCACCTCCGAGACCGGGAGCAGCGTGATTGCGCTGCGCCGGCCGATCGTGCGCTGCGAGGCGGCATCCACTTCGCGGATCGCCTCCACCTCGTCGCCGAAGAAGTCGAGCCGGAACACGCGATCGGACCCGGGCGGCATCAGGTCGATGAGGCCGCCGCGCACGGCGAACTCGCCCTGGTCGGCCACCGTGTCGACCCGGACGAAGCCGGACCGCTGCAGGTCGGCGATCAGCGTCTCGATCGGCAGCCTGTCTCCCACGCCGATCCGGCGGACATGGGCGGCAACCACCTCGCGGGCGAGCAGCCTCTGGGTTACCGCGGCCACCGTCGTGACGAGGAGCTCCGGCTGGCCGGCTGGCGCGAGCAGTGCGGCAAGCGTGGCCAGCCGCTCGGCGACCACCGCGTGGCCCGGCGAGGCACGGTCATAGGGAAGGCAGTCCCACGCGGGGAGCACGCGCACGGCAAGCTCGGGCGCGAAGACCGGCGCGGCCTCCGCCACGGCGCGCGCCGCCGCCTCGTCGGCGGCGATCAGCACGACCCGACCGCCGGCGGCATGGGCCGCCCGCGCCAGCTCGGCCATCGCCGCGGGCAGGAGCCCGGCCGGCAGGCCGGAGACGGTGAGTGGCGCGCGCGCCCGCCCGAGCGCTGCGATCGGATCGTGCCCGCCCGTCATCCGGGCAGCTCGACATAGTCGCGCGCCCGCAGGCGATCGAGCATCGGCCCGGCCAGCTCGGCGGGGGGTTCGGCGGTGCCGAACGCCCAGGCGAGGATGTCGACATCCTGCTCCTCGAGGAGCGCCTCGAACCAGGCCAGCTCGGCCTCCGTCATCGCGGCGAGGTAGCGCGCGGCGAAGCCGCCGACGAGCATGTCGGCTTCCTTGGTTCCGCGGTGGGTGGCGCGCCAGCGCGCGCGCTTCAGGCGGAAGGTGAGAGGGGAAACGGTCATCTCGGCCCTGTCCATCGCCTCGCCCTGCAAAACGGAGACGGGCGGGCCTCGCGCATTTGCGCGCCCGCTCGCTTCCGGACTAGGCGGATAGGCGTGCGGCCCGCCCTGCTCAACCCTCTGTTCGCAGATGTGACATCGCTTCCGGGAGTCGGTCCGCGGGTCGCGCAGCGGCTCGAGCGGCTCGGCATCACGCGGGTGCGCGACGTCCTTCTCCAGCTGCCGACCGGATTCCGCACCACCCGGGCAATCGGCGGGCTGGCCGAGGCGAACCCCGGCGACCGCGTGAGCCTTGCCGTCGAGATCGTCCAGCACCGCGAGGCACACGGCCGTGCGCCGGCGCGCGCATCGGCGCTCGATGCCGCGGGGCGCCCGCTCGCAATCCTGTTCTTCGGTGGGCAGGCGAACCGGATGCTGGCCCGCCTGCCGGTCGGCCGAAGGGTGCGGGTGAGCGGGCAGCTCGACAGCTGGAACGACCAGCTCCAGATGGTCCACCCCGACCAGGTCGCCCTCCTCGACCCTCTGGCCGGCCCGGAGGCGGGATCCGCCGGGCCGGAGGTCGAGCCCTCCTATCCGCTGACCGAGGGCCTCACCCGCCGGGCCCGGATCGAGCTGGTGCGCCACGCGCTCGACCGGCTGCCGCCGCTGCCCGAATGGCAGGAGCCGACGCTCCTTTCCCGCAACGGCTGGCCGGCCTTCGCCGAGGCGCTGCGCGCCGCGCATTCCGATCCCGAAGCTGACGCCGCGCGCGACCGGCTCGCCCATGACGAGCTGCTCGCCGGGCAGCTGGCCTGGGCGCTCGTCCGTGCCCGCCACCGGCGCCGGGCGCGCCGCCCCCTGCCCGGGGACGGACGTCTCACTGCCGCGCTCGAGGCGAAGCTGCCGTTCGCGCTCACGTCCGCGCAGCGCCGCGTGGTGGGCGAGATCCACGCCGATCTCGCAAGGCCCGAGGCCATGCTCCGCCTGCTCCAGGGCGACGTGGGGTCGGGCAAGACGCTGGTCGCCGCGCTCGCCCTGGCCCGGGCGTGCGAGGCGGGCGTGCAGGGAGCCTTCCTCGCGCCCACCGAGCTCCTCGCCCGCCAGCATCTCGCCACGCTCGAGTCCCTCTTCGCGGGGCTTCCGGTCCGGATCGGCTTCCTCTCCGGCCGCGAGAAGGGCCGCGCGCGCGACCATGTGCTTGCAGCGCTTGCCGAGGGCGCGATCGACATTCTCGTCGGCACCCATGCCATCTTCCAGGAGCAGGTCGCCTACCGCGATCTCGGCCTCGCGATCGTCGACGAGCAGCACCGGTTCGGCGTGGCCCAGCGCCTTCTCCTCCAGCGCAAGGCCGGCCAGCCGCCGCATCTCCTCGTGATGACGGCAACGCCCATCCCGCGCACGCTGGCGCTGGCAACCCATGGCGCGCTCGAGGTCTCGGTGCTCGACGAGCGGCCGCCGGGCCGCCTTCCGGTCGACACGCGGGTCATCGCGGCCGCCCGGATCGGCGAGGTGATCGACGGGCTGGCCCGCCATCTCGCGGCCGGGCGTCGCGCCTACTGGGTGTGCCCGCTGGTGGAGGATGGCAGCGATTCCCCCGAGCCCGACGAGCAGGCCGCCGCCGTCTCCCGCGCGGCGATGCTGCGCGAGCGGTTCGGCGAGACGGTCGCGCTCGTCCATGGCCGGATGCCGGGGCCGGCCCGCGACGCCGCGCTGGCCCGCTTCGTCGCCGGCGAGGCGCGACTCCTGGTTGCCACCACCGTCATCGAGGTGGGAGTCGACGTGCCGGAGGCGACGCTCATCGTCATCGAGGCCGCCGAGCGTTTCGGTCTCGCCCAGCTGCACCAGCTGCGCGGGCGGGTGGGCCGGGGGCGGGAGAAGTCGGTCTGCATCCTGCTCGCCGGCCCGCGCCTGTCCGAGACGGCGCGCGCGCGCCTGTCGATGCTGCGCAGCACCGACGATGGCTTCGCCATCGCCGAGGCCGACCTCAGGCTTCGCGGGCCCGGCGAGCTGCTGGGCACCCGCCAGGCCGGCGAGCAGGGATTCCTGCTGGCGACCGAGGCCCAGGTCGCCCGCCTCATCGCGGCCGCCGATGCCGACGCCCGCCTCCTGCTCGAGCGCGACGGCGGACTCTCGGGTCCGCGCGGCGAGGCCGCGCGCCTCCTCCTCTACCTGTTCGACCGCGACGCCGCCGTGCGCACCTTGCACAGCGGCTAGGGCGGCGGCTAGGCGCTCCCGCCATGCGGTGCCTCCTCCTCGTTCTCCTCGCCCCGGCGGCTGCCGCCATGGCGGCGCCCGCCCGGGCCGACGTGCCGGCGATGGAGGCCGTGGTGGCGGCCTGGGAGGCCGGGGACTGGCCGCGGGCGCGGGCGCTGCTGCGGCCGCTGGCGCTCGCCGGCGATCCCGCGGCCGAGACC
>JAJUHA010000019.1 GCA_029268145.1 Sphingomonadaceae bacterium | reverse complement strand
CGACGCATGCTGACCCTCGGTGTCGAGAACCAGACGAACGGCGCGCTCGCGCACCTCAGGGGAAAACTTGTTCGTGGTCTTGCTCATGATGCTCCACCTTACTCAGGAGTTGGAGCCTCCGGCAAACCCAGCGCGGTTCAACATTCGCTCAAACCGTTGTTTATTCACTTCTTTCTTCCAGCACCACGAGCCATCGCCAGACTTGACATCCGCCTTCGGAGGGCAACAGTCTGCGCGAGAGTAGGTGATCAGCCCTATATCGAACCAAGATGTGCACTGATGCAGTGGGCTCCGTGCCAACGACTCTGGGCTTCGCTGCTTCCAGCCTGCTTCCAGAGGCGGAAACGCGACTTCTCCCGTCCCATATCCTGAGCTCATGGTGCGGGCGGTCGGGCTCGAACCGACACTCCTTGCGGAACCGGATTTTGAATCCGGCGCGTCTACCAATTCCACCACGCCCGCTCAAATGCCGCCGTGCGTTTCCGCTCCGGCTGCACCTATACTGCACCTAGCGCGTTTTCAGCCCGATTTCGAGCCTGAACTCGCCCTCTCCCAAACCCTTGCGACTCTTCGATTTTTCGGCTCGTCGCGGCATTCTGTCGCTTGGTAGACAAACCGCTTTTTGAGTCCGGCGCGTCTGCCAGTTCCGCCACACCCGCGCGCGGCCACGCGTAGCGGGAACGCGGACGCGAGGAAAGGCGGGGGCCGCCCCCCGCCCCCCGGTCAGAAGGTCAGCCGGGCGCCGACGCGCATCTGCCACACCGAGATGTTGACGAAGTTGGTTTCGCCCGGTGCCCGGAAGTTGCGGTAGACATACTGGGTGCACGGCGCCGAGATGCTCGTGGTGCCGGCACAGGCCACCTGCACCAGCGGGGCATAATAGGGGAAGGCGACCTGCCGCAGCGAACCCCAGTCCTTGTTGATCATGTTGAGAAGATTCTCGAAGTCCGCGAAGAACTGCCACTTCCCGTTCAGGAAGAAGGGCAGTTCCTGGCTGATCCGGAGGTCCAGCTTGTTGAAGCGGGGCGACCGGCCGATGTTCTTGGGCGCGATCTCTCCCTGATAGTTCGCAAGCTCGGAGCCGAGGACGAAGTCGCGGAAGGCGGTGTAGGTGGCCTCGTTGGCGTAGGCCACGCGGGGATCGGCGTTGATGGCCGAGACGTCGGGGACGTACAGGAGATAGCGGTTGTTCGATCCGGTCGTGCCGAAGACGGCGGAGCGAGCCGGTGTCGGGTCCTGGAAGGTGTAGCTGAACCTCTGTCCGGCAATCGAGTTGAAGAACAGGTCGAAGCGGGTCAGATTGTCGCCGAAGATCTCCTTCTGGTAGCCAAGGTTGACCCGGAAGGCATTGTCCCGCTGGTAGTTGGAAATGCCGTAGGCGGCGTTGTTCGGATCCTCTGCAGCGGCATTGTTGTAGTTGGAACCGGCGATCGACGACGTGCCGGAATTGACGTCGTAGGCGCGCTGGAAGGTATAGGCAAAGCCGAAGTCGAGCCCCGACGGCCAGGTCTTGTCCACGCGCGCGACGATGTTCCAGCTGTAGCCCTGGTCGGTGTTGGTGAGCAGCACATCCTGGTTGTTGGAACCGGGAACACCGGCCTGGTAGCGGGGACGCCCGTCCGGAAGCACCGCCTGGACCGTATTGGGGACCGAACGCAGATCGGTCCAGGTGAGCGCCTGCTTCACCCGCGACCAGATGACATCGCCGCCGATCCGCCAGTCATCGCCCAGCCGCCCGAGATTGGCCCGGTAGTCGGCCGAGCCCGAGACCCGCCACTGCGAGGGGATCTCGAAGTCGGGATCGAGGGCGTTGGTGGTGGCCAGCGCGGGGCCGGAGGCCTGGAGTGCCGCAAGGAGCGCCGCAGGCACTCCAGTCCCGCCGGTGACGCCATTCAGCGTGGCCGCGCCGAGCGCCTGAACCTGGTCCGGAGTGAGGCCGACGATGTCGGACACCGAGAAGGTGCCGCTGGCGTTGCGGCGGATCGTGGTCTGTGCCAGCAGCGGCCCGGGGTTGGAGAAGCTGTTGGAAATCCAGACATTGGGCGTTCCGCCCGCGAACAGGCCTGCCGAGCCGCGCACGGTCAGCCGGTCATCGACCCGCCAGTTGATCCCGAAGCGGGGCTGGAGAATGCCTCGGCCGTTGAGCGTCGCGGTGTTGGCAAAGCCGTAGCGGCCGGCAAACGCCTCGTTCAGGATCGGCCGGTCGGGGCTCTCGTAGAGGTCGTAGCGGAAGCCGTAGATGAGGGTGAGATCGGGGCGAATGTCCCAGGTGTCCTGGCCGCCGAAGCTCCAGGCCGTGTTGGTGAAGACGGCCGCGACGGTCCGGATGTCGCCGAGCACCGGGGCAGCGAAGACCACCTCGTTGGCGCGCTGCTGTTCGAGGTCGGTGAGCGAGTCGAACCGCCACACGCCCGACACGCGCGGCGCGAACAGGTTGTCGAAATCCTGCTGGCGACGCTCGATGATGAACTTCACGTCGTGATTGTTCTGCCGAATCCGCGCGAGGAACTCGGTGCCGAGCGTATTGACGGCCAGTTCGTTCGCCTGCCGGAAGGCATCCGGGCCGAACTGGATCCGGCCGGTTCCGGCCGGGCAGGGCGGCGAGCCGCTGCCGGTGGTGGCGCCGTCGCGCAGGCAGACCTGGAACTGGCCGAAGTCCCGACCGTTGAACGGCACCTGCAGCCGCTCGTAATCATTGTAGGAAAACCGCAGCTGGGTCGAGAAGAAGTCGGTCCAGTCGCTGTTCAGCTGGGCAACGCCGTAATGGTTGATCGAGCCCTGATTATAGTTGTTCGACTGGAGTGAAAGCGTCTGGTTCGCCGCGCCAACCTCGCCCGCCGAGGTCTGACCGGCGAGAAGGTTGCCCTCGCTGTAGATATAGGTCAGCGCAAGGCGGTGATTGTCCGTGATGTTCCAGTCGACCTTGGCGACCAGCTTCTTGTCGTCCTCCTCGACGGCCTCGGCGACGTCGAGGGCATCATAACCGTAGACACGCTCGGCGATGTCCTGCACTTGCTGGATTCTCGCCCGCGTGACCTGTTCGAGCGTGTTCGGGAACTGCTCGCCCGCCGGTCCGACATTGGCCGGGGTGGAATCGTCCAGCTGTTCGTAGGTGACGGCGAAGAACAGCTTGTCCTTCACGATCGGGCCGGTGAGCTGGACACCCCAGATCCGCGATTCGAAGTTGCGATCGACGGTGCGGTCGCGCGTACGCGAACCGGCGAGCTCGTCTCCGGCCCAGGTGAAGAAACCGGTGAAACCGAGCCTGTTGCCGCCCGACTTCAGAACCGTGTTGACGGCGCCGCCCTGGAAATTGCCCTGCTGGATGTCAACGGGCGCGATCTCGACGGCGAACTCGCCGATGGCATCGAGCGGCACCGGGCCGCGCGCCGAGGCCAGGCCGCCGGCCTCGAGGCCGAAGGGGTCGCCAAAGGCGATGCCATCGACCGTGATGCGGTTGAAGCGGTTGTTCTGGCCGGCGATCGAGATGGCGCCGGTGCCGTTGGTGGGATCGAGTGCGACGAAGGGGCTGCGCGCGGCGAGCGTGCGGATGTCGCGGTTGACGGTTGCCACGCCGGCGATGTCCGCCTCGGTCAGCACGGTTGCAGCGCCGCTGGCGATGGCAACAGAGCTTTCGCGTGCCCGCGAGGCGGTCACCTCGATGGTCTGGCCCTCGGGGACAAGGAAGACGGCGAGCCGCTGGGGTTCGCCCGAGACGACGTTGGTGATCGTCGCCGTCGCCGAATCGAAGCCGGGCGCATCGACCGAGATCTGGAACGGGCCGCCGATGCGGAGGTTGGCGGCGCTGAAGCTGCCGGACGAATCCGAGGTGACGACCGTGCGCGTGCCGCTCGGCACGTGGAGGATGGTAACGGTGGCACCGGCAATCGGCGCTCCCGAATCGTCGGTGACCTGGCCGCGGATCGTGCCGGTCACTTCCTGCGCCAGGGCCTGCGGCGGGAAGGCGAGGGGCGCGACGACCGCACAGAGCGCGACGGTTGCGCGGAGGATGCCGAGGACCACCGGCGAGGACGAGGCTGCCATGGGAAGGGTCTCCAAAGCTGCGCGAGGACGTGCAGCCGCCCCCGCAGGTTGCTCCCGGCCGCCCTTGGCCGCCATTCGTGAAGCCAGTGTTACACCGCGATGATGGCCCTTTGACTCGCGCCTGGGGTGTTGTTGCGACGCAACAGGCAACGCCGAGCGCGGGAACCACGGGAACGGGGCGGCGGAACCGGGGCGGCGGGACAGGGCTGCGGGACCGGGGCTGCGGGACCGGGGCTGCGGGACCGGGGCTGCGGGCTGGCAGTGGTGGGCAGTGACGGGATCGAACCGCCGACCTTCCCGGTGTAAGCGGGACGCTCTGCCAGCTGAGCTAACCGCCCGCGACGGCGCCTGGCCGTCATGAGCCCTTGCCAAGCCCGGCGCGGCTGCTAGCCCGGGACGGCGGGGAAGCCAAGACGGGAGAGAAGGACAGGCGGGATGGCGCACGGGTTCCGGGCCGGCAGGCTGGCAGCAATCGACCGGTTTCTCGCCGAGCGCTATGTCGCGACCGGCCGGCTGCCGGGCACGCTGCTCCTCGTGGCGCGCGGCGGCGAGGTGGCGCTCTGCTCGGTGAACGGTCATGCCGACCTGGCCCAGGGCCGGCGGCTCGAGGCCGACACCATCTTCCGCATCTACTCGATGACGAAGCCGATCACCTCGGTCGCGCTGATGATGCTGTTCGAGGAGGGCGCCTTCGCGCTCGACGATCCGGTCGCGCGGCACATTCCCGAGTGGCGCGATCTCCGGGTGTTCGCCGGCGGCACGGCGAAGACCGGCTGGATCACCACGCCGCCGGCGCGGCCGATGCAGGTCATCGACCTGCTGCGCCACACCTCGGGCCTCACCTACGGCTTCCAGCTGCGCTCCAACGTGGACGCCGCCTACCGGCAGAAGGGCATCGGCGAGATCGAGAAGTCGGGCACGCTCGCCGGCATGATCGAGGCGCTGGCCAGCATCCCGCTCGAATTCTCGCCGGGCGAGGCCTGGAACTATTCGGTGGCGACCGACGTGTGCGGCTGGCTGGTCGAGAAGCTCTCGGGCCTGCCGTTCGCGACCTTCCTCGAGCAGCGCATCCTCTCCCCGCTCGGCATGGCCGACACCGGCTTCTTCGTGAAGCCCGGGAGCGGCGCGCGGCTGGCCACCTGCTACCAGCCGAAGCGCGGCGGCGGGATCGAGGTGCAGGACCAGGCCGAGACCTCCTCCTTCCTCGAACCTCCCGGCTTCGTCTCGGGCGGCGGCGGCCTCGTCGGCACGGCGGCCGACTATCTGGCCTTCGTCGAGGCGCTGCGCACGGGCGCGCACGACCTCCTCGGGCGCCGGACCTTCGCCCAGATGACGGCGAACCACCTGCCCGGCGGCGTCGATCTTCCGGCCGTCTCGCGGTCGCTCTTTTCCGAGGCGGCCTATGCGGGAGTCGGCTTCGGCCTCGGCTTTGCCACCACCACCGACTGGGTGAAGACTGGCCTTCCGGGCAATGACGGCGACTGGTTCTGGGGAGGTGCTGCCAGCACCTTCTTCTGGTGCGATCCGGCCGATGAGCTTTCGGTCGTGTTCATGACCCAGCTCATCCCCTCCTCCACCTGGCCGGTGCGGCGGGAGCTCCGCCAGCTGATCTACGCAGCACTCGCCTGAGCCTCGGCGACGAAGGCCTGGAGCGCGACCGTCACCGCATCCGGTGCCGCCGCGCCCGCGGCGATGGCGGCCGCCATCTCCTTGCCGAGCTCGACCCCCCACTGGTCGAAGGGGTTGAGCCCGAGGAAGGCCGCGAACGCGACGGTGCGCGCCTCGAGGAGCGCGAGGAGCGCGCCGAGCCGGTCGGGTGCGAGCCGGTCGAGGAGGAAGGTCGCGCTCGGCCGGTTGCCCGGGAAGCGGCGCGCCGGATCGGGCGCATCGGGCCGGCCGAGGGCGAGCGCCGCCCCCTGGGCGAGGCCGTTGGCCAGAAGCTGGGCATGGTGGGCGGGATCGAGGCCGTGCCCGGGTGTCGCGACGGCGACCAGCTCGACCGGGTCGGCGTGCGTGCCCTGGTGGAGCAGCTGGAACACCGCGTGCTGCGCATCCGTGCCCGTCCCGCCCCAGAGGATGGGCGCGGTCGGCCCCTCGACCGGCTGCCCGGCCGCCGTGACCGCCTTGCCGTTCGACTCCATCTCGAGCTGCTGGAGCCAGGCGGGCAGCAGGGCGAGCCGGACATCATAGGCGAAGACGGCGCGCGTCGGCCGCCCGAGGAGAGTGGCGAACCAGCAGTCGGCGGCAGCCAGCCGCAGCGCGGCATTGGCCGGAAACGGGGCGGCGAGGACATGTCGGTCCATCGCATGCGCGCCATCGAGCAGCGCCTCGAAGGCCGCCCAGCCGCAGCGCACGGCGAACGGCAGCCCGACCGCGCTCCACAGCGAGTAGCGGCCGCCGACCGTCTCGGGAAAGGCGAGGATCTGGCCCTCCGGCACGCCCGCCTCCGCCGCCCGCCCGGGCGCGGCGGTGACGGCCGTGACCCGCGCCATCGGTTCCGTGACCCCGCCTTCGGCCAGCCACCGGCACGCACTTTCGAGGTTCCGCCGGGTCTCGAGCGTGGTGAAGGTCTTGGAGACGGCGATGAGCGCGGTGGTGGCAGGCTCGAGATCGCGGGTGGCGCGCGCAAGCGCTTCGCCGTCGATGTTGGAGACCACCCGGACCTCCGGCCCGTCGCCCGTCGCGCCGAGCGCATCGAGGAGAAGGGCGGGGCCCAGCGCCGACCCGCCGATCCCGATGTGGAGCAGGTGGCGGAAGCCGGCCGCGCGCAGCCGCCCGGCCTCGCGCCGCAGCGCCGCATGCCCGCCATGCAACGCCCGCCGCGCGGGATCGCGCAGCGCCATGTGGGTCGCGGCGCGGCACTCGGAGGGGTTGACCATCGCACCCGCCGCGACCGCCGCGAGGAAGCCGGCAACACGCCGCTCGGCGGCGAGCGCGCCGAGCGCTGCGACGACCTCGGGATCGAGGCCAAGGCGGGACAGCTCGACGAGAATCCCCGGCAGGTGCAGCCGGTCTGCATGGCCGGCGCGAAGCTGGTCGGCGAGCGGGGGCCGGGGTGCTGCGGCGAGCGCCTGGAGGCGGCGCCACGCCCCGCCCGCGGGCCAGGTGCCGGCGATGCTGTCCGTGCTGCCGCCCATGGCGCCTCCTGTCCGCTCGCCATCGGGCCCGGAGTGGACCCGATCAGCCGCCGCCCTGCTTGACAGACGCAAGCGACAACGCAAGCCCGGAGGCGATGCGCTGCGCATGTGCCGCCCGGGGCGATGCCCGGGCCCGAACCTGGTCCCGCCGGACCGCGCCGCCGGGGAGCCCGGCGCGGTGACGCCCGCCTCCGGTTCGCGCACCGGGGAGGAGCCTGCCGGGCAGGCGACGGGCAGCCTCGACGACGCGAGCTGGAGCCGCCGGATCCTGGGCCATGCCTTCGCCGACGAGGGCCTGCTGCTGCGCGCGCTCACCCACCGCAGCGTCGGAGCCGACAATTACGAGCGGCTGGAGTTCCTCGGCGACAGGGTGCTCGGGCTCGTCATCGCGGATCATCTCTACCGCGCCTTCCCGGGCGAGCCGGAAGGCGGGCTGACGCGGCGCTTCCATCATCTCGTCAGCCGCGAGACCTGCGCGGCGGTTGCCCGCGCGCTCGGGGTGCCGGCGCGGGTCCGGCTGAACCAGCAGGCGCGAAGCGACGGCGGAGCCGACAGCGACAACATCCTCGGCGACGTGCTGGAAGCGCTGATCGGCGCCGTCCACGCCGATGCCGGCCATGCCGCGGCCGAGGCGCTGGTGCTCCGCGCCTGGGCCGACCGGCTGGGCGGGCAGGTCGAGTCAGTCAAGCATCCCAAGTCGGCGCTGCAGGAATGGGCCCTGGCGCGCGGCCTGAAGCCGCCGGCCTACGAGACGATCCGGCGGTCCGGGCCGCACCATGCGCCCCGCTTCGAGGTGCGGCTGACGGTCGGCGACCTGCCGCCGGTGGAAGCGAGCGGGGGCTCCAAGCAGGAAGCCGAGACGCGCGCCGCCGAGATCTTCCTCGGGCGGCGGGATGGCTGAGGCGCCGCCGCCGGCACCGGCGCGCTGCGGCGTGGTGGCGCTGATGGGCGCGTCCAATGCCGGCAAGTCGACCCTGGTCAACGCGCTCGTCGGCCAGAAGCTCGCGATCGTTAGCCCGAAGGTGCAGACGACGCGCACGCGCCTCCTCGGGATCGCGCTCGCCGGGCCGGCGCAGCTCCTCCTGTTCGACACGCCCGGGCTGTTCGCGCCCCGGCGCGCGATCGAGCGGGCGATGCTGGCCGAGGCACGCGATGCCGCCCGGGACGCCGACATCCGCCTCCTGCTGGTCGATGCCGTCCGACCGGTCGTGCCCGACGCCCTTGCCGACCTCGGGGCCGAGGACGCGCCGTCGTGGCTGGTGCTCAACAAGGTGGACCTGGTGGCGAAGGACCAGCTCCTGCCGCTGGCGGCGCGGCTGACGGCCGGTGCGAGCTTCGCCAGGGTGTTCATGGTCTCGGCGCTCACCGGCGATGGCGTCGCCGACCTCAGGGCCGCGCTGGCGGCCGCAGTGCCCGAGGGCCCCTGGCTCTACCCGGAGGACCAGCTGACCGATGCGCCGGCCCGGCTGCTCGCCGCCGAGCTGACCCGCGAGCAGCTCTTCCTTCAGCTGGGCCAGGAACTTCCCTATGCGACCGCGGTGCTGCCCGAGACGTTCGAGACGCGCGCGGACGGGAGCATCGCCATCCGCCAGCAGATCCTCGTCGAGCGGGACAGCCAGAAGGCGATCGTGCTGGGCCGGGGCGGTGCGCGCATCCGCGCGATCGGCGAGGCCGCGCGCAGGGCGATCGGCGAGGCGCTCGGCGCCCGGGTCCATCTGTTCCTCCACGTGCGGGTGGAACCGGGCTGGAGCGAGGACGCGCGGATGCTGAAGGCGCTCGGCCTGCAGGCGCCGGGACGGCGCTGAATGGAGCGGAGCGACGACGCGCTGGTGCTGACCGCGCTGCCGCATGGCGAGCATGGCGCGGTGGTGCGCTTCCTCTCGCTCGGCTCGGGGCTGGTCGCGGCCTATGTCCACGGCGCGCGCAGCCGGCGCCGCCGGAGCGATCTCGCGCCGGGCAACCGGGTGCGGCTGACGCTCGGCTCCCGGCTTGCCGACCAGCTGCCGACCGCCCGCCTCGAAGCGCTGGCAAGCCGCGCCCTGCTCGCCTTCGCGCCGGGCACGGCTGCAGTGCTCGACTATCTCGTCCAGCTGCTGGCCGCGGCGCTGCCGGAGGGCGAGGCACAGCCCGACCTCTACCAGCGCTTCGACGGCCTGCTTGACCGGATGGGCGGCGGCGGCGATTGGCGGGCGGCGATGGTGCGGTTCGAGCGCGATCTCCTCGCCGGGCTGGGCTTCGGGCTCGACCTTTCCTGCTGTGCCCTGACCGGCCGGGCCGACGATCTCGGCTTCGTCAGCCCGCGCACCGGGCGCGCCGTCTCGCGCAAGGCGGCACAAGGCCAGCCTTGGGCAGGCCGGCTGCTGCCGCTTCCGGCCTTCCTTGCCGATGACGGGGACGCGGCGGCGGCAGAAGCGGACGTCGCGGCGGGTCTCGCGCTGACCGGCCAATTCCTCGCCCGCCACCTGTTCCCCGACTGTCCCCGGGCCGCTGCGCTGAGGGCCGAGGCGGTCGCGCGTCTCGCGCGCGTCCCATGACGGCAGCCGGAGCCGATACCCCCGACGAGCGGGTGATCGACGCCCCCTTCGACGCCGCCCTGGCCGAGCGCTACCTCGTCTACGCGCTCTCCACCATCACTGCCCGCTCGCTGCCGGACGTGCGCGACGGCCTGAAGCCGGTGCAGCGGCGCCTGCTCTGGGCGATGCGGCTGCTCCGGCTCGCGCCCGACCAGGCCTTCAAGAAATGCGCCCGGGTGGTGGGCGACGTCATCGGCCGCTACCACCCGCACGGCGACCAGTCGGTCTATGACGCCCTGGTCCGCCTGGCGCAGGATTTCGCGCTGCGCTACCCGCTCGTCGAGGGGCAGGGCAATTTCGGCAACATCGACGGCGATGGCGCGGCCGCCATGCGCTACACCGAGGCGCGGCTCACGCGGGCCGCCATCCTCCTGATGGAGGATGTGGACGCCGAGACCGTGCCGTTCCGGCCCACCTACAATGGCGAGGAGGAGGAGCCGGAGCTGTTCCCGGCGGCCTTCCCCAACCTTCTGGCCAATGGCGCGCAGGGGATCGCCGTCGGCATGGCAACCGCGATCCCGCCGCACAATGTCGCCGAGATCGCCGATGCGGCCACCCTGCTGCTCGACGCGCCGGACACCCGCCTCGCCGACCTGCTCGCCGCCATGCCCGGGCCGGATTTCCCGACCGGGGGCGTCATCGTCGAGCCGCGCGACTCGCTCCTCGAGGCCTATGCGAGCGGCCGCGGCGGCTTCCGGCTGCGGGCGCGCTGGCATGTCGAGGAGCAGGGGCGCGGCACCTGGGCGGCCGTCGTCACCGAAATCCCCTACGGCGTCCAGAAGGGCAGGCTCATCGAGCAGCTCGCCGGGCTCATCGCCGAGAAGAAGCTCGCGGCCCTCGAGGACGTGCGGGACGAGAGCGACGCCGAGATCCGGATCGTCCTCGAGCCGAAGTCGCGGACGGTCGCCCCCGAGGCGCTGATGGACAGCCTGTTCCGCCTCTCCGACCTCGAGGTGCGGGTGCCCCTCAACCTCAACGTGCTCGGGCCGGACCGGGCGCCACGAGTGCTCGGCCTCCGGGCTGCGCTCCTCGCCTGGCTCGACCATCGCCGCGACGTGCTGGTGAAGCGCAGCCGGCACCGGCTTGCCGCGATCGCCGACCGGCTCGAGCTGCTCGAGGGCTTTCTCGCCGTCTTCCTGAACCTCGACGAGGTGATCCGCATCATCCGCGAGGAGGAGGAGCCGAAGCCGGCGCTGATGGCCCGCTTCGCGCTGACCGACCGGCAGGCCGAGGCGGTGCTCAACATGCGCCTGAGGGCCCTGCGGCGGCTGGAGGAGATGGAGATCGGCCGCGAGCGCGACCGGCTGCTCGCCGAGCGCCGGGGCCTCGAACGGCTGGTCGGCTCCCGCGCCGAGCAGACGAAGGCGCTGAAGGCCGAGCTTGCCGCGCTGCGCGCCGCCTACGCGCCGGACACGCCCCTCGGCCGGAGGCGCACCGGGTTTGCCGAGGCGGTCCCGGCGGGGCCCATTCCGAAGGATGCCCTCATCGCGCGCGAACCCGTCACCGTGATCCTTTCGGAGAAGGGCTGGATCCGCGCGCAGAAGGGCCATGCCGACCTCGCCGACACCTCCGGCCTCAGGTTCAAGGAGGGCGACGGGCTCTTCGCCTGGTTCCACGCCGACACGCTCGACCGCATCCTCTTCCTCGCGCCATCGGGCCGGGCCTTCACGCTCGATGCCCATGCGCTTCCGGGCGGGCGCGGCTTTGGCGAACCCATCAGCCTGATGGTCGACTGGCCGGCGGGCGAGCAGGTGGCGGTGGCGGCGCCCGCGCGCCCGGGCACGCGCTGGCTGCTCGTGGCAAGCGACGGCCGCGGCTTCCTCGCCCCGGTCGAGGCGCTCCTCGCCGAGACCCGCAAGGGCCGGCAGGCCATGACGCCGCGCGCCGGGGAGCGGCTGGCCGTGGCGCGCGAGGTGGGCGCGGGCCACGACCATGTCGCGATCGTCGGGGAGAACCGGAAGCTCCTCATCCTGCCGCTTGCCGACGTGCCCGAGCAGGAGAAGGGCCAGGGCGTGACGCTGCAGAAATACCGCGACGGCGGCGTTGCCGACGCGATCACGCTCCGGCTGGCCGATGGCCTCTCCTGGCCCATGGGCGGCGGCTCCGGCCGGACCCGGACCGAAACCGACCTCAGGCCCTGGCTTGGCGCGCGGGCCGGCGCGGGCCGGCTGGCGCCGACGGGATTTCCAAGGAGCAACCGCTTCCGCTAGTCTTTGCGCCGGCGGAGGGGAGACATGGCATGAGTCGGGTGCGGATGTGGCTCGGCCGGGCGAGCCTCGCCCTTCTCCTCGGTCTGGGCGGCGCGGCGATGGCGCAGGAGCCCGCCACGCTGTTCCGCAATGTCCGGGTGTTCGACGGCACCTCGCCGCGCCTGTCTGCCCCGACGGACGTGCTGGTGCGCGGCAACGGCATTGCCCGCATCGCCCCCGGCCAGTCCGCGCCGGCCGGCGCACGGGTGATCGAGGGGCGCGGCCGCACCCTGATGCCCGGCCTCATCGACGCGCATGTCCACATGGTCTTCACCTCGATGACGATGCAGTCGCTGCTGGCGCCCGGCCTCACGCCGGAGCAGGCAACGGCGATGGCCGCCGCCGAGGCGGAGCGGATGCTGCTGCGCGGCTTCACGTCCGTGCGCGACGTCGGCGGGCCGAGCTTCGGCCTCAAGGCCGGAATCGACTCCGGCAAGTGGCAGGGTCCGCGCATCTGGCCATCGGGCCCGACCGTCAGCCAGACCTCGGGCCATGGCGACTATCGGCTGCCGAGCGAGGGGCCGCGCCGCTTCACCGGGCAGATGTCGCGCGCCGAGAAGCTGGGCGGCGGGTGGATCGCCGACGGGCGCGACGAGGTGCTGACGGCGGTGCGGGAGAGTCTCCGCCATGGTGCCAGCCAGATCAAGGTGATGGCCGGCGGCGGCACCTCCTCCGAGTTCGACCCGGTCGATGTCTCGCAGTACACGCTCGATGAACTGCGCGCGGCGGTCGAGGCCGCGGAGGACTGGAACACCTATGTGACCGTCCACGCCTACACCGACCGCTCGATCCGCCGCGCGATCGAGGCGGGCGTCAAGTGCATCGAGCATGGCCAGATCGCCTCCGACGAGATGCTCGCGCTGATGCGGGACAGGGGGGTGTGGCTGTCGCTGCAGGTGCTGCGCGCCAGCACGCCCGACATGACGCCGCTTCGCGCCGAGAAGCGCAAGCCCGTGATCGAGGGCCAGGCCCGCGTCTGGGCCTCAGCGAAGCGGCTCGGCGTCAAGCTCGCCTGGGGCACCGACTATCTGTTCGAGCCCGAACTGAACGACACCCAGAACGCCAACCTGCTCGAACTGAAGCAGTGGTTCACGCCGCCCGAGATCCTGAAGCTCGTCACTCACGACAATGCCCAGCTGCTCGCCCTTTCCGGGCCTCGGAGCCCCTATCCCGGCACGCTCGGCGTGGTGCGGGAGGGGGCGCTCGCCGATCTCATCCTGGTGAACGGCGACCCCATCACCAACATCGACCTCATGGGGGACCCGGCACGCAATTTCGCGGTCATCATGAAGGACGGACGGATCGTCAAGACCAGCCCGTGATCCGCCTGCTGCTCGCGCTCCTGCTCCTTGCCGCTCCGGCGGCCGCCGAGCCCTGGCCCCTGCCGGGGAGCGAGGTCGTCTCCATCCCCGCGCCCGAGCTGGGCCGGGGCTACAGCCATATCATCGTGCTGCCGCCGGGCTACGCGGCGGAGCCCGGACGGCGCTATCCCGCCCTCTTCTTCACCGACGCGCCGCAGTCGGCCGCGCTGATCGCCGGCATGATGACCCGCCTGTCCGCCGGCGGCCGGGGGCTCGAGCCGGCCATCCTCGTCGGCCTCGGCTATGCCGACGGCGACACCGGGCAATACAGCCGCCGCCGCGACTACACGCCCACCCCCCATGGCGACATCGACGCGCGCTCCGACATGCCCGGGCGCCCGGTCATCTACGGCGAGGCCGAGGCCTACCGGCGCCATCTCGAGCGCGTTGCGCTGCCCGAGCTCGAGCGGCGCTACCGCATCGACCCGGCGCGCCGCATCTATCTCGGCCACAGCTACAGCGGGCTGTTCGGCGTGCATGTGCTGCTGACGAAGCCGGAGATGTTCGCCCGCTACATCCTCATCTCGCCCTCGCTCTGGTATGACCGCCGGCTGATGCTGGCCCGCGAGCGCGGCTATGCGAGCCGGCACCGGGACATGCCGGCGAAGGCGCTGTTCCTGATCGGCAGCCTCGAGACCATCGCCGACCCCGACCCGGAGCCGTTCGGCGATGCCCTGAACGCCATGGTCGAGGACCAGGAGGCGTTCGTCTCGGCGCTGAAGGCGCGCGGCTACCCCTCGCTCGAGGTCGAGTCCCGCGTGCTTGCCGGCGAGGACCATGGCTCGGTCTATGTGCCGGCTGTCCGCATGGGGCTCGAATGGGCGCTGCCCGGAACCGGCCGGCCGGTGCGCCAGCCCTGCCCCGCCGACCAGCCCAACTGCCGCTACCCGAAATGGAGCGACCACGCCTCCAAGCCTCCCGCCCCCTGATCCTTCCGGCATGGAGCAGGGCTGCATCTCTTGCGCCGAAGAACGCGACACCCGTTCGAACGGGACAGATGGAGTCGTGTCTGCGTTGCTGACTTGCAAGGGCTCGTTGCGACGACCTAATCGAACAGGATGCGGGAGCTGCTTTCGATAATCGTCGCGGGTCTCGGGGCCGGGCTCTATCCGAACGAGAAGGCCGTCTCCACGAGCATTGTCGTTCCCATCCTCAGGAACCTTGGATGGGACGATGCCGACCCGTTCGAAGTGCGGCCTGAGTATCAGTCCGGCAAGGGTCGTGTGGACTTTGCGCTGTTCGGGGCATCCCATCAGCCGGGGGTGTTCGTGGAGGTCAAGGCCGTGGGCAAGGCGGCAGCAGCGGATGTGCAGCTGTTCGAATATGCCTTCCACGAAGGCGCGCAGATCGCCGTCCTGACCGACGGCCGTGTCTGGAGCTTCTACGTCCCTGCACAGCCCGGAAGCTTCGAGGACCGGAAGGTCCACCAGCTCGACCTCCTCGAGCGCAGCATCGCCGACGCCGAAGACCGGTTCGTCCGCTATCTTCAGAAAGTTCGAGTCGCCAGAGGCTTGGCGCTTCAGGACGCGCAAAGCGACTACCAGAGCAAGGCAAGCCAGAGGATCGCGGCCGAGACGATTCCCAGGGCCTGGGCCGAGCTGCTTGCCGAGGGCGACATCCTCTACAAGCTGCTTCGCGATCGCACCGAGGCGCTCTGCGGGCATGTGCCAAGCGAGGGTGCCCTGCAGGCGTTCGTCTCGACCCTGAACGGCGGGCAGGCGCCAGTGCCGCCGCCGCGCCCCGGCCCGCCAGCGGTGCCGCCAGCGGTGCCGCCAGCAGTGCCGCCAAGAAACAGGAATGGAACAGGAACGCCACGTCCCGGGCCGATCAGCTGGTCCGTCCTTGGCCGTCAGGTCTCGGCGAACACCCAGAACGAGGCCCTTGCCGGCTTCCTGAACGAGCTCTTCCAACGGTTCCCCGAGCGGGTGCACCGGATCATTGCATCGGTCGGAACGAGGAGCCGGGCCCACATCGCCGACACGCCGGAAGCAATCTATCCCAAGCGGCCGGATCTGGGCATGAAGAACCACATCAAGGTGTCGACCGGGCATTATCTTGGCACCAATGTCTCGCGGGACGGGAAGATCAAGATTGCCCGGAAGGCGGCGGCGGCCTGCTCCCTGAACTGGGGAACGGATGCGGTGCTGGAGATCTAGCGCCCGAGGCTCCCTCGACGTCGGGGGCAGGGCGAGGATGTCCGTGGATCGGTCAGTCCAACCCGGACCGCCATGTGCCGGGAAGCGGCTTTCCTCAGGCGGACGGTAGGCGTTCGAGGCCTTCCGCCACTAGCGGCGGGTGAAGCGGTAGGGGCCGGGGTTGGGCACCCGGAAGGCGAACTGGCCGTCGGGGAGGGTGCCCGCCTCGGCATAGTCGAGGCTGTTGCCGGCAAGGCGGATCTCGGCCGAGAGCGTCATGGTGCGGCCCGACTGCGCGGTTATGGTGCAGCCCTCGGGGATGCGGGCGGCGAAGCCGGTGCGGGTGCGCCGCACGGGGAGCGCGCAGGGCTCGGGATAGCTGGTCACGTCACGCAGGGTCAGGGTGCGGAAGGCGAAGCCGTCGGGCGCGGCGGTCGCGAAGGGTACAGGATCGCGCAGCGCGTGGAAGTGCATGACGGTGCGGCCGGTGCGCGGGTCCGGGCGGAACACCCACAGGCGCTGGCGGCTGACGGGGCCATCGGGGCCGCCGCTCCGCCAGACGAGGTGAACGGCCGTGCCCCCCGCCCCTGCGAGCGCGGGCGCCTGGACGATGCGGAACAGCGCGTGCTGGCGGTCGAGCCAGGCATAGGGGGTGCCGGCGGCGGGAGGGCGGTGGAGCGCCGGGTCGGCGGCTGCGAACTGGGCCTCATTGTCCCAGGTTCCGACAAGCGCCGTGGCGGGATCGGGGAAGGCACCGAACGTCTGGCAGCCGGGGAGGAGGAGGGCGAGCAGCAGGGCCGGCACTCGCCGCTTCCCGGGCCGCCCACCCGGGGGCGAGCGCCACGCGCTCGCCCCGGGGTGCGTGCTAGCCACGGCCGCCTTCGCGCCTGGCCATGAAGGCGAGGCGCTCGAAGAGCATGACGTCTGCCTCGTTCTTGAGGAGCGCGCCGTGCAAGGGGGGGATGAGCTTCCTGGGGTCGCGCTCGCGCAGCATCTCGACCGGCAGGTCCTCGTGGAGGAGGAGCTTCAGCCAGTCGAGGAGTTCCGAGGTGGAGGGCTTCTTCTTGAGGCCGGGCACCTCGCGGATGTCGTAGAAGATGGTGAGTGCTTCCCGCACCAGCTCCCTGGCGATGTCGGGGAAGTGGACGCGGATGATGGCTTCCATCGTCTCGCGGTCGGGGAACTTGATGTAGTGGAAGAAGCAGCGCCGGAGGAAGGCGTCCGGCAGCTCCTTCTCGTTGTTGGAGGTGATGATGACGATGGGCCGCTGGCTCGCCTTCACCGTCTCCCCGGTCTCGTAGACGAAGAACTCCATGCGGTCGAGTTCCTGGAGGAGGTCGTTGGGGAACTCGATGTCGGCCTTGTCGATCTCGTCGATGAGGAGGACGGGAAGCTTCGGCGACGTGAAGGCCTCCCAGAGCTTGCCGCGGCGGATGTAGTTGCGGATGTCGGAGACGCGCGGATCGCCGAGCTGGCTGTCGCGCAGGCGGCTGACCGCATCATATTCGTAGAGGCCCTGCTGCGCCTTGGTGGTGGACTTGATGTGCCATTCGATCAGGGGCGCGTCGAAGGCCTGGGCAATCTCGTGGGCAAGCACGGTCTTGCCCGTGCCGGGCTCGCCCTTGACGAGCAGCGGCCGGCGCAGCGTGGCAGCGGCGTTGACCGCGACCCGGAGATCGTCGGTCGCGACATAGGCATCGGTTCCGGTGAAGCGCATGGGGTCTCCTTTGCCGGAGCCTTGTGGCCGCGGTGCCACGGCCATGCAATCGAAGATTTGCGAGGGCTTGCCGGCGCCGCCCGTCCCGCGCAAGGGTGGTGGCCGCGGCCAGGCGGACCGCGGGGAGGAAGGTTTGACCGAAGCCGACATCATCGCCCTGGTCGCCACCCTGGTGCTCGCCGCCTTCCTCCTGGGCGGGCTCTTCATCGCCAGCCGCAGGTCTCCCGAGTTCGCCGGCCACCCCAAGGGCCTCTACATGCTCTTCTTCGCCGAGATGTGGGAGCGCTTCTCCTATTACGGGATGCGGGCGATCCTCATCTTCTACCTCACCCAGCACTGGCTCTTCTCGGATTCCAAGTCGGCCCTCATCTACGGGGCCTACACCAGCCTCGTCTACATCACGCCCGTCCTCGGAGGCTGGCTGGCCGACCGCTATCTCGGCCAGCGCCGGGCCGTGCTCTACGGCGGCATCCTGCTCGCCATGGGCCATCTCTTGATGGCGGTCGAGGGAACCGGCGGGCAGGACGACCCCACCATCAACATCTTCTGGGCGGCGCTTGCCTTCATCATCGTCGGCTCGGGGTTCCTGAAGGCCAACATCTCGGTGATGGTGGGCCAGCTCTACCGGCGGACCGACACGCGCCGTGACGCGGCCTACACGATCTTCTACATGGGCATCAACGTGGGCGCGGCGCTGGGGACCATCCTCGTCGCCTATCTTGGCCAGACCCGGGGCTGGGGCCTCGGCTTCGGCCTCGCCGGCATCGGGATGCTGGCCGGGCTCATCGTCTTCGTGCTCGGCCGGCGCGCCCTGAATGGCGCCGGCGAGGCGCCTGCGCCGCTGGCCCGCAGCCGCGCGTGGAGCCTCTATGGCATCGGCCTTGCCGCAGTTGCGGTCATCTGGGCCCTCGTCCAGTTCCAGGACATCATCCAGTCGCTGCTCGCGGTCTCGGGCGTGCTGCTGCTCGGCTATGTGCTCTACGAGAGCTTCAAGCTGGAGAAGGAGCCGCGCGAGCGGATGTTCGCCATCCTGTTCCTCATCTCGCTCAACCCGATCTTCTGGGGCCTGTTCGAGCAGGCCGGGGGCTCGATGAACCTTTTTACCGACCGGTTCGTCGACCGCGCCGGGGTGCCGGCCGGCATCTTCCAGTCCATCAACCCCATCTACATCATCCTGCTCGCGCCGCTCTTCGCCGGCCTGTGGCAATGGCTGGCGAAGCGCGGGATGGAGCCTTCGGCGCCGGCCAAGTTCGGGATCGCCCTGCTCCAGATGGGGCTTGCCAACCTGGTGCTGGTGTGGGGCACGGTGGCCTTCGGGATCGAGGCGATGACGCCCGTCATCCTCGTCTTCCTCTATTATCTTCTGGCGACGACTGCCGAGCTGTGCCTCTCTCCTGTCGGGCTTTCGGCGATGAACCGGCTCGCGCCCGCGCATCTCGCCTCGCTCATCATGGGCGCCTGGTTCTACATGACGGCGGTGGGCAATTTCGTCGCCGGGAAGATCGGCGAGGCAACCGGCGGCGAGAGCGGGGCGATGACGAAGCAGGGCCTGCTCGATGTCTACGAGCTGTTCGGCTGGATCACCATCGGCGTCGGCGTGGTGGTGCTGGTGCTGGCGCCGCTGGTCAGGCGGTGGATGCATCTCGACACGCTCACGGATGATGCCCCGCCGGCCCTTGCTGCCGGCGAGACCGAGGCAGCGGAGGGGATGCGGGCGTGAACAGCAGGAGCAGCAGGGGAATGGGACGCTTCGGCGTCGGCGCGGTGGTGCTGGCGGGGGCCGCGCTGGTTTCGGCCTGCGCGACGACGGGGCGGGGGGGCCAGGCGCGCGGCGGCGAGGCCCCGGCGGCTCCGCTGTCAAGGGGCGTCCCGGCCGACACCGCCTTCGCCTCGACCTACCGCCCGCGTCCGGGCGTGCCGACGGTGATCGCCAACGTCACCATCTACGACGGCAAGGGCGGTCGGGTGGACAATGGCGCGATCCGCTTCGAGGGCGGCAAGGTGGCGGCCATCGGCGCGACCGTGCCGACCGAGGGCGCGACCGTGATCGACGGGCGCGGCAAGTGGGTGACGCCGGGCATCATCGATGTCCACTCGCACCTCGGCAACTATCCCTCGCCCGGAGTCCAGGCCCATTCGGACGGCAACGAGGTGACCGGGCCGGTGCGCTCGGAGGTGTGGGCGCTGCACGCGGTCTGGCCGCAGGACCCGGGCTTCGCCCGCGCGCTCGCCGGCGGCGTGACGGTGCTCCACGTGCTTCCCGGCTCGGCCAACCTGTTCGGCGGGCGCGGCGCAACGCTCAAGAACGTGCCCGGCGTGACGGCGCTCGACATGCTGATGCCGGGCGCGCCCTGGTCCCTCAAGATGGCCTGCGGCGAGAACCCCAAGCGGGTCTATGGCAGCCGCAACCAGATGCCGGGCAGCCGGATGGGCAATGTCGCCCTCATGCGCCAGACCTGGGCCAATGCCGAGAAATACCGGGCCGACCGGGCGAAGCCCGGGCCGCAGTTCCGCCGCGACCTCCAGATGGAGACGCTGGCCGACGTGCTGGAGGGGAAGATCCTGGTCCAGAACCACTGCTACCGCGCCGACGAGATTGCGATGGTGATCGGCATGACCCGGGAATTCGGCTACCGCGTCTCGGCCTTCCACCACGCGGTCGAGGCCTACAAGATCGCGCCGCTGCTGGCGGCCGAGGGCATCTGCGCGGCACTCTGGGCCGACTGGTGGGGTTTCAAGATGGAAAGCTATGACGGCATCCGCGAGAACCTGCCCTTCGTCCACGCCGCCGGGGGCTGCGCCATCACCCACTCCGACGATGCCCACGGGATCCAGCGGCTGAACCAGGAGACGGCGAAGGCGCTGGCCGACGGCCGGCGCATGGGCCTCCAGATCCGCGACGAGGAAGCCTGGACCTGGATCGGCATCAACGCGGCGAAGGCGCTCGGCATCGCCGACAAGGTGGGGAGCCTCGAGCCCGGCAAGCAGGCCGACGTGGTGCTGTGGAACGGCGACCCGCTGTCGGTCTATTCCCGGCCCGAGAAGGTGTGGGTGGATGGCGCCCTTCTCCACGACGTGACCAACCCGCGCCTGCGCCCCGTCTCCGACTTCGAGCTTGGCCATGCCGGCGAGGGAGACGTGAAATGAGGCGCCTTCTCGCTGTTGCGCTGGCCCTTCTCCTCGCCGCGCCGACGGTGGCGCAGGAGCGGCTGGCGATTGCCGGCGGACGCGTCGTCACCAACACGGGTGCGCCGGTCGAGGGCGGCACGGTCCTCCTCTCCGGCGGGCGGGTGGAGGCCGTGCTGCCGGCGGGCGCCGCGGTGCCCGAGGGCTACCGGCGCATCGACGCGGCGGGCAAGTGGGTGACGCCCGGCATCGTCGCCGGGATCTCGCAGCTCGGTGCGGTCGAGGTCCATGCCGTCGACGAGGCCAACGAGACGGTGGCGCGGACGGCGCCTGCCTCGGCCGCGCTCGCGCTGGAAACCGGTCTCGACCCCGACGAGACGGCGATCGCCGTCACCCGGATCGAGGGGGTGACGGCGGCGGTGACGGCGCCGTTCCCGGGGCGCACCCTCTTTGCCGGGCAGGGCGCGATCATCAGCCTCGGCGAGGGCGAGCGCGCGCCGATCCGGGCGCGCGCCTTCCAGCATGTCGCCTATGGCGAGCTGGGAAGCCGCATCGCCGGCGGCAGCCGGCCGGCCGCCTGGGCCGAGATCCTGAACGCGCTCGACGAGGCGCAGCGCCTGCGGACCGGCCTCGTCTCGCCCATGCGGGACCAGCACCGCGACTTGCGCGTCACCCGCGACGATGCCGAGGCGCTGGTGCCGGTGCTGACCGGTGCGCAGCCGCTGCTGGTCAGGGTCAACAAGGCCGCCGACATCCGCCAGGTGCTCACCCTCCGCGCCCGCTATCCCGGCATCCGGCTGGTGCTGGTGGAGGCGACCGAGGGCTGGATCGTCGCCGACGAGCTGGCGCGGGCCAATGTGCCCGTCATCGCGCTCGGCATGGAGAATCTGCCGGGCCGGTTCGAGACGGTGGGCGCGACCATGTCGAACGTCGGGCGGATGGTGGCCGCCGGCGTGAAGGTGGCGCTCGGCACGCCCGATCTCGACGCCAGCTTCCAGCCGCGCCTGCTGCCGCAATATGCCGGCAACATGGTGGCGCAGGGCCGGCTGCCCGGGGGCGTCGGGCTCAGCTGGGACCAGGCCTTCGCCGCGATCAGCCGGGCACCGGCCGAGATCTTCGGCCTTTCCGACATGGGCCGGCTTGCCGCCGGCGCGCGCGCCGACGTCGTCATCTGGTCAGGCGATCCGCTCGAGCTTTCCTCGGCCCCCGAGGCGGTCTTCATCGGCGGAAGGAGCCAGCCGATGGAGAGCCGGCAGACCAGGCTGGCGCGGCGCTACCTGCCCGGCCAGCCCGACACCGGCCTGCCGAAGGCCTGGACCCGCTGAAGGGGCTTTCGCCGGCCGGCGCGGGCTGGCAGAAGGACGCGCGAGGGACGCGGAAGGGAGGCGATGGGGCTCTTCATCCTGCTGATGGCGGCGTTCGTCGTCACCCACATCGGGCTTGCCACCCCGCCGCTGCGCGACGGCCTCGTCGCCCGGCTGGGCGAGAACGGCTTCCGGATCGGCTATTCGCTCCTCTCGCTCGCGCTCCTCGTCGCCGCGATCCAGGCCTACAAGGGGCTTCCCGAGGATGCGCTGCTGTGGACGGCAGGAACCGGCGCCTTCCACGCCGCGAACTTCCTCATGCTGCTCGCCGCGATCCTGTTCGTCGGCTCGCTCACTCCCGCCAACCGCGCGCTCGCCGGGGTGCCGCAGCGGCCGGGCAACGAGGGGCCGCGCGGCGTGCTGCGCTGGACGCGGCACCCGATGATGTGGGCGTTCGCGCTGTGGGCGATCGTCCATGGCTGGCTGGCGGGCGACCTGCCGACGCTGGTGCTGGCCGCCGGCATTGGCGCGCTGGCGCTCGTCGGGGCCGCCTTCCAGGACGGGAAGAAGGCGCGCCAGCTCGGCGCCGACTGGAGGATGTATGCCGCGCGCACCAGCTTCCTGCCCTTCGGCGCGATCGTGACCGGCAGGCAGCCCGTCTCCGCCCTGTGGCCGGGCGTCGTGCCGCTCGTGGGCGGGATCCTCTTCTGGCTGGTCATGACCTTCCTCCACCCGAGCCTCATGGCAGCGCCGATGGTCGGCATCTGGCAGTTCGTCTGATGGCGTTCGCCGGACAGCGGGTGTGGGTGACGGGGGCTTCCTCCGGCATCGGCGCGGGCCTGGCCAAGGCCTTCGGCCGGGCCGGCGCCGAGCTCATCCTCTCGGGCCGGAAGATCGCCGCGCTCGAGGCCGTGGCCGAAGTGGCCGGCGGCAATGCCGAGCTTCTCCCCTTCGAGGCGACCGACTTCGCCGCGCTCCCCGCCATCGCCGAACGCGCCGGCCGGGTCGATCTCCTCGTCAACAACGCCGGCATCTCGCAGCGCAGCCTCGCCGAGGACACCGACCTCCAAGTCTATCGGACCCTCATGGATGTCGACTTCTTCGCGCCGGTCGCGCTCACCAAGCTGGTGCTGCCGCAGATGCTGGCGCGGGGCGGGGGGCACATCGCGGTGGTGGCCAGCGTGGCCGGCAAGGTCGGCTCGCCGCAGCGCACCGGCTATTGTGCCGCCAAGCATGCGGTCATGGGCTTCTTCGACGCGCTCAGGACCGAAGTGGCGCACCGGGGCATCCGGGTCTCGACCATCGTGCCGGGCTATGTGGCAACGCCCATCGCGACGCGGGCGCTGACCGCCGACGGCACGCCCCGCGGCGAGGGCGCGGACGAGGTGGACCAGGGCATCAGCGCGGACGAGGCGGCGGCCATCATCCTCGACGGGCTTGCCCGCGGTGCGCGCGAGATCCCGGTGGGCGCGGCGGGCGGGATGGAGATGGCGCTCCTCGACTTGAAGCGGAACGATCCCGAGGGGCTGTTCGACCTCATGGAGCGGATTGGCGCTGCCGTCGTCGCGAAATTCGGGAAGGCGGCGGCATGAGCGGCTGGCGGATGCCGCACCGCACCGTTGCCGGCCGCATCCGCTACACCAGCAGCAAGCCCGGCCACGCGGGCGCGTGGCGTGGCCGCGAGGATTTCACCTTCACCCACCACGCCGACGGGCGGGTGACGCTGCAGGCGCGCTGCGAGATCGCCGAGCCCGAGCCCGTGGTGCTCCGCCACATCATCTACTCGCTCGACGCGAACGGCCGGCCGTTCGACTGTCTCGTCAGGCTCGATGTCGGCGGGGCCTTCATGGGCTCGGGTCTCGTCGCCTTCGACTGGGCGGCGGGCACGGTCTCCTGCCGGAGCCACGGCCCCGCGATCGGCCGGCTGGAGCAGGTGATGCCCATAGGCGAGGGGCTCGACGGGTTCGGCACCCACCCGATCGCCGGCGACGCCTATCTGACGAGGTGCATGGACGTGGCCCGCGGCCCGCACCGGCGGCGGATCCGGGTGCTGCTTCCCTCGCCGGACCATCGCGGTGCCACCCCGCCGATGGTGGCCGAGGTCCGGATCGGTCTCGAATATGTGGGAGACGCGGAGGCCGAATGCCCGGCCGGGCGCTTCGCCTGCCACCATTTCCGCTTCGTCGACGACGAGGGGCCAGGCATGGGCGGCACGCCGCACCCTCCCTACGACCTCTGGGTGACGGCGGATCCGGACCGGCTGTTCGTGCGGGGCGGCGTGGGCGGCGACATGGCGACCTGGTACGAGCTGGAAACGCTCAGCCGCGATTGACCGCCGGGCCTGGGCGGCCGGCGAGGATTGCCGGCGAGGGTGGCCAGCAAGGGTTGCCGGCCTCGCGCGGCCGCCCTAGGCTCGCGGCGATGCTGCGGAAGGTCCTGCCAGTTGCGGGCGCAGTCGCCACGGCGCTCCTCGCGCTGGCCCAGGGCCTGACCCCCCTCGCCGTGGCGGGGCTGGCGCTCGGTGCGTGGGTCCTTCTTCTGGCTGTCACACTGATTCGCTACCCGCCGGGCGGTGCCGCGCGGCAGGAGCAAGAGGGCGAGGTGACGAAGGCCAGCGAACGCCTGCCTCCGTCCGACCATGTGGGCATCGACGCGCTGCCCGATCCGGCGCTGGTGGTGCTGGGAAGCTGGCGGGCGGTGGCCGCCAACCCGCAGGCGCGGCAGCTGTTCGGCCCGCGGGTGGGGAGCGCCGACGTGCGCCAGTCGGTGCGTCACCCGGCCGTGCTCGATGCCATCCGCAGCGCCATGGCGGGCGACAGCCCGGCAATCCGGGAAGTGGGCGCGCTGGGCCATGCCGATGGCGCCTTCCGCGTCCGCGCCGTGGCGCTGGGCGACGGGCGCCACCTCGTCACCTTCACCGACATCACCCAGGCGCGCGTGGCCGAGCGGATGCGCGCCGACTTCGTCGCCAATGCCAGCCACGAGCTCAGGACCCCGCTCGCCAACATCTCCGGCTTCATCGAGACCCTGCTCGGGCCGGCCGCCGAGGACGAGCCGGCGCGGCGGCGGTTCCTCGAGATCATGGCGCGGGAGTCGGGGCGGATGAGCCGGCTCATCGACGATCTCCTGTCGCTGTCTCGGATCGAGCTCGACAAATATGTCCGGCCGCAGGCCCCGCTCGACCTGCCACCACTGCTCGCGGATGTCGGCAAGACGCTCGCGATGCGGCTGGAGGCCGATGGCCGGCGCCTGCTCATCGAGGTCGCGGATGGCCTGCCCCAGGTCATCGGCGACCGCGACCAGATCCTCCAGGTGCTGCACAACCTGGTCTCGAACTCCCTGAAATACGGCCATTCGGGCACGCCCATCCGGCTGTCGGCGGCGCTTGTCGCGGGAAGCGCGCGGATGGACGAGATGGTGCGGGTGAGCGTGGAGGATGCGGGCGACGGCATCGCGCCCGAGCATCTGCCGCGGCTGACCGAACGCTTCTACCGGGTCGACACCGGCCGGTCGCGCTCGATGGGCGGAACCGGGCTGGGCCTCGCCATCGTCAAGCACATCGTCGAACGGCACCGCGGCCGGCTCGAGATCACCAGCCGGCAGGGCGAGGGCACCACCGTGTCCTTCACGCTTCCGGTGGTGCCGAAGCGGATCGAGCCGGCGGAGCCCGAGGCAGCCGCCTCGCCTTCCGCGGTGGCGCCAGCCCAGCCGGCACGGCTGGAGCTTCGCCGCGAGCCCTGACCGGCCGTTCCCGGCTGGACGCCTCCGGGCGGCGTCATGATTTCGCAATGAAACTGTAACATGGGGCCAACAGGCGCGGCCTAGGGCATGGCAGCGCCGGAGATGCAGCGGATGCGAAAGGGCCCGGCAGATGACAGGACGAAAGGTGCGGTCTTGGCCAGCGTGACGGCGGGGGTGGTGCGCGCCCGGCGCGCCGGACCGGGGCGCACGAGGGTGGCGGCTGCGGCCGGGCGCATGCGCGGCCGGGCCGGGATGCCGGGGGCCGCCGGCTGCGCCGGCTCCGTGTTCGCGGCCATGGGCCAGGGCTGATGGCAAGCGAGCCCGAGCGCCCCAACGGGGCCAGGTCCTTCGCCGAGGAGATCGACGAGCTCCGCACGCTCGTCTCGCAGATGGGCGGGCTTGCCGAAGCGCAGATCGCAAGCGCCATCGATGCCCTGGTGCGCCGCGACGGCGACCTCGGCCTCAAGGTCGCCGAGGACGATGCCGAGCTCGACCGGCTGGAGGGCGAGGCCGAGGCGATGGCGGTCTCCATCATCGCCCGGCACGCCCCGATGGCCGATGGCCTGCGCGAGCTGGTCGCCGCCCTCAAGATCTCGGCCATCATCGAGCGGATCGGCGACTATGCCAAGAACATCGGCAAGCGCGCCTCCTCCATGGCAGCGGCAGCACCCGTGCAGCCGGTGGCCATCATTCCCGAGATGGGGCGGCTGGCCGCGTCGATGCTGAAGGACGCGCTCGACGCCTATGTCGAGCGGGACGCGCGGCTCTCGATCGATGTGATGATGCGCGACACCTCGGTCGACGACCTCTACAATTCGCTGTTCCGGTCGCTCCTCACCTACATGATGGAGAACCCGCACCACATCACGCCCTCGGCGCACCTGCTGTTCATCGCCAAGAACCTGGAGCGGATCGGCGACCATGCGACGAACATTGCCGAGATGGTGCATTTCCAGGTGACCGGCCAGCATCTTGTCGAGCGGCCCAAGGCCGACCGCACGCCCCTCTACACCGAACGCAACCCCGACCAGCCCTGAGGTGACCCATGCGCGCCAAGATCCTGCTCGTCGAAGATGACAGCAACCTCGTCGAGCTTGTCCGCTACAATCTCGACAAGGAGGGCTTCGAGGTGATCTCCACCCACGATGGCGAGGAGGCGCTCGTCATGGCCGAGGAGGAGCGGCCCGACATCGTCGTCCTCGACTGGATGATCGCCAACCTCTCGGGCATCGAGGTCTGCCGGCGGCTGCGGCGCGAGCCCGAGACGGCGGGGCTGCCCATCATCATGCTGACTGCGCGCGCCGAGGAGGGGGACCGGGTGCGCGGCCTCGAGACCGGCGCCGACGACTATGTGACCAAGCCCTTCAGCCCGCGCGAACTGGTCGCCCGGGTGCGGGCCCTGCTGCGGCGGCTGCGGCCGGCGCTTTCGGGCGGGACCCTCGAATATGGCGGACTCGTCATGGACACGACCGCCCACAAGGTGACGCGCGATGGCGCGCCCGTGCAGCTCGGCCCGACCGAGTTCCGGCTGCTGCGGCACTTCCTCGAGCATCCGGGCCGGGTGTTCAGCCGCGAGCAGCTGCTCGACGCGGTGTGGGGCCGCGACGTCTATGTCGAGCAGCGCACCGTCGACGTCCACATCCGGCGCCTGCGGAAGGCGATCAACGGCGACGATCTGCCCGACCTCATCCGCACCGTGCGCTCGGCGGGCTATGCGCTCGATGCCGACGGCCTGGCGATCGCGGCGGCAACGCCGATGGCCAACGCCGGCCACTGACCCCTTCCGGCAGCGACGCCGGCCGCCTATGGCCGCGTCGACGAACAGCCGAAGGGGTGAAGGATGATCCGTTTCGACAACCGGGTTGCCATCGTGACCGGCGCCGGCGGGGGGCTTGGCCGGCGCTACGCGCTCGACCTCGCCGCCCGGGGCGCGAAGCTGGTGGTGAACGACCTTGGCGGCAGCCGCGACGGCACCGGCGGCTCCTCGGCCATGGCGGAAGCCGTGGTCGAGGAAATCCGCGCCGCCGGCGGCGAGGCGATGGCCCACGGCACGTCGGTCACCGACGAGTCGGGCGTGGCCGACATGGTGGAGCGGGCGATCGCCGCCTGGGGGCGCATCGACATCCTCATCAACAATGCCGGGATCCTGCGCGACAAGACCTTCTCGAAGATGACGATCGAGGACTTCCGCGCCGTCCTCGAGGTGCATCTCATGGGCTCCGTCATCTGCACCAAGGCGGTGTGGGAGCGGATGCGCGAGCAGGCCTATGGCCGCATCCTGATGACGACCTCGTCGACCGGCCTCTACGGCAACTTCGGCCAGGCCAATTACGGGGCGGCCAAGCTCGGGCTCGTCGGCCTCATGAAGACGCTGGCGCTCGAGGGCGCCAAGTACGATGTGCGGGTGAACACCATCGCCCCGCTTGCCGCGACGCGGATGACGGAAGACCTGCTGCCGCCCCAGCTGCTCGCGAAGATGGGGCCGGAGACGGTCTCGCCGGCTGCCCTCTATCTCGTGAGCGAGGAGGCGCCCAATGGCGTGGTGCTGAACGCCGGCGGCGGCGGCTTCGAGGCCGCCCATGTGACGCTGACGAGAGGCATCCACGTGCCGGCGGATGCCATGACGCCCGAGACGGTGCGCGACCGGATCGGCGAGATCCGCGACCGGACGGGCGAGCTGGTGCCCGAGACCGGCGCTCAACAGGCGCAGGTCGCGCTTGCGGCGGGCGGCTGAGGCCAGCGCACGGGCCCTCAGGCTCGCCGAAGTCCCGGCCGGCGTGCGCTCGGCGCAGCCGACCGACACGTCCGGCAGCGTGACCGGCGGTCGCGTCAGGCGGGATGCAGCCGGCGGCGCCGGTGCTGGCGCCGAAGGCTGCGAGCGCGGCGATCGCCCGGGCGGTGACGCGGTGCAGGGGTGCCCTCCTTGGCGGCAAAACGAAGCAATGCCGCCTCTCGAGGCGTGCACCGATTCCCTCGCCCCATGCCATGACGGACAGGTGAGGATTCGCCGATGTTCTGCCGATCAGCGGCGGAAATCGGGGGCAGTGCCGGTTTCGCGCCAGAAGGATTCGAGGCCGATCGCCGCCAGGAGCGCGCCAAGGCCGGGCAGCGGCCAGACGGTGGCCATCGGCGGCATGAAGAGGAACCAGGTGTCGCGAAACTGGCTGGGCCGCGCCGGATCATGGGTTGGGCTGGTGATCGCGCCCGCGCCGAGGAAATAGCCGGGAAGCGTTGCCAGTGCTACCTCGGGTGCGCCGAGCGCGGCAAGCGAGGGCGCGGCCTCGAGGCGCGCCTCGTCGCCCGCGGCGAAATCGTCGAGCGCGGTTCGGGCGTGGACGAGCGCGAGGAGGCCCAGGGCCGCGCTGTCGTCCGGATGGTTGGCGAGCAGGGCGCGGATCAGCCCTTCGGCCTCCTTCAGCCGATCGGTGCGGCCGGCAAGCAGCAGGCGGGCGGGGGCGAGCGGGCCGAGCGCGAAGGGGGCGGCCGACGCCAGCCGGACGATCCCCTGCCCGTCGCGCGGACTGCTGCCGACCGCCACATCCATGGCGCTCCGACCAGCATGTTTCAGGCCAGTCAGGGGAGCGAATGTTTCGCACGGGGCCGCGTGACGTGCCGCGCGCAGCCCGCAGCCGGCCGAGCGCGGCAGCAAAAGGGCGCGCGGCCGGCACGGCCCGCCCTGGCCGCAGGTCGACAGCAGCGAGACTCGCCCTGCCTGTTGCGGGAGCTTCTGCCAGTCTTCTCCTCGATCGTCCGGGGGAGGGAGCCATGGCAGTTCGGGCGGCTGTCCTTCTCGCCACGCTTGCGGCCGCGCCGGTCGCGGCGTCCTCCTCCGCCGACACGCTGGTCTCGGCAATCGACGTGACCAGCTTCGGCAACGGGCTGGTGACCGGCGCCCCCGACGGGGGCGGCCTCTTCCTCAGCAACACTTTCGATCCGCCGGATCGGCTGGGGCAGTTCACCGTCGATTTCCTGACTCCGCTCGGCGATGGCCCAGGGGCGGACCTCCGGCTCCATGAAGTGATCGGTTCGTGCAGCGAGCTGTTCGAAGTCCGTGTCAGTTCGGACAACATCGGCTTCACCCTGATCGGTGGGTTCAATGCCACCCAAGGCCCCATCGACTTCGGTGGCGTCTTCGGCGGGCCGGTCTCCTGCGTCCGGCTCGTCAATGCGGGGACGGTGAATTCGCCGGATTTCGACGCGCTGGAAGGGCTCCATGCCTATCGCGGCGTGATCCCCGAGCCGGCAAGCTGGGTCATGCTGATCGCCGGCTCCGGACTTGCCGGCGCTTCGTTCCGCCGCCGGCGGGCCGCCGCCACCGCCTGACCGTCCCCGGCCGCGCCGGCGCGGCCCGACGGCGGGCCGGCAGGCCGGCGAGCGGCGCGGAGGGCGGGGGGCTGTTCCGGGTGCCGCCGATCTGCTAGGGCGGCGCGGCAGGCAATCGGGAGGCTCGGATGGCAGACGACATCATGATCCCGCATTCGGGGCGGCGCCGACCCTGACGCGCGCGTGACCCGCCCCGCGCGGGTCCCCGCCCTTCCCTGCAGCCGATCCGAGGCGCGCGCGGCTGCGCGCGAGACATGCATGTCTGACGAAAGGAACGGCGCCACGGCGTGGCGCCCGGTCTTGCGCTTCATGTGGGCCCAGTGGCGGCGGACTCCCGCGACCGCTGCGAAGGTGGTGCTCTTCCGCCTGCTCGCCGTGGTGAGCGAGATCGGCGTGCCGGTGGCGGCCGGCCTGATGGTGGATGCGCTCGCCGCCGGCGAGCGCGCCTCGGCGTGGCGGGGGTTCGGCTGGATGGTCGCGCTGGGGCTGGCGATGATTCTCTCCCGCTGGGCGAGCCTCCAGGCCATCCTCCCCTTCACCGTGGGCCAGATGCGCGACGTGGCGGCCGAGGCCTTCGCCCGGGTGCAGCGGCTTTCGGCCGACTGGCACGCGGCCAGCTTCGCGGGTGCCACGGTCCGGAAGATCTCGCGCGGGATGTGGGCGGTGGACAGCGTGAACGACCTCATCCTCATGATGCTGCTGCCCGGCCTTGCCGTGCTGGCCGGGACCATCCTGCTGCTGGCCTGGCAGTGGCCCATGCTCGGGCTGGTGATGGCGCTGGGCGCGGCGGGCTTCCTGGTGTTTTCGCTCCTCGTTGCGATGCGCGTGCTGGCGCCGGCCGCGCGGCTCTCGAACGCGTGGGATTCGAAGGTGGGGGCGCAGCTTGCGGATTCGGTTGGCGCGAACGCGGTGGTGAAGGCGTTCGCAGGCGAAGCGCACGAGGATGAACTGCTCGCCAGGGTGCTCGCCAAGTGGCGTTCGCGGACACTCCGGAGCTGGCAGCGCTTCGTCTGGAACGACATGGGCATGCTGGCCATGGTGTGGGGCATCCGCTTCGCCGTGACCGGCACGGCGCTCCTGCTGTGGGCGGCCGGCGAGGCGAGCGTGGGCGGGGTGGTGCAGGTGCTGACCGCGACCATGGTGCTGCACGGCTATCTCCGGGACATGGGCCACCAGGTGATGGACCTGCAGCGGGCCGTGAACGAGATGGAGGAGCTGGTCGCGCTGCACGCCGAGCCGCTGGCCGTCGCCGACCGGCCGGCGGCGCGGCCGCTCGCCGTTTCCGGCGGCGCAATCCGCTTCGCGGGCGTCAGCTTCCGCCACCAGGGGCAGACGACGCCGCTGTTCGACGGGCTCGACGCCGCCATCGGCGCGGGCGAACGGGTGGGGCTCGTCGGCCGCTCCGGCTCGGGCAAGTCGACCTTCGTCAAGCTGGTGCAGCGGCTCCACGACGTGTCGGGCGGGCGCGTGCTGATCGACGGGCAGGATGTCCGGGACTGCACGCAGGCGAGCCTCAGGCGGGCGATCGCGATCGTGCCGCAGGAGCCCATCCTGTTCCACCGCTCGATCGCGGAGAACATCGGCTACGGCCGGCCCGGTGCGTCGATGGCACAGATCGAACGGGCGGCGCGCCTTGCCCATGCCGCCGAATTCGTCGAGCGGCTGCCCAGGGGCTATGCCACGCTGGTGGGCGAGCGCGGCGTGAAGCTCTCGGGCGGGGAGCGGCAGCGCATCGCGCTGGCCCGCGCCTTCCTGGCCGATGCGCCGATCCTGATCCTCGACGAGGCGACCTCCTCGCTCGACAGCGAGAGCGAGGCGGCGATCCAGGCGGCCTGCGCCGAGCTGATGGCGGGGCGCACGGCGATCGTGATCGCCCACCGGCTCTCGACCGTGCGGGCGATGGACCGGATCCTCGTGTTCGACCGCGGCGCGATCGTCGAGGAAGGAACGCACGATGCGCTGCTGGCGGCGGGCGGGGCCTACCGGCGCCTGTTCGACCGGCAGGCCGGCGTGTTCGCCGACGGGGACGTCCTCGTGAGCTAGGGACGGGGGCACGCACACGCGCCCTCGGAGAGAGGGGCGCTGGTGGCGGGAAGGGTGCCGCGCCGGGGCGGTGGCGCGGCCGTCACCAAGGCTTCACGGAATTTCGTCCGTGCGGCATCTTGACCGCGCCGCGGGGCAACCCTACTTGGCCGTCGTTGGCACTCCCGGGAGGTGAGTGCCAACAGGAGCAACTGGGGTCGGGGGAGCGGGGCTCCTCCAGCCCCTTCGAGCCAAGAGGGACCAGAGCATGGCATTCACCCCCCTGCACGATCGCGTGCTGGTGCGCCGCATCGAGGCGGAAGAGAAGACCGCCGGCGGCATCATCATCCCCGACACCGCCAAGGAGAAGCCGCAGGAAGGCGAAGTGATCGCCGTTGGCGCCGGCGCCCGCGACGAGGACGGCGAGCGCATCCCGCTCGACGTCAAGGTCGGCGACCGGATCCTGTTCGGCAAGTGGTCGGGGACCGAGGTCAAGCTCGACGGCGAGGACCTCATCATCATGAAGGAAAGCGACATCCTGGGCGTGATCACGCCCGCCGCGGAAGTCCGCAAGGCCGCCTGACCGGGCCGCGCCCAGAGGCATTCGCCTGCTGTCCTTCATGCGCTCCGCGAGGAGCAAGAGACAGGCTTTGAGAGGAACGAGACATGGCAGCCAAGGACGTGAAGTTCGGGCGTGACGCCCGCGAGCGCATCCTGCAAGGAGTCGACATCCTTGCCGATGCAGTGAAGGTGACGCTGGGGCCCAAGGGCCGCAACGTCGTGATCGAGAAGAGCTTCGGCGCGCCGCGCATCACCAAGGACGGGGTGACGGTCGCCAAGGAGATCGAGCTCAAGGACAAGTATCAGAACATCGGCGCCCAGATGGTGCGCGAGGTCGCCTCCAAGACCAATGACGTCGCGGGCGACGGCACCACCACGGCCACCGTCCTCGCCCAGGCGATCGTCCGCGAGGGGCTGAAGTCGGTTGCGGCCGGCATGAATCCGATGGACCTGAAGCGCGGCGTGGACCTGGCTGTCGCCAAGGTCGTCGAGGACCTGAAGGCCCGCTCCAAGCCGGTGACCGGCTCGGCCGAGATCGCCCAGGTCGGCATCATCTCCGCCAACGGCGACACCGTGGTCGGCGAGAAGATCGCCGAGGCCATGGAGAAGGTCGGCAAGGAAGGCGTGATCACGGTCGAGGAAGCCAAGGGTCTCGAGTTCGAGCTCGATGTCGTGGAAGGCATGCAGTTCGACCGCGGCTATCTCTCGCCCTACTTCATCACCAATGCCGAGAAGATGCAGGTCGAGCTCGACAACCCCTACATCCTCATCCACGAGAAGAAGCTCTCGGGCCTGCAGGCGATGCTCCCCATCCTGGAAGCGGTGGTCCAGTCGGGCCGGCCGCTCCTCATCATCGCCGAGGATGTGGAAGGCGAGGCGCTGGCGACGCTCGTCGTCAACAAGCTGCGCGGTGGCCTGAAGGTCGCCGCCGTCAAGGCGCCGGGCTTCGGTGACCGCCGCAAGGCCATGCTCGAGGACATCGCGACGCTGACCGGCGGCGAGATGATCTCGGAGGACCTCGGCATCAAGCTCGAGAACGTCACCCTCGCCATGCTCGGCCAGGCGAAGAAGGTCGTCATCGACAAGGACAACACCACGATCGTCGATGGCGCCGGCTCGTCCGAGGCGATCAAGGGCCGGGTGGAGCAGATCAAGGCCCAGATCGAGACCACGACCTCCGACTATGACAGGGAGAAGCTGCAGGAGCGGCTGGCCAAGCTCGCCGGCGGCGTCGCCGTCATCAAGGTGGGTGGCGCGACCGAAGTCGAGGTCAAGGAGCGCAAGGACCGCGTGGACGATGCGCTGCACGCGACCCGCGCGGCGGTCGAGGAAGGCATCGTGCCGGGTGGCGGCACCGCCCTCCTCTATGCGACCAAGGCGCTCGAGGGCCTGAAGGGCGCCAACGACGACCAGACCCGCGGCATCGACATCGTCCGCCGCGCGCTGCAGGCGCCGGTGCGGCAGATCGCGGCCAACGCCGGCCATGACGGCGCGGTGGTTGCCGGCAAGCTGCTGGAGACGGGCGACCCGACGCTCGGCTTCAACGCCCAGACCGAGGTCTATGAGAATCTCGTGACCGCCGGCGTCATCGACCCGACGAAGGTGGTGCGCACCGCGCTGCAGGATGCGGCCTCGGTTGCCGGTCTCCTCATCACCACCGAGGCGACGATTGCCGAACTGCCGGAAGACAAGCCGGCGGCGGGCGCCGGTGCCGGCATGGGCGGCATGGGCGGCATGGACTTCTGACGAAGCGGGCCGCGGCCAGTGCTCGCGCACTGGTCCGCGGACTCCGCGAAGTCACGGCCGGCGGGCCCGCTTCGCGGGCCTTGCCCGCGAACGCGGGACCGACCGACGGGACCATGGAAACGGACGGGCCGGGGGGCAACCCCCGGCCCGATCCGTCTGGCCGCCGGCGACGCGCCGCGAGAGCCGGGCGCCGGAGGAGGACCGTTGCCCGAGTCGATCCTCTCCCATGTCTCGGTCGGGGTCTCCGACATGGCGCGCGCGGCGCTTCTCTGATGCGGCGATGGGCGCGCTCGGCATCGGGGTGGTCATGGACGAGCCGCCCTTCGGGGTCGCCCATGGGCGCGACCTCCCCGAATTCTGGATCGGCGCGGCCGAGAATGGCGCGCCGGCAAGCGTGGGCAACGGCACCCATGTCGCCTTCCTGGCCCCCGACCGGGCGACGGTCGATGCGTTCCACGCGGCAGCGCTGGCCAACGGCGGCCAATGCGCCGGCCCGCCGGGGGAGCGCCCCTATGCGCCCGGCTACGATGCGGCCTTCGTGCGCGATCCGGATGGCAACAAGGTCGAAGCACATGTGATGCCCGGCTGACGCCGGGCCCTGCGCCGGCGCCTGCCCCTTTACGAGCCGGGCCATCTTGCGCCGGCCCGGCGCTTTGCTAGGGTCTGTCCGGCACCGGGCTGAGGGGGCCAGTGCGCCACATCCGGGAGAACCCCAATGCGCACCCTGCATCTTGCCGGGGCGGCGCTTCTGCTTGCCGCCCTCCCCGCCCCTGCCCTCCCTGCCCAGACATCCGGAGCCCGAATGGCCGAGACTCCCCTCATCGAGCGCAGCAAACTGTTCGGCAACCCGACGCGGGCACAGGGGCGGCTTTCGCCCGACGGCCGGTGGCTTTCGTGGATCGCGCCGGCGGACGGCGTGCTCAACGTCTGGGTGGCGCCCGCCGACGCGCCCGAGCGCGCGCGGGTGCTGACGGCGGAGAAGGTGCGGCCCATCCGCCAGCACTCCTGGGCGCCGGACAGCGCAATGATCCTCTACGTCAACGACACCGGCGGGGACGAGGATTTCCACCTCTACGGCGTGCCGGTCACCGGCGGCCCGGTCCGGGACTTCACGCCCTTCCCGAAGACCCGGGCGACCATCGAGGCGGTCTCCGACCGGGTGACGGACCGGATCCTCGTCGGCCTCAACAACCGCGACCCGCGCTGGCACGACGTCCACAGCCTCGACCTCAAGACCGGGAAGCTGACCCTCGTCCGGCAGAATGACGGCTATACCGGCTTCCTCGCCGACGAGGACCTCAACCTGCGCGTCGCGATCCGGCCCAACCGCGAGGGCGGGCAGGACTATTTCCGGATCGTCGATGGCAAGGTGGCGGATGTGCCCTTCCTCTCCCACGGGCTCGACGACAGCCAGACGACCCAGCCGCTCGGCTTCTCGGCCGATGGCGGGACGCTCTACTGGATCGACAGCCGCGGGCGCGACACCGCCGGCGCCTTCGCCATGGACTGGGCGACGGGGAAGATGACGCTTCTTGCCGAGGACCGGCGGGCCGACGTGGCCGGCGCCCTTCTCCATCCCGGGACGGGCCGGCTGGAGGCGGTGCAGGTCGATTATCTGAAGCCGGAGTGGACCGTCCTCGACCCGGCGGTGAAGGATGACATCGCCTTCCTCACCGAGCGGCTGGGCAACTGGGTGCTGGGCTCGCGCACCCAGGCCGACGACCGGTGGACGGTTGCGACCGACAATGCGCGCGAGGCCTCGGCGACCTGGCTCTACGACCGCAGGGCGAAGCGGCTGACCAAGCTGTTCGACACCCGGCCCGAGCTGGCCGGCGCGCCGCTCGCCGAGATGCAGCCGGTCGAGATCGCCACGCGCGACGGCAAGACCATGGTCTCCTACCTCACGCTTCCCGTCGGGGCGGGTGCGCGGCCGGCCGCGCCGCTTCCCATGGTCCTCCTCGTCCATGGCGGGCCCTGGTCGCGCGACACCTACGGGTTCGACGGCCTCTCGCAGTTCCTCGCCAACCGGGGCTATGCCGTGCTCCAGGTGAACTTCCGCGGCTCGACCGGCTTCGGCAAGGCCTTCACCAACGCCGGCAACGGCGAGTGGGGCGCGAAGATGCACGGCGACCTCCTCGACGCGGTGGACTGGGCGGTGAAGCAGGGCGTCGCCGACCCGAGGCGGGTGGCCATCATGGGCGGCTCCTACGGGGGCTATGCGACGCTCGTGGGGCTGACCTTCACGCCCGACGCATTTGCCTGCGGCGTGGACATCGTGGGGCCGTCGAACCTCGTGACCCTGCTCTCGACCGTGCCGCCCTACTGGGAGAGCTTCAGGAAGCAGCTCATCGCCCGGATGGCCGACCCGGACACCGAGGAAGGCCGGGCCTGGCTCAGGGAACGTTCGCCGCTTACCCACGCCGACCGGATCTCGAAGCCGCTCCTCATCGGCCAGGGCGCGAACGATCCCAGGGTGAAGCAGGCCGAGAGCGACCAGATCGTCGCTGCGATGCAGGCGAAGGGCATCCCGGTCACCTACGTGCTGTTCCCCGACGAGGGCCATGGCTTCGCGCGGCCGGAGAACAACATCGCCTTCATGGCGATCGCCGAGAATTTCCTGGCCAGCTGCCTTGGCGGGCGGGCGGAGCCCATCGGCGGGACGGTCAGGGCCTCCTCGGCGAAGGTGCCGCACGGGGCGGAGTTCGCGCCAGGCCTGAAGGCCGCGCTGGACGGCCGCTGAGCCGCGCGGCGCAATTCCGGAGAAAGGAGTCGCGCTGGCTCTGAAATTCTGTTAACTCTCTGCTGCCAAGCCCGGGAAAGGGCCGGACGGGGAGGGACCATGGCCGAGACATTCTCGGAACGTGTCGACGTGACCGACAGCGGAGGCGACATCCGGATCGAGCTGGATGCCAATGCCGGGCTGGTCAGGATTGGCGGCGCCGGCATGGGCGCGCTTTCGGTGATGGCGTCTGCCGGGGAGGCGATCCGGCTGGAGGGCGCGGGCGCCACGCTGACGGTTGGCGGCACGGCCAATTCCGGCGAGATCAGGATTGTCGATGCCAATGGCGTCGAGCTGGTGCGGCTGGGACCGGGCAACCCGACGGTCCGGATCGGCGGGAGCGGCGTGACCGGCGGGCTCGTCATCCGCGATGCGGCGGACCGCGAGGTGCTGCGGGTCTCGGGCTCCGGCGCCGTGCTCCGGGTGGGGGCGGAGGGCAATGCCGGCGACATGCGGGTGCGCGATGTCCGGGGGCAGGACTGCATCTCGCTGGCCGGCGCGGGCGCGGTGCTGCGGGTGGGCACGACCGAGAATGGCGGCAACCTCTCGGTGCGCGATGCGGCCAACCGCGAGGTGCTGCAGTTCGACTCCGACCATGCCGTGCTCCGGGTGGGTGCCGGGCGGAACGAGGGGGACATCATCGTCCGCGACGGCGACGGGCGCGAGGTGATCCACGCCGACGGCGGCAACGCCGCCCTCTATGTGGGCGCCGAGGGCAACGAGGGGGACATCATCGTCCGCGACGGCCGGGGGCTGGAGGCGGTCCGGATCGACGCCGAGACCGCTGCGGTGCGCGCCGGCGTGCGCGGCAGCCCTGGCGATCTCATCGTCCGCGACGCGGGCGAGCGGACCGTCTTCCACATGGCCGGCGAGCATGCCGCGCTCTATGTCGGGGCCAGCGGCAACGAGGGCGACATCATCGTCCGCGACGGCGACGGACGCGACGTGTTCCGCTTCGATGGCAACCACGCCGCGCTGCGGGTGGGCGCGGCGGGCAACGAGGGCGATGTCATCTGCCTCGACGATGCCGGCAACGAGTCCATCCACCTGAACGGCGGGGCCGGCGACATCATCCTCCGGAACGCCGACATGGCCGAGCAGTTCGAGGTGGCGGACATGGCCGCGGCCGAGCCGGGGACGGTGATGGTGCTGGGCGCCGACGGCCGGCTCGAACCTTCCGCAGGCCCGTTCGATCCCCGCGTCGTCGGCGTGGTGGCCGGCGCCGGGCGGTTCCGGCCGGGCATCGTGATGGACCACCGCAAGGGTGGCGCGCGCGTGCCGGTCGCGATGGTCGGCAAGGTGGCAGTCAAGGTCGATGCCGGCTGGGGACCGGTCGTGCCGGGCGACCTCCTCGTCTCCTCGCCGACGCCCGGCCATGCGATGGCCGCGACCGACCGGGCGACGGCGGCAGGGTCCATCCTCGGCAAGGCGCTCACCGGCCTCGACGCGGGCACCGGCCTCGTCGAGATGGTCGTGAGCCTGCAATAGCCATGGCAACCGGAATCCGCTCCATCCTTTCGTGCATCGGCGCCGACCAGTCGGGGGACGTGTCGCTGCTGTTCCACGGCTTCGGCTTCATCCGCGGCCGGGTGCCGGCCGACCCTGACACGACCGTGCGCGCCGAAGTCTCGGTGCTCCAGTGGATGACTGCGCTCCAGGGCCGGCACATCCACCTCAACGTCATCCGCATGGGGTTCGACGCGCTTTCGGCCACCGACCGGGCGACCGGGCTCGAGCGGATCGACTATGCCATCTACCGCACGCGCAACATCTACCGGCAGGTCGCGCTGGGCGTGGGGCGGGTGCTGCACTGGTTCGTCGATGCCGCCGACGCCAATGGCCGCGACGACATCGGCAGCGAGGACGAATCCGAACAGCTGTGGGAGGAATGGACCGTCCAGAACAGCGGGATCGACGTGTTCGTCGTCCGGAACATCTCGGACACGGATTTCGTCGGCCGGTCGCCGGTGGGCGGCAACTGCGACAAGGACGGCAAGGACGATGGCCTGCTCGGCGGCGAGATCAACCGCGAGCATGAGGGCTTTTCGCGCACCTTCGCCCACGAGATCGGGCACTTCCTCGGGCTTTCGCACAACCACGACAGCGGCGAGTGCCCCACCAGCACGGCCGGCCAGAACCGGCTGATGGCGCAGACCGGCTGCGCGATCAGCCTGCGCACCTCGGTCAACCTGACGTCCGGCGAAGGCTCGACCATGCGCGGCCACTGCGCGACGCGATCGGGCTGCTGAGGATGGCCGGGACACCCACCCGCTCCGAGGCCGACCTCGCCGCGCGGCTCGGCGGCGGCCCGCGCGAGCTGCGCGCCAAGGCCGCCGTGGCGCTCGGCCAGACGGGGACGGCGGCAGCGCGCACCCTCCTCGAGGCTGCGATCGCCGATGCCGACCCGGTGGTTGCCCGCCGCGCCCTGCTGGCGCTGGGCTGGGTGGGCGACGCCGACACACCCAGACTTCAATGTTAATGGAAATGGAAGTATTACCGCGCTTGACGCAGCGTGCATAGCAGCAGACCACATCACCCACCGCGACCGGGCGCAGGAAGGTCATCCCATCCACCCGGACGGTT
>JAJUHA010000018.1 GCA_029268145.1 Sphingomonadaceae bacterium | reverse complement strand
GGCGCCGGGGCCGCGGCCGCCCGCCGCAGGCGCCAGGCGATGACCGCGGCCGTCGCCGCCGCGCCGCCGAGCACGGCCGTGGGCATGGCCGGCACCAGCGCGAGGAGGCCGAGGATGCCGGCGGCCGGGATCCAGGCCGCGGCATCGCCGAACTGGGTGCGCACCTGGGCCTCGAGCTTGCGGTCCTCGCTGGTGCGGGTGACGAGGATCGCAGCCGCGATCGACAGCAGCAGGGCGGGGATCTGCGCGACCAGCGCGTCGCCGACCGCCATGACGAGATAGAGGCTGGCCGCCTCGCCCACGGGGAGATCGTGCGAGAGGGTGCCGATGATGAGGCCGCCGATGATGGTGATGAGGAGGATGAGGATGCCGGCGCCGGCGTCGCCTTTCACGAACTTGGAGGCGCCATCCATCGCGCCGTAGAAATCGGCCTCGGTTGCGACCTCGCGCCGCCGGGCGCGCGCCTCCTCGGGCGTGAGCATGCCGGCATTGAGGTCGGCATCGATCGCCATCTGCTTGCCCGGCAGCGCATCGAGGGTGAAGCGGGCCGACACCTCCGAGACCCGGCCGGCGCCGCGGGCAATCACCATCAGGTTGATGATCATGAGGATCGAGAAGACGATGAGGCCGACGACGAAGTTGCCGCCGATGAGCACCTTGCCGAACGCCTCGATGACGCGGCCGGCGGCGTCGGTGCCCTCGTGGCCGTGGAGCAGCACCACCCGGGTGGAGGCGACGTTGAGCGCCAGCCGGAACAGGGTGGCGAACAGCAGCACCGTGGGGAAGGCGGAGAAGTCGAGCGGGCGGTTGGCGTGGAGCACCACCATCAGCATGACGAGCGCGAGCAGGATGTTGCCGACGAAGAAGACGTCGAGCAGCACCGCCGGGATGGGCACCACCATCAGGACGACGATGGCGAGGATGCCGGCGGGAAGCAGGGCGGCGAGATTGGCTCCGCCCGGCACCCGGGCGAGAAGGCGCGAAACGCCGCGGGCAGCCGCGCCGGTCACCGGGGCCTCTCCTGCTGACGCCACGGCTCAGCCGCCCAGGCTTGCGAGCAGGAGATAGGCGGCCTGGGCAGCGCGCCTTGCCTCCGTTTCGGATGCATCTGCGGCGGACGGGGCGGCCGCGGGCGCGGCGGCGGCGGACATGACGGGACCATCGGTGCCGGCCGGCGCGCCCGGTTCAGGCACTGCGGTGCCGATTTCGAGTCGCTGCTGGAACAGCGCGTGGACTTCGGCGAGGCTGCGCGGCGCGCCGCCCGCGAAGAAGATGCCGCGGTTGGCCTTCGCTGCCGCCGGGAAGAGCGCGGCAGCCGCCGAATCCGGCGCTTCGCCCAGCGCCGAGAGGAAGCGCACCGCCCCGCCGGGACCGAGGAAATGGGCGAGGTAGAGATCGGTGGCGGAAGCGGCGCGGCCGAGCGCGGCTTCGATCCGCTCGCGGTTCTCGGCCATGAAGGCGCCGGCCATCAGCGCGGCGGCGCGCGGGTCGGTGCGCAGCGCCAGCGCCTCGGCGCGCGAGGCGGCGCGGATGCCGAGCCGCTCGCCGTGGCGGGCGAGCATGGCAAGCCAGGTCGAATCGATGAACTGGAAGAGGCCGGTCGCCGACGAGGTGCCGGCGCGGGCGTCGGGCCGGAAGCCGCTCTCGAGGCGGGCGGTCTCGAACAGGGCGCGGAAGTCGGCGCCGGTGGCGGCCGCGGCCGCGGCGATCACCGGGGCGACGGCCTCGCCAGCGCGCCGGAGCGCGGCCGGAAGCCGGGACAGTCCATCCGCCTGCATGCCACGCCCTTAGCAAGAGGCGTGCCAGCCACAGCGCCGAGAAGGTTTCGGTCTGGATGTTTTCCGGAATGAAACCGTGCCTGCGCCCGACCGCCGGGGGGCTTGACGGCAGCGTCGGGAAGGCCGACTTCGGCACCATGGACGATCTGCCCTTCGCCGGGATTCCCGGCCTCTCCTCAGCAGCCGCCCGCGTGCACGCCGGCCTCGTTCCCATCGTCATCGAGCAGTCGTCGCGCGGCGAGCGCTCGTTCGACATCTTCTCGCGCCTGCTGCGCGAGCGGATCGTCTTCGTGACCGGCGGAATCGAGGACACCATGGCCTCGCTCGTGGTTGCCCAGCTGCTCTTCCTGGAGGCGGAGAACCCCAAGAAGGACATCTACATGTACATCAACTCGCCGGGCGGGGTGGTGACCTCGGGCATGGCGATCCACGACACGATGATGTACATCCGCCCCAAGGTGGCAACGGTGTGCATCGGCCAGGCCGCCTCGATGGGCGCCTTCCTGCTTTCGGCCGGGGAGCCGGGCATGCGGGTCGCGCTCACCAACGCCCGCATCATGATCCACCAGCCCTCGGGCGGCGCCCAGGGCCAGGCCACCGACATCGAGATCCAGGCCCGCGAGATCCTGCGCATCCGCGCCCGGATGAACGAGCTGATGGCGCAATACACGAAGCAGCCGCTCAAGGTGATCGAGGATGCGGTCGAGCGCGACAAGTTCCTCGACGCCCAGGAGGCCAAGGCCTTCGGCCTGGTCGACGAGGTGATGGACAAGCGCCCCCTGCCCACCGAGGAGCAGCAGAAGGCCGCCTGAGCCGCGCGCCGAAGGGCGGCGGCACCGGGGGCGGCGGGCGCCGGGGGAAGCCGGGTGCCGGGGGAAGGCCGGGGAGCCGGGCGTGGCGCGCGCGGGGGGCGAGACCCGCGTTCAGCCCGTGCCCAGGGCGGGAAGTGGCGCGCCGGTGCCGATCCACCAGGCGATCCCCGCCGAGAGGACCGCGACGAGGGCGAGCGTGAGGGGCGCACCCGGCCGGGGGGCTTCGACACCCTCAGGCACGCGCTTGCGGCCCGTCACCATGGGCATCAGCAGATCCTCGCCCCGGCCGACGAGATACCAGCAGATGGCGAGGATGTGGAGCGCCGCCATGGCGAGGATCGCCGTGAAGATGCGGTGGTGCCATTCGCGGGCGAGGTCGGCGGTGTCGTAGGAGACGAGGTGGGAGAGCGGCCCGGATTCCATCCCGTCGACATCATGGGCGAAGAGGCCGCACGTCACCTGCGCGACGAGGAGGAGCAGGATGACCAGAACGCTCCAGCCGCCGAGCGGATTGTGGCCCAGATGGTGCGGCCGGGTGCCGGCGAGATAGGCGCGGATTGCCGCCGGCCCCTTCACGAACTGGGCGAAGCGGGCCGTCTCGCTGCCGAAGAGGCCCCACAGCAGGCGGAACAGCAGGAGCCCGACCAAGATCACGCCGAGCCGGCTGTGCGTCTCGATGTCGCGCTCCTCGCCGGTCCACCACATCGCCAGCAGCAGCGGCACGAGGGTCCAGTGGAACAGCCGGACCGGCAGATCCCACACCCGGACCGCGCGCCCCGGCGCGGACTCGCCCTCCGCCGTCACTTCTTCAGGCGGAAACTGTCGTGGCAGCCCTTGCAGGTGGGCCCGACCGCGTCGGTCGCGGCGCGGATCCGGGCGAGATCGCCCGAGGCGGCCGCTGCTTCCAGCGCCCTTGCCGCGGCGATGTTGCGGTTGGCCGCCTCGGTGAAGCCGGCCCGGTTGGTCCAGATCGCAGCAAGCGCCTCGGTCTTGGCTCCGGTCTCGGGCCCGCTGCCGGCGGGAAAGCCGCCGGGGATGCGCTGTGCGGCCACCGAAAGCTCGGCCGCGGCCCGGCGCAGCACGTCGACCGAGGGGCGCGCGCCCTTCAGCTCGTCGTTGATCGTCTTGAACGCCCGGGCGAGCGCCTTGAAATTGGCCTGCCGCGCCTCGATGGCCTTGACCCCCGTCGCCTGCGCCAGCGCCGCCACCGGCGCGACCAGCAGGGCGAGCGCTGCCGTCACCCCCGTCAGCTTCCGCATCGATCCGTCTCCTCCGCTGTGGGCCGCCTTCCTAGCCGGCCAGCACCGGCCTGCCAACCGGAGCTGCTTCCGAGGCTGGCGCTGCCGGCAGCACCGCGGCGGCGCCCGCTGCCGCCACCAGCGCCTCCGCGAGCGCCGCCTCGCGGGCGCGGATCCGGGCGCTGAGGCCCGCCACCGCCAGCACGCCCACCTCGCTGCCGTCGGCGAGCCTGAGCGGCACGGCAATCGCGCCCGCATCGGGCACCACCATGTCGTACGCCGCTGCATAGCCCCTGGCCTGTGCATCCGCGACCATGGCCCGCGCCGCCTCCAGCCGCTCCGTCTCGGCATGGCCGTCGCGTGCGGCCCTGCGGAAGAGGTCGTCGCGCGCCTTCGCCGGAAGGGCGGCAAGCCAGGCCGATCCGACCGCCGTGCCGAACAGCGGAAAGACCGTCTCTTCGTCGAGCTGGAGGCTGATCGGGAAGGTCCCGGGAAGCGCCTTCAGCACCCGCATCCCTGCCCCCGAGGCGACCGTCAGCGTCACCGTCTCCCCGGTCCGGTCGCGCAGCGCCTGCAGCATCGGCAGCGCCGCGGCGCCGATGAGCACGGGGCCGATCCAGTCGCCGAGCGCGGTCACTCTCAGCGTCGGGAAATAGCTCATGTCGGTCGGGCGAAAGGCGAGATAGCCCTGCGCCTCGAGGCTCTTGAGCAGCACCGCAAGGCTCGACTTGGGCCATGGCAAGAGGGCGCAGAGCTGGGTCAGTGACAGCCGCCGCCGCTCGGTGGCGAACAGTTCGAGGATTTCGAGCGCGCGGGCCGCCGACTTGACGAGATCGCCTGCCATGGCCGGCCTCCTAGCCCTGCGATCGGCCCGATGCCAGCACCGCTCAGGTCAGGATCTCGGCAATCGGTGTCCCGACCTTCAGCGTCTCGCCCGTGCCGACGAGCGGGGTCAGCGTTCCCGCGAACGGGCTCTCCACGTCAAAACTCGTCTTCTCGGTCTCGATCGTGTAGATCGTCTGCCCCACCGCAACCGCGGCGCCGGCTGAAACATGCCAGGCGACGACCGTGCCCTCCTGCATCGACACCGCGAGCTTCGGCACCTTCAGTGTCATCTTCGCCATCAGCGCGCCTCCAGGAGTGCCCGGGCCTTCATGACCACCCCGTCGGCATCGGGGAAATGCAGCGCCTCGAGGGTCTGGGAAAAGGGAACGGGCGTATAGGCCGCGCCCAGCCGCATGACCGGTGCCCTCAGCCGTCCCCACAGCGCCTCCTGGAGCCGCGCGGCAAGCTCGGCGCCGAAGCCGCCGAATTCGACCGCCGGGTGGACGATGAGCACCCGCCCGGTCCGCGCGGCGGATTCGCCGAGCGCCGCGAAATCGAGCGGCACCAGCGACCGGAGGTCGATCACCTCGGCCGAGATGCCGTCCTTCGCCAGCCGCTCCGCTCCGGCGAGCGCCTCCTGCATCCCCCATGACCAGGAGACGATGGTGAGGTCGCGTCCCTCGCGAACGGTGGCGGCGACGCCCAGCGGCACCCGGTAGGCCAGTTCGGGCACCGGCCCGGGCACGAACACGCAGCGCATGGCTTCCAGGAAGATGACCGGGTCGGGATCGTCGATCGCGGCCAGCAGCATCCCCTTGGCGTCGTAGGCGTTCGACGGCGCCACCACCTTGAGGCCCGGGATGTGCGCGAACCAGGCCTCGAGCGACTGCGAATGCTGGGCACCGAAGCTGCCGACATTGCCGGCGGTCAGCATCCGGATCACCATCGGCACCGAGGTCCGCCCTCCCGACATGTAGCGCAGCTTCGCCGCGTGATTGGCGATCTGGTCCATGGCGACCATCGCGAAATCGCAGACCATGATCTCGGCCACCGGCTTCATGCCGCACATGGCAGCACCAATCCCGGCGCCGACGATCGCCTGCTCGGAAATCGGCGTGCCCCGGACCCGCGCCCGGCCGTGCCTGGTCGAAAGGCCATGGGTCATCTTGACGATCCCGCCGGCGGGATCCTCGATGTCCTCGCCGAGCAGGATGACTGCAGGATCGCTGCCAAGCGCGAGGTCGAGCGCTTCGGTCACTGCCTGGCCGAAGGTGAGCATCCGCGTGCCCGCCTCGGGCAGCGCCACCACCGGCCGGGCACGCGCCGGCGCATCGGGACGATCGGCTTCGTCGGCGAAGATGTCGGTGGTGAGCTCGCTTGCTGCCGGCGCCTGCGAGCCCTCGGCGAAGGCCCGCGCCTCGGCGACCTCCGCCTCCGCCTCGGCTTCGATCGCTGCGAGCTCCGCCTCGCTCGCCCAGCCTTCGGCGAGGAGCCGGGCGCGGAAGGTCCGCATTGGCGCTTCGGCCTTCGCCCGCTCGAGCGCTGCCATGTCCATGTGCGCGATGTCCGAGCCGAAGGCATGGCCCTGGAGGCGGTGGGCGACGCATTCGAGCAGCGTCGGGCCGGCGCCGGCCCGGGCCCGCGCCACCGCCCGCGCCGCCGCCGCCCTGATTGCGAACGGGTCGGTGCCGTCCACCAGCTCGCCCGCCATGCCATAGCCTTCGGCGCGCGCCGCGATGGACGGCGAGGCGGTCGAGTGGGCGAAGCTCGTATATTCGGCGTAGAGGTTGTTCTGGCAGACGAAGATGACCGGCAGCTTCCACAGGGCGGCAAGGTTCAGCGCCTCGTGCACTGCGCCGATGTTGGCCGCGCCATCCCCGAACGCGCAGGTGACGATGCGCCCGGTCCCCTTCAGCGTCTGCGCGAGCGCGATTCCGTTGGCGATCGGCGCGCCGGCCCCGACGATCCCCGTGGTTGCCATCAGGCCCGAGCGGGGGTCGGAGAGGTGCATCGGCCCGCCCTTGCCCTTGGACGTGCCGGCCACCCGGCCATACATCTCCGCCATGATCTCGGTCATCGGCGTGCCCTTGGCGACGATGTCGTGGATGCAGCGGTAGGTGATGACTGCAAGATCGTCGGGCGCCAGCACCGAGGCGATCGCTGCCGGAATGGCCTCCTGTCCCCCGGCCGGATAATATTGGAACTGGAGGTCCCCGGCGGCCAGCGCCTGGCAGATCGCCCGGTCGGCGGCAGCGATCCGCGCCATGGTCCGGTAGATCGCAACCGCGGTCGCGGCATCGGGGGTGTCGGCCATTCCCGTCTCCTGTCCCGACCGGCGCCGCCGGCCCTTCCGTTCAGCCGGCGATGCCGGCCATCAGCTGCACGTCGAAGCGCCCGGCGCTCGCCCGGGTCGGGATGGCAACCGTCTGGTAGCGCTCCGAAAACCAGAAATCGCGGGCGGCCGCGCAGTCCGGCCAGCGCGAGATGGCAAGGATGCCTTCCGCCCACTGCCCGGCCAGCACCCTGACCGCCCCGCCCAGCTCGAACAGCGGATAGAAGCCGCCGCGTTCGGCGATCATGGGAAGGATGATGTCGCGGTAGGCGTTCATTCGCGCCTGGTCGGTGCCCGTGCCTTCCACAAGCATGTAGCCGCGCGGGTGGTCCGAGGCCGGGACTGTGACGCTGGCAATCGTCGGCACTGGGCTTCCCGGCCAGCCTTCGAAGGGGAGGCCATCGGCCGCCAGCAGCTGGGCACCGACGGGCAGGCCGGCTGCAAAAGCCGCCGCGCCTTGCCACCAGGACTCGAGATCCGGTGCCCAGGCGAAACGGGCGATGAGGACCGCGGTGTGGGTGGTGCCCCGCTCAAGCACCTCGACCGCATCGGGCGGGCAGTTCGCCAGCACGGTGCCGCGCGCTGCCGCGATTGCCTCGGCCCAGCAGTCAAGATCCGCAGCCGTGGCGCCCGGCCATTTGAGGATCAGGAAGGCGGGGGCAAGACCGGTCATGCTCAGTGCGCCTGCGCGAAGGTGGAGACCGCCGCGTTGAAGGCGTGCGGGTCGTCCCAGAAGGGGCTGTGCCCGGCCCGCTCCAGCTCGACGAGCATCGCGTTCGGCAGCGCGCCGGCCATCCACCGCCCCACCTCGCCGGGCATCACAGGGTTGTTCCGCCGGCCATAGACGAGAAGGGTGGGCAGCCTGATGGCCGGCAGCAGGGCCCGGCAGTCGAAGCGCACCATGTCGTCGATGTAGTCGGCGACCGCCGCGGTCGGGGTGAGCCAGGTCTCGCGCGTCATTTCGGCGAGCGTCGCGGCATCCGGTGTCTCGGCAAAGCAGCCGAGCAGGAAGCCGCCCAGCGCCGCCATCCTGTCGGCGCGGACACCAGCCGCGAATCCCGCCGCGGCCTCGGGCGGGAAGTGGCCAAAGGTCGGATGCGCCCAGCCGGGCGCCGACACCAGGCGCGGGGTCATCTCGCAGAGGATGAGACTCCGGAGCCGGGCCGGCCCGTGGCGCTCGAGGTAGCGCACCGCGATCATCCCGCCATGCGCCACGCCGCCGAGGCAGACGTCCGAAAGGTCCCTCGCCGCCAGGAAGGCCGCGAGATCGTCGGCCGCCTGGTCGAGGCTGTGCGGCCCCAGGCCTTTGCCCGAAAGCCCCTGCGCGCGCCGGTCGAGCATCAGGAAGCGGTGCTCCCTGGCGAGCGCCTCCACATTGCGCTGCCAGAAGTAGCCGGCCGGGAACTGGAGACCCTGCAGCAGCAGCAGCGGTCGTCCCTGCCCCCGGTCGTCGTACCAGAGCGGGGTTCCGTCGGGAGCGGTGAAGGTCGGCATCAGAAGCGGACGGCAGCGCGCAGGCCCCAGGTCCGTGGCGGCGCCACATAGGCCTGGCCGACCAGCTGCGGGTTGAACGCGCCCGATTCCAGCACCTCGGTGAAGTAGACCTCGTTGAACAGGTTCTGGACGAACAGGCCCAGCTCGAACCTGCCCGAGGGCGGCAGCCAGGTCAGCGCCATGTTCATCGTGGGATAGCCCGGCTGGGAGATGAGCGGGCGGTTGAACTGCGTGAAGTAGACGAGGCTCTGGTAGCGCACGTCGCCGCGCCAGTTGAGCCGTTGACCGTCGCGCAGGTCGAAGTCGAGGCTGGCGAAGCCCGTCAGGGTCCATTCTGGCGCGCGTGGCAGGGTGTTGCCGGCCAGGCTGATGGGGTTGGCGGGATCGCAGCCGGGGTCTGCCGGTGCGGTCGGCTGGGTCGGGTCGCCGGTGCAGAAGTCCTTGTACTTCGCGTCGAGCCAGGCGAACGTGCCGCCAAGCTGCAGCCGTTCCATCGGCTGGCCGGTCACTTCCGCCTCGAAGCCCCAGATGCGCGAGCGCGCGGCGTTGGTCAGTACCGACTGCAGGTTGACGATCTGCCCCACCTGCATGTCCTTGTAGTCGTAATAGACGAGGTTGGCCGAGCCCGAGAGGCGCCGGTCAGCGGTCTGGACCTTCACGCCGCCCTCGTAGGCCCAAACGAACTCGGGATCGAACCCGGGCTGGATCGCGAGCAGGTTGAACCCGCCCGACTTGAAGCCGCGCGTCGCCGAGGCATAGAGGTTGACCACTTCACTGAGGTCATACTGGACGACGAAGCGTGGGGTGAAGGCGTTGTAGCTGCCCTCGAGGTCCGGATTGACCACCACCGGCGCACCGAAGTTGATCTCGTAGCGGTAGGCCGTCGACCGGTCCTCGCTGGTGTAGCGCAGGCCCGCCGTGAGCGTCAGTCGGTCGGTCGCCCGCCAGCGCGCCTCGCCGAAGCCGGCGAACGAGGTCGTTTCCGCCGTCCCGTCGATCGCGATGTAGAAGGGCAGTCCAAAGCCGAAGGGGAAGGGAAGCGCGATGAAGCTCGAGCCTGTCTCATTGAAGAAATAGCCGCCGACGAACCAGTCCAGCCGCCCGTCGCTGTTGGAAGCCAGCTGAATCTCCTGGCTCCACTGCTCGTTGGCGTCCTGCTGGATGTAGTTCACATAGAAGACATCCGATCCGTCACCATCGTTGAACCAGTTGAACCGCGTCCGCCGGTAGCCGGTCAGCGAGGTGATCGTGCCAAAGCCGACATCGAGCCCGAGATGCAGCGCCACCCCTGTCTGCCGCGTCAGGAAGAAGTCCTCGTCACCGCCCACGCTCCGCCCGCTTCCGGGAATGTCGGCCTCGAAGCCTTGGTTGACGGTCCGCAGGGACTGCCGGCCGAAGCCGCCGAAGTCGGCATCCGGCAGCGCGTCGGGCCGGTTCAGATACTTGTAGGGTGGCAGGTTGCTATCGTCGTCGAGATGCTCGACGGCGAGGCGCGCCGTGAAGGCCCCGCCATTGTCGAAGGCGAGCTGGCCGCGCACCCCCCAGCCATCCTTGCTGTCGAGGTCGCCGAAGCCGCGCGCGTCGGCACCGGGGAAGATGTTGGTCGTGAACCCGTCGCGCCAGCGGCCGAACCCCGCCACCCGGGCAGCGAAGCCACCGCCGAGCGGGACATTGACCATGCCCTCGATGCGCACGGCGTCATAGTTGCCGATCTCGATCGCGCCCATCGCCTCGAACCGGTCGGTCGGGCGGTTGGGCAGGATGTTGATGACGCCCCCGGTCGCGTTGCGGCCATAGAGCGTGCCCTGCGGCCCGCGCAGCACCTCCACCCGCTCGATGTCGAACAGGTCGAACAGGCCGGCCGCGGCCCGCGCCACATAGACGCCATCGGCATGGACCGCGATTCCCGGGTCTCCGGCGATGGTGTAGTTCTCGTTGCCCACGCCGCGGACGGTGATCTTGCCCACCACCGAGCGCTGGACGAGAAGGCCGGGCGTGAGGTTCGCCAGCCCCTCGGTGTCGCGGATCCCGGCCTGCTCGAGCGTCTCGCCGGAAACCGCGGTCAGCGAAATGGGCACATCCTGGACCGAGGCCTCGAACCGGTCGGCCGTGACGATGATGTCGGCCGCCTCAGACGCCGGTTCGCCGCGCGTCGCAGGTTGCTGCGCCAGCGCCGCCGTCCCCGAAAGCAGCGCCGCGATCGCCGAGAGTTTCGCCGTCATCCCGTTCCCCGAGCCTGCCGACGCCGGCCCCGCGCCGCATCGAGCTGTCAGCATGCTGTCATCATCGCCGCAGGTCGTCAAGGGTGTCCACATGGATATTGACTGCATCCACCCTTATGGACAAAAAGACAGGCAGGAGATTCCGCATGGCCGGTCACATCGACATCGTCGTCAACCTCTTCGGCCCCGAGGAGGTCGCCGCCGGCCAGACCGGGTTCGATGCCGCCTTCATGGACCAGGTGCGGATGCCCGAGGCGATGCGCGGTGGCGTCTCGATGGACGAGTATCTGCGCATCATGGACGCAGCGGAGATCGAACATTCGCTGCTCGTTGCAGTGCGCGCCGGCGACCGGCGCTGGCGCGGCAGCTTCGAGATCCCCTATGAACAGGTGGACCGCTGGTGCCGCGCGCATCCCGATCGCTTCTCGGGGCTCGCCGGCACCGACCCCACGCGCGGCATGGAACAGCTCGCCGATCTCCACGAGGCGCGCGAGCGCGGCTTCGTCGGAGTCCACGCCTATCCGCACTGGTTTTCGCTGCCGCCGGACGCCGCGCGCTGGTATCCCATCTACGCCAAGTGCTGCGAGCTGGAGCTGCCCTTCATGCTCCAGGTCGGCCAGAATCTCATCTACCGGAAGGACGTGCGCCTGCCTTCGGTTGCCCGGCCCATCCTCCTCGACCAGGTCGCGATCGACTTTCCCGAGCTCACCCTCATCGGCATCCACGTCGGCACCCCCTGGACCGACGAGATGATCGCCATGGCCTGGAAGCACGAACGCGTCTTCATCGGCATCGACGCCTATGCGCCGAAGCATCTGCCGGCGAGCCTCCTCCACTACATGGACAGCTACGGGCGGGAGAAGGTGCTGTTCGGCACCGACTGGCCGGTGATCGACCCCCGCCGGGCGGTCACCGAGATGAAGGCGCACGGGCTCCGTCCCGAGAGCTTCCGCGCCGTCATGCGCGACAATGCGCTGCGCGTCTTCCCGAAGCTCGCGGCGCGCCTCGGTGGCTGATGGCCGGGTCGAGCTGACGCTGGCCCGCGCCATCGGCGCAGCGGCCGCGCGCGCGCCTGCGCGGGCCGCGATCGAACAAGCTGGCGCGATCCTCTCCTACGCCGCGCTCGCCGAGCGCCTGCGCCGTGCCCGGAACGCAGCGCCGGGTCTCGGTCTCAAACCCGGAGACCGGGTCGCCCTCGTCGCCGCCAACCACCTCCGCTACGTCGAGGTGGTGGCCGGCCTCGCCGAGGCCGGCGCCATCGTCGCCACCCTGCTGCCGCGCCAGACGGAAGCCGAGTTCGCCGCCATCCTCGCCGACTGCACGCCGCGGCTTCTCGTCACCGACGCGCCCGAAGGCCCGGCCGCGGCCGCCGCCCGCGCCGCGCGTCTCCCCGTCCTGGACCTCGACACCGACTGGCCGGCGCTTCTCGCGCGCGCCAGCGACGCACCCGCGCCGCCGCTCGCCGCCGAGACCGACAGCTTCGCGCTCGCCTACACCTCGGGCACCACCGGCACCCCCAAGGGCGTCATGCTCTCGCACCGCAGCCGCACGCTGACCTTCCTCGCCATGGCCGGCGAATATGGCTGCTTCGGCGCCGCCGACCGCTTCCTCGTCGTGACCCCGCTCGCCCATGGCGCCGGCTTCGTCTTTGCCGCCGCGCCCCTGCTCTTCGGTGGCACCGCCGTCCTCGCCCCGGCCGATCCGGAGTCCATTCTCGCCGCGCTGGCGGCGCCCGGCCTGGCCGGCGTCTTTCTCGTCCCCACCCTCCTCCAGCGCATGGTCGCCTGCCCTCCGGCGCGCTGGGTGCGCGGGGCTGGCCTCAAGGCCATCATCTCCAACGCCGCCGCGCTCCCCCAGCCACTGAAGGAACGGGTGGTCGAGCGCCTTGGCCCCGGCCTGCTGCACGAGACCTACGGCTCGACCGAGGCCGGCATCGTCACCAACATCCGCCCCGACGCGCTGCTCGAAAAGCCCGGCTCGGTCGGCACGCCCTTCCCGCTGGTCGAGGTCGTGCTGCGCGACCCGGCCGGCCGCGCCGTGCCCGCCGGCACGCCGGGCGAACTGTTCGCCCGCAGCCCATGCGCCTTCAACGGCTACTGGAACCGGCCTGCCGAAACCGCCGAGGCGCTCGTCGATGGCTGGGTGACGGTCGGCGACATCGCCACGCGCGACGACGATGGCTACATCTCCATCGTCGATCGCGCGAGGGACATGGTCATCAGCGGCGGCGTCAACGTCTACCCGCGCGAAATCGAGCGCGTCCTCGAAGCCGTGCCCGGCGTCACCGAGGTGGCCGTCGTCGGCCTGCCCGACCCGGAATGGGGTGAGCGCCTCCACGCCTTCATCGTCGGCACGGCCAGCGACGCGGAACTCCTCGCTGCAGCTCGCGCCCGCCTTGCACCCGCCAAGATGCCCAAGGGCTTCACCCGTCTCGAGGAACTCCCCCGGGGCGGATCGGGAAAGGTGCTGAAGGCCCGGCTGCGCGCCCTTGCCCCGTGACTCCTGCCCCGGCGCGCTGCAGGGGCCGGCCCGGCTGCGCGTCAGAACCGCCCGGCAAGGGCCAGCGGCGCTGCCAGGAGGGTGACGAGGATGGCGGCCGCGCCGGCATAGCGCCAGGCGCCCATGGCGATCCAGGCGCGGGCCGACAGCCGCACCGGTGCGTCGCGCGCGGCCAGGGCGAGACGCAGCGAGGTGATCATCACCCCCGAGACGGCGAGCCCGGTGAGCAGGAGGCCGAGGACGAACCAGAGCAGCTTCATCGCGAGCCCGCCGAACGTCCCGAAGTGGAGCGGATCGGCCGCTTCCGAGATCCTCTGGTGAAGGTTGAGCTCCTCGCCGCGCGACACGGCGAGGAGGCGGCCGCTGGCAGGGTCGAAGTGCACGGCATTGGCGCGGTCGCGCACCAGCCAGGCGCTCGCCTGCCCGCTGACGACCAGGCTCTCGCCCGGCCTGCGCGGCAGGCGGATGGCGCGCACCTCGAGCCCGGGAATGGCGGCGCGGGCGCGCGCGACCAGGGCGTCGAGCATGGCGCCGGAGACGGGGGGCGCGGCCGGCGCGTCCGCCAGCAGCGTCCGTGCCCGCTGCTGGGCGGCAGGCGGCGGCGCTGCCGCGCCCAGCGATTCCGCCAGATACCACAGGCCGGTTGCGATCATGACGAGGAGGAGGGGGAGCGACCAGAGGCCGGCCAGCCGGTGGGCATCGCCCATGAAGCGCCGGTCGCGCAGCACCGGCAGGCCCTTGCGCGTGCGCGGCCGGCGGAGAAGGCCGGTCCAGAAGCGCCGGTAGGTGACGAGGCCGCTCACCATCGAGGCGAGGAGGAGGAGGGCGAGCGAGGAGACGATCGGAACGCCGACCCTGGTGGGAAGCATCAGGTGGCGATGGGCCTGGCGGAGGATGCGATGCACCGTCACCCAGGAACCGGTGCCGGTCACCTCGCCGGTGGCGGGGTCGAGATAGACGAAGGACGGGCGCTCGGTCGCGTCGAACCGCGTGGCGCTGGCGGCCATGAACGGCTCTTCGCCGAGCGCGAGCTGGCCGATGCTGCCGCCCCGGGGCAGGGTCTCCCGCGCATTCTCGAGCATCGCGCCCCATCGCGGCGGCGCCTCGGGCCGGGGCGCGATCCTGAGCGCGGGGCGGATCAGCCAGTCGATCTCGTAGGCCAGCGTGGCGAGCGTGCCCGTGGCGAGGATGAAGACCAGGAAGATCGAGAGCTTGAGGCCGGCCCAGGCGTGGATCCGCCACCACAGGGCGCGCCCGCCGGCCTTCTCGGTGGTGCGCGGAGCGGGCGCGCCGGCCATCAGTAGCTGAGCCTCGCCTCGAACAGGAGAGTGCGCGGCTCGCCGGGAAAGTGGCCGGTGCGGTCGATGAAGCCCGAGGCGGCGTAGGTCGCGTCGAAGATGTTGTCGAGGCGCAGCAGCAGGCGAAGCGGCCCGCGCTCGTGGATGAGCGAGGCATCGAAGATGGTGTAGGGCCGCACCCGCTGGCCCGACAGGCTGATCCGCTCGGAGACATGCTCGCCGCCCAGCGCGACCGCGGTGCGCAGGGCGGGCAGCTGGTAGCGGGTCCAGAAGCCGGCCTGGTGCCTCGGCGCATTGGCGAAGCGGCTGCCGACCGCGTTGGTGAGCGGGTTGCGGCCATTGTCGGCCGTGACGACGGTGTCGTTGTAGCCGTAGTTGGCGGTCACGACCCAGTCGGGCGTGACATCGATGGCGGCTTCCAGCTCGAAGCCGCGGCTGCGCACTTCGCCGAGTGCCGCAAGCTGCTCGCGCCCGCCGACCGGAGGCTGGGTCGGATCGACCTGGACGAGATTCTGCCGGCGGATCTGGTAGAGGGCTGCAGCGAGCTGGACGCGACCGTCCCGAAGGGCGGTCCTGGCGCCGAGCTCGACCTGGTCGCCCGTCTGCGGCGGAAAAGGCCCGCCTCGCTGCGCGTCCTGGTTGCCGATCGGCTGCGGCTCGAAGCTCGTCGACCATGAGGCGTAGAGCGCGACATCGGGGCGGGGCCGGCCGATGATCCCGGCCCGCCAGCTCATGTCCGTGCCGGTGAAGCCTGCGCCGGACAGCCTGTCCGCGTCCTCGAACCGGTCGTGGCGCAGGCCGCCGACCAGCGTGAGCCATCGGCCGATGTCGACCTGGTCCTGCAGATAGACGCCGCGGCGGACGGCGCGCGTGTCCGCCCCGAGCGGGCGGGGCCCGGTCTTGTAGGGCAGTCCTTCGGTGCGGCCGTAGATGGGGTCCCGGAGGCTGAGGGTCGGCACGCCGGCCGTGGTCGAGCGGCCGAAGAAGAGCTGGTCGCTGCTGGCGAAATCGACACCGGCGAGGATGCGGTGGGAGGTGGGCCCGATGGCCCCCGCGCTCCATGCAAGGCTCACCGCGCCGGCGAGGGATTGGAAGGTGCGCAGCTGGTCGCGATACTGGCGGCGGCTGGTGTCGGGGGTGCCGTCGCGGTCGGTGTCAAGCAAGCCGAACGGCTCGTGATACTGCTGTTCCTCGCGGCTCTCGACATGGCGCAGCCGGGCATCGAGCGACAGCGTCGGCGTGAGCTGGCTGGCCAGCCGGGCCTGCAGCGCGGTCGCGCGCAGAGCAAGCGAATCGGACGGCTCGTTGTGGTTCCAGGAAATGCCGGCGAGGAACCGTCCGGCATCGTCGGTCGGAACGCCGCGCAGCCGGTTGCCGGGCGCGGTCTGGTCGGTGTGGGTGGCCTGAAGGACCAGCCGGGTCGCGGGGGCGAGACGGACGGCGAGACCGCCGTCCAGGATCGTCGTCGAAAGGCCGGCGTTCGCGCGGAAGCTCGCCTGCTCCTCGTGGAAGCCGGCGGCGCGGATCGTGACGATGCCTTCGGGGTCGAGCCGGCCGGTCGCCTCGAGCCAGCCGCCGCGGCGGTCGAAGCTTCCCAGGGCGGCCTGGGCGGCGAGCTGCCGCTCCTCCTCCGGCTGCTTCGACACATAGTTGATGACTCCGCCCGGCGCGCCGGGGCCGAACAGCATCCCGGCCGGCCCCTTCAGCACCTCGACGCGTTCGACCGTGAACAGCTGGGGGACGGTGAAGCCCGAGAAGGGATCCCCGCGCAGCTGGTCGTAGAAGACCTCGTCCTGGCGGAAGCCGCGGAAGGTGATTCCCGAATAGCTGAACAGGGTGACTCCGGCGATGTTGCGGTAGAGGTCGGTGATGTCGCGCGCGCCCTGGTCCTCGATCAGCTGGCGGTTGAGGAGCGTGACCGACTGCGGGATGTCGAGCGGGTCGGTCGCCATCCGGCCGATGCTGGTCTCCGGCACGCGGTAGAGCCGGGCGACGCGGCCGACGACGAGGATCTCCGCCGGCGCCGGCTCGGCCAGGGGTTCGGGCGCCTCGGCCGCCCGGGCGGCGAGGCCCGGGGGCAGGAGGGCAAGGGCCAGGGCCGCGACGGCGCGTCCCTTTCTGGCGGCGACGGGGCGGGCGGGGGCGGGCGAGGGCAGCGGCATGGCGGCCCGTTATCAGGGCGCGTGCGTGTGATGCAAGTGCGAGTCAGTCTCATTCTTATGACTGGCTGATCATCCCGGTTCCGCGCGCGGCCCCCGCGCGGTCACGGGGGCAAGCGGCATCGAGGCGGGCGGCGGCAAGGCAGGCAGCGTCAGGGCGCGCGGCGCCGGCGCGGACCGTGGGGCGGCGCCGGCGCGGCCGCCCCAGGTTTGGGGGTCAGTCCTCGCCGAGCAGGCGGTCGACGATGTGGCGCGCCGCCTCCTCGGGCGAGACCGCCGTCGTGTCGATCCGGATCTCGGGCGCCTCCGGCGGCTCGTAGGGGCTGTCGATCCCGGTGAAGTTGGCGAGCCTGCCGGCCCGCGCCTTGGCGTAGAGGCCCTTGACGTCGCGGGCTTCCGCCACTTCGAGCGGCGTGTCGACGAAGATCTCGACGAACTCGCCCTCGGGCAGCATCCGCCGCACCATCTCGCGCTCGGCGCGGAACGGCGAGATGAAGGCCGTGATCACGATGAGCCCGGCATCGGCCATCAGGCGCGCCACTTCGCCCACCCGGCGGATGTTCTCGATCCGGTCGGCCTCGGTGAAGCCGAGGTCGCGGCACAGCCCGTGGCGGACATTGTCGCCATCGAGCAGGAAGGTGTGCCGGTTCATCCGGTGCAGCCGCTTCTCGACCAGGTTGGCGATCGTCGACTTGCCCGCGCCCGAGAGCCCGGTGAACCAGAGCACGGCCGGCTTCTGGTTCTTGAGCGCGGCGCGCGCCTCGCGGCTGACCTCGAGCGCCTGCCAGTGGACATTCTGCGAGCGTCTGAGCGCGAAGTGCAGCATGCCGGCCGCAACCGTCGCGTTGGTCAGCTTGTCGATGAGGATGAAGCCGCCGAGCGTCCGGCTCTCGGCATAGGGCTCGAAGACGATGGCGCGGTCGCACCTGATCTCGGCCACGCCGATCGCGTTCATCTCCAGCGTCTTGGCGGCCAGATGCTCGAGCGTGTTCACGTTGATCGCATATTTGGGCGCGGCGACGCTTGCCGAGACGGTCTCGGTGCCGAGCTTCAGCCAGTAGCCCCGGCCGACATGGAGCGGCGCTGCGTCCATCCAGACGATCGTCGCCTCGAACTGGTCGGCCATCTGCGGCGGGGCGTCGGCGGCGGCGATCACGCTGCCGCGGGCGCAGTCGATCTCATCCGCCAGGGTCAGCGTGACCGACTGCCCGGCGACGGCGGCGGCGAGGTCGCCATCCATGGTGACGATGCGCGCGACCCGCGTGGTCCGCCCGGCGGGGAGCACCCGCACCTCGTCGCCGGGCCGGACCGTGCCGGACGCGATCAGCCCGGCAAAGCCGCGGAATGCCTGCGACGGCCGGTTCACCCACTGCACCGGCAGCCGGAACGGCCGCGCCTGCGCGCGCGCTGCATCCACCTCCACCGTCTCGAGATGGGCGAGGAGCGTCGGGCCCCGGTACCAGGGCATGGCGGGCGCCGGCGCCGTCACATTCTCGCCGCGCAGCGCGGAGAGCGGGATGGCGACGGGCTCGGACATTCCGATCCGCCCGGCGAAGGCGCGGAACTCCGCCACGATCGCGGCAAAGACGCCCTCGTCATGGCCGACGAGATCCATCTTGTTGACGGCAAGCACGATGTTGCGGATGCCGAGCAGGTTGACGAGGCAGGCGTGGCGCCTCGTCTGGGTGAGCAGGCCCTTCCGCGCATCGACCAGGAGGATGGCGAGATCCGCGGTCGAGGCCCCGGTCACCATGTTGCGGGTATATTGCTCGTGGCCCGGCGTGTCGGCGACGATGAACTTGCGCGCGGGCGTCTCGAAGTAGCGGTAGGCGACATCGATGGTGATGCCCTGCTCGCGCTCGGCGGAAAGCCCGTCCACCAGCAGCGCGAAGTCGATGTCCGCCCCCTGCGTGCCGTGGCGCCGCGAGTCCGCCTCGAGCGCGGCCCTCTGGTCGTCGGTCAGCATCCGCGTGTCGTGGAGCAGGCGGCCGATGAGGGTCGACTTGCCGTCGTCGACCGAGCCGCAGGTGAGGAAGCGCAGCAGCGACTTTGCCGGCCTGGGCTCCGCCCCCACTGCCGGGGGCGCCGCCAGGGCCGCGTGATCGCGGGCTGCTTCGCCGCGCGCCATCAGAAATAGCCCTCCTGCTTCTTCTTCTCCATCGAGGCGGCCTCATCATGGTCGACTGCGCGGCCGGCCCGCTCGGACACGCGCGAGGCGCGCATCTCGGCGAGGATTTCGGGCAGCGTCATCGCCCGGCTCTCGATCGCGCCGGTCAGCGGGTAGCAGCCGAGCGTGCGGAACCGGACCCAGCGCGGCTCGGCGCGCTCGCCGGGGCGGAAGCGGAAGCGGTCGTCATCGACCACCAGCAGCATGTCCCCGCGCCGGACGGTCGGCCGCTCGGCGGCGAAGTAGAGCGGCACGAGCGGCACGTTCTCGCGGGCGATGTAGGCCCAGACATCCTGCTCGGTCCAGTTGGAGAGCGGGAAGACGCGGATGGTCTCGCCCCGGCGCTTCCTCGCATTGTAGAGGTTCCACAGTTCCGGGCGCTGGTTGCGCGGGTCCCAGGCGTGGTTGGCGCCGCGGAAGGAGAAGACCCGTTCCTTCGCCCGCGCCTTCTCCTCGTCGCGCCGGGCCCCGCCGAAGGCCGCGTCGAAGCCGTGCTGGTCGAGCGCGGCGGTCAGCGTCTCGGTCAGCATGAGCCGGGTGTAGACGGGTGTGGGCGTGTCGAACGGGTTCACGCCCTGCGCTGCGGCTGCGTCATTGTGATGGACGAGCAGCTCCATTCCGGTCGCGGCCGCCATCCGGTCGCGGTGGGCGAGCATGGCGGCGAAGTCCCAGCCGCTGGCGATGTGCAGGAGCGGGAAGGGCGGCGGGGCCGGGTAGAAGGCCTTCTGCGCCAGGTGCAGCATCACGGCGGAATCCTTGCCGACCGAGTAGAGCATCACCGGCTTCTCGGTCTCGGCCACCACCTCGCGCAGGATGTGGATGGCCTCGGCCTCGAGCCGGTCGAGATGGTCGAGATGGTCGGGCGTGCGCGCTGCCACGCGCGGCATGGCCTGGGGCGTCATTCGGCTTCCTTCCTGTGGCGCGGCCCCTAGCAGAGCCGGAGGCGGGCTGGCGCCACTTTTCCTTGCCCCCCGGCGAGGCGGGCTCAGCCGGCCGCCCCGGGTGCGCCCGCGTCGCGCAGGGCGGCTGCCGCCCGCGCCAGCCGGGTCACGGCCCCCGGGTCGAGCGGGCCCTTCGGCACCAGCCAGCTCCCGCCGACGCAGGCAACCGCGGGGTGGGCGAGCCAGTCCGGCGCGGTCGCCGCCGTGATCCCGCCGGTCGGGCAGAAGCGCAGCTCGGGGAACACGGCGGCCAGCGCCGCCAGCGCCGGCAGCCCGCCTGCGGCCATGGCGGGGAAGAACTTGAACCGGGTGAAGCCATGGTCGAGGCCGGCGAGGATCTCGGATGCAGTGGCCACGCCGGGGAGGAAGGGGACGGCCCGTTCGCTCGCGTGGCGCGCCAGCCGTTCGGTCAGCCCGGGCGCCACCAGGAAGCGCGCACCGGCCAGGAGGGCGCGGTCGAACATCTCCGGGTTCCTGACCGTGCCGGCGCCGACGATCGCCCCCTCCACCTCGGCCATGGCGGCGATCGCGTCGAGGGCAACCGGGGTCCTCAGCGTCACCTCGATGACCGGAAGCCCGCCGGCGACCAGCGCCTCGGCGAGCGGCACGGCCTCGGAGAGAGTCTCGAGGACGACGACCGGGATGACGGGCTGGCGCGCCAGCAGCGCGTCGAGTGCGCTCATGCCGCGAACCTCCGGAAGCCCGCCGCCGCCGCCCCGACGAGACCGGGCTCGGCCAGGGCGATGCCGAGGACCGGCAGCTTCGCCATGTGCGCCTCGAACCGGCCCTTGGCGACGAACCGGGCGTGGAAGCCGGAGCGGGCGAGGAAGCCGCCGAGCCGCGGCACGATCCCGCCGGCGAGCACCACCGCCGCCGACCAGTGGGCGAGCGCGAGATCGCCGGCGACGCTGCCGAGCGCCAGGCACCAGCGGTCGAGCGCGGCGCGGGCAAGCGGGTCCGCCCCCTCGCGGGCTGCCTCCCACAGCGCGGAATCCTCCATGGGCAGGATCGGCCGCCCCTCGATGGCCGCGAGCGCGGCGCGGAGGTTGGCAAGCCCTGGGCCGGCCACCACCCGCTCCACCGACACCCGCCGGAACCGGGCGCGCAGGTCGGCGAGGATGCGGTCCTCGAGGCTGTCGAGGGGCGCGAAGTCCATGTGCCCGCCCTCGGTCGGCAGGATGAGCGACGGCCCGGCCACTCCGCCCGGCTGCCGCACCAGCATGGCAACGCCGAGCCCCGTGCCCGGCCCGATCACGCTGACGACCCCGGCAGGCGGCAGGCCCGCCGCCGGGCCGGCGAGCGGCACCAGATCTTCCGGGCCGGCGACATCGACGGCGTGGGCCACGGCCTCGAAGTCATTGACCAGCGCAACCGCCGCGAAGCCGAGCCGCTCGGCCATCAGCGCCGGCCGCAGCACCCAGGGGTTGTTGGTGAGCTTCAGGAGCTCGCCTTCGACCGGCCCGGCCACGGCGAGGGCGGCGTGGCGCGGCAGCGGCCGCCCCAGCCCCGCCGCATAGGCCGCGAGCGCGCTGTCGAGGCTCGCGTGGTCGGCGACCTTCAGGCAGGCGACCGCAGCGAGCAGGGGCCGGCCGTCCGGCCCCGGGGTGGCAAGCGCGAAGCGGGCGTGGGTTCCGCCGATGTCGGCGGCGAGCAGCTCCACGGCTCAGAGCCCGGCCGCGGCCAGCATCGCGCTCGCGCCGGCCTCGGCATCGTCGCAGGCCGCGCGCATCAGGGCGAACAGCTCCCGGCCCGTTCCCTCGGCTGCGAGCCGCGGCAAGGGCGCGCGCGGGCGGGCGGCGAAGTCCGCCGCGAGGCAGTCGAGCGCTCCCGAGCGCGCGCACAGGCGGATCCGGTCGCCCTCCCGCACCCGCGCCAGCGGCCCGCCGCCGAGCGCCTCGGGCACGAGGTGGATGGCCGCCGGCACCTTCCCCGACGCGCCCGAGAGCCGCCCGTCGGTCACCAGCAGCACCGCATGGCCCCGGTCCTGGAGCACGCCGAGGGGGGGCATCAGCTTGTGGAGCTCGGGCATGCCGTTGGCGCGCGGCCCCTGGTGCCTGACCACCACGGCGACGTCGCGGTCGAGCGCACCGGCGCGGAAGGCTTCTACCACGGCCTCCTGGCTCTCGAACACCGCGGCGGGCGCGTCCAGCGTCCAGCGGCGTTCGTCGACCGCGCTCGTCTTGAAGATCGCCCGGCCGAGGTTGCCGGTCACCAGCCGCATGCCGCCGTCGGCGCGGAACGGCGCCGACGCCGGCCGCAGGATCTCCGTGTCCCCCGAAAGCTGCGGCGGGTCGGCGAGGTGGAGCGCATCGCCCTCCAGCACCGGCACGCGCGCCTGCGCCGCGAGCCCGCCGCCCCAGACGGTCGCGGCATCGGCGTGGACGAGGCCCGCCTCGATCAGCGTCGCGATGACGAAGCCCATGCCGCCGGCCGCGTGGAACTGGTTCACGTCCGCCTCGCCCGAGGGATAGACGCGCGCGATCAGTGGCACGGCGGCCGAGAGCGCGGCGAAATCCTCCCAGTCGATCCGGAACCCGGCGGCGCGGGCGATGGCCGGCAGGTGGATGGCGTGGTTGGTCGACCCCCCGGTCGCCAGCAGGCCGACCATCGCGTTCACCAGGCTGCGCGCGTCGATCAGCCGGCCGATCGCCTTGCCCGGGTCGCCGGCGACGGCCGCCAGCCGCTGCACGCCCGCCCGGGTGACCTCGTGGCGGAGCCTCGTCCCCGGCGGCACGAAGGCCGCGCCCGGCACATGGAGGCCCATCAGCTCCATCAGCATCTGGTTGGAGTTGGCGGTGCCATAGAAGGTGCAGGTGCCCGGCGCGTGGTAGCTCGCGGCTTCCGCGTCCAGGAGTTCCTCGCGCCCGGCCCTTCCTTCGGCCGCAAGCTGGCGGATGCGCGCCTTCTCGCGGTTCGAGAGCCCCGAGGGCATCGGCCCCGAGGGCACGAAGAGCGACGGCAGGTGGCCGAAGCGGAGCGCGGCGATGAGCAGGCCGGGGACGATCTTGTCGCAGATGCCGAGATAGAGGACGCCCTCGAACATGGCGTGGCTGAGCGCCACGGCCGCCGAGAGCGCGATGGTATCGCGCGAGAGGAGCGAGAGCTCCATCGAGACCTGGCCCTGGGTCACGCCATCGCACATGGCGGGAACGCCGCCCGCCACCTGCGCGGTCGCGCCCACCTCGCGGGCGAAGAGCTTCAGCATCTCGGGGTAGCGGCCATAGGGCTGGTGGGCCGAGAGCATGTCGTTGTAGGCGGTGACGATCCCGAGGTTGGGGGCCTGGCCGGCGCGGAGCACCGGCTTGTCGCCTTCCGCGGCGGCGAAGCCATGGGCGAGGTTCGAGCAGGAGAGGCTGCCGCGGCGCAGCCCGGCGTCGGTCTCCCGGTCGAGGTGGTCGAGGTAGCGTCGGCGCGAGGTCTGAGACCGCTCGATGATGCGGTCGGTGACGGCGGCGATGCGCGGGTCGAGTCGGGCCATCACGGGCACCAGTGCACCAGCACCGGCCCGGAGACCATGGCGAAGAGCCGCCCGACCGGGCGCGTCGCGGTCGCCGCCGCCTCCTCCAGCACCGCCCGCTTCGCCGCGCCGCGGATGGCGAGCAGCAGCACGCGGGCGTCCGCCAGCGCGCGGGCCGAGAGGCTGGTCCGGGTGACCGGCGCGCCTTCGGGCAGCGGGTCGGGCCGGACCCGGACGAGGCGCGCATCGGTCGCGAAGGCGGCCTCGAGGTCCGGGCCCGGAAAGAGCGAGGCGACATGCCCGTCCTCGCCCATCCCGAGCCAGGCGAGATCGAGCGGGAAGGGGAGGGCCTCGGCAGCTGCCAGCGGGCGGAGGTCGGCGCCGAGATTGCCGAGCGCCCGCCGCAGCGCGCCGATGTTGGAAAGCGGATGATCCTCGGCCACGTCGCGCTCGTCGGTGGGCAGGATGGTCACCCGGTCCCACGCCCAGGGCTCGCGCGGCAGCATGGCGAAGACCGGCGCGGGAGTCGCGCCGCCGGGAAAGGCCGCCAGCACCCGCCGGCCCGGCTGCATCACCCGGGCGATCGCATCGGTCACTTCGGCTGCGACCGCTCCGGCGAACCGGCCCGCGTGCGGATGCTCCCGCCAGACGAGGTCAGCCATTCCAGTCCACCCCGTCGCGGCCCACGAGCGCGAAGGCCTCCGGCGGGCCCCAGGAGCCGGCGACATAGGGCGAGGGCGCCATCCCGGTCGTCGCCCAGCCGGCGCGCACCTGGTCGATGAAGGCCCATTGCGCCTCCACCTCGGCGCGGCCGACGAACAGGGTGGACCGCCCCTCGACGAGATCGAGCAGCAGCCGCTCGTAGGCGATCCGCCGCCGGCTCTCGGCGAGCGCGGCGCGGTCGACGAGGTCGAGCGCGACCGGCTTCAGCCGCATGCCGTCGCGGTCGAGCCCGGGCACCTTCGCCATCAGCACCAGGCGGATGCTCTCCTCGGGCTGGAGGCCGATGACCAGCCGGTTCGCCCTGAGCCCCGCCTCGCCGAAGATCGAGTGCGGCACCGGGTTCATCGCGATCACGATCTCCGACGTCCGCCGGGCGAGGCGCTTGCCGGTGCGCAGGTAGAAGGGCACGCCGCGCCAGCGCCAGTTGTCGATGTGGAGCTTGAGCGCGACGAAGCTCTCGGTGGCGGAAGGGTGGCCGAGCTCCTCGGCATAGCCGGGAACCGGCGCCCCGTTGACTGCGCCGGCCACATACTGGCCGCGCACGGTGAGCCGCTCGACCTCGGCTGCCGCGATGGGGCGGAGCGCGTCGAGCACCTTCACCTTCTCGGCCCGGACCGCCCCGGCCGAAAGCCGGGCCGGCGGCTCCATCGCGGTCAGCGCGAGCAGCTGGAGCATGTGGTTCTGCACCATGTCGCGCAGCGCACCGACGCCATCATAGGTTGCGCCGCGGCCCTCGAGGCCGACCGTCTCGGCCACCGTCAGCTGGACATGGGCGATCGAGTCCGCCCGCCACAGCGGCTCGAACAGGCTGTTGGCGAAGCGCAGCGCCAGCAGGTTCTGCACCGCTTCCTTGCCGAGATAATGGTCGATCCGGAAGATCCGTTCCTCCGGGAACAGCGCGCCCACCGCGTCGTTGATCGCCTTCGAGCTCGAAAGATCGCTGCCCAGCGGCTTCTCGAGCGCGAGGCGCACGCCGTCGCCGGCCAGCCCGGCAGCAGCCAGCCCGGCGATGGTGGGGGCGAACAGGTCGGGCGCGGTGGAGAGGAAGATGGCCACCGTCTCGCCCGCCGCCTCGGCCAGCCGGGCGAAGCCGGCGGCGTCGCGCGCGTCGAGCCGGACATAGGCGAGCCGGTCGAGGAAGGCGGGCAGCCCGGCGCGGTCGAGCCCCGGGGCGTGGGTCGCGACGGCCTCGGCCGCAAGCGCCCGGAAACCGGCCGCGTCGAGCGCGCTGCGCGCCGTGCCGACGATGCGGAAGCCGGCGGCGAGCAGGCCATCGGCATGGAGCCCGTAGAGCGAGGGCAGGAGCATCCGGCGGGCGAGATCGCCGGTCGCGCCGAAGAGGATGAGGGCGGCCATCTCAGCGCCGCTCGGGGCGCTTGGCGGCCGGTGGCCGGGCAGCGGGCCCGCCCGCCTCGCCCTTCCGGGCGTCGAAGCGCACCGCATGGCCGCCGCCGGGCGCCATGCTGACCGTCCACGGCGCGCCGCCCCGGACCTCGACGGTCTCGACCCGAAGGTCCTTCGGGCCGCCCGGCCCGTCCTTCCAGACGGTCGCCCGATAGCGCCGGCCGGGCTCGAGGAAGTCGAGCGGGAGCCTGATCTCGCGCGGCGAATCGGTTGCGATCCCGCCCAGCCACCAGGTGCCGGTCGCCCGGTCCTTCCGCGCGATGACGGCATGGCCGCCGACATCGCCGGCGAGCATCCGGCTCTCCTCCCAGTCCACCGGCACCTCGCGGATGAAGCGCAGCGCAGCGGGCACCCTTTCGTAATTCTCCGGCAGGTCGGGCACCATCTGGATGGGGGAGTAGATGAGGAGATAGAGGGCAAGCTGGCGCGCGACGGTGCCGGCGATCGGCATGCCGCCGCGGCCCTCGAGGCTGACGATCCCTGGCGTGTAGTCCATCGGGCCGGCGAGCATCCGGGTGAAGACCAGCGTCGCCTCGTGGCTTGCCGGGTTGGGCGGGCTGCCCCAGGCATTGTATTCCATGCCGCGCGCGCCTTCGCGGCTCACCCAGTTCGGGTAGGTCCGCCGCAGCCCGGTGTCCTTCACCGGCTCGTGCGGGTTGACCGCGATCCTCCGCTTCGCCGCCTCCTCCACCACATGGAGATGGTGGCGCACCATCCGCTGGCCGTCATGCCATTCATAGACGATCCGCCCATCGGGGGTGCGCGCGCGGATGCCGCCGGCGTCGGCCACATAGCCGGTCTTGACGCTGTCCACGCCGTGCCGCGCGTAGAGATCGAGCGCGGCGGAAAGCTGCGGCTCGTAGGTCGCGATGTCGCCGGCGGTCTCGTGGTGGCCCACGAGGCGCACGCCCTTCGCCCGGGCGTAGCGGGCGGCCTCGGCCAGGTCGAAGTCGCCCGCGCTCTCGGTGAAGGAGAAGTCCTCGCCGTGCCCGAACCAGTCGCCGTCCCAGCCCCGGTTCCACCCCTCCACCAGCACGCCGCGCAGGCCGTTGGCGGCGGCGAAGTCGATGTGCCGGCGCACGTTCGCCATGGTCGCGCCGTGGCGCGGTCCGGTTGCCCAGGTCTTCGTGTCGAGGTGCATTTCCCACCAGACGCCGGCATATTTGAATGGCGTCACCCAGGAGACGTCGCCGAGCCGGTTGGGCGCGTTCAGGTTCAGGATGATGTCGGAGGCATTGTAGAGCGCGGCGGCATCGTCGCCCACCAGGAGGACGCGCCAGGGAGTCGCGAAGGGCGCGGTGACGACCGCGGGCGGGCCCTCCGCTGCCGGAGACAGCCGCGCCTTGAGGCGCCGCCCCTCGATCCGCGTCAGCCACATCGCCGGCCAGTCGACGAGCGCGGCCTCGTGGAGGGCGAGATGCACGCCCGTGTCGAGCCGCAGCGTCAGCGGGGTGTGGGCCTGGCCGATGCCTTCCACGCGGGTGCGGTTGTAGAGCTGCTCGTAGCGGTTCCACTGCCCGCCCTGCGTCCACCAGGCGGTGCCCTCGGTCGCGATGTCGAACTCGGTCAGCTCCTCCACCACGCGCATCCGCCCGAGCGCCTCGGGGAAATGGAAGCGGAAGCCGACACCCGTGTCGAAGGCGCGGACCTCGAGGTCGAAGCTGCGGCCGAGGCGCGTGGTCTCGGTGAAGGTCAGGCGCATCGCCGCGTGGCGGTCGACGACGAAGCGCCGCTCGCCCCAGGGCTGCTCCCAGCGGCTGTCGGCGCGGGTCCGGCGGACATGGCCGATGGCGAGGTTGCGGTCGAGCTTGGGGGCGTCAGCGAGGATGAAGCCGAGCGCGGACGGCGCGATGAGCGGCCGGCCGTCGCGGCTGACCGCCCAGGTCGCGCGGCCGTCGCCGGTCACCGCGACCGTCACCTCGATCCGCCCGTCGGGGGAGGTCAGCCGCTCGGCGGCGAGCGCCGGAAAGGCGACCAGCAGCGCCAGCACCAGCATCCGCAGCGCGGGTGCGATCATCCTCATGCCACCTTCTCGATCCGCCAGCCGAGCGGCGGCAGCCGGCCCGCCTCGGCGCCACTCCCCGCCGCCAGCGCCGGCCCGGCCGAAAGCGCATGGGCGACGCTCCGCTCGGCCGACAGGTTGAAGAGGCAGCGCAGCCGCGCCCGCCCGCGCGCACGGTCGAAGACGAGGAGCGCCTCGTCGGCGTGGACGGGCTCGAACCGCCCGAGCCGGAGCGCCGGCTCGGCCCGGCGCAGCGCGACGAGCGCCCGGGTGAGCGCGAGCACCGAGCCCGGGTCGGCGTCCTGCGCATCGACGGCAAGCGCCGTATGGTCGGGCCCGAGCGGCAGCCAGGGCTCGGCCGCCGAAAATCCGGCGTTGGGGGCGTTTTGCTCCCATGGCATCGGCGTCCGCGCCCCGTCGCGCGCGAGCGTCAGCGGCCAGTTGGCGATCGCCTCGGGGTCCTGCAGCCGCTCGAACGGCACCTCGACCTGGGAAAGCCCCAGCTCCTCGCCCTGGTAGAGGAAGACATTTCCCCTGAGCGAGACGAGGAGCGCGAGCAGCAGCCGCGCCATGGCCTCGCGCCTGTGCGCCGGCGCCCAGCGCGAGACCGCGCGCGCGGCGTCATGGTTGGAGAAGGCCCAGCTCGGCCAGCCCGTGCCCGGCCGGTCGGGCCATTGCGCCATGGCCTCGACCACGAGGGCCGGCGAGAGCGCCGGCGCGTAGAGGAAGGCGAAGCCATAGGCCGAGTGCAGGCGGCCGGGGCGGGTGAAGGCGCGCATCTCCCGCAGCGGCTCGGGCCCGCCCACCTCGGCCACGGCGAAGGCCCCGCCGGCTGCGTCGAGCACGGCGCGCACCTTCTCGAGGAACCCGGGAATGGCGGGGTGGCTCATGTTGTGGCGGCGGATCTGGAAGTCGAACGGCCGGGTCCGCGCTTCGCCCCGGTCGGGGGCGGGCGGGTTGTTCCGCAGCTTCGGGTCGTGCATCGCGAAGTTGATGGCATCGAGCCGGAAGCCATCGACTCCGCGTGCCAGCCAGAAGCGCGCCACGTCGAGCACGGCTTCCGCCACCTCGGGGTTGTGGAGGTTGAGGTCGGGCTGCTCCTTCAGGAAATTGTGCAGATAATATTGGCCGCGCCGCGCGTCCCAGGTCCATGCCGGTCCGCCGAACACGCTCTGCCAGTTCGAAGGCGGGCTGCCGTCCGGACGGGGGTCGGCCCAGACATACCAGTCGGCGCGGCGGCCGGTCCGGCTCGCCCGGCTTTCGGCGAACCATGGATGCGCGTCGGACGTGTGCGACCACACCTGGTCGAGGATCACCCGGAGGCCAAGACCATGGGCGCGGGCGACCAGCGCGTCGAAGTCGGCGAGCGTGCCGAACAGCGGGTCGACCGCGCAGTGATCGGCGATGTCGTAGCCGAAGTCCTTCATCGGCGAGCGGTAGAAGGGCGAGATCCAGACCGCATCGACTCCGAGCGAGGCGATGTGGGGAAGCCTTGCAGTGATCCCCGGAAGGTCGCCGACCCCGTCGCCATCGGTGTCGAGGAAGCTCCGCGGATAGACCTGATAGATGGTGGCGCCCTTCCACCAGGGCACCGCCCGTGCGCGCGCGCGGCGCGGCTCTGGCGCCAGCATCCCCGTCATCGCACCCGGCAGACCATGTGGCCGAAGGGCGGCAGCGCGACGCGCCAGCTTCCCGGCGCGTCCGGGGCCGGGCAGGGCCCGTCGAGCGGCTCGAGCCGCGCGATCGCCGGATCCACCGCGGCGCGGGCGGCGATCGGCCGGTCGCTCGTGTTGAAGGCGAGGAGCAGCCGGTCCGCGCCGTGCCGCCGCTCGACGGCGAAGAGGCCGGGCGCCGGCCCCGAGGCGAGGATGGCCTGGCTCCCGCGCCGCAGCGCCACCTCGCGCTGGCGGAGCGCGGCCAGCCCGGCGATGTGGCGGTAGAGCGGGTGGCCGGTGTCGAAGTTCGCCTCCGCCACGGTCGCCTTCGTCCCGATGAGGCGGTCGTCGGCGTAGCTCGCGACCTGGCTTGCGAACAGCGGCTGGCGCGCGTCCTGGTCGCCGCCGTCGCCGGCAAATCCCTGCTCGTCGCCCGAATAGAGGGTGGGAACCCCGCGCAGGAGAAGGAGCAGGGCATGGGCGAGCCTGGCGCGGCCCAGCCGCTCGGCCTCGCTGGCCTGCGGGTTGGCGGCGTCGATCATGTGGCCGATCCGCCCCATGTCATGGTTGCCGAGGAAGGTGGGCAGCCTGAGCGCCGCCGCCTCGCCGCCGGCGTAGAGCACATCCTTCGCGAACAGCGCATCGAGCCGGTCGGTCGGCGCGCCCCTGGCCACCACGTCGGCAACCGCGGCCTGGAAGCCGAAGTCGAGCACGGCGGGGAAGCGGTCGACATGGGTGAAGCGCGCCAGCATGCCCGGATCCGGGTCATAGACCTCGCCGAAGATGTGGAAGTTCGGAATGCCCCTGGCTCTCGCCCGCGCCAGCATGGCCGGGACGAACGCCTGCCAGAATTCCGGGTTCACGTGCCGCGCCGTGTCGATCCGGAAGCCGTCCACCCCGTGGCGGTCGATCCAGCCGCCGAAGATCTCGATCATCCCCTCCACAACGCGCGGATGCTCGGTGAAGAGGTCGTCGAGCCCGGCGAAATCGCCGAACCGGCTGTCCTCGCCGCGGAAGCTGGTCTCGCCCCGGTTGTGGTAGAAGCGGATGTCGTTGAGCCAGTCCGGCACCTTCGCCCGCTCCTCGCCCGGCGGCACGAAGGGCTCGTAGGCGAAGCGCATGTCGGTCAGCCTCGCGAAACTCTCCGCCGTCATGACCTGGTCGCCGAGGAAGCCGGGGTTGATCGCCTCGCCCCCCGGCCCGCCGCGCCGGCCATAGGGATAGTCCGCCCGGCTGCGGTAGGTGCACGCGGCGAAGCTGCACTCCCGGTAGCGGATCACGTCGGCGCTGTGGTTGGTGATGATGTCGAGATAGACCTTCAGCCCCCGCGCATGCGCGGCCTTCACGAAGGCGGCGAACTCCGCCTCGGTGCCGAAATGCGGGTCGGGCCGGGTGAAGTCGAGGATCCAGTAGCCGTGGTAGCCGGCCGATTCCGCGCCCGGCGGCCCCTGCACGGGCTTGTTCGCGTAGATGGGCCCGAGCCAGATGGCGGTGACGCCCAGCCCCTGCAGATAGTCCAGCCGCTTGGTGAGGCCGGCGAGATCGCCGCCGAGGTAGAAGCCCTTGTGGGTCGGGTCGAACCCGGTCTCGAGCCGCCCGCCGCTGCGCCCGCCCCGGTCGTTCGAAGGGTCGCCATTCTCGAACCGGTCGGGAAGCAGGAAGTAGATGATCTCGTCCTCGGGCAGCCGCTCGCGGTGGCCCGCGGCAAGCGCCGGCATGGCCAGCAGCAGCCCGAGCAGCGCGGCAAGGCGAGCGGGGCACGCCCTCATGCCGCCACCCCCTCGGCCTTCGCGCCCGCCACGCGGGCGATCCACTCGGCGTGGCTCGGCATGCGCTGCGCCCGGTCGCGCACCAGCCGGGCCTGGAGGGCGAGCCATTCGCCAAGCTCGCGCGCCGTCATCTGGTCGGCGAGCGGGTGCCAGCCCCCGGCCTCGACCCCCTGGCCGATCAGCACCTGCGCCCAGCCGGTCTCGGTGAAGAGCTCATTGCCCTCTCGCACCACCCGCCCGCTCTCGCGCCACAGGTTAAGCTTTGCGGCGAGCGTGTCCGGCAGCGCCATCTCCCGCCGCTCGCGCCAGAAGGGTGCGTCGCGCCCGTTCGCCCAGTAGTGGAGGATGAGGAAGTCGCGGATCCGCTCGAACTCGAAGGCCGTCTGCCGGTTGTATTCGGCCACTGCGGCGGGCCCCGCCGCGCGGCCGGGCCAGAAGGCGAGGATCCGCTCGATCGCGGTCTGGACAAGGTGGATCGAGGTCGACTCGAGCGGCTCGAGGAAACCGCTCGCCAGCCCGATGGCGACGCAGTTGCCGCGCCAGAAGGCCTGCCGCCGGCCGGCGGTGAACCGGAGGAGCCGCGGTTCGCCCGTCGCCGCGCCGTCGAGCGCGGCGCGCAGCGCCGCCTCCGCCTCGGCCTCGCCCATGAAGCGGCTGGAGAAGACCATCCCGTTTCCGGTGCGGTGCTGGAGCGGGATTCGCCAGCGCCAGCCGGCGTCGTGCGCGATGGCCCGGGTGAAGGGCAGCAGCGGCTCCGCCCGGGCGCAGGGCATGGCAATCGCCCGGTCGCAGGGCAGCCAGTGGGACCAGTCCGAGAACGGGACCTGGAGCGCCTCGCCGAGCAGCAGGCTCCGGAACCCGGTCGCATCGACGAAGAGGTCGCCCGCCACCCGCCGCCCGTCGGCAAGGTGCAGCGCCACCACGGTGTCGCCCGCCGTCTCGACCCGGGCGATCCGGCCCTCCAGCCGCGTGACGCCGCCGGCCTCGGCCTGTGTCCTCAGGAAGGCGGCATAGAGGCCCGCGTCGAAATGATAGGCATGGACCAGCCCGCCCGGCGGCCCGGCCTTGAACCGGCAGGCCCAGGCGGCCGCCACGTTGGGCGAATGGGTGCCGAACGGCCCGGCGATCCCGAGCGCCTGCGCCCGGAGCCAGAGATGATGGAAGGGCACCAGCCCCAGGTCCCGGCCCACGGATCCGAAGCCATGGATGTAATGGCTCGACGGCGCGGTCCAGCCGTCGAAGGCGATCCCGAGCTTGATGGTCCCCATGGTGGCGCGGAGGAATTCCGCCTCGTCGATGCCGAGCGCGGCGTTGAACAGCCGGATCTGCGGGATGGTCGCCTCGCCCACCCCGACGGTTCCGATCTCCTCGCTCTCGACGAGCGTGACGGCATGGCCGCGCTCGAGGAAGCGGGCGAAGGCCGCCGCCGCCATCCACCCCGCCGAGCCGCCGCCGGCGATGACGACGCTGAGCGGCCCGGGGCCATCCTGCTGCGCCGCGCTGCCACTTCTCGGCATCCGCCTCTCTCCGCCACTCTGGCCCGCCGGGGCAGCTGGCCGCCCGCCACGGCGGGCAGCGGCAGCCTAGAACTGGTAGCTCACTCCGAACAGGATCCGCCGGCCGAACGATTCATTGTCGATGACGAGCCGGTCGTCGGCAAGGTCGGTCGTGGTGAAGGGCTCGTTGGTGAGGTTGTAGCCCTGCACCACCACCGAGAGCCCATCCAGCGGCCCGCCGGCGAAGGCGTAGCCGATCTGGGCGTCGAGCAGCACCTCGGGCTGGGCCAGCCGCCGCTCCCGGCCGCCGCCGAAGCCGGTCAGCTCGCCGAGGAAGGTGGAGCGGTAGCGCACCGAGGCGCGCGCCGAGAAGCCGCCCTTCTCGTAATAGACCGTGCCCGAGGCGACATGCTTGGAGAAGCCGGGAATGGGCTCGGCCGGGTTGCCGGGGTTGGGCGTGATGTTGGTCTCGGTGAAGCTGTAGCCGCCGTTCATGCCGAAGCCGGTGTTGCCGAAGGGCACGGCGCCCGAGACCTCGAAGCCGTAGAGATTGCCGCCCTCGCCATTGGCGGGCAGGGTCACGAAGCCCTGCCGCAGAGCCGGCTCGGGCCCGCCGGGAATGGGGAAGCCGGTGAAGTCGTAGAGCACGCGCTGCTGGTAGATGTAGGTGTTGAGGCTCTTGTAGAAGCCGTTGAGCGCGACATAGGCGACATTGCCGAAATATTTCTCGACGCCCACGTCCACGGCGTCGGCGATCCAGGGCCTGAGCGCCGGGTTGCCGCCGCCGCCGCCCCAGGGCGAGCTGTTGAGGTCGGTCGAGCCGGCCAGCGCCTGGTTGTAGCTGAAGTTGATCGAGGCCGAGAGGTCGTCGAGCCGGGCGCGGGCCAGCTGCCGCCCCACCGAGAGCCGGAACACCATGTCCCGCTCGGTCCTGAGCGCGAGGTTCATGGTCGGGAGCGCGTAGAAATAGGAGGCGCCGTCCGAGACCGGCGTGCTGATGACGCCCGCCCCCGTGCCCGACGAGGCGATCCCGTTCGACCGCTGGTCGGTCTGCACGAACTGCACGCCGATGTTGCCGGTGAGCCGCCCGGCCCGCGTGTCGGCGCCGATGTTGACCTTGAGGAAGCCGGTCAGCACATCCTCGGAGACGTCCCAGGCCTTGGTGTTCACGTCGGCATTGGGGTTGCGGATGAGGTTGTAGAGCCCGTCGGCGACCAGCGCGCGCGGGTCATAGGCGATGACGCCGGGGATCCCGACGAAGCCGAGGTCGGTCGTCCCCAGCCGCCGGTCGGCCGGCACGGCGAGGCTCTCGGTGCCGGTCACATTGGCCCGGAGCGACAGGAAGAACTCGTCCGGCGTCAGCCGCTTGTCGCGGAGCGTGGTGTTGAGGCCGAACTGCAGCGAGCGGAAGATGGGGCTGTCGAACTCCTTCTCGGCCTCGGCGCGGAGCTGCCAGAGCTGGTCGCGGATGCTGCGGGTGTTCGAATAGCCGTCCTGCCCGCCGGGCACGATGTCCCCGCCCCAGCCATTGGGGCTGGTGAGCTGGATGAGATCATAATTGCCATAGTCGAGCGTGGTCTGGAACTCGGCGCCGCTCCCGGTGAGCGCGAAGGCGACATTGTCCCGCGCGCCGAGCGGCCCCCGCCCGGTGCCGGCGTTGGTCTCGAGGACGAGCTCGGTCCGGTTCACCCGCGCGTAGGAGAGGTCGAGGGTGGCGCGGATCGGGCCGTCGCCGAAGCTCGCGTTCCAGCCCGCCGAGAACAGGTCGGCATCCTTCTGGAACACATGGTTGTTGACGACCGTCTCGACGCCGTTGAACTGGCCCGCCGTCACCGCGCCGTCCTCGATCGTCGCCCCCGGCTGGAGCACCGCGCCCGACCAGAACAGCGGCAGCTCCACCCCGCGCTTCACCTGCTCGTCGCGGAAGTCCGACCAGTAGATGTCGATCGCGGTCTGGAACGCCTCGGTCGGCTGATACTCGATGGTGCCGACGACGGCGGTGCGCTGGAGCTCGGTCGAGGTGGCGAAGACCTGCGAGCCGCCGATGATGAAGTCGCCCGCCCCGGTCTGCGGATAGCCCCAGGCGCGGAAGTCCCTGTTCTGGGTGGGCGAGACGAGGTGGGCGACCGCGAGCGAGACGCCTAGGCGGTCCTCGGCGAAGGTCCGGACGATGTTGCCGGTGACGCGGTAGCCCAGCGTCTTCGCGTCCGGGTTGATCTTGCCGGAGTCGAGCCATTCGCCCCGGGCGGAGACCCCGATCACCTCCTTGCCGTAGGAGAGCGGCCGGATCGAGCGCAGGTCGACCGTGCCGGCAAGCCCGGCGCCGATGAGCGTGGCATCGGGCGTCTTGTAGACATTGACCGTGTTGATGACCTCGGCGGGATACTGGTCGAACTCGACGCCGCGGTTGTCGTTGGTCGTCACCTGCTCGCGGCCGTTGAACAGCGTCGTCGAGAAGTCGGGGCCGAGACCGCGGATCGAGATGACCTGGGCCCGGCCGTCGAGCCGCTGGGTGGTGAGGCCGGGCAGCCGCGAGATCGCGTCCGCGATCGACTGGTCGGGGAGCTTGGCGATGTCCTCGGCCGTCACGCTCTCGACGAGGAGGTCGGACAGGCGCTTGGTGCTGATGCTCGACTGGAGCGCGGCCCGGTAGCCGGTCACCACGATCGTCTCGCCGGTGTCGACCGCGGCGGGCGCCTGGGCCAGCGCGGGCGCGTGCGCCATGCCGGCAAGGCCGGACACCGAAACCCCCAGCGCCAGCCGCGTGCGCGCGTTCCACTTCGCCATGATCGCTCTTCCTCCGCGAGACATGCTGTCGCACCCGGGCCACCGGGTTGCCGCCGTCATCTGTTGTGCCGTTGACATCCTGCGGCGAGGCGCGCTTCACGCTCAAGTCACGCGCATACGTATGCGCGGGGCAAGGGCAGCGACACGCTGATGAGGGAGGGCGTGGCTGTGGCAACAAGGCAACGCCCCGATGCGGGCGGGGAAGGGCATGCACCGGCGCGCGGCGAGCCGGTCGACCCGGGGACGGGCGCGCGGCTGCGCGGCCGCGCCACCTCGTTCGACATCGCCTTCCTCGCCGGCGTCTCCCAGCCGACCGTGAGCCGCGCGCTGTCTGGCAGCCCGATGGTCTCCGAGGCGACGCGCGGCCGCATCCTCGCCATCGCCCGCCAGCTCAACTACCGGGTCGCCAAGAACGCCTCGACGCTCCGGAAGGGCCAGACCGACACGCTCGCCCTGCTCCTGTTCGAGGACGAGACCGCCGACGACAGCCACATCAACCCCTTCTTCCTCGGCCTCCTCGGCTCGATCACCCGCGCCGCCGCCAACCACGGCCGCGACCTTCTCGTCTCCTTCCAGCAGCTCTCCGACGACTGGCACCTCGATTACGAGGACCAGCGCCGCGCCGATGGCCTCATCCTGCTCGGCTACGGCGACTATGCCCTCTACCGCGACCGTCTCGCGGCCCTGGTCGCCTCCGGCACGCCGTTCGTGCGCTGGGGCCAGGTCGAGCCGGGCGAGGGCGGCACCACCGTCGGCAGCGACAACCGCGGCGGCGGAGCGATCGCCGCCCGCCACCTGCTCGGCCTCGGCCGCCGGCGGGTCGCCTTCCTCGGCGACCCGACCGACCATTATCCCGAGTTCCGCGACCGCTTCGCCGGGCTCGCCGAGGCCCTCGCCGCGGCCGGCGCCCCGGTCGATCCCGCCCGCGTCATTCCCGCCATCTCGAGCGAGGCCGAAGGCGAGCGCGCGGCCGAGGCGCTGCTTGCCACCGGCCGGCCGTTCGACGCGCTGTTCGCCGCAAGCGACCTGCTCGCGCTCGGCGCGCTGCGGGCGCTGGCCCGCGCCGGCCTTCGCGTGCCGGAGGATGTCGCCCTCGTCGGCTTCGACGACATCCCCGCCGCAGCGCTCGCGAGCCCCGCGCTCACCACGCTCGCCCAGGACACGGCGCACGCCGGCCGGCTGCTCGTCGAGGCGCTCCTGGCCTCCATCCGGGGGGCGCCGGCCGCGAGCGCCATCCTCCCGGTGCGGCTCGTCGTCCGCCGCTCCTGCGGGGCCGGAGCGCCGGCCTGACGGGGGCTTGAGAATCGCCTGACGCCCCCGCAGCCTCGCGCGCGAGGGAGAGAGGGATGCTGCAGCAACGCGCCGAACGTCCGGCCATGTCCATGGCGGGCCTGTTCAACCTGTCCTTCGGCTTCTTCGGCATCCAGGTCGGCTTCGCCCTCCAGAACGCCAATGTCAGCCGCATCTTCCAGTCGCTCGGCACCGACATCGAGAGCCTCGCCCTGCTCTGGGTCGCGGGGCCCGTGACCGGCCTCCTCGTCCAGCCCCTCGTCGGCCACTGGTCCGACCGCAGCTGGACCCGGCTCGGCCGCCGCCGCCCCTTCTTCCTTGCCGGCGCCGTCCTCGCGAGCCTCGCGCTGCTCGCCATGCCCAACGCGCCGGCGCTGTGGTTCGCCGCCGGCATGCTGTGGATCCTCGACGCCTCGCTCAACACCGCGATGGAACCCTTCCGCGCCTTCGTCGGCGACATGCTCCCGGCGCGCCAGCGCACCGCCGGCTACGCCTTCCAGACCGCCTTCATCGGTGCCGGCGCGGTCGCCGCCTCGCTCACCCCCTTCCTGCTCGCCAACCTCCTCGGCGTGCCCAACACCGCGCCCGGCGGCGGCGTCCCGCCCTCGGTCAGGCTCAGCTTCGCCATCGGCGCGGCTGCCATTCTGGTTGCCGTGCTCTGGACGGTGCTGACCACGCGCGAATATGCGCCAGAGGAGCTGCGCGCCTTCGACGGCGACGCCGCCGTCGCCGACCCCGACGCCCCGCTGGCCCGGCCCGAACATGGCTTCTGGTGGGCGGCTTCCGGCGCGCTCGTCATCCTCGCCGTCGAGACGCTCGCGCTCGACCGGCCGGTCCTCATCCTCGGCGGGGCCCTCCTCGCCTTCGGCGCGGCCCAGGCCTGGACCCGCCGGCTCGCCATGCGGGGGGAAAGCGGCGGCGTGCTGCCGCGCCTCGTCTCCGACCTCCACGCCATGCCGCTGCCCATGGCGCGGCTCGCGCTGGCCCAGGTCTTCACCTGGACCGCGCTCTTCATCATGTGGATCTACATGACCCCCGTGGTCACGTCACAGGTTTTCGGAGCAACCGATCCGGCATCTCCGGCCTACAATGACGGAGCCGACTGGGTCGGCGTGATGTTCGCCGTCTACAATGGCGTTGCCGCCCTTGCCGCCTTCCTCCTGCCCGCCCTGGCCGCCCGGTTCGGCATGCGCGCGACCCACATGGCAGGGCTTGCCGCCGGCGCCGTCGGCTTCCTCCTCGTCTTCCTCGCCCGCACGCCCGAGCTGCTGCTGGCCGCCATGGTCCCGGTCGGCCTCGCCTGGGCCTCGATCCTCACCATGCCCTATGCCATCCTCGCCTCGGTGCTGCCGCAGGCCCGGCTCGGCACCTACATGGGCCTGTTCAACATCTTCATCGTGCTCCCCCAGCTCATGGTCTCCTCGGTCATGGGCTCGCTCATGCGGCTCGCCTTTCCCGGCGAACCGCGCTGGACAATGGCGATCGCCGCCGCCGTGCTGGTGGCCGCCGCGCTTGCCATGCTGCGGGTGCCCGAGCCCGCGGCGCGCTGAGCCGGCGGGCCGGTCCCGGGGCCGGTCTCAGGCGGCGGCTGGTCTCAGGCGGCGGCGGGTGCCGCCGTCCCCGCCATCCCGTTGGCGGAGATGAACTCCGCGTGGAGCGGCATCGCCTCGGCCGCCTCGGCGATCACCCGCCGCAGGCCCGCCAGCCGTTCGGCTGCCGGCACATGGGGCCGCTGTTCGGCGAGTGCGTCCCAGCGCTTCGGCGGCGCGCCCTGCCCCATGTGGACGGCAAGCCAGCTCGGGTTCTGGAACAGCTCGTAGCCGAAGGAGACCAGCCGGCCGGTCTCCCGCCACTGCTCCAGCTTCCAGGCCAGCCCCTCGGGCAGGGCGGAGTGGGCGCACATCCGCCACATCTCGCCCTCGCGGGCGTTCAGATGATAGTGGAGCAGGAGGAAGTCGCGGATCCGCTCCCATTCCTCGGCGGTGATCCGGTTGTATTCGGCGCGCGGCACCGCCATGCCGTCGCGGTCGGGCAAAAGCGCCAGAAGCCGCGTCACCGCGGTCTGGACGAGGTGGATCGAGGTCGATTCGAGCGGCTCCATGAAGCCGGCCGCGAGCCCGACGGCGACGACATTGTGCACCCAGCTCCGCACCCGCCGCCCGGTCCGGAAGCGCAGCAGCCGCGGCTCGGCGAGCGGGGCGCCCGGGAGGTTCGCCAGCAGCTCGTCGCGCGCCGCCTCCTCGCCGAGGAAGGCGCTGGCGAAGACGAGCCCGTTTCCTGTGCGGTGCTGGAGCGGGATGGTCCACTGCCAGCCCGCCGTGCGCGCGGTCGAGCGGGTGTAGGGCGCGATCGGCCCGGCATTGGCGCTGGGCACGGCCCAGGCCCGGTCGCACGGCAGCCAGTGGCTCCAGTCGGCGAAGGGCTCGCCGAGCGTCTCGCCGAGCAGCAGGCTGCGGAAGCCCGAGGCATCGACGAACAGGTCGGCGGCAAGGCGCCGGCCGTCGGCGAGCACCACGGCGACGAGGTCGCCGCCTTCGCCGTCGCGCTCCACCTGCACCACGCGCCCCTCGTGGCGGGTCACGCCGCGCGCCTCGGCCACCCGGCGGAGCAGCGCGGCATAGAGGAACGCGTCGAAATGATAGGCATGGTCGAGGGTGGACTGGATCCGCCGCGGGTCGGGGATGGCCGGGGCGAAGCGCCCGCGGCTGGCGGCGCCCCAGGCCATGGCATGGTCGTCGAACGAGCCGACGTCGGCGCCCGCCGCCTTCAGCTTCAGCCACCAGTGGTGGAGCGGCACGGGATCGAAATCGACTCCGAAGCTGCCGAAGGGGTGGAAATAGGCCGCGCCCGGCCTGCTCCAGTCGAGGAAGCGGATGCCGAGCTTGAAGCTGCCCATGGTGGCGCGGACGAACTCGGCCTCGCCGATCCCGAGCTGGCGGTTGAACTGGCGGATGGGCGGGATGGTGGCCTCGCCGACACCGACGATCCCGATCTCCTCGCTCTCGACGAGCGCCACGGCAAGCGCCGGGGCGGCGGTCTTGATGGCAGCGGCCGCCATCCACCCGGCCGCGCCGCCGCCGACCACGAGGAGCGCGCGCAGCGGGCGCGCGCTCATCGGGCGGCCGCGGGCACGCGGGCCCGCTGCGCCGCCCAGCCGGCGGCCGCCAGCCCGAAGGCGAGGATGACGGCATAGCAGGCCGCCGGCACGGCGAAGGCCAGCCGCAGGCCCGCCGCATCGGCGACGAGCCCGGCAAGCGGCGGGACCACCGCACCGCCGACGATGGCGACGCAGATGAGGCCCGAGCCTTCGGCGTGGCGGGGCCCCAGATCCTCGCTCGCCAGCGTGAAGATGGTGGGGAACATGATGGAATTGGCCAGCCCCACGAGCAGGAGCGCCCAGCCCGCCGCCGGCCCATCGAGCAGCCCGGCGAGCCCCAGCAGGGCGAGCGCGAGCGTCGCCGCGCCGGCGAGCACCCTGCCCGGCGAGACCAGCCGCAGCAGCCCGGCGCCGAGGAAGCGCCCGACCATGGCGCAGCCCCAGTAGACCGAGATGAGCCGCCCGGCCTCGCCCTCGCCGAGGCCCATCACGTCGGCTTCCATCAGCCAGCCGACGATGAGGGAGCCGATCGCGACCTCGGCGCCGACATAGAGGAAGATGCACAGCGCCCCCCAGCCGAAGCGCGTCTGGCGCAGCAGGTCGAAGGAGCGGGTGACCGGCGGCAGCACGGCGGGCGCGGCGTGCGGCAGCCGGCCGCGCCGGGCAAAGACCAGGCCGGCGAGCAGGAGGATGAGGACGGCAAGCCCCATGTAGCTGTGCGGCACGGCATTGGCGTCACCGGCCAGCCCCTCGAGGATGAGGAGCGCTCCGACATAGGGGAAGATGGTGGTGCCGAGCGAATTGAAGGCCTGGGCGAAGGTCAGCCGGCTGTGTGCGGTCCGCGCCGGGCCGAGGAGCGAGATGAGCGGGTTGGCCACCACCTGCACCGTGGTGATGCCGGCTGCCAGCACGAAGAGGGCGGCAAGGAAGGCCGGGAAGGCGTGCGAGGCCGCTGCCGGCCAGAAGAGGAGACAGCCGGCCGCCATGGTGACCAGCCCGAGCGCTGCGGTCGCCATGTAGCCGACGCGCTGCACCACCCGCGCCGCCGGCAGCGAGACCAGGAAATAGGCGAGGAAGAAGGCGGTCTGCACCAGCATCGCCTCGGCATAGCCAAGGGTGAACTGCGCCTTGAGGCGGGGGATCAGCACGTCGTTGAGGCTGGTGATCCCGCCGAACAGGAAGAAGAGGGCGAAGACGAACAGCCGGAGATCGGGCGCGTCGACGTGCCCGCCCGCTTCGGTCCCGGCCCTCTCGCCCGCTGCGACACCCGTTGCGGCCACGCATCCTCCCTCGGCTGGCCTCAGGGTGGCCGAAAGCGCGGGGGCGAGGCAAGGGCGGCGCCCCAGCCAGGCGGGCCTTGCATACGAATGCGCTTCCCGCCGAAAGCGGACGCCATGGAGGATGCCCTCGGCCTGCTGCGCGCTGCCGATCGCGAGCAGTGGCTGGCGCTGCTGTGGGCGCCGGCCGCGCTTCGGGCGCCCGTTGCCGCCGTGCTCGCGCTCGATCTCGAGCTCGAGCGGGTGGTCGCGACCCTTGCCGAGCCGCTGCTGGCCGAGATCCGCCTGGCCTGGTGGCGCGAGCGGCTGGCCGGGCTCGCCCGCGGCGAGGCGCCGCCGGCCCAGCCGCTGCTGCGCGCGCTCGCCGCCGATGC
>JAJUHA010000017.1 GCA_029268145.1 Sphingomonadaceae bacterium | reverse complement strand
GGGCGCGGCCGCGCTGGAGCTCGCGCGCGCGCGCTCCGGCGGCGGGCCCGTGCCGGAGACCCTCGCGAGCTCGGTTGCCGCCTGTCGCGATGCCGTCGCCGCCCTCGCGGCCCGCGGCGTGACCGATCCGCTCATCGTCGAGCTGAGTGCCGCGCGCGGAACCTGCCGGATTGCCGCGGAAGGCGAGGCCCTGCTCGGAAAGGACCCGGCCGATGCCCGCAACTGAGCTTCTCGCGCCCTCGATCCCGGCCATTGCCCGCCGGCTGGCGGAGTCCGCGGCGACGGCTGCCGGCGAGACCTGGGAGACGGTGCGGGCCGAGGTGCTGCCGCATCTGCGCGCGCTGGCCGGCACGGCGCATGCGACCGCGCTGGCGCTTCGCGCCGGGCGCATCAGCCGGGCCGATGCCGACTTCGTGCTCGAATGCCAGCAGCTCTACCTCGCCAACATCCTCCGCCATGTCCGGCTGCTCGGCCGGGTCAGGGGCCAGCGGATGGTGGACGAGGTGTTCGCCTCGCTCGCCGGCGTGCTTGCGGCGGCCGCGCGGGACTGAGCCGGCGGCGCGCCCGGCTCAGCGCGAGTAGAACTCGACGACGAGGTTCGGCTCCATCTTGACCGGATAGGGCACCTCGTCGAGGCTCGGCACCCGGACATAGGTGGCCTCGAAGCCGTCGACGGCGACATAGTCGGGAATGTCGCGCTCGGCGGACGCCTGGGCCTCGAGCACCAGCGCCATTTCCCGCGCCCGGGCGGACAGCGTGATGACATCGCCGGGGGCGACGCGGGCCGAGGCGATGTTGCAGGTCTTCCCGTTCACCCGGACATGGCCGTGGTTCACGATCTGGCGGGCGGCGAAGATGGTGGGGGCGAACTTGGCGCGATAGACGACCATGTCCAGCCGCCGCTCGAGCAGGCCGATGAGGTTCTGCGAGGTGTCGCCCTTCACGCGGACGGCTTCCTCATAGACCTTGCGGAACTGCTTCTCGGTCACGTCGCCGTAATAGCCCTTGAGCTTCTGCTTGGCCTTGAGCTGCTGGCCGAAGTCGGAGAGCTTGCCCTTGCGGCGCTGGCCGTGCTGGCCGGGGCCATATTCGCGGCGGTTGATGGGAGACTTGGGGCGACCCCAGATGTTCTCGCCCATCCGGCGGTCGAGCTTATACTTGGCGCTGGTGCGCTTCGACATGGTCCATCCTTCGCTTGCCGGCGGCGGGAGTGCCGCGCGGCACCTCTTCCTTGAAGAGGAGGCCCGGGACCGCGCGGCGCCCGTCTCCGGGCTGCCGGGCCACCGCTTCACCGGGCGTGCGGGGCCGAATGCGAGCGAGGGCGGCTAGCCGAGGCGGGCGCGGCGGTCAACCCCTTCCTTGACGCCGCCGGGTGCGGCGGCTATCCGGCCGCGCTTCCCCTTCTGCTGGAGTGTGCCCGTGGCGCGTGTCACTGTCGAGGATTGCATCGAGAAGGTTCCCAACCGGTTCGAGCTGGTGCTGCTGTCTGCCCAGCGGGCGCGGCAGATCTCGGGCGGAGCGGAGCTGACGCTCGACCGCGACCGGGACAAGAACCCGGTGGTGGCGCTGAGGGAGATTGCGGAGGGGACGATTTCGCCAGCCGAGCTCGAGGAGCGGATCATCCAGGGCCTCATGAAGGTGCAGATCGAGGAGGATGAGGAAGCGGATGATCTCGGCAGCCTGGCGGCCTCGGCGGAAGCGCTGCGGCTGACGGCGGCGGTGCCGCCCAAGAACCAGAACCTCGGGCCAGACGAGTAACGGCGGCTGCGGCTAGCGCGAGCGAGCCCGAAGACTCGCCGAATTCCGGCCGGCCTGCGCCGCAGGCGATAGGACCGACGCGCGGGCTTGGCCCGCGCACCCCTCGCCGCCTGTCTTGTAGGGCCGAGCAGGCGGCTTTGCCACCGGCCGCGCCTGCACGTGCCTTGGAGCGTGGCGGCGGACAACGGAGAGCTGCGGGTGGTGACCATCGACCGGGTCAGGGCGGATGACCTGCCCCGAAGGCGGCGCACGGGCGAAGTGCTGGTGGACCGGCTGCAGGAGGCTGGCGCGCGGTGAGGACTCCCGTGGTCCCTCACATCATCCTCGGGCCGCGAAGCGGCTGGCTACGGCAGGGAGATTCACCGTGGCACGCGCGCCGCTCTCCGCAGAGGTAGCCGACGCCCGCCGAGTCATGGGTGGGGCGGCGAGCGCGCGACGCGCTTCGGCCGATCAGCAGCCGGCCATGCCAGCGCCGGGCAGCGGCTGCAGGGGGCGGCAGCGCAGGCCAGGATCGCAGCGCCCGAGATGGCGGCACCTCTCGGCGCCTCTCGGCACCTCTCGGCGAGCCTGGCTCCCGCCCTTGCGGGACAGGCGTCCGGCAGATGCCACCTGACATTCGCGTGGAGCGAAAGCCGCCAAGTGACCGCATCGGGGGCTCCCCTGAGCGACGGTTCATCCCCCAGCGAGCGGGGAACACATTGCGACATTCCCGCCAAAGGGTTGCAGGCACTGAAGCAGGCGATGGCCGCGCAGGGGGATCGGGACCGGGAGCAGCGCGTCTTCCGCTACGAGGTGCAGGTGCGGGCGAAGCGGCCGAGCGAGGGGCCGTGCGCGAAGCGGGCGGCGTGGCTCTTCGCCGGCACGCTGGCGTGGGCACCGGGCATGGAGGAGCCGGTGCAGCCGCTGCAGCTTTCGCTTGCCAACAGACTCAGGCCCTTCTTCCTGCTCTAGGCGCCCCGCGAAGGGACCCCCGGCTTCTGGGTCGAGCTTCTGCGGCGAAGCGATGGCGTCTCGCTCCTGCTGCGGCTGCTGGGCGCTCTCCAGTCGCTTGCCATCATCGTCCTGCCGTTCCTCGCGGGCGTGGCGCTCCGCCGGAAGTTTCAGATCAGCCAGGAAGAGGTGGTGCCCGGGGGCGGATTCGAACCACCGACACAGCGATTTTCAGTCGCTTGCTCTACCAACTGAGCTACCCAGGCACGGGAGGCGGCTAGTGGCACGGGCGCGGCGGCGGGTCAATGCAGTCGCGCGGGGCCGGCGCCAGCGCGGAGGCGAGACGAAAGCGGAGCAAAAATCGTCACCTTCTGGCAACACCCTGTTCACAATCGGGGCGGTGCGGCGGCGGGCCGCTTGTGTTGCCGGCGGCGCGCCGCATGATGCAGCGCAACACCGCTTCCAGGGAGATTGCCATGCGGTCGCGCACGCCTTGCTCCTCTCTCCGTGTGCTGCTGCTCGGGTCGGTGGTGGCGCTTCCCGTCGTCGCGCTGCCGGCGCCGGCGCTCGCCCAGCTCGCCGGCGCGACCGAGGCCGACGACACCATCATCGTGACGGGAACACGGCGGTCCGACCGGACCATCCTCGACAGCCCGGTCCCCATCGACGTGGTGGGCGGCGAGGCGCTGACCCAGCGCGGGGTTTCCGAGACGGCGCGGGCGCTCAGGGACCTCGTGCCCTCGTTCAACTTCCCGCAGCCCTCGATCACCGACGGGACCGACGTGATCCGGCCGGCGACGCTCCGCGGTCTCGGGCCCGACCAGACGCTGGTGCTGGTCAATGGCAAGCGGCGGCATCTGGCCGCGCTCCTGAACATCAATGGCTCGGTGGGGCGGGGTTCCCAGGCGGTCGACATCAACATGATCCCGTCGCCGGCGCTGGGGCGCGTCGAGGTGCTGCGCGACGGGGCGGCAGCGCAATATGGCTCGGACGCGATTGCCGGCGTCATCAACTTCCAGCTGCGCGAGGACCGGCAGGGCGCGCGCTTTGCCGCGACCTTGGGCACGCATGTCGGCCGGGTGTCGGGCGTGGAGGAGGTGACCGGAGTCAGGCTGGGACCAGGCGGCGCGCCGATCCTGACGCCCGACGGCGTGCTCGAGCTGGAGAAGACGGGGCGCGACCGGAAGGCGAACGACGGCGACTTCCTCCAGCTTTCGAGCAACTTCGGCCTGCCGATCGGAGCCGAGGGATTCCTCAACGTGACCGCCGAGTATCGCGACCGGGAGCAGACCAACCGGTCCGGCTTCGACCCGCGGCGGCAGTACAATGTGGCGACCGTCTACAGCCCGGAGGAATTCACCTTCGACCGGCTCAACCACCGCTACGGCGATGCCGAGACCGAGGATTTCGGCTTCGCGGTCAACTTCGGGCTGCCGCTCGACGAGAATGTGACCGCCTATCTGTTCGGCACCTACGGCGAGCGGGACGGCGAATCGGCGGGCTTCTACCGGCGCTCGAACGACAACCGCAACGTGATCGCCCTCTACCCGGACGGGTTCCTGCCGCTCATCACCTCCAAGTCGAAGGACTATGAATTCTTCGCGGGGCTGAAGGGCGAGTTCTTCGGGACCAGCTTCGACCTCTCCTTCGGCCATGGGCGCAATGCCTTCGACTTCCGGATCATCAACTCGGTCAATGCGTCGCTCGGGGCGGCGAGCCCGACCGAGTTCGATTCCGGCGGGCTGCGCTACGGCCAGTATCTGTTCAACCTCGACCTCACCCGCAGCTTCGACTGGCTGGCCGGCGTGACGGTGGCGGCGGGCCTCGAGTGGCGGCGCGAGACCTACCGGGTGCGGCCCGGCGAACTGGCGAGCTACCAGGCCGGCCCGGTGCGGGTGGGCGAGAACAACCCGCAGTTCACGGGGGCGGCGGGAAGCGCGTTCGCAGCGCCGGGCGCGCAGGTCTTCCCCGGCTTCCAGCCGGTCATCGGCGGCGTCACCGTGACGGGCGAGAATGCGCGGGAGAATGTCTCGCTCTATGCCGAGGTGGATGCGAACCTCACGCCGAAATGGTCGGCGCAGGTGGCGGGCCGCTTCGAGGACTATTCGGACTTCGGCTCGGACTGGAACTGGAAGGTGGCGACGCGCTGGCAGGCCCTCGAGATGTTCGCGCTGCGGGGCGGGGTTTCGACCGGATTCCGGGCGCCGGGGCTTGCCCAGCAGTTCTTCGCCGCCGCCGCCACCAACAACATCGGGGGCGTGCTGGTGGACGCGGTGACGCTGCCCAACGCCAACCCGGTGGCGCTGGCGCTGGGCTCGACGCCGCTGGGCCCGGAGACGAGCGTGTCCTACTCGGCCGGCGGCGTGTTCACGCCGGCGCCGCGGGTTTCGCTCACGGTCGACTGGTACCGGATCGACATCGACAACCGGATCGTGCTCTCCGACAATCTGACGGCGACGCGCGACGCGGCGGGCAACCCGGCCGGCTCGAACCCGGGGCGGGGGATCGCCGAGATCCTGAACGCGGCGGGCTTCACCAACATCTCGGCGGCGCGCTACTTCTTCAACGGGATCGACACCAAGACCCAGGGGCTCGACGTCATCGCCAACTGGCGGCCCGACGTGGGCGACATCGGGTCCCTCGGCCTCACCATCGGCTACAACCGCAACAAGACGCGGATCTCGGGCCGGCAGGATCTTCCGGGCGCGCTCAACCAGGTGCCGGGGATCACCCTGTTCGGGCGGCTGGAGTCGCTCCGGATCGAGCGGGGGCAGCCGGTCGATCGGGTGAACATGGCGCTCGACTTCGAGCGCGACTGGCTGGGCCTGACGGTCCGGACCAACCGCTACGGCGAGGTGCTCTCGCCCGGTGCGGACGCGTTCAACGACCTGCTGCTGGAAGCCAAGTGGATCACCGACATGGAGGCGCGGGTGCGGATCCGCGAGACCTTCGAGATCGCGGTGGGCGCGGACAATGTGCTCAACGTCTATCCGACGCGGGCGCCGACCGGGCAGGGCCGCGACCCGGTGACGGGGGCAGTGCGCAACCATTCGGTCAACAACTATTTCCTGCCCTTCTCGAGCTTCTCGCCCTTCGGGTTCAACGGCCGGTTCGTCTATGTGCGCGGGAGCCTGAACTTCTGAGCGGCGGCTGAGCAGGCGCGGCGCGTGCGGCCCGAGGGGCGGGCGCGCGATGCCTGCGGGGCGTGGCGGGGCGGGGTGCGCGCGGGCTCCCAGCGCAGCTCGGCATCGCCCCGCGCCTCGACGAGGAGGAAGGCGCCCTGGCCGAGGGGGTGGATCACGCCGTTGCGGGTCTCGGTGATGCGGGCGTCGAGCACGAAGGCGCCGATGCGCTTGCCGGTGAGCGCGCGGTCGATCTTCGCCCGGAGCGTCTCGAAGTCGCGGCGGAAGTTCTGGCCGAGTTCGGCGGCGATCGCCTCGCGCACGGCCGGGGCCCTTGCGACGGCGAGCAGGAGCCGGCCCTCGGCCCCCTCGAGGTTGCCGGTGACGGCGAGATCGCTGACTTCGAGGGCCTGCGAATCGGGCGCGTTGCGGACGGCGCCGGTGAGGAAGACCTCGCCCTTCGCGCGCACCAGGCCGCTGCGCGCCTCGAGCGGGAGGCCGACGGCGACCCGGCCGCCCTCGGTGCCGTAGAGGGTCGGCCGGCCGAAGCGGGCATCGACCGGGCCGAGGACGGGGACGGCGATGCCCCTGGCCGCCACCTTCGCGAGGGCCTTTGCGAGCACGCCTTCCAGCACCTCCCAGTCCGCCAGCACCGGGATGACGAGCCGGAAGCCATCCGAGGCGAGGGGCGCAGGCGGTGGCAGCGGGCCGACCGGCGGATCGGGCGGGCGACGGCCGACGAAGGTCTCGGTGGTGGCCTCGATCACGAGTGGCAGCACCGCCTTCTGGCCCCGGATCCCGAGGGTTCCGACCGCGACCGCGCGCGGTGTCACCCGCATCCAGACCTCCGGGTTGGCGCGGTTGAGGAGGATCGAGGTGTGGGCCTTCGCCCAGGCGTCGGCGAGCTGGTCGCGGGGGTGGAGCTTCGCGATCTCGGCCGGAAGCCGCGTCTCGATCCGGCGGGCGAGACGCGCGAGTTCGGAGTCGACCTGGTGCCGGAAGATGAAGCGCTTCGGCCCGACCCGGATGCCGGGGGGTTCGCTCCATGTCCAGGCAAGATCGACCTTGGGCACCGGCTGCCAGTCCGGGCCGATCGCGACACGCACGCGCGCCCTTACCACGGCCCTGCCGGTCGCTTCGGGCGTGCCGACGAAGCGGAGGATCTCGCTGGCGCGGACATGGCCGGTCAGGGGCATGGACAGGCGGAGCGTCTCGCCGCTGCCCGAGAGCGTGATGGGGCCACGCACCACCTCGCCCTTCAGGTGGCACCGGAGGCCGGGGGGCAGGCAGCGTTCGCGAACCTCGTCGACGGAATGGAGGGTCTTCGGCACCGCGGCCTCGAGCGCCGCGCGGATGGCGGGAAGGTCCGCCTCGAGCGCGAAACCGACGCGCGAGACCCGGGGGGTGATGACCTCCTCGGCCGGTGCGCGCGGCGGGGCGGGGGTGTCGAGCCGGCCGCAGGCGGCGGCCAGCAGCGGGACCAGCAGCGGGACCAGAAGCGGGACCGGGAGCAGGCATGCGCGCATGGCACCGCTGCTAGCGGCTGCGGAGCCGTTTCCAAGCCCCGCGGCCGATGCGGTCGCGCCGGTTCAGCGGCAATGGCACTCGCAGTCGGAGTCCCAGGGCCAGAAGCCCTTCTGCGTGACGCACTTTCCCGCACCTCCGTCGCAGGCTCCGCCTTCGGCCCGGCAGGGGTAGCCAGCCCCGACAAGCGGTGCCGGGCAGGCGCCTGCCCGGGCGAGGCAATCCTTGCGCCGGGCCGTCTCGGACACGGCGGCCACCCCGGTGCCCAGCAGCAGCAGGCCCGCCACGAGAAGAAGCGGACGCCAGCGCCCGGCCAGGGTCGGGCCGGCGTCGGCGGACGCCGTGCCGAGCCGCCATCCGGCGAGGAGAAGCAGGAGCGAGGCCGTGATGAGGATCGGCCCGAGCCAGGCCGGCGTGGCGCAACCGGACATGATGTCCTCCTTCCCCGAGGCTCTCCCTCGAAAGAACCTCGGCCCGTGTCGCAACGGGCCCCTGCCAGGGACATCGCATCGGTATCGGGGGCTCGCCCGACGCAAGAGTCCATAGCACGGACCAGCCTCAGGGCGAAATCCGCTGCCGGGGCTCGCCGAACGGGCGCGGCCGGCCTAGAGGGGGCCATGGCCATCGCGATCCGCACCAGCCTCGACGAGATCCCACTTGCGGCCGATTTCGTGGCGCACCGGCCCGTGCGGCCGGAGAAGTCGGAAGGCGGCAGACGGTTCCGGCTGGTCTCGGACTATGCGCCGGCCGGCGACCAGCCGGCGGCGATCGCCGAGCTGGTCGCGCAGGTGCGCAGCGGCGAGCGCGACCAGGTGCTGCTGGGCGTGACGGGCTCGGGCAAGACCTTCACCATGGCGAAGGTGATCGAGGAGTTGCAGCGCCCGGCGCTGGTGCTGGCGCCGAACAAGATCCTGGCAGCCCAGCTCTACGGGGAGTTCAGGTCCTTCTTCCCGGACAACGCCGTCGAGTATTTCGTCTCCTACTATGATTATTATCAGCCCGAGGCCTATGTGCCGCGGACCGATACCTACATCGAGAAGGAGAGCAGCGTGAACGAGGCGATCGACCGGATGCGCCATTCGGCCACCCGGGCGCTTCTGGAACGCGACGACGTGCTCATCGTTGCCTCGGTCTCCTGCCTCTACGGCATCGGCTCGGTCGAGACCTATTCGGCGATGACCTTCAGCCTGCAGAAGGGCCAGGCGGCCGACCTGCGCGAAATCGTCCGCAAGCTGGTGGCGCTGCAGTACCGGCGCAACGACGCCGGATTTTCCCGCGGCGACTTCCGCGTGCGCGGCGACACGCTGGAGCTCTTCCCCTCCCACTATGAGGACATGGCCTGGCGCATCTCCTTCTTCGGCGACGAGGTGGAAGCGATCACCGAGTTCGACCCGCTGACCGGCAACCGGATCGCCAGCCTGGAGCGGGTGAAGGTCTATGCCAATTCCCACTATGTGACGCCGGGCCCGACGCTCGCCCAGGCGGTCGAGGCGATCCGGCACGAGCTGGCCGAGCGGCTGAAGGAGCTCGAAGCCGAAGGCCGGCTGCTGGAGCATCAGCGGCTCGAGCAGCGCACCCGCTTCGACCTCGAGATGATCGCGGCGACCGGCTCCTGCGCGGGGATCGAGAACTACTCCCGCTTCCTGACCGGGCGGCTGCCGGGCGAGCCGCCGCCGACGCTGTTCGAGTATCTCCCTGACAATGCCCTCCTCTTCGTCGACGAGAGCCATGTCACCATCCCGCAGATCGGGGGGATGGCGCGCGGCGACCGGGCGCGGAAGGTGACGCTTGCCGAATATGGCTTCCGGCTGCCGAGCTGCGTGGACAACCGGCCGCTGCGGTTCGAGGAGTGGGACCGGATGCGGCCGCAGACCATCTGCGTCTCGGCGACCCCGGGCCCCTGGGAGCTGGCGCAGACCGGGGGCGTGTTCGTCGAGCAGGTGATCCGCCCGACCGGCCTCGTCGACCCGCCGGTCGAGGTGCGCCCCGTCGAGGACCAGGTGGACGACCTTGTCGCCGAAGCGAAGGCGACCGCGGCGAAGGGCTACCGCACGCTCGTCACCACGCTCACCAAGAAGATGGCCGAGGATCTCACCGAGTATCTGCACGAGGCGGGCCTCAGGGTGCGCTACATGCACTCCGACGTCGAGACGCTGGAGCGGATCGCACTCATCCGCGACCTGAGGCTGGGCGTCTACGACGTGCTCGTCGGCATCAACCTGCTGCGCGAAGGGCTCGACATTCCCGAGTGCGGGCTCGTCTGCATCCTCGATGCCGACAAGGAGGGCTTCCTGCGCTCGGAGACCTCGCTCATCCAGACCATCGGCCGCGCCGCCAGGAACGCCGAGGGGCGCGTGATCCTCTATGCGGACTTCGTCACCGGCTCGATGGAGCGCGCGCTGGCCGAGACCGAGCGGCGGCGGGCGAAGCAGCTCGCCTGGAACGCGGCCCACGGCATCACACCCGAGACGGTGAAGAAGGCAGTCGCCGACATCATCGGCCATGTGGCAGCGAAGGACCATCTGACGGTTGAGATCGACGCCGAGACGCCGCATCTCGTCGGCCACAACCTTGCCGCGCACATTGCCGAGCTGGAGAAGCGGATGCACGCGGCCGCCGCCGACCTCGAGTTCGAGGAGGCGGCGCGCCTGCGCGACGAGATCCGCCGGCTCGAGGCGGGCGAGCTGGGGATCGGCGCGGCCTCCGCAGCGCCGGCGAGGCCGCAGGCCGCGGGCGGCCGGCCGGGCACGCGGACCGACCGCTGGGGGAAGATCCGGGCGAAGCGGATGAAGGGCCGGCCCTGAGGCATCGGGAGGCGCGCCGGTCAGGCGTGGGTGCGGCGGTCAGGCGGGGGTGCGGCGGATGGTGCGGAAGCCGATGTGGCTGGTGCCCGTGTCGATGGCCTGGGCGTGGCGCGCGGCCGGGCGATAGCGGCGGCAGTAGCTGGGGGCGCAGAGGTGGCTGCCGCCCTTCAGGACGCGGCGGGGAATGGCCGGCACGGCCGGATCGATGCTGCGGGCGCGGGCGTCGGGCGCGCAGCAGGCGCGCGCCGGGGCGTGGCGGGGGCTCCACCAGTCGGCGGTCCATTCCCAGACATTGCCGATCATGTCGTGGAGGCCGAAGCCGTTGGCGGGAAAGCTGCCGACCGGCGACGTCCGCACGAAGCCGTCTGCCGCGCTGTTGGCGTGGGGAAAGGGGCCCTGCCAGAGGTTCGCCATGTGGCGGCCGCCCGGCTCGAGTTCGTCGCCCCAGGCATAGTCGTGGCCCGACATGCCGGCCCAGGCCGCATGTTCCCACTCGGCCTCGGTGGGGAGCGCGGTGCCCGCCCAGGCGCAGTAGGCCTCGACATCGGCAAGCGCGACATGGACGACCGGGTGGTCCATGAGGCCGTCGAGGCTGCTGTCGGGGCCGGTCGGGTGGCGCCAGTCGGCCCCGATGGTCCAGCGCCACCACTGCGACCAGGCATCGAGGGGGACGGGCCCGGGCGTGGGCACGAAGACGAGGCTGCCGGGCCGCAGCAGCTCGGGACGGGCGCCGGGATAGTCCTCGGCCCGGGGCGCCACCTCGGCGACGGTCACATGGCCCGTCGCCTCGACGAAGGCCGCGAACTGGCGGTTGGTGACGGGCGTGCGGTCCATCAGGAAGCCCGCGACGGCAACCTCGTGCGCCGGGGCTTCCTCGGGATAGTGATGGTCGGAGCCCATGCGGAACCGGCCGCCGGGAACGGGAACCATGTCGCGCGGCGGGGCGGGCATGGTCAGGCGGCCGGCCGGCGGCGGTTCGGGCGCGGATGCCGGAACGGACGGGAAGGCGGCATGGCGGCCTCCTGCACCTGCCGCACCCTGACCGCCGGGGCAAGGCGGCACAGGTGGGCGGCCGCGTGGGGCGCCTTCGGCACGCCCACTGGCGCAGGCCGGAAAAACCGCCATATTGCGGCGCGATGCTGCGGCAGTATGAACTGGTCGAGAAGGTTCGGGCCTATGATCCGGAAGCGGACGAGGATCTGCTGAACCGGGCCTATGTCTTCTCGATGAAGGCGCACGGCAGCCAGCTGCGGGCGAGCGGGGACCCCTATTTCTCCCACCCGATCGAGGTGGCCGGCATCCTGACCGATCTCAGGCTCGACGACGAGACGATCGCGACCGCCATCCTCCACGACACGATCGAGGACACGGTGGCGACGCCCGAGGACATCAGCCGCCTGTTCGGCGACAACATCGCCCGCCTGGTCGATGGCGTCACCAAGCTCAGCCGGATCGAGGCGCAGTCGGAGAGCGAGCGGGCGGCGGAGAATCTCAGGCGGTTCGTGCTCGCCATGTCGGACGACATCCGCGTCCTCATCGTGAAGCTGGCCGACCGGCTGCACAACATGCGCACGCTGCACCATCTGAGGAATCCGGAGAAGCGGCGACGGATCGCCAAGGAGACCTGGGACATCTATGCCCCGCTCGCCGAGCGGATCGGGCTCTACGGCTTCATGGACGAGCTCCGGGACCTCGCCTTCCGCGAGCTCGAGCCGGAGGCGTTCGAGGGGATCACCGCCCGGCTCGCCGCGCTGCGCTCGGGCAACCAGGACACGATCGGGCGGATCGAGAGCGGGATCCGGCTGGCGCTGGCGCAGGCCAATGTGGCGGCAGACGATGTGCGCGGGCGCGAGAAGCGGCCCTGGTCGATCTTCGCCAAGATGAAGGAACGCGACATCGCCTTCGAGCAGCTGTCCGACGTGGTCGCCTTCCGGGTGATCACCCCCTCGCCGGACGACTGCTACCGGGCGCTGGGCGCGCTCCACCAGCGCTGGAAGATGGTGCCCGGCCGCTTCAAGGACTATATCTCCACGCCCAAGGCCAACGGCTACCGCTCGCTCCACACCACCCTCGTCGACCGCGAGAAGCTGCGGATCGAGGTGCAGATCCGCGACGCCGACATGCACGCCGAGGCCGAGTTCGGCATGGCGGCGCACTGGGCCTACAAGCAGAAGCAGGGCGGCGACGTGCACTATCCCTGGCTCGAGGACCTGATCGAGATCCTCGAACATGCCCAGTCGCCCGAGGAGCTGCTCGAGCACACCCGGATGGCGATGTTCACCGATCGCCTCTTCTGCTTCACGCCGAAGGGCGAGCTCATCCAGCTGCCCATGGGGGCAACGCCGGTCGACTTCGCCTATGCCGTGCACACGCGGCTGGGCGACACCTGCACGGGCGCGCGCGTGAACGGCAAGACGGTCCCCTTGCGGACTCCGCTCAAGAACGGCGACCAGGTGGAGATCCTGACCCGCGCCGGCCACACGCCGGATCCGGCCTGGGAGAAGTTCGTGGTGACGGCCAAGGCGCGCTCGGCAGTGCGGCGGCATGTCCGCACGCGGGAGAAGGCGGGCCTGCAGCGGACCGGGCGGGCGCTCTTCGAGCGGATCCTGAAGGAGCTCAAGGTGGCGATCAGCCCGGAGGCCGTCGCCGAGGCCCTCGCGCGCCTGCGCCTGCCCGACGAGGCGGCGCTGCACGTGGCGCTGGCGCGCGGCACGCTTTCCGATGCGCAGGTGATGGACGCGCTCATCCCCGGGGCAGGCGCTGCGCGCAAGCGCCGCCGCCGGCGCCCCGCCGGCAAGGGCGGCATCCTCATCGACGGCCATGCGACCGAGGCGGGGATGGAGCTGGCCTCCTGCTGCATGCCGGTGCCGGGCGACCGGATCGTCGGCGTGCGGGTGCCCGAGAGGGGCGTGGTGGTGCACACGCTTGCCTGCCCGCGGCTGGACGATGCCGCCCACGAGGACTGGGTGGACCTCGCCTGGGCGCCGGATGCCGGCAGCGGCACCGGGCGGATCGGGGTGGTGGTGATCAACGAGCCGGGCGCGCTGGCGCAGGTGACGGCGGTGCTGGCGCAGCAGGCGGCCAACATCGTCAACCTCCGGCTCGAGGACCGCGACCGGGCGCACCACCACTATGTGCTCGACATCGAGGTCGAGGATGTCCGCCATCTCGAGGATCTGGTGGCCGGGCTGCGGGCGCTGGAGGCGGTGGTCACGGCCGATCGGGCGCGCGAGACCTGAGGCGCAATCCTGTCGCGGGGGCTTTTCCCGCTGGCGCGTCCCTGCCATGGCGCGCGGCGATGACGGCTTCGATGACGCGCGAGGAGGTGCTCGAGGCGTTCCGCGCCGCGGGCGCGCTGCTCGAGGGGCATTTCATCCTCTCCTCCGGGCGGCACTCGCCCCGCTACCTGCAGTGCGCGCGCGTGCTGATGGACCCGGCCCGGGCCGAGCGGCTTGCCCGGGCGCTGGCCGCGGCGCTCCCGGAAGCAGCCAGGGCCGAGGCGCAGGCCGTGGTGGCGCCGGCGATGGGCGGCATCCTCATCGGCCACGAGCTGGCCCGGGCGCTCGGCTGCCTCTCCATGTTCGTGGAGCGGCCGGAAGGCGTGTTCGAGCTGAGGCGCGGCTTCGCCCTGGCGCCGGGCATGCCGGTCATCCTGTGCGAGGACGTGGTGACGACCGGCCTGTCGAGCCGGGAGGCGATCGCCGCGATCGCGGCGGCCGGCGGCCGGGTCATCCACGCGGCAGCGCTGGTCGACCGCTCGGATGGAACGGCGGACCTCGGCGTGCCGTTCACGCCGCTCATCCGGCTTGCCGTGCCGAGCTACCCGGCCGACGCGCTGCCGCCGGAGCTTGCCGCGATCCCGGCCGTGAAGCCGGGGAGCCGGAAGGCATGACCGCGCCAGGCCGCGCCCCGGGGCATCTGCGCCTCGGCGTCAACATCGACCATGTGGCGACCATCCGGAACGCGCGCGGCGGCGACCACCCCTGCCCCATCCGGGCCGCGCACGCCGCTGCCGCGGCCGGCGCCGACGGCATCACGGCGCACCTGCGCGAGGACCGGCGGCACATGACGGATGCCGACATCGCCCGGCTGGTCCGGGAGATCGCGCTTCCGCTCAACCTCGAGATGGCGGCAACGCACGAGATGCTGGCCATCGCGCTCGCCAACCGCCCGCACGCGGCCTGCATCGTCCCCGAGCGGCGGGCCGAGCGCACCACCGAGGGCGGGCTGGACGCTGCCGGCCAGTTCAACACGCTGAAGCCGCTGGTGGAGCGGCTCGGCGAGGCGGGGATCCGGGTGTCGCTGTTCGTCGCGCCCGAGGTGCGCCAGATCGAGGCGGCCGCACGGCTCGGCGCCCCGGTGATCGAGCTCCACACCGGCCCCTACGCCCATTCCGACGGCTCGGTCGACGAGCTTTGCCGGCTGCGCGAAGCAGCGGCCCTGGCGGCCGGGCTCGGGCTCGAGGTCCATGCCGGCCACGGCCTCGGCTTCGCCAACGTCGGCGCGGTCGCCGCGATCCCCGAACTGGCGGAGCTCAACATCGGCCACTTCCTGATCGGCGAGGCGGTCTTCACCGGGCTTGCAGCGGCCATCCGCGAGATGCGCGCGCGGATGGACGCGGGACGCGCCGGACTGGCGGCATGATCATCCTCGGGCTCGGTTCCGACCTGTGCAACATCGAGCGCATCGCCCGCTCGATCGACCGGTTCGGCAGCCGCTTCCTCGACCGGATCTTCACCGCCGCCGAGCAGGCGAAGGCGGACCGGCGGGTGATGACGCGCGCTGCGACCTACGCCAAGCGCTTCGCGGCCAAGGAGGCCTGCGCCAAGGCGCTGGGAACGGGCATTCGCCAGGGCGTCTTCTTCCACGACATGGGCGTCGTCAACCTGCCCTCGGGCGCCCCCACCATGGCGCTGACCGGCGGGGCGCTGGCGCGGCTTGAAGCGCTCACCCCCGTGGGGCATAAGGCGCGCATTCACGTGACGCTTTCCGACGACCATCCTTGGGCGCAGGCCTTCGTCCTCATCACCGCGAGCCCCGAATGAACCAACTGGACCGAGGGGCCGCCAAGCCCGCCAAGGTGAAGCCGCCCTTCTCGTGGCGCCGCGAGGCGCAGCAATGGGCCGTCCTCATCCTCGCCGTGCTCGGAATCCACAGCTTCCTTGCCAAGCCCTTCTACATCCCGTCGGAATCGATGATGCCGGGCCTGCTTGTCGGGGACCGGCTGATCGTGTCCAAGTTCCCCTACGGCTTCAGCTATCTCTCGCCCTCGGTGCCGATCCTGCCGAAGATCCCGGGCCGGCTGTTCGGCCGGCTGCCGGAGCGGGGCGACATCATCGTGGTCAAGTCCCCGTCCGACGGGGCCGACTGGATCAAGCGGGTGGTGGGGCTGCCCGGAGACACGGTCGAGATGCGCGGCGGGATCCTCTGGCTCAATGGCGCACCCGTGCCGCACGAGCGGATCGCCGACGTCGAGATCGAGGTGTCGCCCAACACCGACTGCCAGTATCTCCCCTCACTCAGGGGAACGCGGCCGGACGGCACGCCGGTGTGCCGCTTCCCGGCCTGGCGCGAGGAGCTGGACGGGCGCACCTATGTGGTGCTCGACCTGGCTGCGACCGAGCGCGACGACCGGCCGCCGGTGACCGTTCCCGAGGGCTACATCTTCCTGCTCGGCGACAACCGCGACAACAGCTCGGACAGCCGGGTGCCGCCCGAGGTGGGCGGCCTCGGCCTGGTCCCGGTCGAGAACATCGTCGGCCGCGCCGAGTTCACCACCTTCAGCCTCGACGGCTCGGCAACCCTCAATCCGCTCAGCTGGATCGACGCGCTGCGCGGCGAGCGGGCGTTCCTGAGCCTGCGGAAGAACTGACGCGCCTCAGAAGGCGCAGGTCAGCAGCCAGCGCTGGCCCGGCCGGTCAAGCTCGATCCGGCTGCAGCGGTCGAGCACGTCGGCGCCGATGAGGACCCAGGGCGCGCGGCCGCGCCGGCCCTCCCGCTCGCCCCTGACGACGATGGTGTCGGCATCGTCGGCCTCGGTCGACGTGCCGGCCTGGGCGCGGGCGTCGATCGCCTTCGCTTCCGCCTCGCTCACCCGCGCGGCCGGGCGGACGAGGGGGAGCCCGGCCAGCGTCGCGCCGGGCCGGGGCAGCAGCGCCTGCCAGGGCAGGCGCGCGCGGGGGATGGGCTCCCACAGGCCGACGCTGCTGCCGCGCCGCACCAGCCCCTCGCGCGCGAGCGCGGCGGCGGCGCGGGCGTTCATGATGGTGACCGGGCTGTCCGGCGCGAGCGTCAGGCGCAGCGTCTCGCCGCCAAGCCGGAGCTTCACGTCGGGATCGTTCCGGCCGTCGCGGGCGAGCGCGTAGGTGGCGCCGCCGGCGGGCGCGCGCGGGTTCGACCAGATGATCCGGTCGCCCTCGAAGGCGAAGATCGAGAGCACGCCGGCGGTGCGGGCGGTGATCTCCGGCTCGATCCAGGCGGTGGGGAGCTTGCGCCTGCCGGCACCCGCGATTGCGACCCCAATCCGGTTGAAGCGGACGAGCGCCGAGCCGCCGGGCAGGAGCGGGTTCGAGAAGCGCAGCTTGCCGACGATTGGGAAGGGCCGGATGCCCGTCGCCATCGCCGGCCCGGCGTTCAGCAGCAGCGCGGCCTGGAAGCCGAGCGCGACGCGGACGGGAAGCACGCTGTCGCGGATGCGGACCGAAACGACCGGCTCTGGATCGGCGACGAGGACCGTCGGCTCGGCTGCCCGCGCGCGCGCTGCAGGCGGGACGGCAGCGAGCCAGACTGCGGCGAGCAGGACTGCGGCAGGCAGGAGGCGCATGCCCCGCCTTCTTGCACGGCGCCGGGCCCGGGGCCAGCGGTTCAGCCGGCGCGGGGGTCGGGGCCGAAGCGGTTGGGGCCGGGGATGCCGGGCTGCAGATACCACCACAGCAGGATGAGCCCGCCGATGAGGGGCACGAAGGCGACGAGGATGTACCAGCCGCTGCGGTCGGTGTCGTGGAGGCGGCGGATGGCAACCGCGAGGCTGGGAAGGACGACCAGGAGCCCGACGAGGCCGAGCGGCCCGGCGAAGGGGTCCGTGCCGTAGCTCACTCCGCCGACGAGGATGGTGAGGAGGAACAGCGCAAGCTGCCGCCACCAGTATTCGGCGCGCGCGGTGCTGCCCTCGAAGCGGGCATAGTTGCCGAGAACGGACCGGATTGCACCCAGGAACGTCATGCCGCCCTCCCCTGCCGCGGACGAGGACGTAGCAGGCTCAGCCGCCGCTGGCCACCTGGAGAAGCTCGACGTCGAAGACGAGAACGCTGTTGGGCGGGATGACGCCGTTGCCCGCGCCCTCGGCGCCATAGCCGAGCGCGGGCGGGATGGTGACGCGCAGCTTCTCTCCCGGCTTCATGCGCTGGAGCGCCTCGGCAAAGCCGGGGATGACGTCGCCCACGCCGAAGGCGGCCGGCTGGCCGCGCGCGTAGCTCGAATCGAAGACGGTGCCATCGGCGAGCCGGCCCTCGTAATGGACGAGGACGAAGTCGCTCGCCGCCGGGGACCTGCCGGCACCCCTGGCCGGCCGCAGCACCTCGATCTGGATGCCGGAGGGAAGGACGGTGACGCCCGCCTTTCGGGCATTCTCGGCGAGATAGCCCTGGACCTTCGCCGCGGGCTCGGCGACGCTTCGCGTTCCCGCCCAGGCCAGCGCAGTCATGGCGCCGACGGCGACGAGGCCGGGAAGGATCCACTTGGCCAGGCCAGAGGGCGCCGGCCCGGGCAGGCTGTGCGACATGGCGCGGCGCTTCGGGCGATCAGCGGATGCCGTCGCGCTCGGCGCGCTTGCGATCCAGCTTGCGGGCGCGGCGGACGGCCGCCGCGCGTTCGCGCGCGCGCTTCTCGGAGGGCTTCTCGTAGTGGCGACGCAGCTTCATCTCCCGGTACACACCCTCGCGCTGGAGCTTCTTCTTGAGCGCCCGCAGGGCCTGGTCGACATTGTTGTCCCGAACGATGATCTGCACGCGCCACCAACTCCTTGTGCTGTGCGGGATACAACGCCCGCAGGCCAAAAACAGGGCGCCACCGGCCCCGGCCGGCAGCGCCAACCCGAAGGAGATAGCAGAAGCGGGGCGGTGCGGCAAGCGGCCCCGGCGGCGGCGGTTTGCGCCACCCGCGCGAGGCGCTAGGAGGAGCCCATGGCGCTTCCCGACGACCCGACGCTCGACGAGCTCAGGCCCGCACTGGCCCTGGCCATGCTGCCGCACGTGCCGTTCGACGGCTGGAGCGCGCGCGCGCTCGACGCCGCGGCGAAGGATCTCGGCGTCGACCCTGCAGTCGCGGGCCTGGCCTTCCCCGGCGGTGCGGCCGACATGGTCGCAGCCTATATCCGCGCCGCCGACGATGCCATGGTCGAGGCCTGCAGCACGCCGGAGTTCCGGGCGATGAAGGTGCGCGAGAAGGTGACGGCGGCGATCCGCACCCGGCTCGAGGCGGCAGCGCCCCACCGCGAGGCAGTGCGACGGGCGGCGGCCATCCTCGCGCTGCCGGGCAATGTGCCGCTGGCCGCCCGGCTCACCTGGGGCACGGCGGACGCCATCTGGCGCGCGGCGGGCGACACCTCGACCGACTTCAACCATTACTCCAAGCGGGCGATCGCCGGGGCGGTCTATTCGGCGACGCTCTTCGTCTGGATGGCGGACGAGAGCGAGGATTTCGCCGACAGCTGGGCCTTTCTCAACCGGCGGATTGCCGGCGTGATGCGGTTCGAGGGGTGGAAGGCACGGCTGAAGCCGCGCGGCGACCGGCCGAGCCTGGTCCGCTTCCTCGGGCGGCTGCGCTACCCGGCGAGCTGAGGCGCGAGGGCGCGGACGCGCACGGGAAGCCGTCTCTCCACGATATTGCGTGACATTCGCATCTCCATGCCCCAAGGTGGCGCGGTGCGACGGCTGGACCAGCTCGGAACCGGAGAAACGTGCGAGATCGCCGGCTTCCTCGGCGAGGATCCGCACCTCGTCGCGCGGCTGGTCGAGATGGGCTTCGACGAGGGCGTGGCCGTCACGCTGACCGACCGGGCGGCGGGGGGCGATCCGCTCGCGGTCCGGATCGGCGCCACCAAGGTGGCGCTGCGGCGCGCGCTGGCCGCGCGCGTGGCGATCCGGTGAACGAGGCCAGCGCCATCCGGGCGCGACCCGCCCTCGTCGCGGTCGCCGGTCACCCCAATGCCGGGAAGACCTCGCTGTTCAACGCGCTGACCGGCGCCCGCCAGAAGGTGGCCAACTATCCGGGCGTGACGGTCGAGCGGACCTCGGCGCGGCGCGTCCTTCCCTCCGGCCGCGAGATCGAGCTGGTCGACCTCCCCGGCGCCTACAGCCTCGACCCGCGCTCGCCCGACGAGGCGGTCACCCGCGATGCGCTGCTCGGCCGCATTCCGGGCCAGCCCCGCCCCGACCTGGTGATCGCGGTGCTCGATGCGACGAGCCTCGAGATCCACCTGCGCTTTCTCCTCGAACTCGTCGAACTCGGTCTGCCGATCGTGGTGGCGCTGAACCGGATCGACATGGCCGCGCGTGATGGCACGCGGATCGACAGCGCCGCGCTCGCCCGCCGGCTCGGCATCCCGGTGGTGGAGACGGTCGCCGTCCGCAACCGCGGGCTCGAGACGCTCCTGGCCGAAGTGGAGGCGCGCCTTGGCCAGGCCAGCGTGCCCGAAGGCCCGGCGGCAGCGCCCGACCGGGACGTCGGCCGCGTCCGCGCGCGGGCCCGGGCCGCACGGGCGCTGGCAGGCGAGGTCATGCTCGCCCGGGGCGCGGGCCGCGCGCTGACCGACCGGATCGACCGGCTGGTGCTCAACCCGCTGCTCGGCCCGCTGCTGCTCGCCCTGCTGCTCTTCCTCATGTTCCAGGCCGTCTTCGCGCTGGCGGAAGTGCCGATGGGCTGGATCGAGGCGGGCATCGCCGCGGCCCAGGGCGCATTCGCCGCCCTGCTGCCGCCGGGGCTGCTGCGTTCGGCCATCAGCGATGGCCTGCTGGCCGGGGTCGGCTCGGTCCTCGTCTTCCTGCCACAGATCCTCATCCTCTTCGCCTTCATCCTCGCGCTTGAAGCGAGCGGCTATCTCGGCCGCGCGGCCTTCCTCGTCGACCGGCTGATGGCGCGCGCCGGGCTTTCGGGCATGAGCTTCATTCCGCTCCTCTCCTCCTTTGCCTGCGCCATTCCCGGCATCATGGCCGCGCGCACCGTGGCCGACGCGCGTGCGCGCCTTGCCACCATCCTCGTCGCGCCGCTCATGACCTGCTCGGCCCGGCTGCCGGTCTATGCCGTGATCGTGGCGGCCTTCATCCCGGCCCGGCCGCTCCTGGGGCCGATCGGGCTGCAGGGGGCGGTGATGTTCGGGCTCTATGCCGCAGGCGCCCTTGCCGGCCTGGTGGCGGCGCTGGTGCTGCGCCGGACCGTCGCCCGCGGCCCCGCGCTTCCGCTCCTGATGGAGCTTCCGGCCTATCAGCTGCCGCGGCTGCGCGATCTTGCGCTCGGGCTGCTGCTCCGGGCCCAGGCGTTCCTGAAGCGGGCCGGGACGATCATCCTCGTCGCCTCGCTCGCGCTGTGGCTGCTGGCGAGCTTCCCGCGGCAGGACGGCGCGCCGCCGCCGCTCGAGGCGAGCCTTGCCGGCGGGGTGGGGAAGGCGCTCCATCCGCTCGTTGCGCCGCTCGGCTTCGGCGAGGACATCGCGCTGGCGCTGGTGCCGGCCATGGCGGCGCGCGAGGTCGCCGTCTCGGCGCTGGGCACGGTCCATGCGATCGAGGCGGACGACCCGACGCAGGGCCTCGTCGAGCGGCTTCGGAGCGCCTGGCCGCTGCCGACCGCGCTCGCCTTCCTCGCCTGGTTCGTCTTCGCGCCGCAGTGCATCTCGACCCTTGCCGTCGCCCGCCGCGAGACCGGGGGCTGGCGCTGGCCGGCCTTCATGCTCGCCTACCTCTTCGCGCTGGCGTGGATCGCCGCCTTCCTGGTGAACCGGGCCGCGACCTGGCTTCTCGCCGGCTGAGCCTCAGTCGATGAGGCCGAGCAGCAGGATGAGCGCGAGATAGGTGCAAAGGGTGAGGACCGCGAAGACCGACAGCGCGACGGCGCGCCAGAGCGCCGACCGCCAGGAGAGCGCATAGGCCTCCTTCAGCTGGACGAGGATGTGGACGAAGGGAAGGAGGAGAATCACCGTCCAGACCCCGCCCGGAACCGTGCCAAGCGCGGCAAGCCCGACGGCGGCGACGAACAGGAGGCTCATGAAGCTGATCGAGTAGAGCAGAAAGACGAAATGGTCATAGACCTTCACGTCCTTCTTCCAGGCAAAGAGCAGCCACATCCACGGCAGGGAGAGCGGAAGAAGGAGGAAGGAGAGCTTGTAGCCCTTCTGCTTCATCTTGTAGAAGACGAATTCGGGGTTGGCGAGGGACTCCCGGACCTTTGCATCGAAGGCGGGGTTTCCGGTGTCGATGCTGACGTTGCTGGCAGCCGATTGTTCCTTCACCAGGTCTGCAAGCGTGCCGGCACTGCTCCGGTAGCCGCCTTCGGCCTTGGCGCGCTCCATCCGCTGGAGCGCGGCGCGGGCAATCGCGGCGGCTGCCTCGAGCCCCGCCACCTCGCCGGCCCGCGCCGGATCGGCCCTGGCGGCGGCAAGCGTCCCCTCGAGCTCCGCAAGCTCCCTGCGAAGCCGGGCGTCGGCCTCAGCGGCCGCCTTGCCGTCGACCTGGATGGCGCCTTCGGGCACGCTCGGGCCAGGCGCGAGGCCGAACACCAGGAACATGAGGAAGATGGTCAGGAGAAACAGGGCGACCGGGGCGATGTAGCGCTGGCGCCTGCCCATCACATAGTCGCGCGTGAGCTTGCCCGGCCGGACGAGAAGCAGGGGGATGGTCCGCCAGAAGCGGCTGTCGAAATGGCTGACCCCGTGCAGCAGCTCCTCCAGCACATGGGCCAGGCTGCGATGCACATCCGCCGTCTGCCCGCAGACGTGGCAGTAGTCGCCGAGCAGCGGCGTGCCGCAGTTCAGGCAGGGCGCACCTGCAGCCGGTGCCGCGGGAAGCGGACGCCCCTGCGCCGCGCCCGGCAAGGGGGGTGCCGGGGCGGCGGCCGCGCGCTCCCCGACCTCGCCGGTTCCGTCCACCGCGTCTCTCCGCTTGGCCTTTGGCGCACTCTGGCCTAACGGTCCGGGTCCAGCAAGGGAGAGCGGCCAGTGGCGGGAAGCGTGAACAAGGTGATCCTGGTGGGCAATCTCGGCGCCGACCCGGAAGTGAAGAGCTTCCAGAACGGGGGGCGCATCGCCAACCTGCGGCTGGCCACTTCGGAAAGCTGGAACGACCGCAACACCGGCCAGCGCCAGGAGCGGACCGAGTGGCACAATGTCGTCATTGACAACGACAATCTGGTGCGGGTGGCCGAGCAGTATCTCAGGAAGGGCAGCAAGGTCTACATCGAGGGCCAGCTCAGGACCCGCAAGTGGCAGGACCGCGACGGCAACGACCGGTACACGACGGAAGTCTATGTCGGCCGGTTCCGCGGCGAGCTCACGCTTCTCGACCGGCGCGAGGGCGGAATGGGTGGCGGGAGCAGCGGCGAGTGGGAGAGCGACCGGCCGGCCAGCCGCGCGCCCGGCGCGGGGCGCCCGACGGCGGACCCGGTCGACGAGTTCGGCGACGACGAGGTGCCCTTCTAGGGCGTCCGCGGGGCCGGCTGGCGCCGCACCTTATGGAACGGCCTGGGTCTTCTCGACGGCGGCGGGCTCGGCAACCACTCCGCCCGACTTCACGCGCACCGTGACCCGGCGATCCTCGGCAAGGCTCGGGTCCCTTCCGACGATGTCGGCGGGCTTGTCGAGATCGATCCGGTCGGCGGGGATCCCGGCGGCCACGAGCGCTGCCCTGGTGTTCTCGGCGCGGTTCTTGGCAAGCTCGGCGTTGAACGCGGCATCGCCGCGCGGGTCGACATAGCCCGAGACCGAGAGCCGGTCCCCGGGGTTGGCATCCATGTAGGCCTTGAGCGCTGCCGCCTCGGTGCCGAGCGGGGCGACCTCGCGCTCGGCCGTGCCGAAATAGACGTTGAGGGCGGGCTTGCCGTCGACGGTTTCCGCGAGCACGCCCGAGCCCGTCGGGATGGCGGGGGCAGCCGCGACCGGACCGTCCATGCGCGGCGACACGGGCGCGGGCGCCGGGGCGCGATCGGCGATCTGCGAACCGACGATCGCGGTGCCGAGGATGGCAAGACCAAGCACGCCGGCCGTGAGCAGGCCGGTCGAGAGGATGCCGTCATCGTCATCGCGGCGCCGGCGCGATGCCGGGCGGGCGACCGCAGCCGCAGCAGCAGCAGCGACCGGGGCGGCGGCAACGGCGGCAGCCACCGGTGCCGAAACGGGAGCAGCCGCCTGTGGCGGCGGCGCAGCAGCCATGACCGGGGCAGCGACCGGCTCGCCGTCAGGCGCGGCCGCAGCCGCAGCGCCGGTGGCGCCCAGCAGGCCGAGCTTCCCGAACATCTCGGCGAGAAGATAATAGACGGTGACGCGGTTCTTGGTCGCGTCCTCCTTCATGCGCTCGCCGACGCGGGCGATGGCGGCATCGAGCACGTCGTCGGGGTCGGTGAGGCCGAGCTTCTTCCTGAGCCAGCTTTCGCGCACCGTCTCGAGCTCGGACGGGTCGGTGAAGGAGACGAGCGAGGCATCGCGCGACCGCAGCGCGATGCCGAGATGGCGAACGATCGCCTGGATGACGCTCTCTTCCGCGTCCGGCGCATACCGGCGGACGTCGATGCTCCAGTCTTCGGCCATGGTCCCCTCTCCCCTCGCCGATCCGGGCCGTTCCCGGCTGCTGCGGCGGGCGGCAGGGTAGCTTCCGCGCGGGCCATGGTAAAGGCCCCGGCTCTGGCGCGCCACGGCGGCTTCGCGCTATGGCGCATGCCCATGCAGATCGGACGACTGAACCATGTGGGCGTGGCGACCCCCTCGATCGAGGCGAGCGTCGCGCTCTATCGTGACATTCTGGGAGCAACCCGGATCCACGCGCCCTTCGACCTGCCCGAGCAGGGGGTCAGGGTCTGCTTCGTCGATGTCGCCAATTCGCAGATCGAGCTCATAGAGCCGCTCGGCGCGGACTCGCCCCTCCACGGCTTTCTGGCGCGCAATCCGAAGGGCGGGCAGCACCATGTCTGCTTCGAGGTGCCCGACATCCTGGCAGCGCGCGACGAGCTGGTGGCGAAGGGCGCGACCGTGCTGCGGGGCGGCGAGCCCCGAATCGGCGCCCATGGCGTGCCGGTCATCTTCGTCCACCCCAAGGACATGGGCGGCGTGCTGATCGAGCTGATGGCGGAGCCCGCAGGCGGCGGCCATTGACGCGCAGCGGCAACGGGCCGAGGAGCCGCAGGCGGCGCTTGCGCCCAGGTGCCGGGGCAGCGGCATGATCGTCGACACGCTGGCCGAACTGCACGACGCGGCAGTGGCGGCGCTCCGCGCGGCACTGAAGCGCGTGATTGCCGGCGGCGCGCCGCCCGATGCCGCCGAGCGGCGGCGGTTCGTCTATCCCGAGCTCCGGCTGACCTGGGCGGGTGATGACGCAGCGCCCCGCCAGGGCCGGGCCTTCGCGCGCCTCAACGCGCCCGGCACCTATGCCGTGACGGTGACCCAGCCGCGCCTCTTCCGCCGCTATCTCGCCGAGCAGATCGATCTCCTCGCCCGGGACTATGAGGTGGAGCTTTCGGTCGGCCCCTCCGAGGTCGAGATCCCCTTTGCCTATGTGCTCGATGGCGCGGTCGATCTTGCGCTCGATGCGACGGCGGCGCGGACGCTCGGCCGGCATTTCGCGACGACCGAGCTGGCCCATATCGGTGACGAGCTTGCCGACGGGCTGTGGCGGCAGCTTCCCGACGCGCCGCGCCCGCTCGCCCTGTTCGATGCGCCGCGCACCGACTTCTCGCTGGCGCGCCTCAGGCACTACACGGGAACGCCGGCCGCGGACGTGCAGAGCTACATCCTGTTCACCAACTACCACCGCTACATCGACCAGTTCCTGATCTTCGCCTGCGAGGCGCTGCGCGCGCCCGGCACGCGCTTTGCCCGCCTCTCCTGCCCGGGCGGGGTGGTGCTCGCGGCCGGGGACGCGACGCCGGAGGCGGCGCTCGCCGATGGCGCGTGGCGCCGCCACCAGATGCCGGCCTGGCACCTGGTGGCCGAGGACGGGCACGGGATCAGCTTCGTCAACATCGGGGTCGGCCCCTCCAACGCCAAGACGATCTGCGACCATCTCGCAGTGATGCGGCCCGAGGCGTGGATCATGATCGGCCATTGCGGGGGCCTGCGGCCGAGCCAGGCGATCGGGGACTATGTGCTGGCCCACGCCTATCTCAGGGACGACCATGTGCTCGACGATGTGCTGCCGCCCGAGATTCCCATCCCGCCCATTGCCGAAGTCCAGCAGGCGCTGGCGCGGGCGGCCGAGGAGGTGACGGGGCTCGATTCCGACCGGCTCAAGCCGCGGCTGCGCACCGGCACCGTGGTCACCACCGACGACCGCAACTGGGAGCTGCGCTACGGTCTCTCGGCAAGGCGGTTCAACCAGTCGCGCGCGGTCGCAGTCGACATGGAGTCGGCAACCATCGCCGCCCAGGGCTACCGCTTCCGGGTGCCCTACGGGACGCTGCTGTGCGTCTCCGACAAGCCGCTCCATGGCGAGATCAAGCTGCCGGGCCAGGCCAACCGCTTCTATGACGGGGCGATCTCCGAGCATCTGCAGATCGGGATCACGGCCATCGAGCGGATGCGCGAGCAGGGCGGCCGGCTCCATTCGCGCAAGCTCCGCGCCTTCGACGAGCCGCCGTTCCGCTAGGCCCTGAGCAGGCGCGCGGCGAGGACGGGCAGGAGGAAGCCGGCGAGGAGGACCGTGTTCGAGACCGCGTTCAGGGGAAAGCCGGTGACGACCGAAAGCAGGCTGTCGACGACATACCAGACCAGCACCGCAACGGTGAGCCCGACCCAGAGCGGGCGGGAGGGCGCCGCGGCAGTGCGGATCGCGGCGAGGAGGGTCAGGCCCCAGCCGATGGTGACCGCGCCGATGAGGGCAAGGAGGAAACGGTGGAGGGAGTCCGGCATCTCCGGAAGCGGCCGGCCGATGAGGGTGAAGGCGGCGCGCGCCGGGCCGGAACTCGCCTCGAAGGCGGCGCCGGCAAGCACGATGCCGAAGAGGATGACGGCCATGCACCAGAGGAGAAGCCAGTTGCGCCAGAAGGGGGTCATGGGGATGCTCCTGATTCGTGACTGTAGCGTGCGCTACACAGTGGCAGATCCGTGTAGCAGATGCTACAGGGAATCGCATGGCGCCGCCTGACGGTTCCGTTCGGCTCGCAAGGCGCCAGGCCGCGATCGGGCGGATGGCCGATCATGTGCTGGCGCACGGGCTCGGCGCCTCGGGGCTGCGCGCGCTGGCGGCGGCCGCCGGCACGTCCGACCGGATGCTGCTCTACTATTTCGCCTCGAAGGACGAGATACTCGCCGAGGTCCTGCGCGAGATCGCCGCTCGGCTGCTGGCGGCGCTGGATGCGGCCTTTCCCGAGCCGGGACCCCTGGCGGAGTCCGCGCTCCTCGCCCGGCTGCTGGCGGCGCTCGACGCCCCTTCGCTTGCGCCCTTCATGGCCGTGTGGCTCGAGCTTGCGGCCGCAGCGGCACGCGGGGCGGAGCCGCACCGGACCATCGGCGGCGCGATCGCCGACGGCTTCCTGGCCTGGCTCGGCGCGCGGGTCGCAGATCCGGACCCGGCGACGCCGGCGCGGCTTCTCGTGACGATCGAGGGCGTTGCCCTTCTCGCCGCGCTCGGACGGCAGCCCTGGAACCCCGGGGCGGACGTCAGTCGACGATGACGGTTTGGTCCCGCGACCTGTTGAAGGCGAAGACCACCCACATCTCCGGGAAGGGGTTGCCCCACGCGTCCTCGGCGTTGCGGTCGCCCTCGGCCGTTCGCACGATGACGCTCGTGGTTGGCCCGGTCACGAGGACGTCGAAGCCCTCGGCCATCAGGACGGACGCATCCTGATTGGCGCGCGCCTTGCTGTTGGTGACGAGCATCCTCACCGGGTTCGACATGGTTCACTCCCGTCCCAGGGGACCTTGGCTGCGGCGTCGACTTCAGCCGAGCGAAGATCGTCAAGTTCGCGGGTCTCGCGCACTCGGTTGGCGCATTCGGCAGCGGTCGTGGCGGTTGCGCAAAGCCGCTCGAACCGCCTGGTGACGGCGGTGCCCGCCGCTGCGTCCATCTTCGGCAGGAGCGCCCTGAAGCCGGCGTCCCCCGCCTTCTCGATCCGCTGGGCCACGGCCTCGCGGCCCGTACGCCTGCCCTCCACTTCGGCCTCAAGCTGCTCCTCCGTCCATCCGCTCGCGCTCAGGACGGCGGCGGTCCCGGTCGCGACCGAGGCAGCGCCAGCGCGTTCGGCGAGCCGGCGGGCGGCAAGGCCCGTTGCGAAATACTGGGTGATCCGGCCGCCGGCTTCGGGGGCGTTCGCCCCGGTGGTGCGCGCCTTGCCCTCGGTGCCGAAGCTGGCGAGGACCGACAGGGAGTCGCTTTCGCCGCCGCCCCGCACGACGCCGCGCCCGACGAGGACGCAGGGGTGCTCGGCGCCGCTGCCCCCCGACTGGGTGATGCTGCAGCTGGTGACATCCCCGCCCTTCGCGCGCGCTGCGGCAACGAGCGGCATGAGGACGGCTTCCTGCCGCTTGTAGCCGACGACGATCGCGGGGGCGGACGTGGCCCCGGCCCCGGCGGAAACCCCGAGCGTGGTGTTGGTGCCGAAGACCATGGCGTTGGGATTGCTCATGCATCCCGCCAGAAGCAGGCTCAGCGCGAGTGCTGCGCAAGGTCGACGGTGCATGGCTCACCTTTCAGGGACTCGATGAGGGACATGGCGTGGCGGAGATCGGCGTCATCGCGGGCGATGAGGGTCAGGCTGCACGCGCCATCGGGAACGGAGACGGTGCTGATGGCGCCCGCTCCGACCGCCACGACCTCGTGGACCGTGATCCCGAACCATCGCAGGTCGAGCACCTGCACGGCCCCGGCCTGAGGCGGCCGTTCGAGCCGCACCAGCCCGAAATACCAGCCGCTCCGCAGGGCCTGATCGGCCGTGCCAAGGGTGCAGCCCGGGAGCAGGAGGGCGAGGAGGGCAACGGCAAGCCGCTGGACCCCGGCCCCGGATCGGGCCAGCGACGGGCCATTCCCTGACCCGCCGTGATCCTTCCCCCTCACCTGAGCGGACCTCCCTCCCTTTCTGTCCGTTTACCATTGTTCGCTCCGCGCCAGAATCGCCGGCCGCGTGCGCGCGGACCGGAGCGGATCGACAAGCCCCTCGCCATTGCCGTGGCGCGAGGCTAGGAGCAGCCGAGACGGGTTTCGGGAGAAGGCAGGTGGCGACACGATCGCACGTTCACCGCGAGCCGGCCGCAACGAAGGGGCCGGCGCCGTGGCACCTCTGGGCGGCGGGCCTCGTCGGCCTCGCCTGGAACGGCTTCGGCGTCATCGACTACCTCAAGTCGAACCTCGAGGGCGATCTCTACTTCCGCCAGATGGGCATGACCGAAGCGCAGGTGGCCTACATGGAGGCGATGCCCGGCTGGCTCACGGCCGTGTGGGCAGTCGGCGTGTGGAGCGCGCTGATTGCAACCGCGCTCCTCCTCATGCGGCGGAAGCTGGCGGCGCCGCTGTTCCTGGTGTCGCTCCTCGCCTATGTGGTGAGCCTGGTGCACGGGCTCCTCTTCGCCCGGGACGCCGTGATGACCGGCCCTTCGGCGTGGATGCAGCTGGTGGTGCTCGCCGGTTGCCTGTTCTTCGCCGGCTACAGCGCGGCGATGGCCCGCGGAGGCGTGCTGCGCTAGCGGATGGCGACCGGGTTGACGATGGCCTGAACCGTCCCCTTGAGGCGGGGAACGCCAAGGACGAACAGGAATTCGGTCGCGCCATCGGCAGCGAGCGCGTTGGTGTCGATGTTCTCGAGAATGTGGACGCCGTGCGTCGCAAGAAGGGTCTGGTGGACGATGAAGGGCTCGTCCGCCTTCTCGAACGGGATGGCCTCGAGCGCGGCGGTGTCGGCGCCGACCATGGCCACACCCTGCGACGCAAGCCATTCGGCGCCCTCCCGGCCGAGGCCGGGCTGGGAGGCGATGAAGGCCCGGCCGTCCTTCGCGGCCATGGCGGCCATCCAGCCGGTGTGGAAGAGGACGACGTCGCCGCGCCGGAGCGTCAGGCCGGCGGCGCGGAGCGCTGCCTCGATCTCGCGGCGGTTGAAGGCCGTGCCCGGCGCGGGAGGCCGGCCGCCGTTCGCCTTCACCATGTCGAGGAGGATCCCGCGGGTCGCGGCGGGCGGGACGCTTTCGGTGCCGTAGATGCGGACACCATCGGGCGCGAACAGCGCGCGCGCCGGAACCCCGTTGTAATGATGGTGGGCCACGCCGATGTGGGCGAAGCCGTCGAGCTGGGTCCCGATGCCGACATGGGTCATGAGGATGTCGTCGTGGCCGGTCACGCGGTTGGCGCCCATCGGCTGGCCGCTGCCATCGTCCGTCGGCGTGACGACGATCTTGTAGGAGCGGCCCGGCCAGACCGGCGTCTCGGGACCGGTGACGACGCCGAGCGCATAGACGCGGCCGAGCTTCACCAGGCGGGCGGCTGCGCGCGTCGCTTCGGGCGAAAGATGGTTCATCGCACCGATCCGGTCGGCCGGCCCGTGCGGCGAGGGCGGAACGGGGCTGGCGGCGAGCGGCGCCGCGGCAAGCAGCAGGGCGACGGCAAGGCACGCGGAGCGCGGGGGTCGATAGGTCATGGCAGGCTCCCTCCGGCGGGAGGAAAGCAGGTCGGAGGGCAAAGGAAAAGGGCCCCGCGCCGCAGCACGGGGCCCTCTCGTGACGAACGGGTCAGGCCGCAGGGGCGAGCCGGCGGCGACGCGCCATCAGGCCCACCAGACCGAAGCCGGCGATCAGCATCGCCCAGGTGGCGGGCTCGGGGATCACGCCGCCGGGCGTGCCGGTCAGCAGCAGGCGGTTGATGGCGAAGTCCTCCGGGAGGCTCGACGCATAGTCGAGGGTGAGGACGATCTTCTTGATGTTGACCGACGGCGAGAGGACGCCGAGGAAGATGGCCGAGCCATCGCTGGCGCTGTCGCTGAACCCGTCGCGCGTGACGGTGCCGAGCAGGGTGTCGGAGGCGTCATAGGCCTTCAGGTTGGCGCCGAAATCGCCAAAATAGTTGGCCTGCCACTGGGCGCCGGCGCCGGCGACCGGCGAAGCGAACACGATCGTGATGTCCGGGCCGACAGAGTTGGTCCAGAGCAGCGCGTCGCCAGAGGTGAAGTTGCCGCCCCAGGTGACGCTCTGCGTCATCCGCACGAGGGTGTCGCCGGCGCTGTCGATGGTGGCCGCGCCACCGCCGTTCGTCGCAACCGGCGCGGGCAGGGAGGGCGCGCCGGCAAAGTCCCCGCCGAGCTGGGCCCAGTCGATGAAGTCGGTGGCGCCAAGGGCACCCGGCGTGGTCACCGCCGAAACCGCGAGCGCGGGCGCCGAAAGCGAGAAGGCCGCAACCGCTCCGAACATGATGGTGCGCATGACACCCCCTCCTTCAGGGCAAGCGAGACAATCCTCGATGCTGGCAGCGACCTGCAAGAATCCTGCCAACTCTCGGTCATGGACAACCTGTTGAAAAGGCGCGATCTCCTTGGCGGAATCCTCGCCCGTCTGTCAAAAAACTTGACAGGCGCGCGCGGTCAGCGGCCAGGCGCGCGCGCGAGATGGCCGGCGATCGCGTCCCACGCCGGGAGCGAGGTGGGGTGGAGGTTGCGGTTGCTCGCCAGCGGGTGCGAGGCGAATCGGACGATGACCAGCTCGGCTGCAGGGTCGATCAGGATCATCTGCCCGTGGATGCCGAGCGCAAGCGTCTGTCCGTTGGCGCGGTGCCACCATTGCGCACGGTAGCTGCCGCCAGCGAGCAGAGGATAGGCCTCGGCCGGAAAAGCGGCCGGATCGCCGGGGGAGAGCAGGGACCTGACCACTGCGGCGGGAAGGATCTGCCGGCCGTTCCAGCGGCCGCCCAGGCGCAGCATCTCGCCGAAGCGGGCCATGTCGCGCAGGGAGGCCGACATGCCGCCGCCGCCGAAGGCCGTGCCAATCCGGTCGACCGAGACATTGGCGTCCTGCTCCATCCCCATGGGCTGCCAGATGCGCTCGGCGAGCAGCTGGGCGAAGGGCCGGCCGCTGGCGCGCTCGACGATCCACTGGAGCGCCATGCTGTTGGGCGTGCGGTAGACGAAGGGGCCGCCGTGCGCGCCCGCCGCCCCGATGCCGACGAGGAAGTCGGTCGCGGTGGCCGCGCCGGTGTAGCCGGTGGGGGGCGGCGCGGTGCCGGCGGCGAAGGCCATGCGGTTCACATCCGAGAGGGCGCCGGGGGCGGCGCCATAGGTCTCGTCGTGGGCGATCGCGGTGCGCATGTCGGCGATCTGGCGGACGGTTGCGGTTGCGAAGCCGCTGCCGGCCAGTTCGGGAACATAGCGGGTGGCGGGCGCGTCGGGGTCGATCTTCCCCTCGTGGATGAGCAGTTCGGCAAGCGTTCCGACGAAGCTCTTGGTGACCGAGAAGGCGGCGTGGCGGCCCTCGGGCGCGAGGCTGCCTGCGTAGCGCTCGAAGACGATGCGCCCCTTGTGGAGGATGAGGAGGCCATCGGTGAAGTTGAGGTCGAACGCATCGGCGACGGGCAGCGTGCGGCCGTCGGGCAGGGTCATGGAGAGGCGGGCGAGATCGAGCGCCGGCTCCTCGGGAAGGGGCGAGACCGGGCCGGTGCCGCGGGCGACGAGCGCGGTGGGCATGAGCGCCTGGAAGTGGGAGAAGGCCCAGCGGGTCTTGGGGAAGATCCACATCGAGCCGTCGTCGAATCGGACCCGGGCGTCTGGCGCGGGTGGCGCGCCGGTCATGAGGCCGAGCTTCGCCGGGTCGGTTTCGGCAGCGGTCGGCGCTGGCTGGGCGCGCGCGAGCGTGATGGCGCACAGGAACCGGATCATGGGGCCTCCCCTTCCCTTCCGCGCCAGACTAGGCGCGCGCATGGACTGCAACAACCGGGAGGCTGGGATGCGGGGAATGGTGGTGGCGGGGACCCTGCTGTTCGCAGCGCCGGCGATGGCGATGACGCCCGAGGCGCGGCTGGCTGCCGCCGGGCATGTGCTGCCCGCGCCGGTGCGCCCCGTCGCGGTCTACGTGACCCGGGTGCAGGCGGGCGACCTCCTGTTCCTCTCCGGCCATGGCGAATGCGATCCGAAGCTGCAGGCGCGCGGCAAGGTGGGGCGCGACCTGACCGTGGCGCAGGCGCGCGCCTCGGCCGAGCGGGTGGCGCTGTGCATGCTCGCGACCATCCGTGACGCCGCGGGAAGCCTCGACCGGGTGGAACGGGTGGTCCGCATCCTCGGCTTCGTGAACGCGACCGAGGCGTTCACCGCGCATCCGCAGGTCATGAACGGGTTTTCGGAGCTGTTCGTGACCGCCTTCGGCGAGGCGGGAAAGGGCGCGCGCTCGGCGGTGGGAGCGGCGAGCCTGCCTGCCAGCATCGCCGTCGAGGTGGAAGCCGTGGTGCTTCTGAAGCCTCCCTCCGGCCCCTAGTTCAGAGGATCGAGGTCAGTCCTTTCCAGGCCCGCGGTGGAACGCCATGGCGGCCAGCGCTTCCTCGAGCGCGTTGAAGCGCGAGACCCGCCCCGGGGGCGGCCGGTCGGCGCTGCCGGCGAGCGCCCAGGCGTGGACCGTGGCGGCGGCCGGGTCCATCACGAGGGCGGAGAACAGGCCATAGGCCTCGCCCAGGTGGCCGCAGCCGGCCATGGGGCGGGGGGCGAGCGGCTGGTCGGCACCCGGCTCGCCGGTGCCGGAGAAGCAGTGGAGCCCGCCGTCTGACCAGAAGCGCATCAGCTTCGGGTCGGTCTCGTCCCCGGCGCCGCTTCGCGCCACGGCGCGCGGGCGGAACAGGGCGGCATGCGTTTCGGCCTTCAGGAAGCCGCCGCGGTTGGCGAGGAGGGCCGCGCCCATGCGGGCGAGTTCCGCGACGGACATGCGAAGCCCTCCCTGGGGCGCGAACAGGCCGCCGTTGGTGCCGGGGAGATAGGCGTCGAGCGCGCAGGGCGCGCCCGGCGGCGGGCGCACCGGGCAGCCGCCCGCCGGGCGCTCGGCATCGACCTGGGGAATCCAGGGGCCCCCGGGCTGCCAGGTCTCGCCGAAGTCGGCGGACTTCCGGTAGAGGGTGGCACCCGACGCCGCGAAGCCTTCCGGGCATCCGGACCAGTTGAAGCAGCCCTGCACGCCGAGCGGATCGAGGACGAGCATGCGGGCGGCGCGGTCGAACCTCAGGCCCGTCTGCATCTCGACGATGGTCGCCAGCACGACCGAGTTGAGGTTGGCATAGTCGAAGACGGTGCCGGGGGCAGCCGGGCTCCAGGCGCGCGGCCCCAGCAGGTCCTCGAGGCGGGTGCCGAGCGTTGCCGCATAGCCGCCAGCGTCGGAAAGGCTGCTCTCGTGGCGCAGCAGCATGCGGATGGTGACGGGCGCATGGGGGTGGGCCGGGTTGCGCAGCGGCCGGCCGAGCGCGCGGCCGGCATCGGCATCGAGGTCGAGCTGGCCCCGGTCGGCAAGGCGGAGGATGGCAAGCGCCACGACGACCTTGGAGATGGACGCAAGCCGGAGCGGAGTCTCGGGCGAGAGCGGGCGCAGGACGGTGCCGTCGGGCGCAAGCTCGGCGGCACCTTCGGCCGTGGCGCGGACCGCTCCGCCCGGCGTGGCGGCGGCATGGACGAACCCCGCGACCGGGACTCCGGCCAGCCGTGGCAGGGCGTCTTCCGCGCCCGCCGGGGCGGCAAGCGCAATTGCGAGAAGCGCGGCGAGACGGTGCAGGGAGCGGCCGGGCACGCGGTCCTAGGCGGCAGCGCGGGCGGGCTCTGCGGTGGCGGTGCGCTGGTCGGCGAAGAGTTCCTCCACTTCGCCCCGCGTCAGGCCGAAGTCCTCGAGCGTGTAGCGGTGGTGGGCGAAGGGGTGCTCGCGCGCTGCCCGGGCGACATAGGCGCGCATCGCCGCCCGGGCGTCGGCCGTGAGGTCGAGCCCGAAGCGGGCGTAGATGCGCTGCACGGCAGAGGGCCAGCTGGCGTTGACCTCCTCGAAGCCGATGTCGATCTGGCGGTCGTCCGCGATCCTCGGGCGGACGGCGTTGGCGCGGTCCATGCGGTGGCGGGTCTTCCACAGCCATTCGCGCCCGACCCAGCGGGGATCGACATGGTCCGACTGCACGACCATCTGGTTCCAGGCGAGGCTCGCCGAGGATGCGACGACCGAGACCGGATCGCGGTGGGTGAAGACGAAGCGCGCGTCGGGAAACTCGGCAAGCAGGTGGGCGAGATCGGCCATGTACTGCGGCGTCTTGAGGACGAGCGGGCGGCGATCCCCGGTGAACCACTGGCGCAGCTTCATCAGGCGCTTCATGCGCGCATAGGCCGGCGCCATGTCGGCCGTCTCGCAGTGGCGGGCGAAGCTCGGGATCCTGCGCTGCGCCTCGATGAGGGCGCCGTGGAGGGAATGTTCGAGAAGGCCGAGCTCCTCGTCCACCTCGAGCGGGCCGGTGGGATGCACCTCGGCGTTGCGCGGATTGATCCAGGTGAGGACCCTGAGCCCGAAGCGGGTGCGCGAGATGCGCGGGTCGATGACCTGGGTGAAGCTCTTGGGCCAGGGCACCGGGCAGGTCGATTCGTAGAGGCGGAAGGCGGAGAAGGCCGGATCGGCGGCGATCAGGCGCTGGAGCCGGGTGGTGCCCGAGCGCATCGGCCCGACGACGACGATGGGCGGCGCAAGCACTTCCGCGTCGATCTCGGGATGGCGGCGGAACAGCGCCTCGGCCCAGAGCCGCTCCTTGACGATCTTGAGCAGCGAGCCGTGGGCGATGACCTTGCCCAGGGTGTTGAGCCGGGCTTCCTCGCGGAGGGCAGGGAGCAGCACGTCGCGCTGGCGGTCGAGGAAGCGGGTGTCGCCAAGGTCATCGAGGCCAGTGTCGCGCATGGCGCGGGTGACGATCCGGTCCCAGCAGAGGTCGGCCGGCGGCTGGAGGCCCTTGTCCCACATGCGCTCGAGGCCGCGCATCAGGCCGTTCAGGGGAAAGGGGCGGAAGCTGGAGGCGGTCGGCAGTCTGGACATGACGCAGCCCCCTGATAGGACGAGCTTCATGGCTTTTGCATGGCGCATCGGGCTGGCGGCGGGGTCAGTGCTGCTTTGCGGCTGCGCTGTGTCGAAGGAGGCACGCATCCGCACTGCGCTGACCGATGCTGGCGTGCCGCGCCCCGTGGCCGTCTGCATGGCCGACATCATGGCCGAGGACCTGACCGTCGAACAGCTCCGCGCCATGGCCGATGCCGCCGCCCTGGTGCGCAGGCCGGGAGAGGACGTGACGCTGGAGCGGGCGCTCCGGGCGCTCAGGACGGTGGGCGACCCGGCGATCGTCGGGACGCTGGCGCTGGCGACGGCCGGCTGCGTGGCGAGGAGCTGATGGAGACCATCCGCCTCGACAAGACCTTCGTCCATCTCGCGAACGACGGCGCGGCCACGGCCGTTCCCGTGACAGCCGACTTCTGGACGAACATGCCCGCGATCTTCTCGGAGGGGCGGATGCTGTCGGTTCTTCCGCAGGAGCGGGACTGGGAGGTCTGGGAGATGCACCCCGAGGGCGACGAGATCATCCTGCAGCTTTCGGGGCGGGTGCGGTTCATCACCGATCGCGGCGAGGCTGCGGAGCTCGGACCGGGCGCAGCCCTGGTCGTGCCAGCGGGCACCTGGCACAGCGCCGAGGTGCTCGCGCCGGGCGAGACGCTTTTCCTGACTGCAGGAGCCGGCACCCGGCACCGAGCTCGCGCCGCCCAGGGATAGCGCCCCCTCCACGCGACGCCTGCGTCGCGAAGCGGGGTCGGCCGGCCCCCGGCGAGTCTGCCGACGAAGCTCCGCTTCGCGGCTGCCGCCTCAGGCGCAGGGTCGTCGGTCGGGTCCCGCGTTTGCGGGCCAGGCCCGCAAAGCGGGCCCGCCGGCCGGCCCTCGGCGTCTCGGCGTCAGGCTGCGCCTGACGCCGTGCGCCTCAGGCGTAGCGGAACGCCGCGTCGTCGAGGTCGATCAGCGGAAGCTCGCGCAGCTCCCGCGGATAGTCCTGGTTGTGCTGCCACTCCGGCTTGTCGCCGCGCTTGGGAAGCTTGTCGAGGTCGCGCTTGAGGTAATTGGGGTTGAAGTTGGCCTCGTCGATGAAGGGGAGGATCGGCATGTTGTGGTCCTCGGGCCGCAGCGCCACCTCCACCCGCTTCGCGCCCTTCGCATCCATGTGATTGAGGAGCCGGCAGACGAAGTCGGCGACGAGATCGACCCTCAGCGTCCAGGAATAGCGGAAATAGCCGAAGATCCACGCCATGTTGGGGATGCCCGTGAACATCATGCCGCGGTAGGTGACGCATTGTCCGAAATCGAGCGGCTTCCCGTCGATCGCAAAGGCGATGTCGCCGAGGATCGAGAGGTTGAAGCCGGTCGCGGCGATCACGACGTCCGCCTCGACGAGCGTGCCGTCCTTCATGCGGATGCCCGTCTCCTCGAAGCGCTCGATCTCGCCGGTCACCATGCTGGCCTTGCCGCTGGCAATCCCCATGAACATGTCGCCGTCGGGGATGTAGGCCAGCCGCTGCTGCCAGGGGCGGTAGCGCGGCGTGAAATGGGGGTCGATCGGGTAGTCTTCGCCGAGGAAGAGCCGCGCGGCGGCGAGAAGCTCGGACTTCACGACCTCGGGCTCGCGTTCGCAGCGTTCGGTGATCTCGTGCTGGTCATGCAGGATCTTGCGCCGCGTGACCTCGTGCACCGTCATCTCTGGGACGCCGAGCGCGCGCATCGTGTCGGCCGCGTCCTGCCGGTTGGGGGCCGGGTAGAAATAGGTGGGCGAGCGCTGGACGACGGTGATGTGCGCGGCCTCCGGCATGTTGGGGACGATGGTGGCCGTGGTCGCGCCCGAGCCGATGATGGCGACGCGCTTGCCGGCATAGTCGATCCCGCCCTCGGGCCAGTCCATCGAGTGGAGGAAGATGCCCCTGTAGCGGTCGAGCCCCTCCCAGTCGGGGATGTAGCCCTTCTGATGCCGGTAATAGCCCTGGCACATCCACAGGAAGCTGGCGGAAATGGCGAAGGGGCCCTCGGCGCTGGTGCCGCGCAGGGTCCAGCGGTTCCCGGCGCTGTCCCAGCTCGCATGGGTGATGCGATGGCCATAGCGGATGTGGGGCGCGAGATGGTTCTCGGCGATCACTTCGCCCATGTACTTCAGGATCTCGTCGCGCGTGGCGATCGGCGGGCCGACCCACGGCTTGAAGCGGTAGCCGAAGGTGTAGAGGTCCGAATCCGAGCGGATGCCGGGGTAGCGGTGGGACCACCAGGTGCCGCCGAAGCTCTCGAACGCCTCGAGGATCACATAGGACTTGCCCGGGCACTGGTCCTGCAGGTGCTTGGCCGCGCCGATGCCGGAAATGCCGGCGCCGACGATCAGCACGTCGAAATGCTCGGTCGCCTCGGCCGCCTCGCGCGCGGCCCCCTCGACGGTCATCACGTTCATGGCAAGCCTCCCTTGCTGCCCGGTTCCTCCCGACATGGGACGAACCGGGCAGGGGGTCAACTGCCGAACGGGTGAGGAGCGTCTCAGCCGATCCGGAACTCGTCGAACTTCCGGACCGGCGCGGCGAGGTCGCGCGTGTCGTAGACATAGCTCGACACGAGACCTGTCGCGCTTTCGAAGATGGTGAATGCGGTCAGCACGTTCGAGGCGATGAAGGGCACGTCCTGCGCGGCGAAGCCGCCCTCGCGCATCGGGTTGAAGATGCTCGGCTGGGTCATCGGCCGGCCGTGCGGGTCGCCGGCGACGGGATAGTCGGCCGGGTTCCAGGTGAGCGTCGTGCGCGGCGGGCTGGCGCCAACCGTCGCGCTCCGCCAGGCGGCGTTGCCCGGCTGGTTCGGCCGCGGACCCTGCGAGGGGCTCACTCCCGGCTGCGCCGTCTCGAAGAACATCGCGCCGAAACTGTTCCCGACGTTCGCCGTCTCGATGTAGTGCAGGTTCCCGACCCGGCTGCGGTTCCACAGGTGCGAGTGGCCGCAGTGCACGAGATGGACATTGGCGGCGAGCAGCAGCGGCTCGATGTCGTTCCGCCAGATGTCGTCGGCGAGCGGATATTCGTAGCGCACGTAGCGCACGTCGCCGGCGCGCAGCCGCTCCTCCACCTCGGGCCAGCGCTGCGGCCAGTCCGAGGCCGGAAACGGGCCGATGAGGCCGCCGCTCACCAGCTCGACCGTGACGCGCTGCATCGCCTGGACCGGAACCGCATTGTCGCCGAGGCCGAAGGGCGTCTGGTGGGTGAGGACGATCCGGTAGCGCGCGGTGCGGCAGGCCTCGGAGGCGAGCACGGTCTGCAGCCAGTCGAACTGGCGCGACCCACGGCCGAAGGGGCGGAAGGTGAAGTCGCCGAAGCCCCAGTCGGAGGGGTTGTCGAACACGCGCCGGGTGGTGTTGTTGAAGTTCTCGGTGAACTTGCCGCGCTGGTTGGCGTTCCATGTCCGCCAGATGCGGTTGGCATCCAGCGAAATGAGGAAGACGTCGCCATAGCGCTGCGCCCAGTAGGCCTTGCCCTCGGGCCCCTCGGGCAGCGACCACATCTCCTGATAGGTCGTGAACTCGAAACTGTTGTCGGTGATCCAGCGCTCGCGGAAGGCCGGGTCGTTCGACGGGTTGATGGTGGCCCTCAGCCGCTCGTAGCGCAGCTCGGCATACCAGCGCGGCTGCGGGTCATTGTCCATGTTGTTGATGGTGACGGGAAGCGTGTTGGCCGGATCGTTGGTCTGCGGGTCGAGCCGCCAGCGGCCGGGATATTCGTGGTTGCCGAGACAGCCGTAGAGGGCGGCGTTCTGGAGAATGGCGCCGCCCTTGAAAGGCGAGCCCGGGTTCCAGCGCTGCATCGTGCCCTGGAGCGACTGGAAGAAGGACGGGTTGCCGATGGCGACCCGGTCGAACCATTCGGACGCGCGGTTGGGCTGGCTCACGAAATCGCCGGGGAACAGGACCGCATCGACTGCGCCCACCGTTTCCTCGACCTTCTGGAAATTCGCCGCGGTCATGCGGTTGTTCTGCTGGTCGGAGGTGAGCAGGATCTTGAGCGGCTGGCCGGCGCCCGGCAGCGGCTGGAGGGTCGCGTTGAAGGAGGAGCGGAACGCCCGCCCGCCGAATTCGCTCACCGCGACATAGGGCACGCGCTGGCCAGGCGTGAGCCCGGTGACGCGGGCCTCGTGGCGGAACACCCGCCGCCGCTGCGGCTCGGCAAGCTCCGAGGTGATCTGCTGGAACACCTGGCTGTCGCGGTCCTCGAGCATGCGGGTCATCGGCGTGGTGGTCACCGGGAAGGCGCGCTCGTTGCGCTCGCCGACGAAGACCTGGTGGTTGCCGCTCTCGACCAGCGAGAACCAGACGACGCGGACGCTGTCGGGCCCAGGGTTCTGCAGCATCGGCTCGGAGAGCAGCTCGCGGCTCTGCGCAAAGGTGGCAGCAGGTAGCGGCCGCGGGGCCGGCGCCGGCGCCCCATCCGGCAGGACGGCACCCGGGGAAGCCGCTCCCTGGTTCCGGCAGGCACCGAGAAGTCCGCCACCGGCAGCGAGCGCGCCGAACTTCAGGAAATCGCGGCGGGCCCGGACGGCCGCCTCGTCGGTATCCTCGGATGGCGGAATGGCGACGGTATCGTCCATGGCGTTTCTCCTTCCTCAAGACTGGCGGCGCGGCGGCGGGCGGCTATCGCGGGAAGGAGACGCACGGATGACGGCGCTGTTTCAGGTAAGAGATGCTGGCGAATTTGTCCGGACATGGCGGGCATGTCCCAGCCTGCGGCACAATGGCGCTGGACGGGACGGCGCCCACCGGAAGTTTCCGGGACGCCCACGTCACGGGTGGTCCCGGCAGGCCTTCGGCGAAGCTGCCGGTCAGGCTCCGCCTGACGGCAGCCGCCCCTCCAGCGGGAGCCGTCGATCGGGTCCCGCGTTCGCGGGCAAAGCCCGCAAAGCGGGCCCGCCGGCCGACCTTCGGCGAGTCTGCCGGCCAGGCTCCGCCTGACGGCAGCCGCCTTCAGGCCAGTGCCTTGACGATCTCGTCGGTCATCTTCTTCGCGTCGCCGAGCAGCATCATGGTGTTGTCGCGGTAGAAGACGTCGTTGTCGATTCCGGCGTAGCCGGCGCCGCCCATGCTGCGCTTCACGAACAGCACGGTCTTGGCCTTGTCCACGTCGAGGATGGGCATGCCGTAGATGGGCGATCCCGGCTCGCGCGCGGCCGGGTTGGTGACATCATTGGCGCCGATCACGAAGGCGACATCGGCCTGGGCGAACTCGCCGTTGATGTCCTCGAGCTCAAACACCTCGTCATAGGGGACGTTCGCCTCGGCGAGCAGCACGTTCATGTGCCCCGGCATGCGGCCGGCGACGGGGTGGATGGCATATTTCACCTCCACGCCCTCCTTCTTGAGCGTGTCCGCCATCTCGCGCAGCGCGTGCTGGGCCTGCGAGACCGCCATGCCATAGCCGGGGACGATGATGACCTTCTCGGCGTTCTTCATGATGAAGGCGGCGTCATCGGCCGAGCCGCGCTTCCACGGCCGGTCGGCCTTGGCCGCACCCGCGACCACGGCATCGCCGCCGAAGCCGCCGGCGATGACCGAGAGGAATTTGCGGTTCATCGCCCTGCACATGATGTAGCTGAGGATCGCGCCCGACGAGCCGACCAGCGCCCCGGTGATGATCATCGCCGTGTTCTGGAGGGTGAAGCCCATCGCCGCGGCAGCCCAGCCGGAATAGCTGTTCAGCATGGAAACCACAACCGGCATGTCGGCGCCGCCGATCGGGATGATGAGGAGGAACCCGATGGCGAAGGACAGCAGCGTGATGGTCCAGAACACCCAGGGCGACTGGTCGGTCATGAAATAGCCGACAAGGCCGAGGATGACGGCCAGCGTGCCGAGGTTGATGACATGGCGGGCGGGGAGCAGGATGGGGGCGCCCGACATGTTGCCATTGAGCTTGAGGAAGGCGATCACCGAGCCGGAGAAGGTGATGGCGCCGATGGCGGCACCGAGGCCCATTTCGAGGCGGGAGACGGGGAAGATCTGGCCGGCTTCGTTCAGGAGACCGAAGGCGGCCGGGTTCAGGAAGGCGGCGGCCGCGACGAGGACGGCGGCAAGGCCGACGAGGCTGTGGAAGGCGGCGACGAGCTGGGGCATGGCCGTCATCGCGATGCGCTGGGCGACCAGCCAGCCGATGGCACCGCCGATCCCGACCGCGCCGACGATCTCCGGCAGCGAGGCGACCTCGTGGGTGAGAAGGGTGGCGGTCACGGCGATGGCCATGCCGACCATGCCGAAGCGGTTGCCGGCGCGGCTGGTCTCGGGGCTGGAAAGGCCCCGGAGCGCGAGGATGAAGAAGACGCCCGCGACGAGATAGGCGAACAGCGCCCAGGCGGGAACGGCGGCTTCGTGCATGGGTCAGGACCTCGTGGCGGGCGGGAGGGTCACTTGGTCTTCTTCTTGTACATGGCGAGCATCCGCTCGGTGACGGCGAAGCCGCCGAAGATGTTGATGCTGGCGAGCACCACCGCGGCAAGCCCGAGCCATTTCGCAACCGTGGAGCCGGCCGCGGCAGCAGCGATGAGCGCGCCCACCACGATGACCGAGGAGATGGCGTTGGTGACCGACATGAGCGGCGTGTGGAGCGCCGGCGTCACCGACCAGACGACATAGTAGCCGACGAAGCAGGCGAGAACGAAGATGGAGAGGATGGAGAGGAAGTCCATGGGCGTTCTCCGTCAGCCCTGCAGGGCCGGGTGAATGATGGCGCCGCCCTTCACGACGAGCGCGCCCTTCACGATCTCGTCGTCATCGGGGAGCTTCACGGCCTTCGCCTCCCTGTCCCAGAAGGTCTGGACGAAGTTCAGGAGGTTGCGCGCGAAGAGCGACGAGGCGGTCGAGGCCATCCGGCTGGGATAGTTGGAGAAGCCGAGGATGGTGACGCCGTTCGGGGTCACCACCCGCTCATCCGCCTTCGACCCCTCGACATTCCCCCCCTGCACGACCGACATGTCGACGATGACCGAGCCGGGCCGCATGCTTGCCACCTGCTCGGCAGTGACCAGCCGGGGGGCCGGGCGGCCGGGGATGAGGGCTGTCGTGATCACCACGTCCTGCCTGGCGATCGTCTCGGAGACGAGGGCGGCCTGCTTCGCCTTGTAGGCGTCGCTCATCTCCTTCGCATAGCCGCCGGCGGTCTCGGCGGCCTTCGCTTCCTCATCCTCGACGAAGATGGGCTTGCCGCCGAGGGAGAGGATCTGCTCCTTGGTGGCGAGCCGCACGTCAGTGGCCGAGACGATGGCACCGAGGCGCCTGGCGGTGGCGATGGCCTGGAGGCCGGCCACCCCCACCCCCATCACGAAGACGCGCGCCGCAGGAACCGTGCCGGCCGCCGTCATCATCATCGGGAAGGCCCGGCCATAGGCCTCGGCCGCGTCGATGACGGCCTTGTAGCCGGCGAGATTGGCCTGGGAGGAGAGGATGTCCATGCTCTGCGCGCGAGTGATGCGCGGCACGAACTCGAGCGCGAAGGCGTCCACCCCGGCTGCGGCATAGGCCTGAAGGCGATCTTTCGCCTGGTAGGGGTTGAGGCTGGCGGCGAGGAGCGCACCCTTCGGCAGGCCCTCCGGATCGGGGCCCTGCACCGCCAGCACGAGATCGGCGCCGCCGAGCACCTCCGCGCGCGGCCCCACGGCAGCGCCCGCCCCGGCGAAGTCGGCATCGGGAATGTCCGCCCCGGCCCCCGCGCCCGTCTCGACCGCGACGGTCGCGCCCAGGGCGGCGAGCTTCTTCACCGTCTCGGGCGTGGCAGCGACGCGCCGCTCGCCCGGAGCGCTTTCCTTCAGGACTGCGATCTTCATGCGCCCCCTAGGTGAGAAAGATGGCCATGCCGACGAGGACGATCGCGATGAGAATGACCGCCCACTTGGTCAAGCCAAGGAATCGTTCCCACGTGCCAAGCGCCTGTTTCGGAAGCTTGTCGAGTTCCGCCATGAAAGGTTCCGGTCGCTCCTGGATGTGCCGGCCCCTTGCACCAGCACGCCGCCGTCAGGCAATGCCCGTATTGGGAGGTGCCGCGAGCCCGGCGGCGAGAAGTGCCGCCTGTTGCCGCGACGCCACCTGTTCGACGGCGAAGCCGGCGATGAGGCCCTGAAACATGCGCGCCCAGTTGAGCCGCGCGCCGAGCTGGATGAAGACGCCGCCAAGGCCAATGGCCGCGCGGTCCATGAAGACGAACTCGGCCGGGATCCGGACCGTGCCGGTCTTCCTGAGCTCGGCATGGACCTTCTGCGCCGTGGTGCGGCCATATTCGCCGGGCTTCGCATTCTCGTCGATCATGCGCACCCGGTCGTCGAGAAGGGGGCCGTAGAGGAACTTCGCCCAGACGAGGAGGATGCGCATCAGCTCCCTGGTGAGCCCCCGGAAGCCCCACAGGCCGAAGGCGTGGAAGGCGCGGTCCTCGTCGTCCGTCTCGATGGCGCGGTAGAGCTCGTTCACGCCTTCGAGGAAGCTGGGCGGGAAGATGCGCACGCAGCCGAAGTCGAGAAGGTTGATGATCGCATGGTCGGCGCTCGCCTCGGCGACCATGTAGTTGCCGAGGTGCGGATCGCCGTGGATCACGCCGACCTGGTAGAAGGGCTTGTACCAGGCCGTGAAGAGGGCTTCGGCGAGGCGGTTCCGCACCGCCTCGGGCGCGTCGCGGAAGGCGAGGAGCCTGCGGCCCTCGAGCCATTCCATGACGAGGAGGCGGGAGGTGGAGAGCGCGTCGAACACGGCCGGCACGCGGACGTCGGCCACGCCCGCGAGCATGTCGCGGTAGAGGCGGATGTGCTTCGCCTCGCGGGCGTAATCCAGCTCCTCGCGCAAGCGCGCGGCGAGCTCGTCGCGGATCTCGGCCGTGTCGATCGAGCTGTCGATCCGGCGGAACAGGGCGAGGATCAGGTCGAGCTGGCCGAGATCGGCTTCGACCGCGCTGCCCATGTCAGGATACTGGAGCTTGACCGCGACCGTCTCGCCGGAAAGGAGCCGCGCCTTGTGGACCTGGCCGAGCGAGGCGGCGGCGGCGGCTTCAAGCGGGAACTCGGCGAAGTGGCGTCGCCAGTCGGGGCCGAGCTCGCCGGCCATGCGGCGGCGGACGAAGCCGGGGCCCATGGGCGGGGCATCGGCCTGGAGCTTGGCGAGCTCGGCCGCGAACTCGGGCGGCACGGCATCGGGGATGTTGCCGAGGATCTGGGCGAGCTTCATGACCGGGCCCTTGAGCTCGCCGAGCACGCGGCGGAGCTCCTGGGCGTTCCTGGCGTCGGCGAAGTCGCGGCCGCCGGCGCGGGCGACGGCCGCACTGGCGGCAAAGCCGCCAAGGTTGGCGCCGACCCTGGCGAAGCGGGCGAGGCGGCCGGTCAGGGTGGCATCCGTCATGGCGGGGACATAGGGCCGGGCGGCGCGAAACGCGAGTGCGACCGATTGGGCGTGCTTCACGGCAGGCGACCGGCCCGCGCTGGGCGCGCTCAGCCGTCGCGCCGGGCCTGCGCGCGCCTGCCCTGGGCGCTGGTCGAGCCGACGCGGCGGCCGCTGATGG
>JAJUHA010000016.1 GCA_029268145.1 Sphingomonadaceae bacterium | reverse complement strand
GGCACTTCGCGCTGGCCGGCCGCTCGCGCGCGCGGCCGGTCCGGCCCGCCAGGTCGCGCTCGCCGCGGCGGCCTTCGGCCTTTCCCGCCGCGCGGGTTTCTGGTAGCCCGCGCGCGGGGTCGGGGTGCCTGCCGCCGGGCGGGCGCGGGAGACCCGATGACCGACACGCCTGCACCGTCCGAAGGCCGCTCGCTTCTGCGGCGCCTCTTCCGTCTCGCCGCATCGTCCGGGGCGGTCGTCCTCCTGGCCGTCGCGCTGATGCTCTGGAGCCGCGCCGATGGCGGCAGCGCCGATGCCACGGCCCCGCAGGTGCCGGAAGGCGCCGTGCTTCCGGCGGTCGATGCCGCGCCGGATCTGGCTCTGCAGGAGGAGATGGCCGCCCTCGACCTCGCCGAGCCGGCGCGGCCGAAGACGCGCGAGGAGAAGCGCTTCGCCCGCGCCGACCGCAACGACGATGGCGCGATCAGCCAGGCGGAGTTCCTCGCCACCCGCCGCCGCAACTTCGACCGGCTCGATGCCAACGGGGATGGAGTCCTCGCCTTCGAGGAATATGCCGCGGAAGGGATCCGCCGGTTCGCCGACGTCGACCGGAATGGCGACCGCCGGCTCGACCCGGCCGAGTTCGCGCTGACCGCCCGCCCGCCGAAGACCGCCACGGCCGCCCGGCCCGCGCGCTCCGCCGGCAGCGCGGACTGCGCCTGCAGCTAGCAGCGCGCGCCGGCCCCTCTTCGCCGGCCCCTATTCGGCCGCCCTGGCAGTCGCCGGGGCGGCCGGCGGGGTGCTGCTCCGCGCCGCCGGGGCCGCCGCCACTTCGAGCAGCCGCTTCTCGAGCGCCTTCAGCCGGGTGGCCGCGGTCAGCTTGTCCCCGGTCAGGTCGGTCAGGTAGAAGGTGTCGACCGCGCGTTCGCCGTAGGTTGCGACATGGGCCGAGTGGATGGCGATCCGGAGGCCGTAGAGCGCGTAGGTGAGGCCGTAGAGGAGCGCGGGCCGGTCGAGCGCGTTCACCTCCACCACGGTGAAGCGGTTCGAGGCCCGGTTGTCGATGAACACCTGCGGGACCACCCGGAAGGCCTCCTGCCGCCGCCGCGGCAGCGGCCGCGCCGACAGCCGGTCGGCGAGGCGCACCCGGCCCATCAGCGCGTCGGTGATCGCCGTCTCGAGGCGGGCGAGCGCGGCCGGCTCGTCGAACGGGCCGCCGAGCGGGTCGGCCACCACCAGATTGTCGAGCGCCATGCCGTCGCGCGTGGTGTGGATGCGGGCATCGAGGATGTTGGCGCCTGCCAGGCTGATGCCGCCGGCGATGCGGTAGAACAGGCCGGGGTGGTCGGCGGCATAGACGGTGACGAGCGTGGTGCCGCGCGCGGCATCGGGCTGGCTGCGGATGGTGAGCGGTGCACCCATGGCGTCCGCCTCGGCCATCAGCCGGGCATTGCTTTCGAGCACCTCGTCGGGCTCGGCCAGCCAGTAGCTGTCGAAGAAGCGCGCGGCGTGGCGCTCGAGGGCCGCCGGCGCCAGGGCGAGCGCCGCGGCCAGCCGGTCCTTGCGCGCGGCAATCCGCGCCTCGCGGCCGGTCTGCTTGTGCCCCAGCCGGAGCACTTCCTCGGCGCTCTCGAACAGCGTGGTGAGCAGCTGGGCCTTCCAGCCGTTCCACACCCCCGGCCCCACCGCGCGGATGTCGACCACGGTCAGCACGAGGAGCAGCCGCAGCCGCTCGACGCTCGCGACCTGGTCGGCGAAGTCGAGGATGGTCTTCATGTCGGCGAGGTCGCGCTTGAACGCGGTCGCGCTCATGAGGAGATGGTAGCGCACCAGCCAGGCGACCGTCTCGGTCTCGGCCGCGGAAAGGCCCAGCCTGGGGCACAGCCGCTCGGCCACGCCCGCGCCGAGGATGGAATGGTCGCCGCCGCGCCCCTTGGCGATGTCGTGCAGCAGGACCGCGACATAGAGCACCCGGCGCGAGACGATGAGGCGCATGATGCCGGTCGAGAGCGGGTGCTCGCGCGCGAGCTCGCCCCGCTCGATCCGGGCGAGAAGCCCGATCGCCCGGATGGTGTGCTCGTCCACCGTATAGTGGTGGTACATGTCATACTGCATCTTGGCGACGACCCGGCCGAAGTCGGGCACGAAGCGGCCGAACACGCCGGCCTCGTTCATCCAGCGCAGCACCTTCTCCGGGTCCCGCGGGGAGGCGAGGATATCGAGGAACATGGCGTTGGCGCGGGGCTCGCGCCGCACCTTCTCGCCGATGAGCGGGGCATCGCGCGCGGCCTGGCGCATGGCGAGCGGATGGACCTCGAGCTCATGGGCGTCGGCCAGGTGGAACAGCTCGACGAGGCGGACCGGATCCTCGCGGAACCAGTCGTCCGAGGGCGCCTCGATCCGGCCCCGGCTGACCAGGAAGCCGTTGAGCTGCCGCGGCCGCCGCAGCACGGAGGCGAGGCGCGCGCGCCGGCTGGTCTGCTCCTCGAGATGGGCGAGGAAAAGGCCGGTGAGGTCGCCCACGGTGCGCGCGGTCATGAAATAGTGGCGCATGAAGCGCTCGACCGGCGCCGTCCCCGGCCGGGCGCGATAGCCCATCCGCTCGGCCAGCTCGCGCTGCAGGTCGAAGGTGAGCCGCTCCTCGGCCCGGCCGGCAAGGTCGTGGAGCTGCACCCGGATCGCCCAGAGATGGTTGAGCGCGCGCATGAAGCGGCGGTGCTCGGCGGGCGTGAAGAGGCCCTTCTCGACCAGTTCGGCCGGGTCGTCGGCCTCGTGGACGAACTTGCCGATCCAGAACAGCGTCTGCAGGTCCCTGAGGCCGCCCTTGCCTTCCTTGATGTTGGGCTCGACGAGGTAGCGGCTGTCGCCCATCCGCTGGTGGCGGGCGTCGCGCTCGGCCATCTTGGCCGCCACGAACTGCCGCGCCCGGCCCGCCACCACCTCCTGCCGGAACCGCCAGGCAAGGCCCTCGGCCAGCATCCGCTCGCCCCAGAGATAGCGCGCCTCGAGCAGGGCGGTCCGCACGCTGAGGTCGCCCCCCGCCATCCGGATCGCCTCGTCGGCGGTGCGGGTCGAGTGGCCGACCTTCAGCCCGAGATCCCACAGCGTGTAGAGCAGGCTCTCGACCACCTGCTCGACCCAGGCCGTGCCGCGCACGGGCGCGAGGAACATGAGGTCGATGTCGGAGAAGGGCGCCAGCTCGCCGCGGCCGTAGCCGCCCACCGCCAGCATCGCCAGCCGCTCGCCGGCGCTCGGGTTGGCGGCCGGGTAGAGCTGGCCCGTCGTCGCGTCGAAGGCGATGCGCAGCAGCTGGTCCATGAGGAAGCAGTTGGCGTGGGCCAGCTCGAGCCCGCGCCCGGGCGTCTCGCGGATCCGCCGCCGGAGCTCGGCCCGGCCGGCGGCGAGCGCGCCCTTGAGCACGGCGACGAGCGCCGCGCGCCCCTCGCCCGGCGCGGCCTCGGCCACGGCCCGCCGCGCCGCGTCGCCGACATGGCGCCGGTCGATGAGCGCCCGGCGGTTGGGCACATGGTCAGCGCGCATGGGCGAACCCGGTCATGCCCCTCACATAGGCGGCCCCCCGGGGCCCCGCCAGCCCGGCGCTGCCCTCAGGGGCGGTTCACCAGCCGCGGGTCGAGCTGGACATTGGTGCCCGTGCTGCTGCCGTTCTCGAAGCAGGTGACCGTCAGCCAGTAGGAATAGTCCGCATGGTCGTCGTCGGCGTCGAGGAAGGTGAGTTCGAGCCCGCTGCCGTCGTCGCCGAAGTCCGAGAATTCGTTCCCGGCCGGCTGCGGGCTGAGGCTGATCGCCTCGTTGCGCGGGCTTGCGAAAGAGACGGTTGCCGGCCGGCCGCTGCGATCGGTCACGTTGAGGCCGGTGATGACGAAGGTGATCTCGGTTGCGCTGGCGTAGTCGTCGGTCATCGCCATGTTGGCAAGCGTGATGTTCCCGGTCGCGGGGTCCACCACATTGCTGCTCGGCGGCATGGTCGGCCCTTGCGAATAGCTGGGCGTCAGGGACCAGCTGCCGCGCTGGTTCTGGCTTCCGGCGAGGCTGACGTTGACGACGAGGCTCATGTTCTGGGGCATGTCATGGTCCTTCCTGCGTCCGGGAAGGAGGAGATGCCCGCCGTCGGCCTCCCGGCAGCCGCGGCGGGCCGATGTCATCGGGGCGGCGGGTGGCCGGCCAGCGCGAGCAGCCGGTCGACCGGCCAGGCGGGTGCCGACCCTTCGGCAGGCGGGGGAGGCGAGGGGAGCGACGCGGCCGGGGGGAAGCGCCGGTCGATCGCGGCAACCAGCACCCGCTCGCGCGGCAGGATCGCGGGCATCAGCAGCGCCCGCGCTTCCCCGGCGGCGAGCCGCGCGGCGGTCGTGTCGCCGCGTGCGCGCCGGTCGAGCGCCTGGACGAGGAGGAGCAGGGCCCGCTCGACGTTCGCGCCGGCGCTTGCCGCGCCGTCCGCCAGCGCCTGGGCGGCAAGCGCGTCCGCCTCGGCCCGCTTGCCCTGCGCGCGCAGCAGCAGGGCGCGCTGCGCCCGCGCCTGCACGAGGAGCGCGAGGTGGCGCTCGGAGGTGCTGCCCCCGCCCAGCTGCACGGCGTCCGCCACGGCCATGGCGCTGTCCCGGTCTGCCGCGGCGAGCGTCCCGGCAAGCAGCAGCGCCTCGACCCGCGTGGTCGCCGCGCTCACCAGCTGCTCGCGCAGCAGCTGGTTCTCCGGCTCCTCGGCCAGCCGCTGCCGGAGGATGGCGAGCGCGGCGGCGGCCTCCGTGGCCGCCGCGCCGGGATTGCCCTCGACGAGGTGGATCCGGGCCAGCCCGTTCAGGGCCGTGCCCTTGGCGTCGAGCGCTTCGGCGTGGCGCGGGTCCTCGGCCAGCATCGCATCGTGGAGCCGGAGCTCCTGCTGCCGGGCGGCGCGCGCCTCGGCGAAGCGGCCGGTGTCGCGGAGGCCATCGGCGTGCCAGGCGAGCGACTGGGCGAGCGCATAGCGCCCCTCGCTGTCGATGGCGTCGCCCCTCGCCCGAAGCAGCGCCTCGTCGATCGCGACCGCCTTGCCGAACCGCCCGACCGCCTCCTCCAGCCGACCGCTGTCGCGGTAGAAGACGCCGAGATTGGTGTGGGCGTAGCTCTGCTCCTGCAGCCATCGGGGATTCGTCGGGTCGGTTGCGACCATGGCCGCCGCCAGCTGGTCATAGGCGCGGAACTTGACCTCGACGGTCGCCAGATCGTCGCGCTGCCAGGCGATGTTGCCGACGTGGAAGACGCTCTGGGCGTGGTCGAACATGCGGTCGGGGTTGGCCGGGTCCCGCGCGAGCAGCTCGGCGGTGGTGCGCTCGGCCTCGAGGAAGGCTGCAAGCGCCGCTTCGCTGTCGCCGCGCAGGTCCCTCACCTCGCCCACCAGGAGGAGCGCCCGCGCCCGGCGCCCCAGCTCGTCGGCCGACAGCCGGTCGAGCGTCTGCCCGCCATAATAGGCAAGCGCGCGCTGGCCGACGCTGTCGAGCACCTCCAGCCGCCCCACCGGCTCGAGCTTGGCCCGAAGATCGGTCAGCATGAACTCGATGAGCCCCTCGGCCTCCGCGCGCTGCCGCTCCGCTTCGGCCCGCCCGCGCAGCGCCTGGGCGGCAAGCCAGGCCATGGCGACCGCGAGCAGCGAGGCGGCGACCACGGCGATTGCCAGCACCCGCTGCCGCCGCGCCGCGTCGCGCCGGATGATGTCGTCGAGCGGCAGGCAGGTGAGCCCGGCGATCAGCTTCAGCCGCGCCAGCCTGACCCCGTCGCCCGACTTGCGCGCATCGGCGGCGATCGGCTCGGCGCGCCGGTCCGAGAGGCTGCCGTCCGGCTCCAGCTCGAACCGCAGCGTCTGCGGGAAGAGCGCGTCGGTCGTCCCCCCGGCGCCCGGCGGAATGTAGGCGAGGATCCGCTCCTCGCGGCCCATCAGCTTGAACTGCCGGACTTCCTCGTTGACCCACTTGGACGCGGCGGCTGCCGTCGAGACCACCACGATCAGGAACTGGCTGTCGGCGAGCGCGGCCTTCAGCACATCGGAAAGCTGGCCCACCGCCGAAAGCTCGTCGCGGTCGCGGAAGAAGCGGCCCAGGCGCCGCGGCGCCGGGCCGAGGCAGGTGTCCTGCCCGACAAGGCGGGACGGCACCCGGTAGACCTCGAGCGCGCGGTGACGCGCGCGCGCGGCCGGCTCGTCCCTGTGGGCGTAGCTGATGAAGGCACGGAATCGGAAGCCGCCGTCGGCGGAGGCATGCGCGACAGGCAACACGCTCTCGTTCACGCCGCCACCCCTCGCGGCCGCCCCGCCGATTCGGAGCGCGGCGAGCCTATGCCACAATCGGGACATGTGCCAGCCCGGCTGCCGATACCGCGCCGCCCCCGCGCGCCGCCCCACGCACAGTCCCGCGCGCGCCCGGCGCACCGGCCCCCGGCGCGGCAGCCCCCGGGACGGCTGGCCCTTTGCCCGCGCCGCTGCTAGGCGCGCCGGCCGGGGACAGCGGGAGGATCCATGCACGCAGCCGACACCGACATTGAAGCCGCCCGCGCCCGCGTCGGCGGCCCCTACAGCTGGTATGTCCTCGGCGTCCTCGTCCTCGTCTACATCTTCAACTTCATCGACCGGCAGATCATGTCGATCCTGGCCGAGGACATCAAGGCCGACCTCGGGGTCGGCGATGCCGAGATCGGCTTCCTCTACGGCACCGTCTTCGGGGTCTTCTACGCGCTGTTCGGCATTCCCCTCGGCCGCCTCGCCGACATGTGGCACCGCATCAACCTGCTCTCGATCGGCCTGGCGCTCTGGTCGGGCATGACCGCGCTTTCGGGCTTCGCCCAGAACTTCGCCCAGCTTGCCGCCGCGCGCATCGGCGTGGGCGTGGGCGAGGCGAGCGCCTCGCCGGTCGCCTTCTCGGTGCTGTCCGACTATTTCCCGAAGGAGAAGCGCGCCACCGCGCTCGCCATCTATTCCTCCGGCCTCTACCTCGGCGGCGGAATCTCGCTCTTCACCGGCGGCCTCATCAAGGACCAGTGGAACGCCGTCTTCCCCGGCGGCGGCCCGCTCGGCCTGGTCGGCTGGCAGGCCGCGTTCCTCGCGGTCGGCATCCCCGGCCTGCTGCTCGCGCTCTGGGTCAAGACGCTGCGCGAGCCGATCCGCGGCCTCTCCGAGGGCATCGTCATGCCGCGGGAGCCGCACCCCTGGCCGAAGTTCTTCACCGAGCTTTCCTCGGTGCTGCCGCCGCTCACCCTGTTCCACGCCGCCCGCTTCGGCCGCCGCGCGCTTGTCGCCAATCTCTTAGGCCTTGCCGTTGTCGCGCTCCTCGTCGTCGGGCTCATCGCGCTCTTCGGCCGCGCGCCGCAGTGGATCGCGCTCGGCACCGGCGCCTATGCCGTCTTCTCCTGGTCCCAGTCGCTCAAGGCGCGCGACGCGCCCACCCACGCGCTCATCTGGGGCACGCCCACCTTCCTCATGATGGTCCTCGGCTTCGGGCTCATCAGCTTCAAGGGCTATGCGCTCGGCTTCTGGGGCGCGCCCTATGCCATCCGCAGCTTCGGCGTGGATGCCGCCAGCGCCGGCTTCTTCCTCGGCGCCGGCGGCGCGCTCGGCGGCTTCCTCGGGGTCATCTTCGGCGGCCGCATGGGGGATCTGTTCCGAAAGACCAACCCCTCGGGCCGGATCCTCGTCGGCTTCGCTGCCCTGTTCCTGACCGCCCCGCTGGTCTGGCTGCAGTTCTCGACCGCGAGCCTGTCCGCCTTCTACGTCCTCGCCTTCCTCAACTCGGTGACCTCCTCCATGTGGGTCGGCGTGGCCGCCGCCACCTGCCAGGATCTCGTCCTGCCGCGGATGCGCGGTGCCGCGACTGCCACCTATTTCCTCGGCACCACCATCATCGGCCTCGGCCTCGGCCCCTTCACGGTCGGCCTCCTGTCCGAGCTTCTCGGCGATCTCGGCACGGCGGCCATTTCCATCATCGCCGTGCTTCCGCTCTCGGCCCTTCTCCTCTTCCTCGTCTATCGCCAGCTCCCCGCCGCCGAGGCCTCGCGCCTCGACCGCGCCCGGGCCGCCGGCGAGATGCTTTGACCTCAACCCGAGCCAGCGGAGACGCCGCATGAGCCTTGCCATCCCCAGCCTCTTCTCGGTCGCCGGCAAGACTGTTGTCATCACCGGCGGCAGCCGCGGCATCGGCGAGATGATCGCCCGGGCCTATGTCGCCAACGGCGCCCATGTCCTCCTCACCAGCCGCAAGGCAGCCGATGTCGAGGCGCTCGCCGCCGACCTCGGCCCGGCCGCCACCCCCATTCCCGCCGATCTCTCGCAGATGGCCGAGATCGACCGCTTCGCCGCCGAAGTGAAGGCGCGGACGCCGAAGGTCGACATCCTCTTCAACAATGCCGGCGCGTCCTGGGGCGCCCCGTTCGAAAGCTTCCCCGAACTGGGCTGGGACAAGGTGATGGACCTCAACGTGAAGGCCGTCTTCTTCCTGACCCAGCGCCTTGCGCCCCTGCTCGAGGCCGCCGCCACGAAGGAGGACATGGCCCGCGTCATCAACATCGGCTCGATCGACGGCCAGCATGTGAGCCCCATCGAGACCTACAGCTACGCCGCCTCCAAGGCCGGCGTGCTGCATCTCACGCGGATGATGGCGAAGTTCCTCGCACCGCGCGGCATCGCGGTCAACGCCATCGCGCCGGGCTATTTCCCCTCGAAGATGACGGCCGGCATCGAGGATCACATCAACCAGCATGCGCTTGCCGCCACGCCGATGAAGCGCTGGGGCACGACCGAGGACATGGCCGGCGTCGCCCTCTTTCTCGGCAGCCGCGCCTCCGCCTATCTGTGCGGCAGCGTCGTCACCGTCGACGGCGGCTACGCAACCACCGCGTGAGCCGGCTTTCCTACAAACAACCAATACGGTTATCTCTCCAGGCTGCCCGCAACCGGAGAGAGCATGTGACCGACCGCCTCGTCCCGACCCGCCAGACAACCGGCTGGACCGCCGACAAGCAGCGCCGCTTCATCGAGGCGCTCGCCGAGACCGGCTGCATCACCCGTGCTGCCACCGCGGTCTTCATGACCAAGCGCTCGGCCTATGGGCTGCGCGCCCGGCCCGAGGGCGAAGCCTTCGCCCGCGCCTGGGACATGGCGCTGGCGCAAGCCGGCGGCCGCCTCTTGACGCAGGCCTTCGAGCGCGCCCTCGAAGGCGGCGTCCGCCGCGTCTGGAAGAAGGGCGAGCTCGCCGTGGAGGAAACCCACCCCTCCGACCGCCTCCTCATGTGGCTCATCGGCCGCATCGGCCCCGACCCCTTCCGCAACCCCGACCAGGGAACCCCGCTCCCCACCCGCGCGGATCTCCTCGCCGAACTCGCCAGGCTTGAAGACACCCTCCCCGACGACCCCCCCCTCCAGAACGCCGACCTCTTCCCGGCCCCGGAACCCCCACCACCCTGGGAGGATTGAGGGGAAAGGTCGGAATGGGGGCCGAATTCTGCCCGGCCGGTTGCGAATGCGGATACGATCAAGCGGACGCAACGAGAGGCTTGCCGGGGACCGCCCGGCAAGGCTGTCCGATCCTGCGGGGCGCCGGCATTACGGCGGCGGAAAACCGCCTAAGCTACTGCGGTGCCGCTCTCGACCGCTTCCCGCCGGCGGGTGCGGAGCGCGCCGCCCACAAGCCCAAAGCCTGCGATCAGCATCGCCCAGGCGCCGGGCTCTGGAATGACACCGCCGGGTGGTGGATCCATGACTGGAGCAATCCTGAAATCCAGTCCGATGTCCGTGATAGGCGGCCCCTCAATGCGCTCGATCGGCGGAATGAGCGAACTTCCGTCAAGCGAGACGATGATGTCTCGTCTTCCTTTGCCAGCAGGAAAGGTCGTGGCGCCAACATGATTGCCAGGAGCAAATTCCAGCGCCGTGCCGCCGGTGAGACTGTCCCCGAGGTCAATCCTGGTGATTGGGCTTATGGGATCAAGCATGACCTGCCAGTCAAATGCAACTGCAGCTGGAATATCCGTAGCAACATCCAGACTGAACTGAAAAACGTCAACTGTGATCAATGCCGGAGAATCGAGAACAGAAATTGGTGTGACTTTGACTCGGAGCCCACCTTGCGAGGCATCCGGCATGAAAAACTCGACGTCGAACCGGATGATGAAGGGGCTGCCCATCGCGGTTGTTTCCCAGCTTCTCTCGAAGGGAACACCCGGCAAGAGGGGAGAGCTGTCAATGAACAGATACTCCTCTCCCTCCCACTGGCCGCGTACCTGGGCAAAAAGCTCACCGCCAAAAAAGCTCACATTGAGGGCCGCGGCTGGTGAGGAAAGACAGCCCACGAGGGCCGCGACGCCAAGTGCAGAACCGGATATCAGTCTCATGACCCCTCCTATCCTTAACAATCTCACGAAATAGTGACAAATCAGTGACACAGGATGGTCTGGGAATTATGGGGAGCAGCGTTACTGTCAACGGGAGGTGGTTGCTCGGCAGCGGTCGTGGGAACCATGCCCGTTGGGCGCGGGTGGGAGCATCGGACAATTCTGCGGGATGAGTGTCGGACTATTGAGTCCGCCTGGCCGCCGGGCAACGACCGTATCGGAGGCGCGAAGCGGACATCCGCCGCCCTGTCCTACACGCCCCCTGCCGCCTATCCTCCGCATCGCTCTTTCTCAGCACCGGTTCGTTGCGCGGCCGACATGATCATTTCCCCGCACGAGAGGGAAAAGTGTGAAAAGTCGACAGTCCTGAAACAATCGCGGCCGCGGGCAAAGCCCGCGAGTCCGCTCGGCAAAGGCGGGAAGAACAGAAGGTTGCGGGCAAAGCCCGCTCGTCGGTCCGGCTTGGCGGCTCAGCCGCCAGCCGGCCGGCCGGGCCTGCGGCGAGTCTGCGGGCCAGCTTCTGGCCGCAGCCGCCTTCGGCCTAGAACCCGAAGGGCAGTCCGGTCGTGAAGAACAGGATCAAGAGCGCCGACCAGGCCACCAGGAACGCCATCGAGTAGGGGAACATCATCACGAACATCTCGCCCAGCGTGAACCCCGGCACATAGCGCCGCATGAAGGCAAGGATCACACCCGCATAGATCATCATCGGCGTGATGATGTTGGTCACACTGTCCCCCACCCGGTAGGCCGCCGCCACAACATCGGGCGTCATCGCCGGGTTGACGGTATAGAGCATCGGCACGAACATCGGCCCCAACAGCAGCCATTTCGAGGTCAGCCCCCCCACCACCAGGTTGATGAGCGCCGTCAGCAGCAGGAAGGCAAGCAGCAGAAGCACCGGCACCCGCTCCAGCCCCAGCGCAATCAGCCCGCTCGCCCCCAGATGGGTCAACAACGCCCCCAGCCCCGAATAGCTGAACATGGAGAGCGCATTATAGGCAAAGAAGGCGAGCACGATCACATAGCCCATCGTGTTCATCTGCTTGACCATTCCGGTCACAACGTCCCTGATGCTGCGGAAGGTCCTTGCGCCGAACCCGAACGCCGCCCCGACAACCAGGAACACGAAGCCGATCAGCAGCACCAGCCGCTCGAGGTAAGGCACAACCCGCTGCCCGGTCTCGGGATTGTCGAACGCCTGCAAGGGTCCCACCGCCAGCAGCCAGACAATCCCCAGCGCCACCAGAAGGCCAATGCCCGCCCACCTGAGGCCCCGCCGCTCGGCGTCGGTCAGCGCAAACTCGCCCACGTCGAGATCGCCCGGCAGCTCGAACGGCACCGCCTTCAGCCGCCGCTCGACGAACCGGTGCGTCACCCAGGCCCCCACCGGCGCCAGCACGAAGACCGACGCCGCGGTGAACCAGTAGGTCATCGTCGGCGGCGTCAGCGCCTGCCCCTCCGAGCCGATGAAGGGCACCCCCTGTGCCTCGGCGAAGGCCCGGGCATTCACCCCCATGATGACATCGCTCGTCGTGCCGGGAATGAGATTGGCCGAAAAGCCGGCCGAAACCCCGGCAAAGCCCGCCGCCATCCCGGCCAGCGGATGCTTGCCCAGCGACGCGTAGAGCAGCCCGGCCAGCGGCACCAGGATGAGATAGCCGGCATCCGACGCAAGCGAGCTCATCACCCCCAGAAAGACAACAGCAAGCCCAAGATAGCGCTCCGGAATCCCCGCCGCCGCCCGCTTGATGAGCGCCCCCAGCAGCCCGGCATGCTCGGCCACTCCGACCGCCATCACGATCATGAGAATGATGCCCAGCACCCCGCCGCCGAAGGCCAGCCAGTTCTGGACGATCATGTTGTCGAAGATCCACAGGACATTCTCGCGGCTCGACATGTCGCGGATGGTCTGGGTGACGGTGCCCCCGGTCGGGCTCCGGGCCTCGTAGCTGAACCCGCCGAGCGCCATCGAGGCGAGGAAGAAGATCGGCCACAGCGCCATGAAGATGACGACCGGGTCGGGGATCAGCCTGGCGATCCTGAGGATCCGCCCCTCGGGGCTCGCAACGCTGCTGGCGTCGTTCATGGACCGCGCCTCTGCCCGGGCAACGGCCCGCTGTCGAGACGGCCTTGCTGCCCCCTTCTTCATCACCCTGCCGGAAAATCGGGCAGTTCCCGTCCTCCCCGGGCCGCTCGACAAGGGGCCTGACCGGTTGGCACGATATTTGCACATCGGCGCAGGTGGGTCGCACCCGGGCCATGCCGGAGGGCGCCTCAGTGTCTGCGGGGAGTGCGATGAAGAAAGTCGAGGCGATCATCAAGCCGTTCAAGCTCGACGAGGTGAAGGAGGCGCTGCACGATGTCGGCGTCTCCGGCATCACCGTCACCGAGGCCAAGGGCTTCGGCCGGCAGAAGGGCCACACCGAACTCTATCGCGGCGCCGAATATATCGTCGACTTCCTGCCCAAGGTGCGGCTCGAGGTGGTGGTCGACGACAACCAGGTCGATCGCGTGGTCGAGGCGATCGCGTCGGCGGCGCGGACTGGCCGGATCGGCGACGGCAAGATCTTCGTCTCCCCCGTCGAGGCCGCGGTCAGGATCCGCACCGGCGAGCGCGACCTCGACGCCATCTGAAGGCCCGCCATTCCGGCGCGCGGCCCGGCACCCACCAGGACCAACCAGGAGAGAGAGCAGACATGGCCACCAAGCCCGCAGACATCCTCAAGATCATGAAGGAAAAGGAGATCGAGTGGGTCGATCTGCGCTTCACCGACCCCCGGGGCAAGTGGCAGCACCTCTCGATGGCCAAGCGCGTCATCAACGAGGACAATCTGACCGAGGGCTTCATGTTCGACGGCTCGTCGATCGCCGGCTGGAAGGTGATCAACGAGAGCGACATGATCCTGAAGCCCGATCTCGACGCCCACTATGTCGACCCCTTCTCGGCGACGCCGATGCTCATCCTCTTCTGCGACATCGTCGAACCCGCAACCGGCGAGCTCTACGGCCGCGACCCGCGCTCGACCGCCAAGCGCGCCGAGGCCTATCTGAAGGCGAGCGGCGCGGGCGACACGGTCTATGTGGGGCCCGAGGCAGAGTTCTTCGTGTTCGACGATGTCCGCTTCGGCCAGGGCTATGCCGGCGGCCACTACGCGATCGACGACGTCGAGCTGCCCACCAACAGCGGCCGCCAGTATGAGGAAGGCAATCTCGCCCACCGGCCGCGGGCCAAGGGCGGCTATTTCCCGGTGCCGCCGGTCGACAGCGCGATGGACCTGCGCGGCGAGATGGTCGCGACCATGCTCGAGATGGGCCTGCCGTGCGACAAGCACCACCATGAGGTCGCCGCCGCCCAGCACGAGCTCGGGCTCGAGTTCGGCACCCTGGTCGAGACCGCCGACCGGATGCAGATCTACAAATATGTCGTGCAGATGGTGGCGCAGGCCTATGGCAAGACCGCGACCTTCATGCCCAAGCCGATCAAGGACGACAATGGCTCGGGCATGCACACCCACATGTCGATCTGGAACAAGGGCAAGCCGCTGTTCGCGGGCGAAGGCTATGCCGGCCTCTCCGAGACCGCGCTCTACTTCATCGGCGGCATCATCAAGCACGCCAAGGCCGTGAACGCCTTCACCAACCCCACCACCAACAGCTACAAGCGGCTGGTGCCGGGCTTCGAGGCGCCCGTTCTCCTCGCCTATTCCAGCCGCAACCGCTCGGCCTCGTGCCGCATTCCCTACGGCTCGGGCGCCAAGTCCAAGCGGGTCGAGGTCCGCTTCCCGGATGCCATGGCCAACCCGTATCTCGCCTATTCGGCGCTGCTGATGGCCGGGCTCGACGGGATCGAGAACAAGCTCCACCCCGGTGCCGCGATGGACAAGAATCTCTACGATCTTCCGCCGCGCGAACTGAAGAAGGTGCCAACCGTGTGCGGCTCGCTGCGCGAAGCGCTCACGAGCCTCGACAAGGGGCGCGCCGTGTTCACCAAGGGCGGCGTGTTCACCGACGACCAGATCGACGCCTACATCGAGCTCAAGATGGAGGAAGTGCTCCGCTGGGAAATGACGCCGAGCCCGGTCGAGTTCGACATGTACTACAGCGCCTGACCGGACGGCGCTTTGGGGGCGGCTTCCGCGCTGCCCCCGCCCCCGGTCCGGCCGCCGGGGCCAGTCCTTCCTCCATTCCGGACCTTGGGCGCGGGCGGGCGTTGAACCCGCCCGCGTTCCGCGTTAGGCTGCCTGCAAGAATCGCGCCAACTTTCGGGCCCGCCAGCGCTGGCGGGGGCGGTTGGTGCCGGGTTGCGGCGAGCCGCGCCTTCGGCGCGGCGAACCGCTGCGGGGCAAGGGGAAAGGCGTGGAAGCGCTCGCCGAAGCCGGAATGGCGGACCAGGGGGGACAGGCCGGGCCGGGCGGCGCCGGTCTTGCCGTGGTCTCGATCGGCAAGTCCTACGATGGCCGGGTGGTGCTTCGGGATGTCTCGCTGTCGGTCCATCGCGGCGAGGTGGTCGGCCTGCTCGGCCCCAACGGGGCCGGCAAGACCACCTGCTTCTATTCGATCATGGGCCTTGCCGCCCCTGACCACGGGCGGATCCTGCTCGATGGCGTCGAGATCACCGGCCTTCCCATGTATCGCCGGGCTGCGCTGGGTCTCGGCTATCTTCCGCAGGAGACCTCGATCTTCCGCGGGCTGACGGTCGCGCAGAACATCGAGGCGGTGCTCGAGATCGCCGAGCCCGACCCTGCGCGCCGTCGCGCCCGGCTCGACGCGCTGCTCGACGAGTTCCACATCTCCCGGCTGCGCAACGCCTCGGCGATGGCGCTCTCGGGCGGCGAGCGGCGGCGCTGCGAGATTGCCCGGGCGCTTGCCGCCAGCCCGTCGATCATGCTGCTCGACGAGCCCTTCGCCGGGATCGACCCCATCTCGATCGCCGACATCCGCAACCTCGTCATGCACCTGCGCGACCGCGACATCGGCGTCCTCATCACCGACCACAATGTCCGCGAGACGCTCGACATCGTCGACCGCGCCTGCATCATCTACGATGGCCGTGTGCTGTTCGAGGGCACGCCCGAGGCGCTGGTCCGCGATCCGCGGGTACGCGAAGTCTATCTCGGCGAGCATTTCAGCCTCTAGGTCCGGCGCAGATGGCCCTCGGTCCCCGCCTCGACCTGCGCACCGCCCAGACGGTCGTCCTTTCCCCCCAGCTGCAGGCCGCGATCCGCCTGCTTGCCCTCTCCAACCTCGAGCTCCAGGCCGAGATTGCCGCCGAGCTCGAGCGCAATCCGCTGCTCGTCGAAGGCGATGAGTCGGGCGAGTTCGAGGGCGGTGACGGCGGTGCCGGGCCGGCGACCGGCGAGGGCGAGGCCGTGGCCGCGACAGGCGAGACCCTGGCCGAGCCGGGAAGCGAAGTTCCCGACCAGGGCGGCGAGAGCCTCGACGTCGACCTCGTCGAGGAGCGGTTCCACCATGACAGCCTGGCCGACACGCCGAAGGGAAGCAGTGACGGCGACGAGGCCTTCACGCCCGACATGCTCGCCGCCGACGACGACAGCCTCGCCGAGCATCTCGCCCGCCAGGCCGGGGCGCGCCTGTCCGGGGTGGAGCTTGCCATCGCGCTCGCCCTCATCGCCTGCATCGACGAGGCCGGCTATCTCGCCGAGCCGCTGGACGAAATCGCCGGGCGGCTCGGCATTCCGCTCGCCGAGGCGGAGCGGGTGCTCATGATCGTCCAGAGCTTCGAGCCGACGGGCGTGGGCGCCCGGACGCTGGCGGAGTGCATCGCCCTCCAGGCCCGCGAGCGCGACCGCTACGATCCCTGCATGGCCACCCTCATCGCCCATCTCGACCTGGTGGCGCGGGGAGATCTCGCCCAGCTGCGCCGGCTGTGCGACGTCGACGCCGAGGATCTGTCCGACATGCTGCGCGAGCTCCGGAGCTACGACCCCAAGCCGGGCCTCCGGATCGGCGGCGGACGCGCTGCCCATGTCGTCCCCGACCTCTTCGTCCGGCGCACGGCGGAGGGCCATGTCGTCGAGCTGAACCAGGGCACGCTGCCGCGGCTGATCGTCAACCGCCAGTATCAGGCCTTCGTCGCGGCCCACGCGGCAAGCCGGGGCGACAAGGCCGAACGCCAGTTCCTCGAAGGCTGTCTGGCCAATGCCCAGTGGCTCATCCGCGCGCTCGACCAGCGTGCGGGCACCATCCTCAAGGTCGCGACCGAGATCGTGAAGCAGCAGTCCGGCTTCTTCGAGCATGGAGTCTCGCACCTGCGGCCGCTGACGCTGCGCCAGGTGGCGGAAGCCGCGCAGGTGCACGAGTCGACCGTGAGCCGGGTCACCTCCAACAAGTATCTCTCCTGCTCGCGCGGCGTGTTCGAGCTCAAGTATTTCTTCTCCTCGGCGGTCCATTCGGCCGATGGCGGGGAGGATGTGGCGACCGCCGCGGTCAAGGCGCGGATCCGCGCGCTCATCGAGGCCGAGGAGCCGCTCAAGCCGCTGTCCGACAATGACCTCCACGCCATCCTCGAGAAGGAGGGGCATGCGCTGTCGCGGCGCACGGTGGCCAAGTATCGCGAGGCGATGGACATTCCCTCGAGCTTCGACCGCAAGCGGCGGGCGGTGGTGCGCGCCGCCTAGGGGGCGTGGCCTGCCGCGAACCGGCGGGCGCGCGGGGCGCTGGAGGGCGAGTGGGGCCCTAGAGGGCGAGGCCGAGCAATCCTCCGAGCGCGGCGAGCGCCTGCGCCTCGTCCGTCACCTTGATCGCCGTCATGCCGAGCGCGGCCGCCGGCTTGCAGTTGATGCCGAGGTCATCGAGGTAGACGCAGCGCTCGGCCGGAAGCCCGAGGCGGTCGAGCATCATCCGGTAGATGCGCGGGTCGGGCTTGCGCACGCCCGCCTTGGAGCTCTCGATCAGATGGTCGAAGCGGGCGAGCACGGCGGCGACGGCTTCGGCGCGCTCCGCATCCTCGGCCATGCCGGGCCCGGCACCGACCTTCGCATTGTTGGTGATGCAGCCAAGCGCGAGCCCGGCCGCGCGGCAGGCGTCGAGCGCTGCGACCATCCGCGGCCGGATCTCGCCTGCAAGGAGCGGCAGCACCTCGGCCCCCCGCACCGCGTGGCCGAGCGCCGCGCTTTCGGCGGCGAACAGGGCGTCGAAGCCCTGCGCGTCGATCTCGCTGCGCTCGAGCCGCGCCCAGGCGTTGGAGTCGGGGTTGGTGGCGTTCACCCGGCGGAGGAAGCCATCGGGCAGGCCCCGCGCCCGCTCGAACCGGGCGAACGCCGCGAACGGCGAGCTGGTGAGGACTCCGCCGAAATCCCAGATGACCGCGCCGAACCTTGCCATGCCCGCCCCATGGCGGCGGCGCGCGGCCGCGGCAAGCCGCCAGACCCCGCCTTGCCGCCGGCCGCCCGGGGTGGCAGTGCCATGGCCGATGCGCCGCAACCTCACCTTCTGGATCCTGCTCGCGCTTGCCCTCGGGATCCTCGCGGGCTTCCTCCTGCACCGCCAGCTCCCGCCCGCGGGCGCGGCCGAGGTCGCCTCCTACCTCACCATCGTCACCGATGTCTTCCTGCGCCTCATCAAGATGATCATTGCGCCGCTGGTGCTCTCGGCGCTGGTCGCCGGGATCGGCCACATGGGCAAGGACATCGCCGCCCTGGGCCGGATCGGCACCCGCACCATCCTCTGGTTCGTCGGCGCGTCGCTGGTCTCGCTCACCCTCGGCCTGCTGCTCGTCAACACGCTCCAGCCGGGAGTGGGGCTTGCCCTTCCCCTGCCCGAGGCCGGAAGCGGGCCGGAGCTGGCGAAATCCGAATTCTCGCTGCGGTCCTTCGTCACCCACCTGGTGCCCAGGTCGATCTTCGAGGCGCTGGCCACCAACGAGATCCTCCAGATCGTCGTCTTCTCGGTCTTCGCCGGCGTGGCCGTGGGGCGCATGGGCCCGCGCGGCGAAGGGCTGATCGCGACCGCCGAGGCGGTGATGGACATGATGCTCATCATCACCGGCCATGTCATGAGGGTGGCGCCCCTTGCCGTGTTCGCCGCCGTCACGGCGACGGTCGCCAGGGAGGGGCTCGGCGTGCTCGTCACCTACGGCGCCTTCATGGGGAGCTTCTACCTCGGCCTCCTCCTCCTGCTGCTCCTCCTGTTCTCCGCCGGCGCCGTGGTGATCGGGCCGGGAAGCGCGGCCCGGCTGGCGCGCGAGATCCGCGAGCCCTTCCTGCTCGCCTTCTCGACCGCCAGCTCGGAAGCGGCCTACCCCCGCTTCCTCGCCGCGCTCGAGCGCTACGGGGTGCCGCCGCGCATCGCCAGCTTCGTCCTGCCGCTCGGCTACTCCTTCAATCTCGACGGCTCGATGATGTACATGACCTTCGCGACCATCTTCATCGCCCAGGCCTATGGCATCGACCTCACTATCGCCCAGGAGGTGACGATGCTCCTCCTCCTCATGGTGACCTCGAAGGGGATGGCCGGCGTGCCCCGCGCGAGCCTTGTCGTGATCGCGGCCACGCTCGGCGTGTTCGACATCCCCGAGGCCGGGCTCGTCCTCATCCTCGCAGTCGACCATTTCCTCGACATGGGCCGCTCGGCCACCAATGTCGTCGGCAATGCCGTCGCCGCCGCCGTCGTCTCGCACTGGGAGCTGGCGCGCGAGGCCCGCGAGGAGGCCGAGGGCCGGGGCGGAACCCGCCCGGCGGTCGCCGAGTAGCGGAATTTTGCGTAAAGGCACTCCGCATTTCCCTTGACTCCCTTCTGGTCTGAGCTAGGCTCAGAAGTGGAGGGGACGAAGGGAGAGAAAGGGAGAGTCGGCCATGGCGACGCTTGCCGCCGAACGGGAGCTCACGCTTGACGATCTGGATGTCTCGCGCCTCGACGAGTGGCTCGAATACCGCCGGATCCTGCCGAAGTTCGCCGCGCTGAGGCAGCGGGGCCCGCTGCACTGGTGCCCGGAATCGGGCTTCGGCCCCTACTGGTCGGTCGTCTCCCACGCCGCGATCATGGAGGTCGAGGGCCGGCCCGACATCTTCTCCTCGCGCTGGGACCTGGGCGGCATCACCATGGCCGACCGCAACCCCGCCAGCAACGACCCCGAGATGCCGATGTTCATCGCCATGGACCGGCCCCAGCACACCGGCCAGCGCCGCACGGTGGCGCCCGCCTTCACCCCGGCCGAGATGGTCCGGCAGACGCCCGACATCCGCCGCCGCACCGCCGAGCTGCTCGACAGTCTTCCCGAAGGCGAGCCGTTCGACTGGGTGGACCGGGTCTCGATCGAGCTCACCACGGGGATGCTCGCCATCCTGTTCGACTTCCCCTGGGAGGACCGGCGACTGCTCACCAAATGGTCCGATACCGCGACCGACTTCGAGGCCTTGACGGACGAGGAGAAGAACCGGCAGCGCTGGGACATCCTGTTCGAGATGGTGGCCTATTTCACCAGGCTCTGGAACGAGCGGGCGAACGCCGAGCCCAGGCCCGACCTCATCTCGATGATGATCCACTCCGAGGCCACCCGGCACATGACGCCGCAGGAGTATCTCGGCAACCTGGTGCTGCTCATCGTCGGCGGCAACGACACGACCCGCAACACCATGTCGGGCGCGGTGATGGCGCAGCACCTCCACCGCGCCAACTGGGAGCGGATGATGGCGGACCCGTCGCTCATCCCCAACGCCGTCTCCGAGCTCATCCGCTGGCAGACGCCGCTCGCCCACATGCGCCGCACCGCGCTCGCCGACTTCGACCTCCACGGGCAGACCATCCGCGCGGGCGACAAGGTGGTCATGTGGTATCTTTCCGCCAACCGCGACGAGAGCGTCTTTCCCGACGGAGACGTCTTCCTTCCCTGGCGGGAGAATGCCCGGCGCCACCTCTCCTTCGGCTTCGGCATCCACCGCTGCGTCGGCGCCCGGCTCGCCGAGCTCCAGATCGGCATCCTGCTTGAGGAGATGCAGAAGCGGCGCATGCGGGTCGAGCTCGCCGGCGAGCCGGTCCGGGTCTATTCCAACTTCGTCCACGGCTACCGGAAGCTTCCGGTCGAGATCCGCCGGGGCTGAGGCGGCGCGGGCCGCGGCCGGCCGAGGCCGGACCCGGCGGGGCTCAGTTGCGCGGCGGCTGGCGGCGGAAGGAGAGCGCCTCGGCGACGTGCGTGCGCGTCACGGCCTCGCTCGCCGCGAGGTCGGCGATGGTGCGCGCCACCCGCAGCATGCGGTGGAAGCCCCGGGCGGAGAGCTTCATCGCATCGGCAGCGCGATGGAGCAGCTGGCGCGCCTCGCCGTCGAGCCGGGCTGCCTCCTCGAGCACGGCGCCGTCGGCCTCGGCATTGGTGCGGATCGCGGTGCCGGCGTAGCGGGCCGCCTGGCGGGCGCGCGCTGCCGCCACCCTGGCGCGCACCTCCGCGCTGGTCTCGGCCGGCGGGGGCAGGAGCAGGTCGGACGCCTTCACGGCCTGCACGTCGACATGGAGGTCGATCCGGTCGAGCATCGGCCCGGAGATGCGTGCCTGATAGTCAGCGGCGCATTTCGGCGCCCGGGCGCAGGCCAGCGCAGCGTCGTCGAGGTGGCCGCAGCGGCACGGGTTCATCGCCGCGACCAGCTGCACCCGCGCCGGCCAGGTCACATGCGCTTCGGCCCGGGCCACCTCGACTGCGCCGCGCTCGAGCGGCTGACGCAGCGAATCCAGCACCTGGCGGCTGAACTCTGGCAGCTCGTCGAGGAAGAGAACCCCGAGATGGGCCAGGCTCACCTCGCCGGGGCGCGCCCGCGGCCCGCCGCCGACGAGCGCCGGCATCGAGGCCGAATGGTGCGGCGCCCGGAAGGGGCGCACCCGGCTGATCCGCCCGCCCTCGAGCGCGCCGGCGACGCTCTGGATCATGGCCACCTCGAGCGCCTCGGGGGTCTCGAGATCGGGAAGGATGCCGGGCATGGCCGCCGCCAGCATCGACTTGCCCGCGCCCGGCGGCCCGCACATGAGGAGATTGTGCCCGCCCGCCGCGGCGATCTCGACCGCGCGCTTCGGCACCTCCTGGCCCTTGATGTCGGCAAGATCGGGGCCGCTGAAGCCGCGCGGCGGGGCCGGCAGCGGGTCGGGCGGCGGCAGCGGCCGGCTCCCCTTCAGATGGGCGATGAGGGCGCCGAGATCGGGGGCTGCGATCACTTCGAGCGGCCGGTCGCTGCTGGCCAGCCACTGCGCTTCCGGCCCCTGCGCTTCCGGGCAGACCAGGCCGAGCCCGGCGGCGGACGCGTGCAGCGCGGCGAGCAGCACGCCGGGCGAGGGCGTGAGGCGGCCATCGAGCGAGAGCTCGCCGACCGCCACGACGCTTCCCACCGACTCCGGGTCGACGATGCCGAGCGCGGCAAGCAGCCCGAGCGCGATGGGAAGATCATAGTGCGAGCCGGCCTTCTCGAGATCGGCCGGGGCCAGGTTGACCGTGATCCGCCGGGGCGGAAGGGCAAGGCCCAGCGCCGAGAGGGCCGCCTGCACCCGGTCCCGGCTCTCGCGCACCGCCTTGTCGGGGAGGCCGACGATCAGGAAGGAGAAGGCCCCCGGCGACAGCTGGACCTGGACATCGACGGCGCGCGCCTCGAGCCCGAGATAGGCAACGGTTGCGACATGGGCGACCATCCGCGTCTCCCCCGCGTGGCCCGACCCTCGCGCGAGCCTAGCCGCCCGCCGGCGCGAGGGAAAGCCGCACCAGGGCTGGGCGAGCCGCAGTTGAACGCGCCCGCCCGGCGGCCTAAGGGAGCGCCGCGCCGGATTAGCTCAGCTGGCAGAGCAGCGGTTTTGTAAACCGAAGGTCGCGGGTTCGACCCCTGCATCCGGCACGGAGAGACTGCACGCGAGGGCCAGCAGCCGCCACACCAACCCTGCTGGCCCTCGCGGGTGGGAACCGCGCGCGAGGGCCGGCAGCCGCCACGGCAGCCCGGCTGGCCCGCGCGGGAGGACATGGGCACGCGGGCTCTCGCGGCCGGCAGGCAGGGTGGGGCAATGGCCGACTATTCGACGCACGACGACGACGAACCGCTCGAAGGCGAGGACCGCGACGCCGCGATCCCCGCCGACGTGCTCGAAGCCGTGCGCACCCTCATCCGCTGGGCCGGCGACGATCCCTCCCGCGAAGGCCTCATCGACACGCCCGGCCGGGTCGCCCGCGCCTACCGCGAATATTTCCGCGGCTATGCCGAGGATCCGCGCCAGCATCTGCTGCGCACCTTCGAGGAAGTGGGCGGCTATGACGAGATCGTGCTGCTGCGCGACATCCCCTTCCAGTCGCACTGCGAGCACCACATGGCCCCCATCATCGGCAGGGTCCATGTCGCCTATCTACCGACCACCCGCGTGGTCGGAATCTCCAAGCTTGCCCGGGTCGCGCTGGGCTATGCGCGGCGCCTGCAGGTGCAGGAGCGGCTGACCGCGGAGATCGCCGACGCCATCCAGGAAGGGCTCCAGCCGCGGGGCGTTGCCGTCGTCGTCGAGGCGAGCCACGCCTGCATGTCCGCTCGCGGCGTTCTCACCCCCGGCGTCACCATGACGACCTCGCGGATGATGGGCGTGTTCCGCGACGACGAGCGCTCGCGTGAGGAAGTGCTGAAGCTCATGGGGCTCGGCTGACCGCAATGGCGACCGCGCTTGCGCGTCCGAAGCGGGTGGGGATGGTCTCGCTCGGCTGCCCCAAGGCGCTCGTCGACAGCGAGCGGATCCTGACGAGGCTGCGCGCCGACGGCTATGCCCTCTCGTCCGACTATGCCGGGGCCGATGTCGTCATCGTCAACACCTGCGGCTTTCTCGACTCGGCGAAGGCGGAAAGCCTCGAGGCGATCGGCGAGGCCGTCGCCGAGAACGGCCGCGTCATCGTCACCGGCTGCATGGGCGCCGAAGCCGAGACGATCCGCGCCCGCTTTCCCGAGGTCCTCGCCGTCACCGGGCCGCAGCAGTATGAGGCGGTCGTCGGCGCGGTCCATGCCGCCGCGCCCCAGCCGGCCCAGCCCTTCGTCGATCTCGTCCCCGAGGCGGGCCTCAAGCTCACCCCGCGCCACACCAGCTATCTGAAGATTTCCGAGGGCTGCAACCACCGCTGCAGCTTCTGCATCATCCCCAGGCTCCGCGGCCGGCTCGAGAGCCGCCGGCCCGACGCCATCCTGCGCGAGGCCGAGAAGCTGGTCGCGGCCGGCACGCGGGAACTGGTCGTCATCAGCCAGGACACCTCCGCCTATGGCAGGGATCTGCGCCACGAACGCTTCGGGGCGGGGGGGCTGCGCGCCCACATCACCGACCTTGCCCGCGCGCTCGGCCAGCTCGGCGCCTGGGTCCGGCTCCACTATGTCTACCCCTATGCCCATGTCGACGCGCTGGTGGAGCTGATGGCCGAGGGGCTCATCCTCCCCTATCTCGACATCCCCTTCCAGCACGCCCACCCGCGCGTGCTGAAGGCGATGCGCCGCCCGGCCGATGAGGCCCGCGTGCTCGACCGCATCGCCGCCTGGCGCCGCCTGGTGCCGGATCTCGCCATCCGCTCGACCTTCATCGCCGGATTTCCCGGCGAGACCGAGGCGGAGTTCCAGCACCTCCTCGACTGGCTCGACGAGGCCCGGCTCGACCGCGTGGGCTGCTTCGCCTACGAGCCCGTGGCCGGGGCCGACGCCAATGCCCTTCCCGATCCGGTTCCCGAGGAGGTCCGCCGCGAGCGCCGCGACCGCCTCATGGCGCGCGCGGCCGAAATGTCCGCCCGCCGCCTTGCCGCCAAGGTCGGCCGCACCATCGAGGTGCTCGTCGATGCTGCCGACGGCGCGGACGGCGGCGGTGCCACGGCGCGGAGCAAGTGGGACGCGCCCGAGATCGACGGCCGCGTCCTCCTGCGCGACGCCCCGCACGCGAGGCCGGGTGACATCCTGACCGTCCGGATCGAGGACGCCGACGCCTTCGATCTCTACGGCGTGCCGTGCTGAGGGGCCGATGCTGAACCGCTCCTGCCTGTCGACGCCGCTCGGCCAGATGGTCCTCGTCCACGACGAGGAGGGCGTGCTCTGGGCCGCCGAGTTCCACGACGATCCCGCCGGGATCGAGGCGTCGCTCGCCCGCTTCGTGCCCGGCGCCCTCATCGACGCGGACGTGCCGGTTCCCCCTGCCGTCGAGGCGGCCTTCGCCGGCTATTTCCAGGGCGCCTTCGACAGCTTCGACGACATCATGACCGGCCGCTTCGGCTCGCCCTTCGAGCGCGCGGTCTGGGCGGCGCTGCGCGCCATCCCGCCCGGCGAGACGCGAAGCTATGCCGCGATTGCCGCGATGCTCGGCGACATCGGCAAGGCCCGCGCGGTCGGCGCTGCCAATGCCCGCAACCCGCTTGCCATCATCGTGCCCTGCCACCGGGTGATCGGGAGCGATGGCGCGCTCGTCGGCTATGCCGGCGGCCTTGCGCGCAAGGAGTGGCTGCTCCGCCACGAGGGCTGGACGCCGCGGCAGGGCAGGCTGGTTTGACCGCCGCGCCCCGGCCCATGGCCGCCGCGCTGCCGGTGCGGCCGCTCTTCATCCTGATCGTCGGGCTGGGAAGCTTCCTCCTCTTCCTGGTCCAGCCGCTCGTCGCCCGCCTGGCGCTTCCCCAGCTCGGCGGCGCGCCTTCGGTCTGGAACACGGCGATGGTCTTCTACCAGGCCGCGCTGCTTCTCGGCTATCTCTATGCCCACGCCCTCCAGCGTCTTGCGCTGCGCACCCAGGCGTTCGTCCATGTCGGCGTGCTGCTGGCGGCAGCGCTCACCCTGCCGCTCGCGCTGCCCGCCGCCGGCCAGCCCACGCCCGGCGCCGAGGCGCGCTGGCTCCTCCTGCTGCTGGCGACCGGAATCGGCCCGCTGTTCGTCGCGGTCGCAGCGCAGGCGCCGCTGATGCAGGCCTGGTTCGCGCGAAGCCCCGACCCGGACGCTGCCGAGCCCTGGTTCCTCTATGCCGCCTCCAACGCGGGCTCGCTTGCCGGCCTCCTTGCCTATCCCTTCCTGCTCGAGCCGCTCTTGGCGCTTCCGCTCCAGCAGGCGCTCTGGTCGGGCCTCTACGTCCTTCTCCTGGCGCTGGTCGCGCTCGCTGCCCTCCGCCTCGTCCACGGCGGCGGAGTGGCCGCCGCGGCCGTGCCGCGCACGCGGGTGCAGCTCCCGCTCGGCCGCCAGCTGCACTGGGTGCTGCTCGCGGCGGTGCCCTCGGGCCTGATGATCTCGACCACCACCCACATCACCACCGACATCATGGCGATGCCGCTGCTGTGGGTGCTGCCGCTCTCGCTCTACCTCCTCTCCTTCGTCCTGGTCTTCGGCCGCCAGGGCGCGCGCTGGTTCGGCGCGGCGAAGCTGGCCACGCCCGTCCTCCTCCTCGTCTTCGGCGCCGCCGGTCTCGTCAGCCTCGACCGGGCGGCGAGCATCTACGGCCTTGCCAGCCTGTTCCTCCTGTTCGCCGTCGCAGTCGCGCTCCACGGCCAGCTCGCCGCCTCGCGCCCGCATGTCGCGGCACTCACGCGCTTCTACCTCTGTCTCTCGCTCGGGGGCGTGCTGGGGGGGCTGTTCGCGGCCCTTGTCGCGCCGCTCCTGTTCGACTGGGTCTGGGAGCATCCGCTCCTCCTGCTGGCGGCGGCCCTCCTCGCGCCGGCCCGCCCGCTCACGCCCCGCATCGGCCGGCTGTGGGCCGGTTCCGCCCTGCCGTCGCGCCTGCTGCGGACGCTGGCGCCGGGCGTGACCCTGGCGCTCTCCTTCTGGCTGGGTGCCGTCTTCGACCCGGTGGAGCCTGGTCTTCTCCATCTTCTGGCGCTTCTCGCCATTGCCGCCCTTGCCGTGCTGGCCATCGGCCGCCCGATCATGTTCACCTGGTCCTTCGCCATGCTGATGCTTGCCGTCGGCGGCTGGCAGCAGCTCGACATCTCGACGGTCGAGGGCGCCCGCACCCGCAGCTTCTTCGGCGTCTACACCATCCAGAATGTGCAGAGTGCGCAGGTCCGCCGCTTCCTCCACGGCACCACGCTGCACGGCATCCAGTCGCTCGACCCGGCCCGCGCCCGGATGCCGATGAGCTATTATGCGCCCGACAGCGGCGTCGGCCGCGCGATGCGCGCGGCGCCCGCCCTGTTCGGGCCGGGCGCCCGCATCGGCTTCGTCGGCCTCGGGGCGGGCACGCTGGCCTGCTATGCGCAGGCCGGCCAGCGCTGGACCGTCTTCGAGATCGACCCGGCGGTCGTCGACCTTGCCATCCGGCGCGGTGCCTTCACCTATGTCCGCGACTGCAAGCCCGACCTGCGCCTCGTTCTCGGTGACGCGCGCCTGACGCTCGCCCGCCAGCCGCCCGGCAGCCTCGACCTCCTCGCGGTCGATGCCTTCTCGTCCGACTCGGTGCCCCTCCACCTCCTCACCGTCGAGGCGCTGCGGGTCTACATGGCGGCGCTTGCGCCCGACGGCCTGCTCCTCCTCCACGTCTCCAACCGCTTCCTCGAACTCGAGCGGGTGGTCGCCGCCGCCATCGCGGCCGAGGGGCTGGCCGCGCGCCGGCTGCGCTACACGCCGGAAACCGAGGAGGCGCTGGCCGGGCTCGCCTATTCCTCCTCCGACTGGATCCTGGTCGCGCGCAGCGAGGCGCGCCTCGCCGAGGCCGTCGCTGCCGCGACCGGCGGGCCCCATGCCACGGCGACGTGGGAGCCGCTCGCCCCTGCCGGGGGCATCCGCCCCTGGAGCGACGGCTTCGCCTCCATCCTCCCCGTCTTGAAGCCGCTCCGCTCGCTGCTCTAGGGGCAGGCCCATGGAGCGCATCCGCATCGCCGTTCTCGGAGCCTCCGGCTACACCGGCGCGGACCTTGTCCGCCTCGCGCTCGCCCACCCCGCCATCGAGATCGCGGCGCTGGTCGCCAACCAGAAGGCCGGCCAGCGCATGTCCGACATCTGGCCGCACTTCATGGGCGCGGGCGGCCTGCCGCCGCTTGCCCGCGCCGACGCGGTCGATCTCGGCCGGGCCGACGTCGTCTTCGGCTGCCTGCCGCACGGCGCCAGCGCCGAGCTTCTCGCTGGCCTCGGCGCTGCCCGCATCATCGACCTGTCGGCGGACTTCCGCCTCGACGATGCCGGCATCTACGCCGAATGGTATGGCGTGACCCACCCGGCGCCGCACCTCCTCGGCGAGGCCGTCTATGGCCTCACCGAGCATGCGCGGGACCATCTTCCGGGCGCGCGCCTGGTGGCCTGCCCCGGCTGCTACCCGACCGCCGCACTGCTGGCCCTGCTGCCGCTGGCGCGGGAGCGTCTGATCGCGCCCGAGGGCATTGCCATCTTCGCGCTGTCCGGCGTGTCGGGCGCCGGCCGCAGCCTGCGCGAGCCCAACCTCTTCTGCGAGATCGCCGAAGGCGCTGCCGCCTACGCCGTCGGCCGGCACCGCCACATGCCGGAGATCGAGCAGGAGCTCGGCAAGGCGTTCGGCACGGCGGTCCGCGTCTCCTTCACGCCGCATCTCGTCCCCATGAACCGCGGCGAGCTCGAGACCATCTCGGTTCCGCTCGCGCCTGGCGTCAGCTCCGCCGATCTGCGCGCCGCGCTCGACGAACGCTATGCCACCGAGCCCTTCGTCCAGCTGCTCGCCCCCGGCATCCATCCGGCAACGCGCATGGTGCGCGGCTCCAACCTCTGCGTTCTCAACGTCTTCGAGGATCGCATTCCCGGCCGCGCGCTCGTCGTGGCCGCGATCGACAATCTGGTGAAGGGATCGTCCGGCCAGGCGATCCAGAACATGAACCTGATGTTCGGCCTGCCTGAGACCATTGGGCTCGAGGCGGTCCCGCTGTTCCCCTGATGCCCCTCTTCCCCTTCGCCAGCCGCCTGCCCGAGGTCGCCCCCACCGCCTGGGTTGCCCCCACCGCCGCCGTCATCGGCGACGTGACCCTCGGCGAGGGCGCGTCGGTCTGGTACAACTGCGTCTTGCGCGGCGATGTCATGCCGATCCGCGTCGGCGCCCGCTCCAACATCCAGGACGGCACCGTCGTCCACGTCACCCGAAGGCTTGCCGCCACCACGATCGGTGAGGATGTGCTCGTCGGCCACAGCTGCATGATCCACGGCTGCACGCTCATGGACCATGCCTTCGTCGGGCTGGGTGCGATCGTGATGGATGGCTGCGTCGTCGAGCCCGACGGCATGGTCGCTGCCGGCGCGCTCCTGACGCCGGGCAAGCGCGTGGGCCCGCGCGAGCTGTGGGCCGGGCGGCCGGCGAAGCTGGTGCGGCTGCTGAGCGACGAGGAGGTCGTGCGGAACCGGGCGGGGGCGGCGGGCTATGTCGAGCTGGCCAGGCTGCACCGCGAGAGCCAGGGGTGAGCCGTTCCCGCTCGGCGTCGGTCGGCCTCCGGCCCTCCGTGCGGGCCAGCCCTGCCGGCCGATCCTCCGGCGCGTCTGCCGGCCGGCGTGCCGCACTGGCGGCGGCCGCCTTGCGAAATGGTCGGAGCGACAGGATTCGAACCTGCGACCCCCAGACCCCCAGTCTGATGCGCTACCAGGCTGCGCTACGCTCCGACGTGGGCGGCCGGTTAGGCGAGGGCGCGGGCGATGGCAAGCGCCGATGGCGCGACGGGACCGGCTGCGCCGTCGTCTCCGGCGCGGGCGATGGCAGGGGCGAGGCGGCAGGCGCGCCGGCCCGGTTTCGCGCGCGGGCGCTGGCGGCGCCCCGGGCGTGACGGGGCCAAGCGCCGCCACGCGTCTCGAGGTGCAGGGCCTCGCGCTGGTGCGCGGCGAGCGGCTGCTGTTCGAGGCGATCGGCTTCACCCTGGCGCCAGGCGAGGCGCTGCTCCTCACCGGGCCCAACGGCAGTGGCAAGACCTCGCTCCTGCGCGCGCTCGCCGGCCTGCTCGATCCCGCCGCCGGCCGCATCGCCAACCCGTTCCGCACCGCCTTCCAGGGCCCCGAGCCGGCACTCAAGCCCGATGCCCGGCTGGGCGACGAGCTCGCCTTCTGGGCCGCGCTCGACGGGAAGGGCCGGGCCGAGATGTGGGCGGCGGCCGAGGCGATGGCGCTGACGTCGCTCCTCGACCTGCCGGTCGGCGTCCTGTCCGCCGGGCAGCGGGCGCGGGCCGGGCTCGCCCGGGTGCTGGCGTCCGGCGCCGCGCTGTGGCTGCTCGACGAGCCGACCGCCACGCTCGACGAGGCCTCCTCCGCGCGGCTGGCCGAGCTTTTGCGCCATCATCTGCGCGGCGGTGGGCTCCTGGTCGCTGCCACCCACCGCCGGCTCGACATCCCTGCCCCGGAGCTCAGGCTTGGCCCTTCAGATGGGGAAGCGGATCGACCGCCCTTCGGCCCAGGCGCAGCTGGAACATGAGCTGCGGCTCGCGGGCGTTGCCCGAAGCGCCCGCCCGGCCGATGATCGCGCCCTGCTCGACGCGCGCGCCGGTTTCGACCAGCGCCTCCTCGAGATGGCCATAGGCCGTGACCGCCCCGCCCTCGTGGCGGAGCAGGACGAGAAGGCCGAAGCTCTCGATCGCGTCCCCCACATAGAGCACGGTGCCCGCCGCGGCGGCCCGCACCGGGGCGCCGCGCTGCGCGCGGATGGTCACGCCCTCGTTCACCCTGCCGCCGGGCTTGGGCCCGAAGCGGGAGAGGATGACGCGCCCCTCGACCGGCCAGGCGAGAGCCGGTGCGGCGATCGCCGGGGCTGCCGCGGGCGGGCGCGGCGCCGGGGTGCCGGCCGGCCGGGGGGTGGCGGCTGGCGCGGCGACCCTCGCACCCGAGACCAGCTCGTCGATGTCGAGCGTGAAGGCCCTCGCCAGCGCTTCCGGATCCGGCCGCCTCCCTTCCGCACGGCTTCGGGGCGGCGCCGACCGCTGGGGCTTGCTTGCGCGCGCTGCGGCCGCGCGCGCCTCGGTCGGGATGAACAGCGTCTGCCCCACCCGGATGACCGAGTCGAAGCCGATGCCGTTGGCGGCCGCAATGATGCGCCAGGGCACCCGGTAGGCCTGGGCGATGGCGAGGCCCGTCTCGCCGGTCTTCACCACATGCTGGCGGCCCCCCGGCACCACCCGCCCGTCGGCCACGGCCGGCACCGGCTTCCACGCCTGGGGCCTGGCAGGCGTGGACCGCGCGGGCGGCACGGGCGCGGGCGGCGGCGTCTGGCGCGTGGCGCAGCCGGCCGCCAGCAGCAGGACGAGAAGGAGGGCGCGCACGCGGGCGTTCCTAGCCCAGCCGCGCGCGGCCGGCCAAGCGGGCCGGCGGCCCGCGGGCCTAGCGCGCGGGCGCCTCGCCCTCGAGCGCCTGCATGAGGGTGCCCATCGTCTCGCGGTGGGTGAGGTCGAGGTGGAGCGGAGTCACCGAGACGAACCCCTCGCGCACGGCCTCGAGGTCGGTGCGGTGGCCGGGGGTTTCCACTTCGCGGCCATAGCCGAACCAGTAGTAGGGAAAGCCGCGCGGGTCGACGCGCGCATCGATCCGGATGTGGCCGTAGTCGCGGAAGCCCTGGGTGGTGACCCGCACGCCCAGCGGCGCGCGGCGGGCGGGGAAGTTGATGTTGATGAGGACGCCCTCGCCCCAGCTCGAGGCCGCGACCCGGCGGATGATGTCGGCCGCGCACGCCTCGGCTGCTGCGAAGCTTTCGGCGCCGTGGGTGTAATCGGCCATCGCCTGCGAGAGCGCGATCGAGCGCACGCCGGCGAGCGTCCCTTCCATCGCCGCCGAGACGGTGCCCGAATAGGTCACGTCCTCGGCGAGGTTGGGGCCCCGGTTCACGCCGGAGAGGATGAGATCGGGCCGCTCCCCGTTCATGAGGTGGCCGAGCGCCATCATGACGGCATCCGTCGGCGTGCCGGCCACTGCGAACCGCCGCGGCCCCAGTTCGCGCACCCGCAAGGGCCGGGTGAGGGTGAGCGAATGGCCCGCGCCCGACTGCTCCTCGGCGGGTGCGACGAACCAGAGATCGTCGGAGAGCTGGCGGGCGATCCGCTCGAGCGCGGCGAAGCCGGGCGCGTTGATGCCGTCATCGTTGGTGAGAAGAATGCGCATCAGGCCTCCGGAGTGAGCCGCTCGAGGCCGCCCATGTAGGGGAGGAGCGGCGGCGGCATGATGACGCTGCCGTCGGGCTCCTGGAAATTCTCGAGCACGGCGACGAGCGCCCGGCCGACCGCCACGCCCGAGCCGTTCAGGGTGTGGACGAAGCGCGTGCCCTTCTCGCCGGCGGAGCGCACCCGCGCGTCCATCCGCCGGGCCTGGAAGTCCCCGCACCAGGAGACGGAGGAGATCTCCCGGAAGACGCCTGCGCCCGGCAGCCACACCTCGAGATCGAAGGTGCGGCGCGCCGCGAATCCCAGGTCGCCAGCGCACAGCAGCATCCGCCGGTAGGGGAGCCCGAGCGCCTCGAGCACGGCCTCGGCGGCCTCCACCATGCGGAGATGCTCGGCTGTGGCCTGCTCGGCGGTGCAGATGGTCACCAGCTCCACCTTCTCGAACTGGTGCTGGCGGATGAGCCCGCGCGTGTCCTTGCCGGCCGCGCCGGCCTCGCGGCGAAAGCAGGGGGTGAGCGCGGCGACACGGAGGGGGAGCGCATCCTCGTCGAGGATCTGCTCGCGCACCAGGTTGGTGAGGCTGACCTCGGCGGTCGGGATGAGCCAGCGCCCGTCCACCGTCTCGAACTGGTCGTCGCGGAACTTGGGCAGCTGCGCCGTTCCGTACATGGCCGGCTCGCGCACCAGGAGCGGCACCACCGTCTCGCGCCAGCCGGCCGCGACCGCCCGGTCGAGCATGAACTGGCCGAGCGCCCGGTGCAGGCGGGCAAGGCCGCCGGCGAGCACGGCAAAGCGCGCCCCGGCAATCCGGGACGCCGCCTCCGGGTTCCAGCCGAGCCGCGCTGCCAGCGCGTCATGCTCGAGGCCACCGGCCGGCGTCGCGCCCCAGCGCTTCACCTCGACATTGCCGGTCTCGTCGGCGCCGTCGGGCACATCCTCTGCCGGCAGGTTGGGCAGCTGGCTCGCCAGCACTTCCACCCGCTCGACGGCACCGGCCTCGGCCGCCTCGGCTGCCGCAATCCGATCCTTCAGCGCTGCGACTTCGGCCTTGAGCGCCTCGGCCTCGTCGTGCGCGCCGCGCGCCAGTGCCGCGCCGATCGCCTTCGACAGGTCGTTCCGGCGGGCAAGATCGGCCTGGAGCAGGGTCTGGATGGTGCGGAGCGCCTTGTCCGCCTCCACCACCGCGTCGGACGCGCGGAGAACACCGCGCCGGGCGAGTGCGGCATCGAACGCCGCCGGGTCGGCGCGAAGGGCCTTCAGATCGTGCATCGCCGCGCCCTATGGCCGCAGGCGGCCGAAAAGGCGAGGGGGGGTCAGCGCCCCGGCTCCGCCGCCTTCACGAACCAGCGCGCAAGCGCTGCGGCCAGCTGCTCGGCCGATGCCGGAAGCGGCCGCGGGGCATGGCCCACCGCTCCCGATTCGAGCGCCCACGCCAGCATGGCATCGCGGTCCGAGACCTCGATGCCCCGCCGCAGGAGGGCGTTGCGGATCCGCTGGCAGGCCGGTTTCCACGCCGAGGGCACGGCGACGTCCATCAGGACATGGGGCTCGACCTCGGGCTCGTCGCGCATTGCCGCTGCGGCCAGCCGCTCGGCGTGGCGAAGCTCCACCCGCATGAGGCGGGCATAGGCCCGGTCTGCGGCCACCTCGAACCCGAGGTCGGTCAGGAGGCCGGCTGCAACCAGGGCATCGGCCATGCCGCTGCGCATCGCCGAGGGCTTGATGGCGACCACGCGCTCCGGGGCCTCCTCATCGGGCAGGGCATCGGCAAGGGCGGCCGGGCTGTAGGGCAGGGTGGGCCAGGAGAAGGGCGTGCCTTCGAAATCCTGCAGCTCGAGCCCGGTGCTGCCGTTGGCATAGGCCATCAGCCGCAGCCGGACATCGATCCGTCCGCGCGGCAGCAGGACGGGAACGGCGGGCGTGACCCACCCGCCCCCGTCGCCGCCAGCCGGCGAGGACCTGGTTCCCAACGGCCTGTTCACGTTCAGGAATGACGGGCGCGGCGCCTTCGGGTTGTGGACTTTCGGGGTAAACCCGGCGTCAGCCCTGTTGTGCCGGACTTCGCGCCGCGATGGCGGGCATGTCGGTCGAGACCCGGCCGGGGAAGCGGGGCTTCCGCTTCTCGAGGAAGGCGGAGACGCCCTCGCGCACGTCCGCTCCCCTGCCGAGCGCGATGTTGAGCCGCGAATCGATGCCAAGCGCGCCCGACGGGTCCGGGTCCGCCGCGTGGCGCCACAGCAGCTGGCGGGTGAGCGCGACGGCGACGGGGGCGGTGTTCTCGGCGATCTCGGCTGCGATCGCCAGCGCCCGGCCCAACAGCGCATCGGCTTCGACCAGCTCCGAGACGAGCCCGGCGGCAAGCGCTTCCTCCGCCGGCACCATCGCCCCGGTCAGGCACCAGCGCAGCGCCGTCGGAAGGCCGACGAGCTGGGGCAGGAACCAGGCCGAGCCGGCCTCGGGCACCAGCCCGCGGCGGGTGAAGACGCAGCCGAACCGCGCCGTCGGCACGCTGATGCGGATGTCGCACGGCAGCGTGAGCGTCAGCCCCACGCCTGCCGCCGAGCCATTGAAGGCGACGATCGAGGGCTTGCGGCAGGCCATCATGGCGGCGATGAAGTCGCCATCGCGCCCGCCCGTGCCGAAGTTGCCTGCGCCCGTGCCCCCTTCGGTGTCGAAGGCGCCGGCCCCGGCCGAGACATCCGCCCCCGCGCAGAAGACGCGGCCCCGGCCGGTCAGCACCACGGCCCGGACGGCATCGTCGGCGTCGGCCTCGCGGAAGGCGGCGGCCAGCTCTGCCCCCATGGTCGCGTTGTAGGCGTTGAGCACGTCCGGCCGGTCGAGCGTGACCAGCAGCGCCGGGCCCTCCTTCCTGACGTCGAGCGTCTCTCCCATCTACTCCTCCTCCAGCGGCAATCCCGGTTGTCCCGCGGACCCGGGCGGCTTCAGCCCCAGATGGGCCCAGCCCGGCGGGTTCAGCACCCGGCCGCGCGCGGTGCGGCCGATGAGCCCGGCCTGGAGCAGGAAGGGCTCGACCACGTCCTCGAGCGTGTCGCGCGCTTCGGACAGGCCCGCCGCCAGCGTCTCCACCCCCACCGGCCCGCCGCGGTAGAGGTCGGCGATCATCCAGAGGTAGCGCCGGTCCTGGGCGTCGAGCCCGAGCCGGTCGACCTCGAGCCGGGTGAGCGCGGCATCGGCGAAGGCGGCATCGACCGGCTCGGCGCGGCCGGCGGCGAAGTCCCGCACGCGGCGCAGCAGCCGCCCGGCGATCCGGGGAGTGCCGCGGGCGCGCCTGGCGATCTCGCGCGCGCCATCCTCGGCGAGCGCAAGCCCGAGGAGCGAGGCGGCCCGGCGGACCACCTGGAACAGCTCCTCCTCGGTGTAGAAGACGAGCCGGACCGGGATGCCGAACCGGTCCCTGAGCGGCTGGGAGACGAGCCCGGCACGCGTGGTCGCCCCGACGAGCGTGAAGGGCGGAAGCTCGATCCGGACGGAGCGTGCCGAGGGCCCCTCGCCGATCAGGATGTCGAGCGCGCGATCCTCCATCGCCGGGTAGAGGATCTCCTCGACCGCCGGGGGCAGGCGGTGGATCTCGTCGATGAACAGCACGTCCCTCGGCTCGAGGTTGGTGAGCAGGGCCGCGAGATCCCCGGCCCGGGCGATCACGGGCCCCGAGGTGGCGCGGAAGCCGACGCCAAGCTCGCGCGCGACGATCTGGGCCAGCGTGGTCTTGCCGAGCCCCGGGGGGCCGGCGAGGAGCAGATGGTCGAGCGCTTCGCCCCGCGCCCGGGCGGCGTCGATGAACACCCGGAGATTGTCGCGCGCGGCGGCCTGGCCGACGAACTCGGCGAGCGTCCGCGGCCGCAGCGCGGCATCCTGGTCGCCCGCCTGGGGCGAAGGGGAGGTGAGGTCGCGCACCGGGCCGCTCACCTCGTCACCGGGCCGCCCGCTTCAGCGCCTCGCGGATGAGCGCTGCCGTCTCTGCGCCCTCGCCGAGTGCCGCCTCGGCGGCCGCCACCGCCGCGGCCGCCTCCGGCCCGCGGAAGCCGAGATTGGCGAGCGCCGAGAGCGCATCGCGCGCGGCGGCGGCCGGGGAGGGGAGGGCGGGGCCGGCGCTGCCCGCTGCGCCCTCGGCAGGCGCGGTCGGCCCGGCGACGCCGCGAAGCTCGGTCACGAGGCGCGCTGCGAGCTTCGCTCCCACGCCGGGCGCCCGGGCGAGCGAGGCCCGATCCTCCATCGCGATCGCGCGGAACAGGTCGGCGGACGAAAGCGTCGAGAGGATGGCGAGCGCGAGGCGCCCGCCCACCCCCTGCACGCCGGTGAGGTGGCGGAACCAGTCCCGCTCGGCGGCGTCGAGGAAGCCGAACAGAGTGATGGCATCCTCGCGCACCTGGGTCTCGACCAGCAGCCGGACGGCCGTGCCGGGCGCGAGGCGGGAGAGCGTCCGCGCCGAAGCCTGGACGAGATAGCCGACGCCGCCGACGTCGACGACGGCATGGTCGGCGCCGAGCGCCGCGACCGTGCCCGCAAGGGCGGCGATCATGCCGCCAGTCCCGACCGCGCCATGCCGGCAGCGGCGATGGCAACCGCCAGGGCATCGGCGGCATCCGCCGAAACCGGCCCGGCCGCGGGCAGGAGGCGCTGGACCATGTAGGCCACCTGCGCTTTCTCGGCTGCGCCCGTGCCGGTTAGCGCCTTCTTCACTGCGCGCGCGGCAAGCTCGTGGACGGGAAGGCCGGCGAGCCCGGCCGCCAGGAGCACGACGCCTCGCGCCTCGCCGAGCCTGAGAGTCGACTGCGGGTTGCGGTTCTGGAAGACCTCCTCGACTGCGACCGCGTCGGGGCGGTGGGTGGCGAGCACTCCGGCAAGGCCCAGGTGCAGCATGGCGAGGCGCGCCGCGAGCGGGTCGGCCGGCCTGGTCGCGACCACCCCGTGCGCAAGGTGGGCCAGCCTGCCGCCCTCCGCCAGAACCACGCCCCAGCCGGTCCGCGCCAGCCCCGGGTCAAGCCCGAGGAGCCGCAGGGGCCGGCCGCCGCTCATGCGAGCGCGTCCGCCACCTCGTCGGTCATGTCATGGTTGCCGTAGACCGCCTGGACATCGTCGGACTCCTCTAGCGCGTCGATGAGCTTCAGCAGCATCCGCGCATCCTCGGCCGAGACTTCGACGAGGCTCTGCGGCCGCCAGGCGAGCTTCGCGCCCTGCGGCTCGCCGAGGCGGGCCTCGAGCGCCTTCGCCACCTCGTGCAGCGCCTCGGGCGCGGTCCAGATCTCGTGCACCTCCTCGCTCGACTCGACGTCCTCGGCGCCTGCCTCGAGCGCTGCCTCGAACACGGCCTCGGCGCTGCCGGCCGCGGCCGGGTAGGTGATGAGGCCGAGGCGGTCGAACTGGTGCGCGACCGCGCCCGAGGCGCCGACATTCCCGCCATTCTTGGCAAAGGCGGTGCGCACGTCGGTCGCGGTGCGGTTGCGGTTGTCGGTCAGCGCCTCGACGATGAGCGCGACGCCGCCGGGGCCGAAGCCCTCGTAGCGGATCTCCTCGTAGGTCTCGGCGTCATTGCCCTCGGCCTTGCGGAGCGCGCGCTCGATATTCTCCTTGGGCATCGAATTGGCCCTGGCGGTCGCGATGACGGCGCGCAGCCGCGGGTTGAAGGCGGGATCGGAATTGCCCTGCTTGGCGGCGGTGGTGATCTCGCGGGCGAGCTTGGAGAAGAGGCGCGAGCGCTTGGCATCCTGCGCGCCCTTCCGGTACATGATGTTCTTGAACTTGGAATGGCCTGCCATGGCGCGGCTCTAGCCCCGCCCGCGCCGCGTGAAAAGGGAATGCCCGATGCGTCCGCTCCTCCCCGCTCTCCTCCTCGCCCTCGCCGCGCCGCTGGCGCCGGCGGCTGCCCACCATGGCTGGTCCTCGTACGACGCCACGCAGGTGCTCGAAGTGAAGGCGGCGCTGACCGGCCTCGACTGGGCCAACCCGCACGCGACCGCCGAAGTGACGTGGCAGGGCGCGAAGTGGGATGTCATCCTCGCCCCGACCGCGCGGATGGAAAATCGCGGCCTGACGAAGGACATGATCGACAGGGGCCAGGTCATCACCCTCATCGGCTATCCGCGCAGCGACGGCACGAGGGAAATGCGGATCGAGCGCGTCATCGTCGGCGGCAAGACCGTCGAACTGCGCTGACGCCCGGCTGGCCGTGGAGACGATCGCCGCCGCGGCCGAGGCCTCGGCGCTCGGCCAGTGGATGCGCGGCGCAGCGCTCGCCTACCCGGTCGCCAACACGCTCCACCTGCTCGGCCTGGTGCTGCTCGTGGGCGCGATCGGCCTCCTCGATCTGCGCCTCCTCGGCCTCTTCCCCGCTCTGCCGCTGCCCCCGCTCGCCCGGGCGCTGACGCCGCTCGGCCTTGCCGGCCTCGCGCTTCTGGCTACCACCGGCGCCCTGCTCTTCGCCGCCGATGCCCGCGCCCTTGCAGCGAATCCCGCCTTCCTCTGGAAGGGCGGGCTGATCGCCCTCGCGCTTGCCAACGCGCTGGCCTTCCGCGCGCTGTGGCGGGGAACGCCGCCGGCGGCGCTGCTGCGCGGCATGGCGCTCGCCTCGCTCCTGCTGTGGCTCGCGGTTGCAGCGCTTGGCCGCTTCATCGCCTATGTCTGAGCGGCAGGGGCGGCTTGCACCCGCCCCGGGCGCCCTCTAGGCTTCGGTCCGGGAGCAGGAGGACGGGCGCTGCATCAGCCGCTGCAGCCGGATTCGCACGCGGGCCACGCCCCCGCCGCGCCTGCCGCGCCCGCGCCGCCGGTTCCGCCTGCCGCGCGCATCGCCTACGGGATCGGTGCCGTCGCCAATGGCGTCAAGGACAATGGCTTCAACTATTTCCTGCTGCTGTTCTACAGCCAGGTCGTCGGCCTCGATGCCCGGCTGGTCGGGATTGCCATCTTCGTCGCGCTCCTCCTCGATGCCGTCTCGGATCCGGTTGTCGGTGCCTGGTCCGACAACAGCCGCTCGCGCTGGGGGCGCCGCCACCCCTTCATGTACGCTGCGGCGCTGCCGCTCGCCGTTTCCTACTTCTTCCTGTGGAACCCGCCGCCCGGCTGGAGCGAGACCGCGCTCTTCTGGTACCTCCTTGTCCTCGCCGTCACCATCCGCACCTTCATGACCTTCTTCGAGGTGCCGAGCTCGGCGCTCACCCCCGAGCTTACCCAGGATTATGACGAGCGCTCGGGCCTCATTGCCCTTCGCTACTATTTCGGCTGGACCGGCGGGAACCTGCTGACCGTCGTCAGCTTCGGCGCGATCTTTCCGGCCTTCGCGACGGCGGCGATCGCCGATGGCCGCTTCAACCCGCAGGCCTACACCGTCTTCGGTCTCGTCGGCGCCACCCTCATCCTCGTCTCCGCGCTGGTCTGCGCCCTCGGCACCCATTCGCGCATTCCCTACCTCATGCCGCCGCCGCCGCGCCGGAAGACGAGCCTTGCGCGCATCCTGCGCGAAACCCGCGAGACGCTGGGCACGCGATCCTTCGCGGCCATCTTCCTTGCCACCATCCTCGGCGCCATCGCGACCGGGCTTGCCGCAAGCCTCGCCTTCTACATCAACATCTTCTTCTGGCGATTCCCGAGCGGGCAGATCGCCATCCTCACCTTCGGCGTCTTCATCTCGGCCATCCTCGGCGGCCTGCTCGGGCCCTTCATCGGCCGGCGCCTCGGCAAGCGTCGGGGAGCGATCCTGCTCGGGCTTGCCGCCTTCCTCGGCGCGCCGCTCCCGATCCTGCTTCGCCTGGTCGGCATCCTCCCCTCTGCGGCCGAGGCGCCCTGGGTGTTCTGGGTGGTCGCCGCGGCGACCGTCGTCGACGTCGGGCTCATCATCGCCTTCCAGATCCTGGCAACCGCCATGATGGCCGATCTCGTCGAGCAGGCCGAGGTCCGCACCGGCCGCCGCTCGGAAGGGACGTTCTTCGCGGCCGTCAGCTTCATCCGCAAGGCCGTGACCGGCATCGGCGTCACCGCCGCCTCGCTGGTGCTCGGGGCTGCCGGGCTCGAGGCCGGGCTCGATCCGGCCGAGGTTCCGGAGGCCGTGTCGCTCCGGCTCGGCGCCGTCTATGTCCCGGCCGTCCTGTCGCTGTGGCTGGCGATGATCGCCGTGCTCTCCCTCTACCGGCTGGAACGCGCCGACCATGAGGCCAATCTCGCCGCCCTGGCCGCCAGGCGGGCCGCACCTTGACTTTGCCCCGTCGCGCCCGCTAACCGGAGCGCTCGCCCGAAACCCGTTTTCGAGCGTCCGAGGATGCACGCCGGTCAGCGAGGGTTCGCCCGCCGGCGCGCTTGGTCATTGTCCGGGCCCGGAGCCCGCTGTCTGGAGTGCCGCGTGTTCGAGAGCCTGTCCGATCGCCTGAACGCGGTGTTCGACAAGCTGCGCGGCCGTGGCGCGCTCACCGAGCTCGAGGTGCGCGGCGCGATGCGCGAAGTCCGCATCGCCCTCCTCGAGGCCGATGTCGCGCTGCCGGTGGTCAAGGCGTTCGTCGACAGGGCAACCGAACGCGCCGTCGGCGCCGAGGTGCTGAAGTCTGTCACGCCGGGCCAGCAGGTCGTCAAGATCGTCCACGACACGCTCGTCGAGACGCTCGGTGCCGAGACGGCCGACATCCGGGTCGACGCGGCACCGCCTGCGGTCATCATGATGGTCGGCCTCCAGGGCTCGGGCAAGACGACGACGACCGCCAAGCTCGCGAAGCATCTGTCCGGCAAGCGCCGGAAGAAGGTGCTGATGGCCTCGCTCGACGTCAACCGCCCGGCCGCCCAGGAGCAGCTCGCGATCCTCGGCGCCCAGGCGGGGGTGGCGACGCTGCCCATCATCCCGGGCCAGCAGCCGACCGACATCGCGCGGCGCGCCTGCGAGGCGGCGACGCTGCAGGGCCATGACGTCCTCCTCCTCGACACGGCCGGCCGGCTCCATGTCGACGAGGGGCTGATGGCCGAGATGGAGGCGGTTGCCGCCTCGGCGAAGCCGCACGAGATCCTCCTCGTCGTCGATGCGCTGACCGGGCAGGACGCCGTCAATGTCGCCAGGAGCTTCAGCGGCCGGGTGGAGCTCACCGGCGTCATCCTGACCCGGATGGACGGCGATGCGCGCGGCGGCGCGGCGCTGTCGATGCGCGAGGTGACCGGCCGGCCGATCAAGTTCGTCGGCACCGGCGAGAAGCTCGACGCGCTCGAGCCCTTCCACCCCGAGCGCGCGGCCGGGCGCATCCTCGGCATGGGCGATGTGGTGAGCCTCGTCGAGCGCGCGGCCGAGACGATCGACGCCGAGGACGCGCAGAAGATGGCGGAGAAGCTGGCGAAGGGCGGCTTCGACATGACCGACCTTCTCGCCCAGTTCCGCCAGATGAAGAAGCTGGGCGGGCTCGGCGCGCTTGCCTCCATGCTGCCGGGCATCGGCAAGGCGCAGGCGGCGATGAAGCAGGCCGGCGTGACCGACAGCACGCTCGCCCATCTCGAGGCGATCATCCTGTCGATGACGCCGAAGGAGCGGGCGAAGCCGGAGATCCTGAATGCCCGGCGCAAGATCCGCATCGCCAGGGGTTCGGGCACCACCGTGCAGGAGGTGAACCGGCTGCTCAAGATGCACGCCGACATGGCAACGGCCATGAAGAGGCTCAGGAAGATGGGCGGCATGAAGGCCCTGGCCGGCATGTTCGGTGGCGGCGCCGACCCGGCGGCCGGGCTTCCCCCCGGCGCGCTTCCCCCTGGCGCGCTTCCCCCCGGCCTCCTCCCCCCCAGCATGGGCGGGCCCGGCGGCGTTGCCGGCAACTTCCGTTTCAAGCGTTAGGAGCACAGCATGGCACTTTCCATCCGCCTCGCCCGCGGCGGCGCCAAGAAGCGCCCCGTCTATCGCATCGTCGTGGCCGACAGCCGGTCCCCGCGCGACGGCCGCTTCATCGAGAAGCTCGGCACCTACAACCCGCTGCTGCCCAAGGATTCGGACCAGCGCGTCCTGCTCGACGCCGAGCGCGCGAAGGAATGGCTGGCCAGGGGCGCCCAGCCGACCGACCGGGTGGCCCGCTTCCTCGACGCGGCCGGCGTGCGCCCCCGGACTCCCTCGGTGAACCCGAAGAAGGGCGAGCCCGGCGAGAAGGCGAAGGAGCGCGCCGAGGCCCGCGCCGCCAAGGCTGCCGCGGCTGCAGAAGCTGCCGCCGCCGCCGATGCCGCGCCCGAAGCCGGCGAGGGTGCCGAGGCCTGACGCGCCCGTGGCGCTGGCGGCGATCGCCGGCGCCCACGGCCTCGCCGGCGAGGTGCGCCTCAGGCTGTTCGCCGAGAGCCTCGAAAGCCTTGCCGTGCACCGCCACTTCACCGCCGGTGGCCGGGCGCTGACGCTCTCGGCCGTGCGCGCCGGTCCCAACGGGCCCATCGCCCGCTTTGCCGAGATTGCCGACCGGACCGCCGCCGAGGCCCTGCGCGGCTGCGCCCTCTGCGTGCCGCGCTCGGCGCTGCCGCCGCTTGCCGAGGGCGAGGTCTACTGGGCCGATCTCATCGGCCGCGCCGTGGTGACACCGGGGGGATCGGCCGCCGGCACGGTCGTCGCCATGGCCAACTACGGTGCCTCCGACCTTCTCGAAGTGGCCCGCCCCGACGGCCGGACCGTCCTCGTGCCGCTCACCCGCGAAGCCGTGCCCGAGCTGTCCGATCCGCTCGTCATCGACCCGGCCTGGCTCGAGCCCTGACATGCCGGCGCCCTGGCACGCCAGCGTCATCACCCTCTACCCCGAGATGTTCCCCGGGCCGCTGGGCGCGAGCCTTGCCGGCCGCGCGCTCGCCGAGGGCCGCTGGACGCTCGAGACGCTCCAGCTGCGCGACTTTTCGACCGACCGGCACCGCAGCGTCGACGACACGCCGGCCGGCGGCGGCCCGGGCATGGTGCTCCGCGTCGACGTGATGGCCCGCGCCCTCGACGCCGCCTCGGCGCGCCATCCGGGCCTGCCGCTGCTCGCCCCCACGCCGCGCGGACCCCGGCTCACCCAGGCGCGCGTGCGCCAGCTTGCCGCAGGGCCGGGGGCCATCCTGCTCGCCGGCCGGTTCGAGGGGCTCGACGAGCGCATCTTCGCTGCCCGCCCGCTCGAGCCCTTCTGCCTCGCCGACATCGTGCTCTCGGGCGGCGAGGTCGCGGTGCTCGCCCTGCTCGATGCTTGCGTCCGCCTGCTTCCCGGCGTAATGGGCGCGGCCCGCAGCGGGGACGAGGAGAGCTTCGAGCAGGGCCTCCTCGAGCATCCCCACTACACGCGGCCCCTCGACTTCGAGGGACATGGCATTCCGGAGGTGTTGCGCTCCGGGAACCATGGCGCGATCGAAGCCTGGCGTCGCGCCCAGGCCGAGAAGGACACCAGGGCATGGCGGCCCGACCTGTGGGAGGCATCCCGCAAGAGCCCGCCCTCTGCCGCGCAACCGGAACGCCGGCCCGCAGGCGGGCACGGCGATGGAGACGAATGATGAACCTGTTGCAGACCATCGAAGCCGAGCAGATCGCGAGGCTCGCCGCCGCCCGCCCGATCCCCGCCTTCCGCGCCGGCGACACGCTGCGCGTCGGCGTCAAGGTGAAGGAGGGCGACCGCACCCGCATCCAGTATTTCGAGGGCGTGTGCATCGCCCGCTCGAACAAGGGGATGGGCTCCAACTTCACGGTGCGCAAGGTCAGCTTCGGCGAGGGCGTCGAGCGCGTGTTCCCGCTCTACTCGCCCGCCATCGAGTCGATCGAGGTGGTCCGCCGTGGCGTCGTCCGCCGCGCCAAGCTCTATTATCTGCGCGGCCGCTCGGGCAAGTCGGCCCGGATCGCCGAGCGCCGCGACGCCCGCCAGGGCGCCGACTCCGGAACCGACGCGGCGGGCGACGGCGCGGGCGAGGCCGCCTGAGCCTCGGCCCGGTTCCGGCGAGCGGACTCCTCGAGGCGGGCGTGCACCGCTTCCCGGTGCGCGTCTATTTCGAGGACACCGACCTCTCGGGCATCGTCTATCACGCCAGCTATCTCCGCTTCCTGGAGCGCGCCCGCTCCGACCTGCTGCGCCTGCTCGGGATCAACCAGCGCGCGGCGTTCGAGGGCGGCGCGGGCGTCTATGCCGTGGCCGACATGACGCTGCGCTTCGTGGCGCCCGCCCGGCTCGATGACGATCTCCTGGTCGAGACCCGCTGCCTTGCAGTGGGCGCCGCCACCGTCAGCATGGGCCAGCGCATCCTCCGCGGGCCCGACCTCCTCGTCGACGCGACCGTCCGCGCCGCCTTCCTGACACCCGCCGGCCGGCCGCGCCGCCAGCCGGCCGCCTGGGTCGAGCGCTATCGCGGCTTGAGCGGCGCCGTTCAGTCCGCATAAAGAGCCGGCGCAACAGGAGCAGCGGCACCCGGGCGGGTGCAGGCGCCGGGGCCGCCCCCCGCGGGAGCCAGGCGGCCGGAAAAGCGGAAAGGATGGCGTGGACAAGCTGGTGATGGCGCCTGTGACCGACATGTCGCCGCTGGCGCTCTTCCTCGAGGCCGACATCGTCGTGAAGCTGGTGATGCTCGGCCTGCTTGCCGCCTCGGTCTGGTCGTGGGCGATCATCATCGAGCGCTCGCGCCTGCTCGCCCGCCTGAAACGCGAGGTCGTCGCCTTCGAGACCCGCTTCTGGACCGCGCGGACGCTCGAGGACATCGATGGCGGCCGCGGCGACCATCCCGCCGCTGCCCTGTTCCGCGCCGGCATGGAGGAATGGAAGGCCTCGACCGACGGGCGCACGGCCATCGACCGCGAGGGGGTCCGGGCCCGGCTCGCCAGCGTGATGGCGGCCGCGATCGACCGCTCCGTCTCGGATCTCTCCGACCGCCTGAGCGTGCTCGCGACCATCGGCGCGGTCGCGCCCTTCGTCGGCCTGTTCGGGACGGTGTGGGGCATCATGCGCGCCTTCGTCGCCATCGGCCAGACCCAGAACACCAGCCTCGCCGTGGTCGCGCCCGGGATCGCCGAGGCGCTGTTCGCGACCGCCATCGGCCTGTTCGCGGCCATTCCCGCCGTCATCGGTTACAACCGCCTGCTCCATCTCATCTCCCGCCTCGAGGACCGGCTCGCCGCCTTCTCCTCGGCCTTCCACGCCATGCTTTCGCGCGAGCTCGACCAGGAAGGCACGCGCTGATGGCGATGGGCGTCCCGGGCAGCGCTGCCGGCCGGCGCCGGCGGCGCGCACCCATGGCCGAGATCAACGTGACCCCGATGGTCGACGTGATGCTCGTGCTCCTCATCATCTTCATGGTGGCAGCGCCCCTCCTCGTCACCGGCACCGCGGTCGACCTTCCCGAGACGTCGGCGCGGGCGCTTCCGGCCGACGAGGAGCCGCTGGCGATCACCCTGACCCGCGACGGCCGCCGCCAGATCGGCGACGAGACCCTGCCTGACGCTGCCTTCGCGGCCCGGCTTGCCGCCATCCGCGCGGCGCGCGGCAATGCCGTCCGGGTCGTCATCCGTGCCGATGCCGCCATCCCCTATGGCGAGGTGGCGCGCCTTCTGGCCGACGTGACGGGTGCCGGCTTCACCCGTGTTGCCCTGGTGAATCGGCCGCGCGCCGAGCGGCCCTTCGCGCCGTGACCGAAGGCCGTGCGCTGGCCATCGCCGCGCTCGCCCATCTCGCGCTTCTCCTTGCCCTTTCGGTCGCGATCCGCCTCGCGCCGCCGGCCTTCGTGGCGAGCGACGTGGTTCCGGTCGAGTTCGTCGACATCGGCCCCGTCACCACCACGCCAAGCCCGTCGGCGCCCGCGCCCGCGCCGGCGCCATCCACACCCGCCCCCCCCGAACCCGCGCCGGACCAGGCCGCCCCG
>JAJUHA010000015.1 GCA_029268145.1 Sphingomonadaceae bacterium | reverse complement strand
GTGGCGCCGGCCCAGCCGTCGCGGCCGATGACGGCGAGCCAGGCCGCAACGAGGGCGTCGGCTGGCTCGCCGCGCGCGGCACCCGGCGGATCCGGCACCGACTCGGGCGCGCCTCCTGGCGCTGCGGCAGACATCAGGCCCGGACCGCGTCGCGGGGGTGTCTCGCCTCCTCGACATCGGACTCTGCCGCCGCGGCCAGCGCCCGCGCACGCTCCGCCGCGGCGCGCACCGTGGCCCGCAGCAGGGCGGACAGCGCGCCATCGCCGTCGAGCGTGTCGAGCCCGGCCTCGGTGGTGCCGTGCGGCGAGGTGACCTTGTGGCGCAGCTCGGCCGGAGCCTCGCCGGTGGCGGCGAGAAGGGCGACGGCGCCCTCGACGGTGCGGCGGGCGAGCGTCTGGGCGACCTGGTGGTCGAGGCCGGCCGCCTCGCCGGCGCCGGCGAGCGCCTCGATGAAGCGGTAGACGAAGGCCGGGCCCGAGCCGGAGAGCGCCGTGACCGCGTCGAACCGGCTTTCCTCCTCGAGGGGCACGATGCCCCCGGCCGCCGCCAGCAGCCATTCGACCGCAGCCCTATCGGCAATGGCGAGCGCCGGCGCGTAGAGGGCGGTCACGCCGGCGCCGACGCGGGCCGGGAGATTGGGCATGATGCGGGCGACCGGCAGGCCGGGAAACAGGCCGGCGAGCGTCTGGACCCGCACGCCGGCGAGCATGGAGAGGAGGAGCGGCCGGCTGGGAAGCGGCCCGGTCGCGCCGAGGGCCCGGCCGACCTCGACCACCTGCTGCGGCTTGACGCCGAGCACGAGGAGGCTCGGGTCGGGCAGCCGGGCGCTGGCCTCGGCCGGGGTGGGCACGCAGGCGATGCCTTCGGGAAGGGCGCGCGGCGCGGGATCGATGGCCAGGAGCGCATCGGCGGGGAGGCCGGCGGCACGCCAGCGCGCGACCAGCGCACCGGCCATCTGACCGCAGCCGACCACCCAGACACGCGCAAGACGAGCGGCCGATTCGGGAGCGAGCGAGGCCATGACCGGGTCGTTAAGGCAGGGGGCATGGCCGGGCAAGGTGGTCCGCGCAGGGCTCGCCTGGTCCGCAGGGCAAGGCGCCCGCGCGACCCGTGGGCCGCGCGGGCGCTCCTCCCCGGTGGTTCGTCCCCGGCTGGCCGGTCTCAGGCGGCCTTCTCGAACTGGGCGGCCTCGGTCGATTCCTTGAGCGCCGTCGTGCTGCTGGTCCCGCCCGAGAGCGTCTCGGCGACGAGGTCGAAATAGCCGGTGCCGACCTCGCGCTGGTGGCGCGTTGCGGTGTAGCCATTGGCCTCGCTGGCGAACTCGGCCTGCTGGAGCTCCGAATAGGCGGCCATGCCGCGGTCGCGGTAGCCGCGGGCCAGCTCGAACATGGCGTGGTTGAGGCTGTGGAAGCCGGCGAGCGTCACGAACTGGAACTTGTAGCCCATGGCGCCAAGCTCGCGTTGGAACCTCGCGATCGTGTCCCGGTCCAGGTTCTTCTCCCAGTTGAAGCTGGGCGAGCAGTTGTAGGCGAGCAGCTTGCCGGGGAAGGCCTTGTGGATCGCCTCGGCGAAGCGGCGCGCTTCCTCGAGGTTGGGCTTCGAGGTTTCCCACCAGAGGAGATCGGCGTGGGGCGCAAAGGCCAGCCCGCGCTGGATGCAGTGATCGACCCCCGTGCCGGGCTTGAGGCGGAAGAAGCCCTCGGCCGTGCGCTCGCCGGTGAGGAAGGGATGGTCGCGCGGGTCGACGTCGGAGGTCATCAGCATGGCCGATTCGGCGTCGGTGCGGGCGACGAGGAGCGTGGGCACGTTCATCACGTCGGCGGCGAGCCGGGCGGCGTCGAGGTTGCGGATGTGCGCCTGGGTGGGGATGAGGACCTTGCCGCCGAGGTGGCCGCACTTCTTCTCCGAGGCGAGCTGGTCCTCGAAATGGACACCGGCGGCCCCGGCCTCGATGTAGGCCTTCATGATCTCGAAGCAGTTCAAGGGCCCGCCGAAGCCGGCCTCGGCGTCGGCGACGATGGGGACGAACCAGTCGCGGGTGACGCCGCCTTCCGAATGCTCGATCTGGTCGGCGCGCTGGAGGGTGCGGTTGATGCGGCGGGCAAGCTCGGGGCCGGCATTGGCCGGGTAGAGCGACTGGTCGGGATACATGGCACCCGCGGTGTTGGCGTCGGCCGCCACCTGCCAGCCGGAAAGGTAGATGGCCTTGAGGCCAGCGCGGACCATCTGCATCGCCTGGTTGCCGGTGAGCGCGCCGAGCGCGTTCACATAGGGCTCGTCGTGGAGGAGCGCCCAGAGCTTCTCGGCGCCGCGGCGGGCAAGCGTGTGCTCGATGCGGACCGAGCCGCGCAGCCGCTCGACATCGGCCGGCGTGTAGGGACGCTCGATTCCGGCGAAGCGGCCGGCCGGCGCCGGGACGAGATCCTCGAAGGTGAGAGACATGGGGCGGGCTCCTGGGTTGGGCGGTTTGCACCGCGACCCCGCGGGCGGGGCATGCTGTGCTGCAACATGGGTTGACCCTTTCGCCTCCGCCTGTCAACGAACTCATACATGACTCGCCGGAAATCGGGTGGACAGGTCGGAAATTGACCGAGGCAATCGGTAAAGTTGTAGAGAAATTGACTGACGCCGACCTGGCATCCGGCGGCGGCAAGCTGTTCGCCGGCGGGCGGCTGCGACGGCTGCGGCTGCGCCTCGGCCTCACCCAGGCGCGCATGGCCGACGACCTCGGAGTCTCCGCCTCCTACTTGAACCTGCTCGAGCGCAACCAGCGGCCGCTCACCGCCGCAGTGCTTCTGCGGCTGGCCGGCACCTATGATCTCGACATCCGCGAGCTGACCGGCGGCGACAGCGACCGGCAGGCGGCCGACCTCGTCCGCCTGCTCGAGCGGCATGCGCCCGCGCCCGTCGGCCGGGCCGAGGCGCGCGAGTTCACCGACCAGCATCCGGCGATTGCCGCAGCGCTCCTGAAGCTCGGCGACCAGGCGGGGAGCGCGGGCCCGGCGGCCGAGGCGCCGCCGCCGCCGCTCGCGGCGGTCCGGGCCCATCTCCTCGAGCGGGCCAACCATTTCCCCGCATTGGACGGCCATGCCGAGGAGCTCGCCGACCAGCTGCGCATGTCGGGCCAGTCGCTCGACGCCGCCATCCGCGAGCGGCTGCGCGCCCGCCATGGCCTGGTGGTGCGCCTGCTTCCGCTCGACGTGATGCCCGATCGCCTCCGCCGGCTCGACCTCCATGGCCGGCAGGTACACCTCTCCGAGGCGCTCGACGGGGCCTCGCGCACCTTCCAGCTGGCAGTCCAGCTCGCCGACCTCGAGGCGCGCGCGCTCATCGATGCCGAGATCGCTGCCGCCGCGCCGGCGCTGGCGCCGGCGGGTGCCGTGGCCGAGCGGCTGCTCCGCCTCAACCTCGCCAACTACTGGGCGGGCGCGCTCATGATGCCCTATGGCCGCTTCCACGCCGCGGCCGAGCAGCTCGGCTATGATCTCGAGCTGCTGCAGGCGCGCTTCTCGGCCGGGTTCGAGCAGGTGGCCCACCGGCTGACCACGCTGCAGCGGCCGGGCGCCCGCGGCATTCCCTTCATGATGATCCGCGCCGACCGCGCCGGGCAGGTCTCGAAGCGGCTGTCCGCCGCGCCGCTCCCCTTCGCGCGCGAGGGCGGCCGCTGCCCCTTGTGGGTGCTCTACGAGGCCTTCGCCCAGCCGGGGCGGATCCTGACCCAGGTGGCCGAGGACGAGGACGGCACCCGCATCTTCACCATCGCCCGCACGGTGCGCCCGCAGGTGACGCCCTGGGGCGCCGAGCGGCCGAGCTTCGCCATCGCCCTCGCCTGCGCCCTCGACCACGCCGCGGGCCTCGTCTATGCGGCCGGCGCCGACCTTGCCGCGCTGCGCGCGGTGCCGGTCGGCCCGTCGTGCAATGCCTGCCTGCGGCGCCAGTGCCGCCAGCGTTCGGCGCCGCCCGATGGCGCGGCCCTGCGGCTCGACCCGCTGGGGCGCGGGCTGACCCCTTACGAGTTCTGAGGTTTCTTGCGGAAGTTCCGGGTGCAGGGAGACGGGGATGGCGGTTGCAGGCGTGGAGATTCGCGGCGCGATGCGCGAGGGCTGGGCGGAGATCCTCTCCGACCCGGCGCTCCTGTTCCTTGCCAACCTGCACCGGCAGTATGAGCCGACCCGCCAGTCGCTGCTGCGGGCACGGGCCGAGCGGGCGCGCTGGTGGCGGGCCGGCAACCCGATCGACTTCGCGCCCGAGACCGCGGCCATCCGCGCCGGTGACTGGACGGTGCGGCCGGCGCCGGCCGACCTTCTGGACCGGCGGGTGGAGATCACCGGGCCATGCTCGGCCAAGATGATCATCAACGCGCTCAACTCGGGGGCGAAGTGCTTCATGGCCTGCCTCGAGGACGCGACCGCGCCGACCTGGGAGAACATCATCGAGGGGCAGGTGAATCTGCGGGACGCGGTGGCCGGGACCATCGCGCTCGAGGAGAAGGGCAAGTCCTACCGGCTGAACGCCGAGACCGCCGTTCTCATCTGCCGGCCGCGGGGCTGGCACCTTCCCGAGGCGCACATCCTGGTCGATGGCGAGGAGATGGCGGGCGCGCTGGTCGACTTCGGCCTCTACGCCTTCCACAATGCCCGCGCGCTGGTGGCGAAGGGCACGGGGCCCTATTTCTACCTGCCGAAGCTCGAGCATTATCTCGAGGCGCGGCTGTGGAGGAATGTCTTTGTGACCGCCGAATCGGTGCTGGGGCTGCCGCTGGGGACCATCCGCGCGACCGTCCTCATCGAGACGCTGCCCGCCGCCTTCATGGCGGACGAGATCCTCCACGAGCTCCGCGACCACATCGTCGGCCTCAACTGCGGCCGCTGGGACTATATCTTCAGCTACATCAAGACGCTGGGGCATGATCCGGCGAAGATCCTGCCGGACCGGGCGAGCGTGACCATGGCGGTGCCGTTCATGGCCGAATATGCGAAGCACGTGATCCGCACCTGCCACCGGCGCGGCGCGCATGCGATGGGCGGCATGTCGGCCTTCATCCCGGTCAAGGACGACGAGAGGAAGAACGAGGCGGCCTTCGCTGCGGTCCGCGCCGACAAGGAGCGCGAGGCGAGCCTGGGCCACGACGGGACCTGGGTGGCGCATCCGGGCCTCGTGCCGGTCGCGATGGAGGTGTTCGACCGGCTGATGCCTGCGGCCAACCAGCTCCATGTCCTCCCCGAGGGGGAAGCGACGGCCGAGGCGCTGACCACGCCGAGCGCGGGGCCGAGGACGGCCGCGGGGCTTGCCATGAACGTGAACGTCGCCATCGGCTACATCGCCGCCTGGCTGCGCGGGCAGGGCGCAGTGCCGCTCCACAACCTCATGGAGGATGCGGCGACAGCCGAGATCAGCCGGGCGCAGCTGTGGCAGTGGCGGCACCATGGCGTGGTGCTGGATGACGGCGGGACGGTGACGGCCGAGCGGATCGCGGCAGAGATCACCCGCCAGCTGGAGCTGTGGAAGGCGGAGGTGGGGGACAATTTCTTCGCCTCGGGCATGTACCGGGAAGCGGCAACCATCCTCGCCGATCTGGTGATGGCAGCCGAGCTGCCCGACTTCCTGACGACGCCCGCCTACCGCCGCTTCATGGCGGGGTGATGGAAACGCGCGTCGGCATCGGCTAGGGACCCCTCGTCTTGGACCAGCCGACCGCATTCCCGACCGAGGACGAGCCGCTCGATCTCGCCGCGCTCGCGCGCCAGCTGTGGGCGGCGAAATGGTGGCTCCTGCTGCTGGTGGCCGCGGCGATCGGGCTGGCCGCGCTGTATCTCAACCTCGCGACCTATCGCTACACTGCGCAGCTCAAGGTGACGGCGGTGGAGCAGGCGGGGGCAAGCCCGGTCTCGGGGCTGGCAGGGCTGGGCTCGATCGTCGGTGTCGACATCGGCCTCGACCAGGGCTCGCAGTTCGCGCTGTTCGCCGAGGCGGTGACGTCGGAGGCGGTGGCGGACGTTCTGGCGCGCGACGAGGAACTGATGCGGCAGGTGTTCTCCGCCCATTGGGATGCCGAGCGGGGAATGTGGCGCGAGCCGCCGTCGCCGGTCAGGGCGGCGACCCGGCCGGTCAAGGCGCTGCTCGGCCTTCCGGACCGGCCGTGGGAACGGCCGGACGGGGCGGATCTCCGAGAACATCTCCAGGCCCGGCTGTCGGTGGACGAGAACCGGAAGAAAGCGATCACGACCCTTTCCTACGCGCACCGGGACCCGGCCTTTGCCCGAATGCTCGTCGAGCGGGTGGCACGCGCGGCTGACGATTTCCTGCGCGCCAAGAGCCTCGCGCGGTCGCACGACTATGTTGCCTATCTGGAGGCGCGCCTCGCCGAAACTCCGACCGCGGAGTTCCGGCTGTTCCTCGCCCAGGCGCTGACCAGCTACGAGAACATGCGGATGATGGCGAGCGCCGATGCGCCCTTCGCTGCCGAGCCTTTCGGGCCGGCGACGGTCTCGCAGAGGCCGACCTCGCCGCAGCCGGTGGTGGTGCTGGGAAGCGCGGTCATCGCGGCGGTCCTTCTGTGGGCGGCATTGGTCCTCCTCGTTGCCCCGCTGCTGCGCCGACCGGAGGCCGTTGCAGCGGGCGGGGCGGAGGGTTAAGGAGCAGCCTTTCGGCCGTTCACGCACTTCCGACGGACATGCATGCTCGACAATCTGTCCATCCTCGTCACCGGCGGCACCGGGTCGTTCGGCAAGGCCTTCGTGAAGACCGTGCTCGCCCGCTTCCCGGGCGTGCGCCGGCTGGTGGTCTATTCGCGCGACGAGCTGAAGCAGTATGAAATGGCGCAGCGCTTCCCGCTCGCGCAGCATCCGGCCATCCGCTACTTCATCGGCGACGTGCGCGACCCCGAGCGGCTGCGCCGCGCCTTCGAGGGGATCGACGTGGTGGTCCACGCGGCCGCGCTGAAGCAGGTGCCGGCGGCCGAATACAACCCGTTCGAGTGCATCCGGACCAACGTGATGGGCGCGCAGAACGTGATCGACGCCGCGCTCGACATGGGGGTGAGCCGCGTCGTCGCCCTCTCGACCGACAAGGCGGCAGCGCCCGTCAACCTCTATGGCGCGACCAAGCTCTGCTCCGACAAGCTGTTCGTGGCCGCAAACAACATCCGCGGCAGCCGCGACATCCGCTTCTCGGTGGTGCGCTACGGCAATGTCATGGGAAGCCGCGGCTCGGTCATCCCCTTCTTCCTCGCCCGGCGGGCCTCGGGCGTGCTGCCCATCACCGACCCGCGGATGACGCGCTTCAACATCTCGCTCCAGGAAGGGGTGGACATGGTGCTCTGGGCGCTCGAGCATGCGCTGGGCGCCGAGATCCTGGTGCCCAAGATCCCCTCCTACACCATCACCGATGTCGCAACCGCGATCGGCCCCGAGTGCCGGCAGGAGGTGGTCGGGATCCGGCCCGGCGAGAAGATCCACGAGGAAATGATCACCGTCTCCGACAGCCTGAACACCGTCGACATCGGCCGCTATTACGCCATTCTGCCCGCCGCCGGGCCGGTCAGCCTCGAGGACTATGCGGTGCGCTTCGGTGGCCAGCCAGTGGCGTCGGGATTCTCCTACAACAGCGGGACGAACCCGCATTTCCTCACCGTCGAGGAGCTGCGGACGCTGATCGCGACCCATGTGATCGGCGCGGAAATCGACTAGGCGGCGGCATGGGCTTCATCCCCTACAGCACCCAGGACATCGCGCCCGAGGACGTGGCTGCAGTGACGGCCGCGCTCACCTCACCCTTCCTCACCCAGGGACCGGCGGTTCCCGCCTTCGAAGCAGAGTTCGCCGCGGCCCACGCAGTGCCGCACGCCGTGGCCATGGCCAATGCGACCGCGGCGCTGCACCTTTCCTGCCTCGCCCTCGGGCTGGGGCCGGGGGGGCTGCTGTGGACCACGCCCAACAGCTTCGTCGCCTCGGCCAACTGCGGGCTCTACTGCGGAGCAGAGGTGGATTTCGTCGACATCGACCCGGCGACCCGGAACATGAGCGTCGAGGCGCTCGCGGCGAAGCTGGCAGCGGCGCCCCGCCCGCCCGACGTGCTGGTGCCGGTCGACTTTGCCGGGCTTCCCGCCGACCTCGCCGCCATGCGGGCGCTTGCCGACCGGCACGGCTTCCGCATCCTCGAGGATGCAAGCCACGCGACGGGGGCCGACCGGCATGGCCGGCCGGTGGGGAGCGAGTTCGCCGACATCGCCGTCTTCAGCTTCCACGCGGTCAAGGTGGTGACGACCGGCGAGGGCGGCATGGCGGTCACGCACGACCCGGAGCTGGCGCGCCGCCTGCGGAGCCTGCGGAGCCACGGCATCACCCGCGACCCGGCCGCGTTCGTGGCGCCAGCGCCCGGCGGCTGGCATTACGAGCAGCAGGCACTGGGGTGGAACCTGCGGATGACCGACGTGGCAGCAGCGCTCGGCCTCTCCCAGCTGAAGCGCCTGCCGGCGATGCAGGCCGCCCGCGCGCGGCTTGCCGACCGCTACGACCGGCTGCTCGCCGGGCTTCCGCTGAGGCTGCCGGCGCGCATTCCCGGCTTCCGCCCGGCCTGGCATCTCTATGTGGTGGAAGTGGACGGGGCGGCCACCCCGGTCTCGCGCCGCGCCCTCTATGACGCGCTGCGCGCTGCCGAGATCGGCGCCAACCTCCATTATGCGCCGATCCACCTGCAGCCCTTCTGGCGGGCGCGGGGATTTGCCCCCGGCGACTTCCCGGATGCCGAGGCCTATGCAGACCGCGCCGTCACCATCCCGCTGTTCCCCAAGCTGACCGAGGCGCAGCAGGACCGGGTGGTCGAGGTGCTGGCCAAGACCCTGGCGCGTGCCGAGGCGGCATGAGCGCGGGCAGCGGGCAGGCGCGCGCGATCGCCGTCATTCCGGCGCGTGGCGGCTCCAAGCGGGTGCCGCGCAAGAACATCCGCACCTTCGCCGGCCGGCCGATGATCGCCCATGCCCTTCGCGCCGCGCGCGCCTCGGGGCTGTTCGCCCGGATCATCGTCTCGACCGACGACTCCGAGATCATGGCGGTGGCCCGGGCCGAGGGTGCCGAGGTGCCCTTCGTGCGGCCGGCCGAGCTCGCCGACGATCACACGCCGACGGTGCCGGTGATCGCCCATGCCATTGCCGCGCTCGGGGTGGGGGCGGACGTGCCGGTCTGCTGCATCTACGCCTGCGTGCCCTTCCTCGCGGCCGACGATCTCGCCGCGGGGCTCGCCCTGCTCGAGACCGGGGTGGCGCCCTATGTCTTTCCGGTGACGCCCTTTCCCTCGCCGATCCAGCGGGCGCTGCGGCGGGGGGCCGACGGCCGCGTTGCGCCCTTCTTCCCGGAGAATGTCAACGTCCGCACCCAGGATCTCGAGCCGGCCTACCATGATGCCGGGCAGTTCTACTGGGGGCGCGCCGCGAGCTGGGGGGCGGGGCTCAGCATCCATGGCCACGCTGCCGGGCTCGTCATCCCCTCCTGGCGGGTGGTCGACATCGACACGGTGGAGGACTGGGAGCGGGCCGAGGCGATGGCGCGCCTGCTCCTGCCGCAGCCATGAAGGTCGCCTTCCGGGTGGATGCGAGCCCGGAGCTCGGCTCCGGTCATGTCGTGCGCTGCCTGGCGCTGGCCGAGGCGCTGGCGGGGCTTGGAGACCACTGCACCTTTCTCTGCGCCCGGGTGCCGCAAGGTCTCGCGCGGCAGATCGAGGCCGCCGGACATGCGCTGGCGCGAATTCCGGACCCGGGCTGGACCCTGCCCGACGGCAACGCCGGCTGGCCGGATGCGGTTCAGCAGGCCGATGCCCGGGAGACCCTCGACGCCGCCCGGGATCCCGACTGGATGGTCGTGGACCATTACGGGCTAGACCACCGATGGGAGCGCGCGGTTCGGGGCTCTGGTGCTCCCTGCCTTGCCATCGACGATCTCGGTCGATCCCATGAGTGCGACATCCTGCTCGACCAGACCGTCCGCGAAGGCGCTGCGCCCTATCCGCCCGAGGCGGCGCCGGTGCAGTGCCTTGGACCGCGCTTTGCCCTTCTTCGCAGTGCTTTCGCTGCGGCGCGGACGGGGGCAAGCAGGCGGGTCGGGCCCGTTCGCCGTCTGTTCGTGATGATGGGGGGAAGTGACCCCGGATATGCGACCGGGCTGGCGCTGGATGCGCTGGAGGGGGCCGGGCTCGGCGATCTGCCTACCGATGTCGTAACTGGAAGCGCGAACCCGAACCTCGCTTCCCTGCGGGACCGGATGGCCGGCCGGTCCAACTGGACGCTCCATGTGGACAGCGGGGAGGTGCCGAAGCTTATGGCATCCGCCGACCTTGCGATCGGCGCCGGGGGGACCGCGACTTGGGAACGATGCGCGATGGGGTTGCCGGCGCTCGCCCTTGAGCTGGCCGGGAACCAGCGCGACCTCCTTGCCGGCGCGGCGCGGCTGGGTCTTATCCTCCATGTGCCCGGAACTCCCGACGCGGGGCGGCTGGCCCGGCACCTCGAGGTGATGGCCGAAAGCGAAGGACTGCGCGCAAGCCTTTCGGCTCGCGGGATGGCGATGGTGGACGGAGAGGGTGCGCGGCGGGTGGCGGCTGCGATGACAGCACCCGGCCTCACGGTTCGGCCGGCCAGAGCCACGGACTGCGAGCCGATCCATGGATGGCGCAACGCGACGGGTGTGCGCGTGAACGCGCGGAACCCGGAGCCGATTTCCCTGGACACGCATCGGGCCTGGTTCACGGCGACGCTTGCATCGACCGACCAAGCCCTTCTGGTGGGCGAGCGCGACGGAGCGGACGTGGGCGTGGTGCGGTTCGACAGGATCGGAGATCGCCGCGCCGAGGTTTCGATCTATCTCGCGCCGGGAGCCCGGCGGGGCGACGGTGGGCCTCTGCTGGCGGCGGGCGAGGCATGGTTAAGGCGGACCTGGCCTGATATCGGAGTGATCGTCGCGGAGACGCTGCCCTCGAACGCGCGTTCAGACGCGATGTTTCTCCGGAGCGGCTATCGGCTGACAAGGCATGTGCTGGAGAAGGACGTCCATTCGTGAGCGGAACTGCCGAACGCAACTTCGCCATCGCCGACCGGATAGTTGGACCCGAACATCGGCCCTACCTGATTGCCGAGATGTCGGGGAACCACAACCAGTCGCTCGAGCGGGCGCTGGCCATCATCGACGCCGCAGCGCAAGCGGGCGCGGATGCGGTCAAGCTCCAGACCTACACGGCCGAGACGATGACCGTTGACGTCGATGCGCCCGGCTTCGTCATCACCGACCCGGCGAGCCTGTGGCACGGGCGGAACCTCTACGATCTCTACGACGAGGCACACACGCCCTGGGACTGGCACGCGCCGCTGATGGCGCGCGCGCGCCATCACGGGATGCACTGCTTCTCGACCCCGTTCGACGCAACGGCGGTCGACTTTCTCGAATCCCTCGATGTGCCGGCCTACAAGATCGCCTCCTTCGAGTGCACCGACCTGCCGCTCATCCGCAAGGTGGCGAGGACAGGCAAGCCGGTCATCATCTCGACCGGAATGGCGAGCCTTGCCGAGATCGACCAGGCGGTGCGCACCGTGCGCGGCGAGGGCAATGACCGGATCGTCCTGCTGAAGTGCACCAGCACCTACCCGGCGACGCCGGAGAATTCGAACATCCGCACCATTCCGGCGCTGCGCGCTGCCTTCGGAACCGAAGTGGGCCTCTCGGACCACACCATGGGCTGCGGCGTCGCGGTGGCGGCCGTGGCGCTGGGTGCCACCGTCATCGAGAAGCATTTCACCCTGGCCCGTTCCGACGGGGGCGTGGATTCGGCCTTCTCGCTCGAGCCGCACGAGATGCGGCAGCTGCGGGAGGAGACCGAGCGGGCCTGGCTCGGCCTGGGCGAGGTCCGCTTCGGGACCCAGAAGGTGGAGGAGGGATCGATCCAGTTCCGCCGCTCGCTCTACATCGTCGCCGACATGAAGGCGGGCGACGTGCTGACGCCGGCCAATCTGCGCGCCATCCGCCCCGGCCATGGGCTTGCCCCGGCCCTCATCGACACGGTGATGGGAATGGCGGTTGCCCGCGACGCGCCGCGCGGCACGCCGCTCAGCTGGGACCTGCTCCGGCCGGCGCGCTGACCGCCCGGTGCTGTCCGTCCTCATCGTGGGCTGCGGCGGGATCGCGGGTGGCCTCGACGCCGGCCGGCCCGATGTTGCCTGGCCGCGCACCCACGCCCCGGCCTACCGCCGCGCCGGGGGATTCCGACTGGCCGCCTGCGTCGAGCCCGACGGCACGCGGCGCGCGGCCTTCCAGGCGCGCTGGGGGGTGGAACGGGGGTTCGCGACTCTGGCCGAGGCTGCGGCCGCAGGCCCGTTCGACCTCGTCTCCATCTGTTCGCCGACGCCCTGCCACGCCGCCGATCTCGCAGGCGCGCTCGCGCTCGGCCCGCGCGCCATCTTCGCCGAGAAGCCGCTGACCGGAAAGCTCGCCGACGGCCGCCGGCTGGTGGCGGCGGCGGAGGCGGCCGGCGTGGCGCTGGCCGTCAACCACACGCGGCGCTGGGCGCCCGACGTGGTGGAGCTGGCAGCTGGCTTGCGCGCCGGCCGCTTCGGCCGGGTGCTGGGCGCGACCGCCTGCTACACGCGCGGCGTGCGCAACAACGGCACCCATCTGTTCGACATGCTCCATCTGCTGCTGGGGCCGGTCCGGGTGGTGGCGGCAGGAACGGCACGGGTGGACCAGTGGCCGGACGACCCGAGCGTGCCCTGCCTGCTCGAGGCCGGCGGCGTGCCGGTCGCCGTGACGGTGGGCGACGCACGGGCCTACGCGCTGTTCGAGCTGGTGCTCGTGACCGAGGCCGGCACGGTCGCGATGGAGGAGGGCGGGATGCGCTGGCGCGACCGGCCGGTCGTGGACAGCCCCCATTTCCCCGGTTACAGGGCGGTCGCCGAGGGCGCGTTCCGGCCCGGCCGCTACGAGGAGGCGATGACGGCCGCGGCCGTCAACCTGCGCGCGGCGATCGAGACCGGAGCGCCGCTCGCCTGCACCGGGGCCGATGCACTTGCCGCGCAGGCGGTCGCCGAAGCACTCAGGGCCGCTGCCACGCCGGAAGCCGAAGGACGGACGCCATCATGACATCCCCGCTCGCCCTGTTCGGTGGCCCGAAGCTCATCCCCACGCCGCTCGCCCACTTCAGCACGATCGGCGCCGACGACATCGCCGCTGCGGTCGCGGTGATGGAGACCGGGGTGCTCTCGGCCTACATCGGCGCGCCCGGGCCGGGGTTCATGGGCGGGCCCAGGGTGCGCGCGCTCGAAGCCGCGGCAGCCGCCAGGTTCGGCGTGCGCCATGCGCTTGCCGTCAACAGCTGGACCTCGGGCCTCATCGCCGCGGTGGGCGCGATCGGGATCGAGCCGGGCGACGAGATCATCACCACCCCCTGGACCATGGCGGCAACCGCAACCGCCATCCTCCACTTCGCCGGCATCCCGGTCTTCGCCGACATCCTGCCCGACACCTTCAACATCGACCCCCGGTGCGTCGAGGCGCTGGTCTCGCCGCGGACCCGGGCGATCCTCGCGGTCGACATCTTCGGCCAGTCGGCCGACATGGCGGCCTTGAGGGACATTGCCGACCGCCATGGACTGAAGCTGATCTCGGATTCCGCGCAGGCGCCGGGGGCGATGGTCGGCGACCGCCCTGCCGGCACGCTGGCCGACATCGGCGGCTTCAGCCTCAACTATCACAAGCACATCCACTGCGGCGAGGGCGGCATCCTGGTGACCGACGACGACCGGCTGGCCGAGCGGCTGGCGCTCATCCGCAACCATGGCGAGGTCGTCATCCAGTCCGAGGCGGCCGAGGATCTGGCCAACATCCTCGGCTACAACTTCCGCATGGGCGAGATCGAGGCGGCGATCGCGGCCGTGCAGCTGACGAAGCTCGAGGAACGGGTGGCGAGCCGGCAGCGCGCCGCCGACCGGCTGACCTCGGCGCTGCGCGAGCTCCCGGGACTCACCCCGCCCTACACGCCGCAGGGGCTCACCAACGTCTATTATGTGTACGGGATGACGCTCGACACCGACGCGCTCGGGGTCTCGCGGAACCGGATCGCCGAGGCACTGCGCGCCGAGGGTGTGCCGGCGGTGATGGCGGGCTACCAGAACATCCACCTGCTGCCCGCCTTCCGCAGGCGGATCGCCTACGGAACCGGCGGCTTCCCCTGGACTTCGCCCTTCGCCTCGATCGAGCGCCACTACGGCCCGGGGCTCTGCCCGGTCGCCGAGAAGCTCCATGCCGAGACCTTCCTGGGGCTCAACCTCTGCCTCAACGCCTTCGGCGATGCCGACGTGGACGTGGTGGCGGAGGCCTTCCGCAAGGTCTGGGCCAATCTCGACGCGCTCAGGGATGCGGAGCCCATCCGGGCGCATGGCTGAGAGGCAGGGCACGCCGGACCTTGCCGGCGAGCGGGTGCGGCTGCGGCCCTTCACGGCAGCGGACATCACCGACACCTATCTCGGCTGGCTGAACGACCCCGCCGTGGTGCGCTTCTCGAACCAGCGGTTCCGCCGGCACGACACAGCGAGCGCGCGCGCCTATCTGGCGGGGTTCGCCGGCGGCCCGAGCCACTTCCTGCTGGTGACGGAAGGCGCGAGCGGTCGGCCGCTCGGCACCTTGACGGCGCATGTGCAGCCGCCGCACGGCACCGCCGACATGGGGATCCTCATCGGCGCGCGCGACTGCTGGGGACAGGGGTATGGGCTCGAGGCGTGGCGGCTCGTCATGGACTGGCTGTTCGGGAAGGCCGGGCTGCGCAAGCTGACGGCGGGGACGGCCGCGCCCAACCTCGGCATGCAGCGGATCGCCGAGCGGTCGGGCATGCATCTCGAGGCGGTGCGGCGGCGCCAGGAGCTGATCGAGGGCGTCGAGGCCGACATTCTCCTCTACGCGCGGTTCCGCGATGGCTGAGCGGCACAGCGATTTCCCCGACGGGACGGCGGTGGTGCTGCACGACGCCGGCGCCGCCAACCCGGCGATCGCCTGGATCGACGCCGGGCTGGTGCCCGGGCACCGGGTTTTCGCCGAGGGGCCCGCGGCGCGGCTGTGGCAGGCCCGGGCGCGGCCGCCGCTCCTGCCCTCGCTCGACCTGGCGCTCGCGGGCGCGACCCTCCTCGTCTCCGGCACCGGCTGGCAGTCGGACCTCGAGCATCGCGCGCGGGCGCGGGCGCGGGCGCTCGGCCTGCCGTGCCTTGCGGTGCTCGACCACTGGGTGAACTATCGCGCGCGGTTCGTGCGGGGCGGGGAGACCATCCTTCCCGACGCGCTGCTGGTGGCCGATGCGGACGCCGAGGCGCAGGCGCGCCGGGAATTCCCCGGGATCCCGGTGGTCCGCATGCCCGGCCTCTACCTCGCCGGCGAGGTCGCGGCGGTGCGCGCCGCCGAGGCGGCCCAGGGCCATCCGCCGTCCGGCGTGCTTGCCCTGATGGAGCCGGCGCGCGACGACTGGGGCCGGGGGGTGGACGGCGCCTTCCAGGCGCTCGACGCGCTCGCGGCGCACTGGGATGCGCTCGGCCTGCCGCGCGGCCGCCCGTTGCGGCTGCGGCCGCACCCGTCCGACCCGCCGGGCCGTTACGACCGCTGGTGCGCGGCCCATGCTGGGCTGGCGCCCCGGGTTTCGGCCGGCACGACACTCGCGGCCGACATCGCCGCGGCAGCCCATGTGGTCGGGCTTTCGAGCTATGCGCTGGTCGTGGCGCTCGCCGCCGGCCGCGACACCGTCTCGATCCTGCCGCCCTGGGCCCCGCCCTGCCTGCTGCCGCAGGCCGGGCTGCGCCACCTGCGTGACTGCGTGGGCGCGCTGGCATGAGATACTGCCTGCGCTGCCTCCAGCCGGACACGAGGCCGAACACCCGCTTCACCGAAGCTGGCCTGTGCCCGGCGTGCGACTATTTCGACCGGCTGCAGCATGTCGACTGGCAGGAGCGGTTCGACATCCTCGAGGACGTGATCGCCAAGGCGCCGCGCCGGCCGGGGCAGACGCACGACTGCATCATCGGCGTCTCGGGCGGCAAGGACAGCACGAGGCAGGCGCTGTTCGTGCGCGACCGGCTGAAGCTCAGGCCCCTGCTTGCCTGCCTGACCTACCCGCCCGAGCAGGTGACGGGCCGGGGCGTGGCCAATCTCTCGAACCTGGCCGAGCTGGGGTTCGACATCGTCGTCTCGGCGCCGGCGCCGGGCGTGTGGCGGCGGATGATGCGCGAGGCCTTCCTGCGCTTCACCAACTGGGCGAAGTCGACCGAGCTGGCGCTGTTCGCCTCGGTGCCGCAGCTTGCCATCCGGACCGGAATCCCCCTCATCCTGTGGGGCGAGAACCCGGGGCTGCAGCTGGGGGATCTGAAGACGCTGGGGCGGACCGGCTATGACGGCAACAACCTCCGATACATGAACACGCTCTCGGGCGGTGCGCTCGACTGGATGCTGGAGGCGGGCGCAAAGCCGCAGGAACTGCTTGCCTACCGCTACCCGGCACCCGAGGAGTTCGACGCCCATGGGCTCCAGATCGTCTATCTTGGCTGGTTCCTCGGCGACTGGAGCCTCGTCAACAACGGCATGTATTCGGCCGTCTCCGGGCTCAGCATCCGCACCGACACGGTCGAGAACACGGGCGACCTCGCTGGCGTGACCTCGCTCGACGAGGACTGGGTCACGCTCAACCAGATGATCAAATATTACAAGTTCGGCTTCGGCCGGGTGACGGACTATGTCAACGAGGAGATCCGCCTCGGACGGATGAGCCGCGAACGGGCGATCGCCCTCGTCGAGCGCTACGACGACAGCTGCTCGCCCGACTATATCGCGAGCTTCTGCGCCTACATCGGCATTTCGGTCGAGGCCTTCTGGGAGCAGGTGCGCGCCAGCACCAACCGCGCGCTGTTCGAGGTTCCAGCGACCGGCCGGCCGATCCGCAGGTTCCGGGTGGGCGTGGGCCTGTGAGGCGCACCATCGGCATCATCGACTATGGGGCGGGGAACCTGTCGTCGGTCCAGCGCGCCTTTCACGCTCTCGGCCACCGGGCCAGGGTGACCGCCGAGACGGACGTGCTCGACGCGGCCGATCTCCTCGTTCTGCCCGGCGTGGGCGCCTTCCCCCACGCCATGGCGGAGCTCGCGGCGCGCGGGCTCGACCGCTATGTCCGCGACGCCGCGCAGGCGGGGCGGCCGCTTCTCGGCATCTGTCTCGGAATGCAGCTCCTGGTCGAGGAATCTGAGGAGCAGCGGCTGACTGCCGGCCTCGGGCTGGTGCCCGGACGGGTGGGGGCGCTGCCCGGCGGCGGATGGCACATCGGCTGGAACCGGCTGGAAGTGACGGGTCCGGACCCGCTGTTCCGGCCCTCCGACCGCGCGAGCGTCTATTTCAATCACAGCTTCGCGGTGGAAGTGCCGGCAGCCTGCCGCGCCGCCGTGGCGCGCGCCGGGACCGAGCTGGTCGCGGCGATCCGGCGCGAGCGGATCGTCGGGCTCCAGTTCCATCCCGAGAAGAGCCAGGCCGCCGGCCGGGCGCTGCTGGCCCGGATCGTCGATGCCCTGTGCGCGGAGCCGGCAGAATGATCCTGAAGCGGCTTGTCGGCGTCATCACCGTGCGGCGGGGGATCGCCGTGCAGTCCTTCGGCTATCGGCGCTTCCTGCCGCTGGGCGATCCGGCCGTCCTGGCGCGCAACCTCGACCGCTGGGGCGTGGACGAGATCCTCGTCCAGGCGATCGACCGGGGGCTGGCCGGGCCCGATCTTGCGCTGCTCGACCGGCTGGCGGCCGCGGGACTATCGACTCCGCTCATCTTCGGCGGCGGGATCCGCTCGGCCGGCGAGGCGATCGCCGTGGTCAACCGCGGCGCCGACCGGGTGACGGTGGACCAGCTGCTGCACGATGCACCAGCCGAGGTCGAGGCGATCGCCGCGGCGCTGGGCGCCCAGGCCGTGATTGCGGCGCTGCCGCTGGCCGTGCAGCCTGCGGGGCTGCAGTGGCGGGACTACAGGACAGGCAGGGAGGGGACGCTGGCGCCCGAGGTGCGCGACCTGTTCGCCGCCGGCCATGTCTCCGAGGCACTGCTCGTCGACTGGCGGAACGAGGGGACGCCAGGGACGTTCGACGAGGCGCTTGTGGCCGCCTTCCCGCTCCCGCACGCGCCGCTCATCCTGTTCGGCGGGCTGGGCGCGCCGGAGCAGACCGCGCGGCTCTTTGCCGAGCCGCGCGTGGCCGCGATCGCGGTCGGCAACATGTTCACCTGGCGCGAGCATGCCGTGCAGGCGCTGAAGACGGCGCTGCCGGGTGCGCGGCTGCGGCCAGCGCACCATGCGGGGACGGGGGCATGAGCGCGCCGCCGCCCGCCATCTGCCGGCGCTGCCTTTACGCCGAGACCCATCCGCTCGGGCTCGTCATCGACGCCGACGGCATCTGCTCGGGCTGCCGGGTCCATGAGGAGAAGGACCGGCTCGACTGGGAGGAACGCTGGCGCCGGCTGGAGGAGCTGGTGGCACCCTACCGCTCGCGGACGGGCGAGGCGCACGACTGCATCGTGCCAGTGACGGGGGCCGGCGACAGCTACTTCGTGATGCACCTCGTCAAGGAGCGGCTCGGGCTCAACCCGCTGGCCGTCAGCTACAACCGGCAGACCAACACGCCGCTCGGCATCCGCAACCTCGCCAACCTGCGGATCCGCTTCGACGTGGACCTGCTCCAGAAGACCGTCAACCCGCAGCTGGTCCGGCGGGTGACGCGGACGACGCTCCGGCTGATGGGGTCGATCCACTGGCACATCCTGGCCGGGCAGTCGGTCTGGCCGGTGCAGGTGGCCGTTTCGCACCGGATCCCGCTCATCCTCTGGGGGGCGCACCAGGGGCTCGAGCAGGTTGGCCAGTTCAGCCATCATCACGAGGTCGAGATGACGCGCCGCTACCGGCATGACCATGACCTGATGGGCCGCGAGGGGCCGGACCTCCTGACCCTGTTCGACACGCTGACCGACGAGGATGTGGAGCCCTGGCGCTACCCGGACGATGCCGCCCTCCACGCCGTGGGCGTGCGCGGCCTCTATCTCGGCAACTTCGTGCGCTGGGATCCCAAGGCGCAGCACGAGGCGATGATCCGCAGCCATGGCTATCGCACGAGCCGCTTTTCCCGCACCTTCGACAGCTACGACCATGTGGACTGCTTCAACCACATGGATCTGCACGATCATCTGAAGCTGCTGAAGCACGGCTACGCGCGCGTGACCGACCACGCCAGCCGCGAGATCCGCCACGGGCGCCTCACCCGCGCCCAGGGGCTGGCGCTCGTCCGCGCCCACGAGCAGCAGCCGCCAGCGCATGTGGAGCGCTTCTGCGAATGGATCGGCATGGAGCCCCATGCGCTGCGCTTCGTGATGGACCGGCACAGGAACCCGCGCTGGTGGGAGGAGGTGGCGCCGGGGCGCTGGCGCTTCCGCGGCTGGAGCACGCTGGTGGACGAGCCGGAGGTGACCGCGCCCGACATCGGCTTCATCACCAACGACCGGCGCGAGCGCGACCCGGACGGCCCCGAGGGGGGCGACCGCTACATCCTCGTCGGCAGGGGATGGCCCGACTGATGGATCCGCTACCGGCACGCACCGCCTGGCTCGAAGGACCGGGCCGCCTCGTCTGGCGCGAGGAGAGGCTCGGCCCGCCCCCGCCGGGGACGCACCTGTGCCGGGCGCGCGTCTCCGCCGTTTCGCCCGGCACCGAGCTTGCCGCCTGGACCGGCGCGCCCCCGCTCCGGCCCGGCCCGGCCTATCCCCGACTCGTCGGCTACTGCCATGTCGCCGAAGTGCTCGCCTCGGGCCCGGGCGCCAGCCGGGCGCGGCCCGGGGACCGGGTGCTCTCCTTCACCTCGCACCGCTCGGCCATGCACCTTGCTGACGCCGACGTGCTCGCCGTCGTGCCCGCCGGGCTCGACGATGCGACCGCCTCGGTCGCCTATCTCTTCCACCTGGGCTACAATGCCGTGCTGCGGGCCGGGGTGCGCGCCGGATCGCGGGTGACGGTGGTGGGGCTGGGCGCGCTGGGGATTGCGGCGGTGGCCTGCGCCCGGCTCTCCGGAGCCGAGGTCGCGGCGGTCTCCGGGCAGGAGGCGCTGCGGGCGCTGGCCCGCGCTGCCGGGGCGCGCTGGGCCGGGACGCGGGCGGAGGCCACGGAGGATTCGCCCGCGGACAAGGCGGACGTGGTGGTCCTGACCGCCAATGGCTGGGAGGAATTCGCCCTCGCGCTGCGGCTTGCCGGGCAGCGCGGGACGGTTGCGGTGCTGGGATTCCCCGGGCGCGGGCTGCCACCGCCGGCCGGGAATCCGCTTCCGAGCGCGCACTTCTACACGAAGCAGCTGCGGATCGAGGCGGTCGGAGCGTCCCCCGAGCATCCGGATCCGCGCGGCTTCGCCCGCTTCAACGAGCGCGAGAATCTCGCCTTCCTGCTGCGGGCGATGGCCGACGGCCGGCTCGATGCCGCGCCCTTCACGGCGCACGCCATGCCGGCCGAGCGGCTGGCGGACGCCTATGCCGCGCTGCTTGCCCGCGCGCCCGGGCAGCTGACCATGTGCCTTGCATGGTAGCGCCGCGGCGGGCGGCGGTCATCGGGTGCGGGCGGATGGGCGCCTTCACCAGCGCGGGCGTGCGGGCGCACGCGCCGGCCTGCTGGTTCCCGCTGGCGCACGCGGAGGCGGTCGTGGCGCACCCCGGTCTCGACCTCGTGGCAGTGGCGGACATGGACGCCGAGGCGGCCCGGCGCGCCGCCGCGGCATATGGCGCAGCACGGTGGTTCACCGACCCGCTGGCCCTGCTCGAGGAGGTCCGGCCCGAGCTGCTGTGCCTTGCCACGCGCACTCCCGGGCGCGCTGCCCTCATCGAGGCGGCAATCGAGGCCGGCGTGCGCGCGCTCCATGTCGAGAAGCCGCTGTGCAACAGCGTGGCGGAGCTTGCAGCGCTGGACGCTCTGTTCGCGCGGCCGGACGTGCACGTGACCTGGGGCGCGATCCGCCGGCTGCTGCCGCCCTACCGCGCGGCGCTGGCGGAGTCGGCGAGCGGGCAGCACGGGCGGCTGCTCGAGGTCTCGGTGCACATGGGAGCGGGCAGGCTGTTCTGGACCCATCCGCACAGCCTCGACCTGCTCCTGTTCGCGGCCGGCGAGCGGGACGTGGTTGCCGTCTCGGCGTTGCTCGACGGCGTGGAGACGGCGCCGGGGGAGCCGCTCCGGATCCTCTCCGACCCGGGGGTCGCGGCCGCGGCAATGCAATTCGCCGACGGACTCGTCGGGCGGATCACGCGGCAGCCGGGCTGCGATCTCGTGCTCGCCGGCGAGACCGGCGCTGTTGCGGTCGAGGCCGATGGCCACCGGCTGACGCGGCTCTCCACGGCCGAGGGCGAGGGCTATCCGGCGTGGCGTCCACTGCCGCTTTCGGCGGAAGCTGCGCCGGTCGGCACGCTCGCGGCCCTTCTCGAACTGACCGCCTGTCTCGATGGAGACGTGGAGCGGTGCGCGGCCAATGCGCGGTGGAAGCGGGACATCCTCATGGCGCAGCGCCTGCTGTTCGCGGCGGTCGAAAGCAACCGCCGGGGAGGGGCGGCCGTGCCGCCCGACGAAGTGCCGGCCAAACTGGTCATCGAGGCGATCACCGCAGGCCGGCCGGCCTGAGGCGCGATACGGGGTTGGACGATGAAGGCTCTGTTGAACAAATTCTGGCTGATCGAGCGGTTCGTCCGGCTGCATATTCGGATTTGTCGCGCCCTGCATTTCCAGGGCGGCATGGCTGGTCGTGGCCTCGCAGCCATCCTCGACCGGCTGCTCCTGATGCTCTATGCCATCGATCTTCGATCCTTTGCGATCGACGCACCGCTTCTGTCCATCGCGCATCCGACCGGGGTCCTGCTCGGCGGGAACGGGATCGTCGGCCGCGGCCGGCTGGCCATTATGAGTGGTGTGAAGCTAGTAGCGCGCAAGCCGAATGATCCCGAGTATCTTCAGCGCCACGCCGAGCGACGGGTCTTCGTTTTCGGGGATAATGTGGTAATCGGCGCGAACTCGGTCGTGATCGGACCGATCGACATCTGCGACAATGTCGTGATTGCAGCGATGTCGTTGGTCAACCGTTCGATCACCGAACCGGGTCTGTACGCGGGGATCCCGGCCCGGCGCATTCGGACCGAGGTGGATGATGAATGGGTGGCGCATCTTCCTGCACCCGGGACGGACGTGTTGGGCGTAAGCAGAACGGATGGATGATGGTGTCGGTTTTTGAGGCGGCTTCTTTCCTGCGCTGGCGGCTTGTGCCGCTGCGCTATGTCGGGAAATTGACGCGGGCGCACGCCCCGGTATCGGGCCCGGCACATCGGCTGGCGGTGACCGCGCGCATCGCCCGCGACGGCCATGCGGATGGACCTTCCATGTCCTCCGGGGACGTGGCCGAAGTCTGGGCGCGCTGCGCCGACCGCATTGCAGCGGTTGTGCCAAAGGCCGGCGGGCATCCGTTCGCGAACCTGCTCGGCGAGGACGATCTCGACGCCGGCAATCCGCTCATGAAGTTCGCCTTCTCTCCAGAAATCCTGGATGTTGCCGACGACTATTTCGACGGCCGGGTCATACTTGACAGTATCCAACTACTGTATAGCTGGCCCACAGACCGGCTTGACGCCAGCCAGTACTGGCATCGCGACTATGGCGACAATCGTTCGCTCCATAGCATCACCTACCTGACCGACGTGATCGACGATGACTGCGGCCCGTTTACGTTCGTCAACAGAATCCAGAGCCGGAATATCGCCGGAACTGCGATCATCAGGCGAATCGCGGATGACCGCTTCTACCGCGAGCTTGGCGACGGCCAGATCCGGCGGTTCCTCGCAAACGCCGGCCGTTCCGTCTGGGTCGACCCCTCGGCCTGCTGGCACTTTGGCAGCCGGTGCAAAGTCCCCAGACTGGCGCTGTTCGTGACGTTCAACACGGACCGGCCCTTTGTGCCGCCCATCGAACTCGTCACCGCCAATCGAGAGCGCCTTCTCAAGGTGGCAGAGACAGTGCGCCCCGATCTCGACCGTCCCTGGCTGGCCCGGCTGCTTCGCGTCTGACCTGCCGACCTTAGGTTCATTCCCGCTCGAAAGGTCACCGTGGCGCGCCCCACCCTCCTCTTCTTTGCCCGCGGCTACCAGGCCGACTATTTCCCGACCCTTGCCTGCGACGACTGGGAAAGCGTGTTCGTGACCCTGACCCGGGCCGAACGCCGGCAGGTCGAGGCGCGCGGACAGCCGGTTGCCGCCTGCTTCGAGGAGATGGTGGACAGTCTTTCGCCAGCGCCCGTGCCGGAGGGCTATCTCCGAAGCTCATGGATGGCAGACCGCTTCCTCGGCCGGTTCGACGGCGAGACGCGGCGGCGGCTCCTGGGCAAGATGATCCGCTTCTGGGCCGATCTCCTCGACGCGCACCGGCCGGCCGCGGTGGTGAACGAGCTGGTAGCGATCGAGATTTCCGAAGTGCTCCTGATCGAGGCGGAGAAGCGCGGCATCCGCTATCTCGCCGGCATGAACTGCGTGGTCGAGGATCTGTTCTACTGGCTCCCCGACCCCCTGAGCCTGTCGGGGCGGCACCTGCAGCTGCCGGACCCATCCGACTCCGCGCGGGCGGCGGCGCGCACCTATGTCGCCCAGCTGAAGGCGAAGGACTATCAGCCCTTCTACGTGCGCGGGCTGAAGCGGCCGCCGGCCCTCAGGCTGCTCGCGGCGGGGCTGGTGCGCTGGCTGCAGTGGCAGATGCGCATGCGGCCCGGCGCGCCATTCCGCTACGAGGATTACCGCGAGGAGTTCGGCAAGCGGGTCGAGATCGCGCTCGCCGGCCTGGTGCGCCGCTACGACCGGCTGGAGGATGTGCCGGCGGGCCGCGAGATCATCTTCTACCCGCTCCACCAGGAGCCGGAGGCGACGCTCAACTACATGTCGACCTTCCACGCCAACCAGGTGGCGACGATCGAGAATATCCTGAAGTGCCTGACGCCCGAGCAGGTGCTGGTGGTGAAGGAGCATCCGGTCGACGCCGGGGCGCTGCTGCGTGCCAAGTTCCAGAAGCTGCGCCGGGAGGCGAGCGGGCTCTTCTTCCTTCCGGCCGAAGTCCATGGCCGCGAGGTGCTGGCGCGCGGCGCCCGGGTGGTGACGCTGACCAGCACCGTCGGCTGGGAAGCGGTGGCGCTGGGCCATGCCGTCTATGTGCTGGGCGAGATCTTCTACGACATCTACCCCGGCGTGATCCGCATCGAGGGCTGGCCGGAGCTCAAGGCCCTGCTGCGGGCGCCGGCTCGGGTGCCCGAGACCGCGCCCGACGCGCTCGAGGACTTCGTCGCGCGCATGGCGGAAGCCTCGGTGCCGGGCAACCCTTTCCCGCACGCCGGTCTCTACGGCGAGGCGAACCGGGCGCGGGTTCTGGCGGCGATCCGGGGCGCCGTGCTTGGCTGACCGCGCCCGACCGGGGTGGACGCGCTGGCTCTCCGACCAGCGGGTCCTGTTCGTGGCCGTGAGCGTCCTGTCGAACGCAGTAATGCTGGGTCGCAGCCTGTTCGCTTTGCACATTCTCGACACAAGCGCGCTCGGACAAGTGACGCTAGTCCAGACCGCGGTTCTCGTGATCGGGCTGCTCCACTTCGGGCTTTGGAACGGCGGCTACCGGCTACTATGTGAAGGCGACTCCGAGAGGTCGGCCGCGCTGAACCGGATGGCCTGGGGCCTGATCGGCGCACTGTCGGGACTTGCCGCGCTGGCGGCCGGTCTGGACTGGCTTCTCGTCGGGCGGGCGGACTGGGCCCTGCTGCTGCTTGCCGGGCTCATTGCCGGAGTCGCGACTCTTGCCCGGACCTGGGTCAGCAACCAAATGCTGGCTGAAGGCGCGCTGGCCGGTCTCAATCGGCTGTCGCTGGTGGCGGCGCTGGGCTCCCTAGTGCCGCTAGCGGCCGCGTCTGTGGCGCCGCTAGGGGCGATCGTGGCAGCGATCGCGCTCCAACCGGTCCTATTCGTAGTGCTTGCGCTAACCTGGAACCCCGTGCTGCGGCCCAGGCCCGGGCCATCGGGCAGCGGCCTGATTTCGCGCACTTTTGCGGCTGGCTTCGCGCTGTTCGCCGTGGGGCTGGGACTCCAGCTGGCGATGGTCGCCGAACGCGCCTATGTCACCGAGAGGCTGGGGGTCGAGAACCTAGGCCGGCTGTTCCTCGCCTATCTTTACATCACGCTCTTCCAGCTGGTCCCGAACGCCCTCGAGCCGATCTTCCTTCGCCGGTTGGTGCTTACGAGGCAGTCAGACGTGCTGCGAACCGGGCTGGAAATGGGTGCGGCCCTGGGACTCACAAGTGGTTATTGTCTTGTGGCGGTGGTCGCGACAGTTGGGCTTGGTCCGCCTCTGCTTGCCCTCTCCTTTCCCGATCGGGCGATTGACTTCCCTTTTGTGCTTGCGATCCTTCCCGGCCTCATCCTCTTTACGCTCGCAAGCCCGCTTGCCATCATGTTCAACGTGCTCATCGCCTACCGGGCTTTCTGGATCGCCTATGGGGCGGGCACGGGGCTGACGCTTGCCGGACTGGGCCTTGGCTGGGCCGGGCTTGTCCCGCTCGATCTCATGGGCGTGGCCGGGCTGCGCAGCCTCGCCTATGGCCTGACCGGCGCGATCCTGATTGCGGCGTGCATCACCGCCTGGCGCCGCCACCCGGAGTTCCGGCCGCGGCTTCCTATCCCGTCAGCGCGGGACTAGCGGTCGTTGACGAAGAGTGAGACGCCATTTCTCTGATACTCGGAGTTGAGGATCAGATCGGCCGCGCCATTGGCATCATAGTCAAGCACGGCAGACCCGATGGTGCTGCTGTCTTCCTCGTAGATCTTCTCGGGAACCCAGGAGCCGCCGGCTTGGCGGAGCATGTAGAGCCCGCCGCCGCTGCGGGCGTTGAAGCTGACGGAATTGACCGAGATCGACACCAGAACATCGGCGAGGCCATCGCCGTCCATGTCGGCGGTGCGGGCGTCGGCGACGACGATCTTGCGCGGCTCCATGGCGAAGCTGGCGACGGGGACGATCTGCCAGCTGGCGCCGCCGTCGAGGTTCCGGGCGATCACGACCCCCTGGTAGACCGGCTGGAGGATGTCGGGCCGGCCGTCGCCGTCGAAATCGCGAACCTCGCCAAAATGGCCGTGGATGGGGAGAACGCCGGGAATGGTCCGGGACTCCCAGGTGCCGCCTGCACCCGGGTTCCGCCACCAGGCGAGGCGGCCCGTCGAATTGTCGGACGCGACGATGTCGGGGCGGCCGTCACCGTCGATGTCGTCGACGGCGAGCGTGCGCGGATCGACGAGCCAGGCGCTGTCGCCGACCTCGACCTGCTCCCAGGGGCCGGCGCCCCCCGGATTGCGGAGCCAGACGATGCCGCGGATCGCCGGGTTCGGATCGGTCGAGGGCTGGTCGCGCATCGCGACGACCAGGTCGGGAAGGCCATCGCCGTCGATGTCGCCGGCGGCGATGTTGATGGGAGCCGGGACGGAGGTCGACAGGTAGAGGCGGCTCCACAACTGGCCGCGCGCGCCCGGATTGAGGTAGGCGACGACGGCGGCATGCGAATTGACCACTCCGACGATGTCCGGCCAGTTGTCCCCGTTGACGTCGAGCGGGACGTGCCGCTCGAAGAGAACGACATTGTTCGGCCGATCTGCGATTTCCGGATAGCTGTCGGCAAGGGTGATTTCGACCGGCGCAGACCGGCCGTTCCACTGCATAAGTCCGACGGCGCCGACGCGCGGATCGAGGAGGCGGCGGGTGAGGGTGTAGCTGTCGAACATGCTGACATCGGGCATGCCGTCGCAGTCAAAGTCGGCGACGGCGAAGCCATAGGAGTAGCGCATGCCCGTCTTAAGGTCATACTGGGTGAAGCCGAAAGGAGGATCGGGCGCATCGGGCAGCGCGAGGCTCGCCTGCGCAGGTGGGCTTGCGAGATCGATGGTGCCAAGCGCGACCTCGCGGTCCGGTGGACCCGGGCAGTAGGTCGACTCAGAGGGGCTGACGTCGAAGCCGCGCACCGATGCGACCTCTGCGGCGAGGTCGCGAGTGCCACGTTCGAACGCAGCCGCTAGCAGGAGAGCCCCGCTAGCCATGAAGAGTGCCGAACCGATCCAGCCTGCCCGCACGCGCCCTCCAGAGCAGCCCGTCACCCATTCCGGATGATGCGCGCTACGATTTACGTCTTCACCGGGGCCAATCCCCCGCCCTGTCATCAGTCTGTCAAGAAGATTGCGCCCAAGCGTGTTGCGCGGGGGACGGGTGCAGCTCCGCAATTGCGTCCGGGCGACCTCTGCCCTATCGGGCGGACTGTCCCCGCCGCACCTCTCGCATCGGGATGAGCAAATCGCACGTTCGAGGGCGCCTGTCGCCTGCTCCGGAGACGATGGCAGACGAATGCTCCATTTTCGATTGCGCGACTGGATCTCGATTCTGCTCTACCGGCTGCTGGCGCCCTTCTTCGGAACGCTCGGGAAGGGCGCGCGGATCGTCTGGCCGCTGCGGATCCATGGCGCGCGGCACCTCTTCATGGAGCAGGGCTCGACCCTGCAGTACGGGGCCTATGTTGCAATTCTCCCGGCGAGCGGGAGCGCCGAGCTTCGCATCGGCGCGGGCACGATGATCGGCCACCACGCCCATCTCGTGTGCACCCGGCGGATCGTCTTCGGCCGCGAGGTGCTCGTGGCCGACCGGGTCTTTGTGGCGGACAATAGCCACGAATATGCCGACCCAGCCAGACCGGTGCTCGCCCAGGGACTGCGCCAGCTGCGCGAGGTGCACATCGGCGACGGGGCATGGATTGGCGAGAATGTCGCAATCATTGGCGCAAGCGTGGGGCGCAACGCCGTGATCGCGGCCAACTCGGTCGTGACTCGGGACATTCCCGACCGGACGGTAGCGGCCGGCGCGCCGGCAGTGCCGATCCGGCGCTGGTGCGAGGCGCGCGGCGAATGGCGGCGGACCTCGCCCGACGGGCGCTTCGTCGAGTGATTCCGGCGCTGGCCCTTTCGCCAGTGCGCCCGGCCGGGCTGGCGCTGGTCGACCTCGCGCGGCGGGGGGCGCTTCTCGGTGCCATTCTCATCAGTGGCGGGAATCTCCTCATCCCCCGCATCCCGGTGCTGGCTGTCGTGCTGCTGCTCGGGCTTCTCGCGCTTGCTGCGACGGCGCGACGCCGGACCGGGGAGAGTATCGTCGGTGTAGTGCTGCTGCTCGGCGTGGTGCTGCTGGCGAGCCTGTGGCGATCGGGGCTCGCCGAGGCGGGCGCGCTCGTCACGCGCTACGCCAACTTCGCGGCGGGACTGCTGATGCTCCTCGTCTATCTGCGCGCCGGGAGGGAGCGGTTCGTCACGGATTTCGTCGCGCTCGGCTACCCCCTCGCCTTCGTGGCCATCGCGACCGTGGCGCTGGCGACCCTCGCGCCACCACTGTTCCAGCCGCTCGAGGTGGAGGAGACGGTCTATCACCACCTGTTCCTGATCCTGAACTACCACGTCCAGGTCGAGGATCTGGGCGGGCTGATGCGCGCCAATGGCCCCTTCTACGAGCCGGGGGTGTTCCACATCTACCTCAACCTGCTTCTCTACATCTTCCTGTTCGTGAAGGGGAACCCGCGGCGGGCGGCAGTCGCTGCGCTCGCGGTCGCCGCCACCCAGTCCACCACGGGCCTCGCAATCGCTTCGGGGCTCGGCCTCCTGTTCCTGTGGCGCGAGCTGGGACGCGGCTCGATCCACCGGCGCGCGGGCATGCTGCTCCTTGGCGCCGCTGTCGCGGCACTCGTCGCCGGGCCGGTCATCGACAATCTCCGCTCGAAGCTGGTGGGTGATCTCTCCGGCTCGGGCATGGCGCGCCAGTTCGACCTCATCACTGGCGTGAATGTGATCCTCGCCCACCCGCTCATCGGGATCGGGTTCGATCCGGAGACCTACCGGCAGGTCTCGGGCGCATTTGCCTTCGAGGACACGCTTCTCGAGGACCGGATCCTCGCGGACCGGGGGAACACCAATGGCGTGATCGTCCTGTTCTACAGCGTCGGGATCCCGCTGGCGCTTGTCTTCCTGTTCGGCCTGTTCCGCCAGACCATGCTTCCAGACCGGCTGCTGGTGGGCGGCCTGCTCTTCGTCTCGCTCCTGACCGAATCCATCCTCTTCACCCCCTTCTTCCAGATGTTCATCATGAGTGGGCTCCTCGTCCACCTCCGGCCAAGGCGCCGATGACCAGGCCGGCCCAGCAAGGCGTTCGCCGGGTGCTCGTCGTCGGGCGGGACTATTTCTTCTACACCCGCGCCATCTGCGCCATGATCGAAAGCCGCAGCGGGGCGGAGGTCGCCTTCGTGCCGATCGAGCCCCAAGGGGCCCTCTTCAAGCTGGCCAAGCGGCTCGGCGCCCCGGGCGCGCGATGGCTCGACCGGCACCATCGCCGGGCGATCGCCGCCCATGCCGGCTTCGCGCCCGACCTCGTGCTGTTCATCCAGTGCCACCAGCTCGGCCCCCGGCTCGCCTGGTATCGCGACGCGTTTCCGGGCGTGCCGTTCCGGCTCTACTATTGGGACTCGATCGCAACCCACGACTACCGGCCCTATCTCCCCGTCTTCGAGGCGGCCTTCTCGTTCGACCCCGAGGATTGTGCCGCAGTGCCCGGCCTCGTGCATCTGCCGCTGTTCTTCGTGGCCGAGCTGCGCGCGGCCAGGGGCGCGAAGGATCCGCCGTTCGACCTGGGGTTCGTCGGCCTCGCCGTCAGCCGCCGCCGCTACGACGCGCTCGAGGCGCTGCGGCGCCAGGCGGAGGCGCAGGGGCTTTCGGTCGATGCCAGGCTCGTCGTCTCGCCGATCCTGTGGCTCCGGGAGCTGCTTGCCGGACGGCCGCTGCGGCGGGTCCGGTTCCGGAGCGTGGGCCGCAACGAGGTGCTGGCGAGCTATGCCCGGGCTGCGGCGATCCTCGACGTGCCCAACAACAGCCAGTCGGGCTTCACCATGCGAACCTTCGAGACGCTCGGCGCCCATCGAAAGCTGGTGACGACCAATGCGCGGGTGGCCTCCGCCGGCTTTTTCGATCCGGCGGTCATCGCAGTGCTTGAAAAGGGGCAGCCTCTTCCGCCAAGGGCGTGGCTCCGCGACGGGCGGGAACCGGGCGCCGGCATCGAGGCCTTTGGGCTCGAGGCCTTCGTCGACCGCCTGCTCGGGCCCGTGGCCGCTGCCGCGGACCGCCCCGCTGCCCTGAAGGTTTCCTGATGAAGCGCCAGCTTGCCGACGCCGCCAACCGCCTGCTTCGTCCGATCGGGATCGGGATCCACCACGAGGGGTTCGACATGGCCGGCGCGATCGCCCGGCTCGGCCGGCAGGCGCCCGGGATCCGCTCGGTCATCGACATCGGAGCCTCGAACGGGCGGTGGAGCCGGCTTGCGCTCGACGCCTTTCCCGCGGCGCGGGTGGTGGGGATCGACCCGCTCGCCGAGCGCGAGGCGGAGCTTGCCGCGCTGAAGCGCGAACAGCCGAGGTTCGACTATGTGCTGGCAGCCGCCGGGCCCGAGGCGGGCGGCATGACCCAGCTTGCCGTCAGCGCGGACCTCGACGGCAGCACCGTGGGCGGCGCGAACGGCACGCTGCGCGACGTGCCACTGGACAGCATCGATGCGATCGCAGCGCGCCTCGCGCTCGCCGGGCCGATGCTCCTCAAGTTCGACACCCACGGCTTCGAGCTGCCCATCCTGGCCGGCTGCACGGCAACGCTGGCCGCGACCAGCCACATCGTGATGGAGTGCTACCTGTTCCGCCACGTGCCGCAGACGCTGCTGTTCCACGAGATGTGCGCGCACCTGGACGGGCTCGGCTTCCGCTGCTTCAACATGGCCGAGCCGATGCACCGCCCCGGCGACCAGGCGCTGTGGCAGATGGACCTGTTCTTCGCCCGCAGGGACGATCCCGTCTTCGCCTCGGAGCAGTATCGGTGACCCGCGTCCTTGTGACCGGCGGGGCCGGGTTCATCGGCTCGGCACTGGCCGAGCGGCTGGTGGCCGAGGGCCATGACGTGACCGTGCTCGACTCTCTGCTGGAGCAGGTGCACGGGCCCGATCCGCACAGCTCGCCCCTGTTCCGGAAGCTCCCGCAGGCCGTGCGGTTCGTGCGCGGCGACGTGACCGACCGCGCGGTGCTGGCCACCGCGCTGGCGGGCCAGGAGGCCGTGGTGCACCTCGCCGCCGAGACCGGGACCGGCCAGTCGATGTACCGGATCGAGCATTATGCCCGCGTCAACGTCGGCGGAACGGCGCTGCTGCTCGACCTCTTGGCGAACGAGCCGCACGAGGTGCGAAGGATCGTCGTCGCCTCGTCGCGGGCCATCTATGGCGAGGGGCGGTATCTGACCGCGGACGGGCGCGCGGTCTTCCCAGGGCCGCGGACCCGGTCGGCGATGGAGGCGGGCCGGTTCGCACCCGAAGTGCCGGGCGCCGGCCCGATCGAGGCGGCGCCGACCGACGAGGAGTCGCGTCTCCACCCCACCTCGGTCTATGGCATCACCAAGCAGGTGCAGGAGCAGCTTGTGCTGACCGCGGGCGGTGCGCTCGGGCTGGAGGCGGTGGCGCTGCGGTTCCAGAATGTCTACGGGCCCGGCCAGTCGCTCGCCAATCCCTACACCGGCATCCTCTCGATCTTCGCCAACCGGATCCTTGCCGGCGAGCCGCTCAACATCTTCGAGGACGGGCACGAAAGCCGCGACTTCGTGTTCGTCGACGATGCCGTCGAGGCGACATGCCTTGCGCTGTTCGCTCCGGCGGCCCCCGGCCATGCGTTCAACGTGGGCACCGGCCGGGCCGTCTCGGTCATCGAGGTGGCCGAGACGCTGATGGCGGCGCTCGGGCGGCGCGTGCCCGCGCGGATCACCGGGCAGTTCCGGGTAGGAGACATCCGCCACGCACTTGCCTGCACGCGGCTTGCCCGCGAGCGGCTGGGCTTTACGGCGCGGGTGCCGTTCGAGGAGGGTGCGGCCCGGCTTGCCCGATGGGCGGCGGGCGAAGGACCGCGCGACGCCGGCTACGAGGAGAGCCTCGCCGAGATGCGGCGGAAGGGGCTGATGGCATGACGGACCAGGCGGTCGCAACGGCAGGGAAGGTTGCGCTGGTCACCGGGATCACCGGACAGGATGGCGCCTATCTCGCCGAGCTCCTGCTCGCCAAGGGCTATGTCGTCCACGGGATCAAGCGGCGGACCTCGCTCTTCAACACCGACCGGATCGACCATCTCTACCAGGATGTGCACGTGGCGAACCGGCGCTTCATCCTCCACTACGGGGATCTGACGGACTCGACCAACCTCATCCGCATCGTCCAGTCGATCCGCCCGGACGAGATCTACAATCTTGCGGCGCAGAGCCATGTCGCGGTCTCGTTCGAGGAGCCGGAATATACCGCGAATGCCGACGGGCTGGGCGCGCTCCGGCTGCTGGAGGCCATCCGCATCTGCGGGCTCGAGAAGGTGACGCGCTTCTACCAGGCCTCGACCTCGGAGCTCTATGGCCTGGTCCAGGAGGTGCCGCAGCGCGAGACGACGCCCTTCTATCCGCGCTCGCCCTATGCGGTGGCCAAGCTCTACGCCTACTGGATCACGGTCAATTACCGCGAGGCCTATGGGCTCCATGCCTCGAACGGGATCCTGTTCAACCACGAGAGCCCGGTGAGGGGCGAGACCTTCGTGACCCGGAAGATCACCCGCGCGCTCGCCCGGATCGCGCTGGGGCTCCAGGACACGCTCTGGCTCGGCAACCTCTCGGCACTGCGCGACTGGGGCCATGCCCGAGACTATGTCGAGGCGCAGTGGCGCATCCTCCAGCAGGACGAGCCCGACGACTATGTGATCGCGACCGGCACCCAATATTCGGTCCGGGACTTCGTGCGGGCGGCCGGGCGGCATCTGGGCATCGGCATCGCTTTCGAAGGCGAGGGGCTCGAGGAGATCGGGCGGGTGACGGAGGTGACTGGCGACCATCGGGTGAAGTCCGGCGATGTCATCGTCCGCGTGGATCCGCGCTACTTCCGGCCGACCGAAGTCGAGACGCTGCTGGGTGACGCGAGCAAGGCGCGGCAGAAGCTGGGCTGGGCGCCGACGACGAGCTTCGACGAGCTGGTGCGGGAGATGGTCGCGTCGGACCATGAGGCAGCGCTGCGCGACGAGCTGGTGAAGCGGCACGGCTACCGGGCCTTCGATCACCATGAGTGACGCCGCGCCGGCCATCGCCCGGGACGCCCCAATCTATGTCGCCGGCCACCGCGGGATGGTGGGCTCGGCGATCGTGCGCCGGCTGGAAGCTGGCGGCTACGGCCACATCCTGACGGCGACGCGCGCGGAACTGGACCTGCGCGACCGGCGGGCGGTCGATGCTTTCCTCGCCGCGACCCGACCAGCCTACATCTTTGTCGCGGCAGCCAAGGTGGGCGGAATCTTTGCCAATGCAACGCAGCCCGCCGACTTCATCGCCGACAATCTCGCCATTGCCCTGAACCTCATCGAAGGCGCGCATAAGGCGGGCGTGGAGCGGCTGCTGTTCCTCGGTTCCTCATGCATCTACCCGCGCGACTGCCCGCAGCCCATTCGCGAGGACTATCTGCTGACCGGGCCGCTCGAGCCGACCAACGCGCCCTATGCGCTTGCCAAGATCGCCGGGATCGGCCTCGCCGAGGCGTTCAACCGCCAGCACGGCCGGCGCTACGTCTCGGTCATGCCGACCAACCTCTACGGCACCGGCGACAATTACGATCTCGCCACCAGCCATGTCCTTCCCGCCCTCATCCGCAAAGCGCACGAGGCGAAGCTGGCCGGCGCGCCGACGCTGACGCTCTGGGGCACCGGCACGCCGAAGCGCGAGTTCCTCCACGCCGACGATCTGGCGGATGCCTGCGTCTTCCTGATGGAGACGGGCTATGCCGGGCCGCTGCTCAACATCGGCACCGGCGAGGATCTCGCCATCCGCGAGCTTGCCGACCTCGTCTGCCGCGTGGTCGGCTACCGGGGCGAGATCGTCCATGACCTCACCAAGCCTGACGGCACGCCGCGGAAGCTCCTCGACGTGTCGCGGCTGCACGCGCTCGGCTGGCGTCACCGCATCGGGCTGGAGGAGGGAATCGCCCTTGCCTACGCCGACTTCCTCGCCTCGGCGGGCTGATCGAACAGGAAGGCGGCAAGCGCGGCATTGGCCGGATCGGCGAGGCGCGGGAACAGGGCGAAGCTGCGGCCGACGCGGGGCCACATGCGCGGCTCCCGCAGCAGCCGGGGCAGCCATTCGAGCCCGAGGGCACGCCACGCGGGACCTGCGCGTGGCCTGGTGCCCGACAGGAAGTCGATGGCAGCCCCCAGGCCGACCGAGGCGCCGCGATGGCCAGCCTCGTGGAGGAGGCGCTGGAACCGCTCCTGCCGGCCGAGGCCGAGGAAGATGAGGACATCGTCGTGGCCTTCGGCGGCGACTTCGGCCGCGCGGGCGGCGAAGTGCTCGGCCGGCAGCATGCTGGCATCGACCGTCACGCAATTCTCGGCGAAGAACCGCGGGTAGCGCGCGGCGAGCCTGGCGTGGGCCGCCTCGCTCCCGCCGAGCAGCAGCACCCGCCGCCCCGTCGCTTGGGCAAGGTAGTGGGCGAAGAGATCGGGGCCATGGAAGCGGCGGATGGGCCGGCCGAAGCGCAGCCGCACATAGAGGGCAAGCCCGGCGCCGTCGCAGTAGACATGGGTGGCGCCGGCAGCATCGCGGCGATAGTCGGCGCTGGTCAGGAAGAACCAGGCGGCCTCGGTGTTGAAGACGACCGCGCGCGACCCGTCGAGCGGCCAGGGTTCAGTCGAGAGCGGCATGGGCGGGCGCGGGCGTCCGGGAGCGTTCGACCGCCTCGGCGAAGGCCTGGATGGACGCCGGACGGGACGAGCCGATGAGGAGGCTCCGGAACCGCAGCAGGGTGTCATCGGCGACGACGTCGGCGAGCTTCGCCCGCCCCGAGGCCATGACGCCCATGGCCCAGACCTCGCGGCCAGTTCCGGCCATCCAGCGGCGGAAACCCTCGAGATCGGGCTGCACCATGTAGCCGAGCACATTGTAGTGGGTGCACAGGATGATCGCAGGGTCGAGCAACCGATCCGCAAGAATCGGGTTCATCGTGATGGCAATGAGGCGCCGGCCGGTGCGGGCGAGGTTGCGGGCGAGGCGGCCGATGCGGTCGGCCTGGCCGAGGCCGAGGAGCAGGTCGACGAAGATGTTCTGGAGCGCGATCGCCGGAACCTCGAAGCCGAGCGAGGCCACTTCCTCGACTTCGCGGGCGACGAAGCCGGCCAGCGCAGCGGCCGGGACCGAGCCGGTGGCAAGGAGGCTTCGGGCGGCACGGGCATAGTCCATCGAGGCGAGCATGGCCGCCGGCACGCCCCTGGTTGCGACAACGCCGTTCAGACGGTGGAGATAGGGGACCGCCGGGATGATCCGGAAGCGTCGCAGCTCCGGGTCGGCCCGCATCGAGGCAAGGAGATCGGGCGCCTCGGCGTGGGTCGAGACCATGAAATGATCGACTCCATGGGCAAGCGCGGCGCGCATCGTGGCATGCGCCGACGACCAGTCGCGTGCCTTCAGCCGGGAATAATAGCCGGTCGCCCGGGCGGTCGAGGCATGGTTGACGCCGAAGAAGGGATTGTCGCCGAGGATGATCATGCCAGCTGCTCCAGCAGCCGGTCGACCCCGGCCGCGATGGCGAGCTCGCGGTCGAAGGACGGCGCCTCGAGGAAATGGCGGGCCTGGGCCGTGAATTCGAGGCCGCGCAGATAGACGCCCGCATTCGACGGCAGCTCGGCGATCGAGACCCGGGCGGCGCCGTCGGTGAATTCGTAGAAGTCGTGGGCGAGGGTGCGGCCATCGGCCAGCGTCACCTCGACCGCGTAGCCGGGCTTGCGGACGTCCGCGTCGGTCCAGTCGAGCGAGAGCGCAAGCGCCGCCCCCGCCGCCGACGTGCCGGCAAGGCGGGCGCGGTCGGGGACGTCCACCGAGTGGATGGTCTCGGCCTCGACCAGTTCGAGCCGTTCGACCGGGCCGGCGAGGTCGAGGGCAAGGGAGAGGAGGTGCGAGCCGAACTCGTTGAGGACGCCGCCGCCCGAGGCCCGGCGACCGCGCCAGCCGCCATTGGGACCGAGCACGGTGTTGGCGCGCAGCGACAGGCGGACTTCGGCCAGCGGCTGCCCGGCGATGGCCGCGCGCAGGCGCTGCTGGAGAGGGTGGTGAAGAAGGACATAGCCGCAGAGCAGGTGCGGCTCCGGATCCCGGACCCGCAGCGGCTTCTCGACGAAGACGCGACCCGCCCGGCGCCTGAGCGCCTGCCAGGCCGTATCATGGTGCATCGTGGGCGAGGTGATGAGGGCGAGATCGAAGCTGCCCCGGGCCGTCTCCGGCCGGGAGGCGGTGGCCTCGAGCATGGCGGCGGGAAGGACGAAACCGAGCCCGGCGCGCACGGCCGCGGAAGGCTCGACGACCGTCCAGCGGATGGCGAAGTCGGTCAGGAGGTTGAGCTGGGCCATGTGGGTGAGGCCCATGCGCCCGGCGCCGACGAGGATGGCACGCAGAGGCATCGGTGGGGGTCAGGCGCGGCCGTAGAGGTCGGCGAGGCGCTCGATGTCGGCCTCGTCGAGGATGGCGCCCTGCTGCACCTCGACGATCTCGAGCGGCTCCGGGCCAGGGTTCTCGAGCCGGTGGATGGCACCCACCGGGACATGCGCGGCCTCGCCGCGGGCGAGGCGGCGCACCTCGTTGCCGACGGTGACGACGGCCTCGCCCGACGCCACCACCCAGGTCTCGGCGCGGTGGGCATGACGCTGGAGCGAGATGCGCGCGCCGGGGCGGACGGCAATCCGCTTCACCTGCCAGCCCTCGCCATGGCCGAGCACGCGGAAGCTGCCCCAGGGGCGGCGGACCTCGTGGCTGGTCCGGGCGAGATCGAGGCCGCGCGCCTCGATCGCATCCACCACCTGGCGGATCTCCTCCGCCCGTGACCGCGGCGCGATGAGGACGGCATCCGCCGTCGCGACGACCACCATGTCGGAAAGACCGAGCGCCGCGACGAAGGGCCCGCCCTGGTTGCGCACCAGGCTGTCCCGGCAGGCGATCAGCGCACCTTCGCCGCGCAGCACATTGCCCTCGGCGTCGGGCGCGGCGACGCGCCAGAGCGCGTCCCACGAGCCGACGTCGGACCAGCCCATGTCGACCGGCACCACGGCGACCTCGCGGCTGCGCTCCATCACCGCATAGTCGATGCTGATGGAGGGCGCTGCCACGAAGGCCTCGGCATCGGGCATGACGAAGAGGCCGTCGATCCTGCTTTCGGCCATCGCCGCGGCAGCCGCCGCCGCGACGTCGGGAGCGTGGGCGGCGAGCGCGGCAAGCAGGGCATCGGCGCGGAACAGGAAGATGCCCGCGTTCCACAGGCACCCCTCGGCCACCAGGCGGGTGGCGGCCTCGGCGTCGGGCTTCTCGATGAAGCGGGCAACCGGCAGGACCGGGGCATCCCCGCCGCCGGGGCGGAGGTAGCCATAGCCGGTGGCCGGCTCGGTCGGGCGGACGCCGAAGGTGACGAGGCGGCCGGCGATGGCGGACGGCACGGCCGCCGCGATCGCGGCGTGGAACGCAGCGACATCGGCGATGAGATGGTCGGACGGCATGACCAGCATCAGCGCCGAAGGGTGGCCGCTGCGGGCGAGATGATGCGCCGCGAGCGCGATTGCCGGGGCCGTGTTGCGGCCCTGCGGCTCGAGGATGACGGCCGAGGGGCCGACGCCCACGTGCAGAAGCTGCTCACCGACGAGGAAACGGTGCGCTTCGCCGCAGACGACGAGGGGCGAAGCGAAGGTGAGGCCCCCGGCGGGCGCGCGCACCCTGAGCGCCGTTGCCTGGAGCATCGTCTCCTCATGGGCGATGGCCTGGAGCTGCTTGGGCATGTCGGCGCGGGACAGGGGCCACAGCCGGGTGCCCGAGCCGCCGGACAGGAGGACCGGCCAGATTTCCGTTGCTGTCACCCCAAGGTCTCCGCCCGTGCGGCGTGCCCTTAACGGCACGGGCCGGGGATGGCAACGCGGCCGGCTCAGGCCCCCTGGCGGCTGGTGGCCCGCACGGCACGGGCCGGCGCGCCTGCGGTGCGGCGCCGGCGGGCCGGGCGGGTGGCGAGCGAAAGGTCCGCCACGGCCGGCGCGGCGGCACCCGCGCGCAGCCGCGCGACGATGCGCGCTGCGGCACGGCCATCGCCGAAGGGGTTGGGCGCGCGGACCATCGCCGCCCAGGCCGCGCCATCCTCGAGAAGGGTCTCGATGGCGGCGAGGATCGCCCCGGTCGCCGTGCCGACGAGGCGGGCGCCGCCGGCTGCGACCGCTTCGCGGCGCTCGGTCGTCTCGCGGGTGATGAGGACCGGGCGGCCGAGTGCGGCGGCCTCCTCGACCACGCCGCCGGAATCGGTGACGACGAGATGGGCGCGGCGCAGCAGGTGGAGGAAGGCGAGCGGATCGAGCGGCTCGAGCAGATGGACATGGGGCACGCCGGCGAGCATGTCCCGCACCGTCGCGCGGACCGCGGGGTTGGGGTGGACCGGCAGGACGATCTCGACATCGCCGCGACCGGCCGCCAGGCGCAGCGCGGCGCAGGTCCGCCGGAGGCCGCCGCGCAGCCCCTCGCGGCGGTGGGCGGTGGCGAGGACGAGCCGCCGGCCGGTGGCGAGCGGGGCGAAGCGGGCGTCGAGCGCGCGGGCAAGCGCCGGGTCGGAATCGAGCCGGGCGCGCAGCGCATGGAGCGCGTCGATGACGGTGTTGCCAGTGACGCGCATCGCCGCCTCGGCCACGCCCTCGGCGCGGAGATTGGCGGCAGCCGCTGCCGTCGGCGGAAAATGGAGCGTGGCGAGGCGGGTGACGAGGCGGCGTTGCATTTCCTCCGGGAAGGGCGCGCCGACATCGCCGGTGCGCAGCCCCGCCTCGACATGGGCGACCGGCACGCCGGCGTGGAAGGCGGCGAGCGCGGCGGCGAGCGTCGTCGTGGTGTCGCCCTGGACGATGACCCAGTGGGGCCGTTCCTTCGCGATGACCGCGGCCACGCCGGCGATCACGGCGGCCGTCACGTCGGACAGGCCCTGGTCGTGGCGCATGACGGCAAGGTCGTGCCGGGGCACGAGGCCGAAGATCGCCATCACCTGGTCGAGCATGGCGCGGTGCTGGCCGGTCGCGCAGAGGATGGAGGTGATGCCGGGGGCAGCCGCGAGCGCGGCCGCGACCGGGGCGAGCTTCACCGCCTCCGGCCGCGTGCCGAAGACCGTCAGCACCCGCATCGGCGGACCCGCTGGCCTGGATCGGACTGGACGAGCACGCGGTCGGCATCCCCGGCTGGGGCCGCGCCCCTCGCGCGCGGCCCGGAGGTGGGGTCCGACGCCCCGGATGGCGGAAACCTAGCCGAGCGGGCGCCGCGCCTCAAGCGGCTGCGGGCGGATCCGCGATCGAGAGCAGGCTGGCGTTGCCGCCGGCCGAGGTGGTGTCGGCGGACGTGACCCGCTCGGTGGCGAAGCGGTGGAGATAGTGGGGGCCGCCGGCCTTGGGGCCGGTGCCGGAGAGCCCCTCGCCGCCGAAGGGCTGCGCGCCGACGACCGCGCCGATCATCGAGCGGTTGACGTAGAGGTTGCCGACCCGGGCGGTCCGCTCGACTTCGGCGGCGGTCGCGGCAATCCGGCTGTGGAGGCCCATGGTGAGCCCGTAGCCGGAGGCGTTGATGCGCCCGACGAGGCCGGCGAGGTCGCGGCCGTCCCAGCTCGTGACATGGAGGAGCGGGCCGAACCATTCGGCATCGAGCGCCTCGACCGCGGGCAGGCGGATGAGCGCGGGCGGGACGAAATGGCCCGCCCCGGGCACGGGGAGGCGGTGGAGGACGGAGTCGCCCATCGCCTCGAGGCGGGCCAGGAGCTTCGCCTGCGCGGCGGCGTCGATGACCGGGCCGACATCGGTCGCCGGGTCGAGGGGATCGCCGACGACGAGGGCATCCATCGCGCCCTTCAGCATGGCGAGGATGGGCTCCGCCACATCCTCCTGGAGGATGAGGAGGCGGAGCGCCGAGCAGCGCTGGCCGGCCGAGCGGAAGGCCGAAGTGACGACATCGGCGACGACCTGTTCGGGAAGCGCGGTCGAATCGACGATCATGGCGTTGAGGCCGCCGGTCTCGGCGATGAGGGGCACGAGCGGGCGACCCTCGTCGGCAAGCAGCGCGCGGGCGATGGCGCGGGCGGTCGCGGTCGAGCCGGTGAAGGCGACGCCCGCGACCCGCCGGTCGGCGACGAGGGCGGCGCCAATGTCGCCGCCGCCGGGCAGCAGGTGGAGCAGCTCGGGCGGGATCCCGGCGGCGTGGGCGTGGGCGACGGCGCGGGCGGCAACCAGCGGGGTCTGCGGGGCCGGCTTGGCGACGACGGCATTGCCGGCGACGAGGGCCGCGACCGTCTGGCCGAGGAAGATGGCGAGCGGGAAGTTCCAGGGCGCGATGGTGGCGAACAGGCCGCGGCCGTGCAGGCGCAGGACATTGGCCTCGCCGGTCGGGCCGGGCAGCGTCTCCGGGCGGAACAGCGCCCGTGCCCGCGCCGCATAGTAGCGGCAGAAGTCGACCGCCTCGCGCACTTCGGCGAGCGCGTCGGGGAGCGTCTTGCCGGCCTCGGCCTGGAGCAGGGCGAGGAGCGCGGGGCGATCCGCCTCGAGCGCGTCGGCGAGGCGCTCGAGCGCGGCGGCACGCGTTTCGACCGGCGTGGCATCCCAGGCGGGCTGGGCCGCGGCGGCGGCGGCGCAGGCCTCGGCGACGTCGGCGGCGCTCGCCTCGACCACTTCGCCCACCCGCCGGGCGGGATCGAAGGGGGCGACGACCGGCCGGGCCCTGCCCTCTTCACGGGCGCGGCCGGAGACGCGCGGGGCGGCGCGGAAGGGGGTGGCGAGCGCCTCGCCGACGGCGGCGACGGTGGCCGCAAGCGTGGCAGGGTCGGCAAGGTCCAGCCCTTCGGAGTTGCGCCGCTCGGGGGCGAAGAGGTCGGAGGGAAGCGGGATGGCGGGGCTGGTGGCGCCGCCGGAGCGGAGCTTCGCCACCGGATCGGCAAGGAGCTCGGCCTCGGGGATGCTGCGGTCGGCGAGCTGGTGGACGAAGGAGCTGTTGGCGCCATTCTCGAGCAGCCGGCGGACGAGATAGGCAAGGAGGTCGCGGTGGCCGCCGACCGGGGCGTAGAGGCGGCACTGGTAGCCCTCCTCGCGGACCATGCGCTCGTAGAGGCCGGCGCCCATGCCGTGGAGGCGCTGGAACTCGAAGTCGCGCCGCGCCCCGGCCCATTCGGCGATGGTGGCAACCGTCAGCGCATTGTGGCTGGCGAAGGCGGGGACGAGGTTGGGGGCCTCGAGCAGCGCCCGGGCGCAGGCGAGGTAGGAGACGTCGGTTGCGGCCTTGCGGGTGAAGACGGGGTAGCCGGAGACGCCCGCTTCCTGGGCGCGCTTCACTTCCGTGTCCCAGTAGGCGCCCTTGACGAGGCGGACGGCAAGGCGGCGGCCGGTCGATGCGGCGAGCTCCTGCGCCCAGTCGACCAGCGGACGGGCGCGCTTGCCATAGGCCTGGATGGCGAGGCCGAGCCCGTCCCAGCCCGCGAGCGCCGGCGTGCGGGCGAGCTGCTCGACGATGGCGAGCGAGAGGAGGAGGCGGTCCTGCTCCTCGGCGTCGATGGTGAGCGGCACGCCGGCACCCGCAGCGGCGGTGGCGAGGGCGCGCAGGCGCTCGACGATGGCGGGGAGGGCGCGCCCGGCCTGGGCGGTCTCGTAGCGCGGGTGGAGGGCGGAGAGCTTGACCGAGACGCTGTGGCCGCGGCGGTTGGCGTGCCGGCCGACGGCGGCGACGGCCTCGGCATAGGCGGCGAAGTAGCGCTCGGCATCCGCCTCGGTGCGGGCCGCCTCGCCGAGCATGTCGAAGCTCGCTGTGAAATCGCGATAGTCGCGCCGGTCGGCCCGCTCGAGCGCCTCGCCGATGGTGCGGCCCATGACGAAGAGATCGGCCATGAGGCGCATGGCGGCGCCGACCGCGGTGCGGACGAAGGGCTCGCCGACGCGCTGGACCAGGCGGCGGAGCGTGCCGCCCTCGCCGGAGAGGAGGGCGCGGGAGACGACGAGGCCCCAGGTCGCCGAGCTGACGAGGAGCGAGGAACTGGCGCCGGCGTCCCAGTCGGCGGCGCCGATCTTGTCGCGGACGAGCGCGTCGGCGGTCTCGGCGTCGGGCACGCGCAGGAAGGCCTCGGCGAGCGAGAGCAGCGCCCGGCCCTCGTCGGTGTTGAGGCGATACTGGTGGAGGAAGCGGTTGACCCAGCCCTCCTGCTCGCCGGCGCGGATGTCGGCGAGGAGGCCGGCCGCGCGCAGGAGGATGCGCTCGCGCGTCGGCGGATCGGTCTCGGCGGCCGCCAGCAGGGGGGCGAGGACCTCGGCATCGGCGGCGCGATGGAGCCGGGCGAGGCGGTCGCGGATGTCTGTCTCGGTCATGCCCGCACCTGTCGTGGGAGGGCTTCCGCCCGGTAGGTGACCGGCGGTTTACCCTCTTTTCCCGTCACCATAGCCGGGAGGTGCACGCAAGGCCGGTTCGCGGACTCCGTTACTGGCACAAAGGAAGGCAGAACCCCGGCAATGCAGGAGAGGCGGCCCCTGGCACTCCGCGCATGTGGCTCCCGTGAGGGACGCCGCTGGCGTGTCGGGCGCCTGCCGGGGGCCGGGATAAGGGCGGACGAGCGCGGAGTGGCCGCGCTCGAGCTGGCGCTGACGCTGCCCCTGTTCGCCGCGCTGCTCCTGGGCGCTGCCGACCTTGCCGTCACGGCGGCGCGGGCGCGGCAGGTGGAGGCGCTGGTCGACAGCGCCGGCAAGGCGGTGGTGCGGGTGACGGGCGAGATCCTCCCCCCGCTTCGGGTGGGGTTCCAGCCGGGCGGGTCCGCCGCCATCGGGCTCAACGGCGGATGGAACGTCGGATCGGGGCTTCCCCCCCTGCCGCGCCTTTCGCTCCGCTCGCTCGTCGACCTTCCCGACGATGTCTCCGCCAGCCTCCGGCTGTTCCGCGGCTGCCCGGGCGACCAGGGGATCCGCGAGGTGGCAGGCCCCCGCTGTCCCGACGGGAGCCTGCCCGCGGCCTTCGCCGAGATCGCGATGACGGCACCGGTCGACCGGCTGGTCGACTGGCCCTCGGCGCTTCTGTCGCCCAGCGTCTCGGCGCGCAGCCTGGTCCGGCTGGACTGAGCGGGTGCGGGACCTGGCGGCAGGGCTGGGCGCAATGGCGGAGTCGGGGCGCCGGGGGCGCGGGCGGCTGGCGGAGGATGAGCGGGGGGCAACCGCCGTCGAGTTCGCGCTGGTTGCGCCGCTGCTGCTGGCGCTGCTGTTCGGCAGCCTCGAGACCGGCCGCTACATCTGGTTCTCCGCTGCGCTCGCGCATGCCGTCGGCGGGGCCGCCCGCTGCGCCGAGCTGGGGGGTGGCGCCTGCGCGACGCCGCACGGGCTTGCCCGCGACGTGACGGCCCGGCTCGAGCGGCTGGCCGTGACCGCGCGCGTGGGCGAGACGGCGCTGGTGACGCGCCCGGCGGCCTGCGGGACCGAGATCCGGGTCGGCCTGCCCTACCCGTCGCTGGTTCCCGGGCTCGGGCCGGCGCTTCCGGCGCTGCACGCCACCGCCTGCATCCGGCAGGGCGCGTGAGCGCGGCGGCCATGCCCGGCTCCCTCTGGACGCGGCTCGGCGCGGACGAGCGCGGCGTCAGCACCCTGTTCACGGCCCTGTCCCTTTCCGCCATCCTCGGCTTCGTCGCGCTCGGCCTCCACGCCGCGGGCGGCCTTGCCGCCAGGCAGGACCTGCAGCAGACGGCCGATCTTGCCGCCGAGGCCGGGGCGCGGGCGCTGCGGAGCCGGATGGCGGCCGAGCCGCTGGCGCTGGCGCTGGCGCGCGACAATCTCGGGGTCGCGGATGCGACGATCACCGTCGAGCGGCCGCCGCGCTCGGGCAGCCGGGCCGGCGACCCGATGGCGATCGCCGTCGAGATCGCGCAGCCGCGCGACGTGCTGCTGGGCGGGCTGGTCGGCGTGGCGGGCACCGAGGTGCGGGCGCGGGCAGTGGGCGCCGTGATCGACGTGGCGCCGGCGTGCCTTCTCGCGCTCGACCCGGCCCGCGGCAGCGTGACCGAGACGGGGAGCGGGCGCCTGCTCCCCGACGGCTGCGAGGTCCTGGCGGCCGGGCCGCTGGTGCCGGCGGCGCGCCTGCCGCTCGCCAACCCCTATGTCGTCCCGGCGGCGTCGGTCACGGCCTGCGTGCCCGGCACGCTCACCGTCTCGGCCAGCCTGCGGATCCGGAGCGGCGCCGTGCCCCCGCCGGCCTGCGGCGGAGTCCGCGTGGTGGCGGGCGGGCGGCTCCGCGTCGAGGGGCTGGTGTGGCAGCTTGCCGGCCCGCTCCGGGTGGAGGCGGGAGGCCGGCTGGAGACCGACGGCGCGACCCTGTTCACCGGGCCGCACCCGGTGCTGTTCGCGCCGGGCGCCGAGGTGGCGCTGCAGCCTCCGGCGCACGGCAGCCTGGCGGGCGTGGCGCTGATGGGCGTCTCGACCGGCCTCGGGACCACCAGCCGCCTCCTCGCCGGTAGCGGCCAGCATCTGACCGGCGCCATCCTCCTTCCCGCCCAGACGGTCGAGCTGGCGGGAAATGGCGCGTCCTGCACCCAGCTGGTCGCCCGGCGGGTGGAGGTGAGCGGCGTGACAAGGCTGCGCCATGCCTGCGCCGGAGTGGGGGTGCGGACAATCCGGGACCAGCGGGTCGCGCTGGTGGAGTAGGTCAGCGGCTGAGGAGCTGGGCGATCACCGGGCCCACCAGCACGATGAAGAGCGGCGGCAGGATGAAGAGGATCATGGGCACGGTGAGCACGGCGGGCAGCCGGGCCGCCCGCTCCTCCACCCGGAGAAGGGCCGCCGCGCGCGCCTCGGCAGCGAGCGTCCTGAGCGCCTGGGCCAGCGGCGTGCCGAAGCGCTCGGTCTGGTGGAGGAGGGCGACGAGGGCGCGGATGCCCGCAATCCCGGTGCGGGCTTCGAGACTGGCGAAGGCATCGGCGCGATCGGGCAGGATGCGCAGTTCCACTGCGGCGAGCTGAAGCTCGGCGGCGAGCGCGGGGTGGGCGCGGCCGAGCTCGCGCGCGACCCGGGCGATCGCGGCATCGACCGAGAGGCCGGATTCGACGCAGATGACGAGAAGGTCGAGCGCGTCGGGGAAGCCCCGGTCCAGCTGCTGGCGGCGGCGGATGATGCGGTTGCGGATCGCAAGCGGCGGCGCGGCAAGGCCGAGGCCGGCGCCGGCAAGCGCGGCGGCAGGCGGCGGAAGGCCGAGCGCAGGCGAGAGGGCAAGGCCGAGGCCGGCGCCGGCAAGGGGCGCGGCGAGCC
>JAJUHA010000014.1 GCA_029268145.1 Sphingomonadaceae bacterium | reverse complement strand
CGCGCCCGCGGGCGCATGAGCGCGCCGGCGGCGCTCGCCTCCGGCCGCCGGGCCGCCGCGATGGAGGGCCGGCGGCAGCGGATCGTGCGCGCCGCGCGCGACCTCATCCGCGAGACCGGCGACACCGACCTTCCCATGCGCCTGCTCGCCCAGCGCGCCGGCGTGAGCACGGCCACCGCCTACAATCTCTTCGGCTCCAAGCGGGCGGTCGTGCTCGCCGTGCTGGAGGACGAGCGCGACTTCGCCGCCCGCTTCGAGACGCTCGATGCCGAGACCAGCCTCGACCGGATCTTCGCGGCGCACGAGCTCGCCTTCGGCTACTATGTCGCCGACCCGGAGTTCTACCGCACCCTCTGGCGGGCGCTGCTCAACAGCTCCGGGCCGGACACGACCGGCCTTGCCACGCCCGAGCGCCTCGCCCAGACCCGCGCCATCTGGCTCGGCCTCCTCGACGCGGCCGCAGCCGACGGCTTCCTCGCCCCGCCCATGCCGCTGCCGCTGCTCGAGCGCAGCCTCTCCCACATCGCTGGCGGGGCCCTGCTCGCCTGGACCATGGGCGGGCTCGAGACGGCGCGGCTCGCCGCGTCGGTCGGCCTCGGCCTTGCCCTGTGCCTCGCCGGAGTCGCGACTCCGGCCGGCCGGGCGCGGCTCGACCGCTTTATCGGCCATTATGCCCGCGACGCGCGCGGGAACCGGGCAAATCCGCAAGCTTGACGAACGGGCGCGCGGCGTCTGTGTCAGCCTTGGCCAGAGGTGCAGCCGAGGGAGACGCCCATGCCATTTGCCGGACCCGCCGAAGACCGGCTCGCGCTCCGCGACCTGCTCGACGCCTATGCCGACGCCGTGACCCGGCGCGACGCCGACGCCTGGGCCGCCACCTGGGCCGAGGACGGGGAATGGACCCTTCCCGATGCGTCCGGCCCCCGCACGACCCGCGGCCGGGAGGCGATCCGCGCCCACTGGGTGGAGGCGATGAAGGCCTTCCCGGGCATCCTGTTCGAGGCCTGGCCCGGGGCAATCGCGGTGGAGGGCGACCGCGCCGAGATGCGGAGCTACACCCGCGAGACCTTCGACCAGGGCGGAGAGACGCTGTGCTATCGCGGCGCCTACGAGGACCGCTGCGTCAGGGTGGAGGGCGCGTGGCGGTTCCAGAGCCGCAGCTTCCGCATCCTCCACATCCAGCGCACGCCCAAGGCCGGCTGAGCGGCCGTCCGCCGCCGTCCGCTACACCCCCATCATGCCGGCCGTCGAGGCGCCGTCGATCAGGATCTCCGCGCCCGAGATGTGGCGCGCCTCGTCGGAGGCGAGGAAGGCGACGAGGCCGGTCACATCCTCCACCCGGGCCATCCGCTTCATCGGCGACATGCCCTCGAAGGCAGCGCGCGCGGCAGCCGGGTCGGGCGAGCGGGCGATCACCTCGGCAATGAGCGCGGTCTCGACCACGCCGGGCAGGATGGCGTTGACCCGGATGGCCGTGCCGGAGGTGGCGCAGTGGATCGCGGCCGATTTCGCCAGCGCGACGACTCCGGCCTTCGAGACCGAGTAGGCGACATAATTGCCCATCGCCCGGTGGGCATTCATCGACGAGTTGATGATGATCGCGCCGGCCGGGCCATCCGGGTTCCGGCGCATGGCGCGGATGGCGTGCTGCACCGTCAGCATCACGCCGGTCAGGTTGACCGCCATCACCCCGTTCCAGCCGTCGATTCCGATCGCCTCGACGCTCGCATCCCCGGCCTCGGTCCCGGCATTGGCAAAGGCGATGTCGAGCCGGCCGAACCGGCCGAGGATTGCCTCGACGAGCGCCGGCCAGGCCTGCGCATCCTCCACCCGATGGGCGTGGAAATGGCCGCCCGTCTGCGCCGCCACTGCGGCGCCGGCCTCGGCCCGGGTGCCGGTGAAGACCACCTCGGCCCCTTCGGCGCGCAGCCGTGCCACTGCTCCCGCCCCGATCCCCGAGGTGCCGCCCGTCACCAGCGCCACCCGCCCCGTCAGCCGTCCGCTCATCCCGTGTCCCTCCCGGATTGCCCCTGCCCTGCGGCGCCGGCGGCGCGCCGGCAACTGGAGTTTCGCGCGGGTTGCCGCACCGGCACCACGGGATTGACAGGGCGCGGCGGGCGCGATGGAGTGGCCGCCTGAGCCCACGCCGGAAGGAGCCGACCGATGGACCGCCCCGCCTTCGCCGCGCGCGCCGCCCACCCGACCAGCCCCCCGGAAATCGCGGCGCTCGCCGCCGCGCTCCGCGCCAGCCCGCTCGACCGGGCGCCCGAAGCGCCGCTTGCGGCCGCGCTCGTCCATGTCGCCTTCGCTGCGCCCGAGGGGCTACCGGCCGCCTGGGACGCGCTGGCCCGCGGCTGGCTGGGCGGGCCGGACCCGGCGGCGCCCATCGCCGCGCCCGAGGCTCCGCCGGAAGCAGAAGTTCCGCCCGCGCTGTGGCCCGACCTCTGGTCGATCGTCGATGACGCGCTTGCCGGCACGCTCGATGCGCTTGCGATTACCGCGCGCACGGCAGCGCTCGGCGCCCATCTGCCCGAGGGGCTTGCGGCAAGGCTCGCCGCGCTCGCGCTCGCCTTTCCGGGCGTCGCCGAGGCCGCGGCCGGCGGCATTCCGCCCCGCTTCACGCTGGACGAGCTCGCGGCCGCCCCGGCCGGGTCGCTGGGCGCGGCCTTCCACGCCCAGATCGTGGAGAATGGCTATGAGCTCGAAGTGCTCGACCGCGACGCGCTCGGGCTCGAAGCGCTGCCCTTCCCACTGCCCTACGTGAATGCGCGGATGCTCCAGCTCCACGATCTCTGGCATCTGGCTGCCGGCTACGAGCTGACGGCGCTCCACGAGATCGGCATCTCCGCCTTCCAGATGGCCCAGTTCGGCCACCATTATTCGGCGATGTTCCTCTCGCTCGTCATGACCATCGCTGCCGCCGGCCCGGTGCCGGGGGGCATGGCGCCGCTTCTCGACACCGTGGCGCGCGCCTGGCGGCACGGCCGGGCGGCGCCGCCGCTCCTCGGGCTCGACTGGAAGGCGCTGTGGGCCGCGCCGGTCGAGGAGGTGCGGACCCGGATTGGCCTTCCCGCCTTCGCCTCGCCCTTCCCGCCGGCCCTGGTCGAGAGCCTGCGCGCCGCCGCCTGAGCCGCGGCCCGCCCGAGCCCGGGCCGAAAGGGCCCGCCGGTCAGGCTGGCGCCTCCGAGCGCCGCATGTTGGAAAGCACCCAGCGGATGTGGCTGGCGAAGTGGACAACCGCCGTGTGGCTGTCGCCCGACAGGATGGTCGCGTGGATCAGGCGATAGTTGTCGATATACTTGTCCCAGTTGAAGCCGGGAACGAGGTCAGCCAGCAGCAGCGTGTAGAAGCGGATGTAGGGTCTCTCGTAGAAGAATTCGAGGAAGCGGTTGCCCCCGATCCGGTTCAGCGCGATGTGATACTGGTAGAGGGCGACGACGAAGTCGCGCGCGTGCCGGCGGGCCCAGGCCTCCTCGACGGCGTCATAGTGGCGGATGACTTCGGCGCGCGGTTCCTCCTGCCCCATGCGTGACGTGGCAAGCCGCACGCCGAGCACGCAGATGGCTTCGGTGAACTCGAGGAAATCGACAAGTTCGGCGACGGAAAGGCGGCGGATGCGCGCGCCCCGGTTGGCGACAAGCTCGACCACGCCCTCGCCGGCGAGCATGTGCAGCGCCTCGCGCACGGGGGCGCGGCTCACGCCATAGTCCTCGGCCAGGTCGGCGGCGATCAGACGCTGGCCGGGAACATAGCGCCCGCGCATCACGCCATCGACGATCGAATCGACGACGAAGGAGACGAGCGACGCGCCGCTGTCGTCTTCGGCTGGCGGGGCGGCGGGCAGGGCGGAGCGGGCCATCATCCGCCCTTAGTGGAGGTCGGCGCCGTCGCCAAGCGGGCCGCCGAAGCCCGGCTGCACGCTTGCAGCGGCCACAAATCCTGCATACAAAATCATCGAATCAGCCACGGGAGGAGTCGGCGATGGCCACTGCCGCAACCCATGAAGCCGGGACCAGCCGCGCCATCCAGCAGCTCCAGCAGCTCCTAGGGCCCGAGCATGTCCTGCTCGACGAGAAGGAGCGCGCCTTCTTCTCCACCGACCTCTCCTTCCGGCCGCGGGAAATCGCTGCCTGCGTCATCCGCCCGGGCTCGACCGGGGAACTGGCCGAGGCCGTCGGCGTCGCCACCCGCGCCGGTCTTGCCGTCGTGCCGCGCGGCGGTGGCATGAGCTACACGAGCGGCTACACGCCCGACTGCACGGCCTCAGTCCTCGTCGACATGCAGCGGATGAACCGGGTGCTCGAAGTGAACACCGACGACATGTATGTGACGGTCGAGTGCGGCTGCACCTGGAAGGCGCTGTGGGAAGCGCTTGCGCCCCATGGGCTGCGCACGCCCTACTGGGGTCCGCTCTCGGGCGCCTATGCAACCGTCGGCGGCGCGATCAGCCAGAACAGCCTGTTCCACGGCTCGGGGGTTCATGGCACCGTCGCCGAGTCGGTTATCGGGCTCACCGTCGTGCTGGCCGATGGCACGGTGCTGGTGACCGGCTCGGGCGCGCACCGCACGTCCAACCCCTTCTGGCGCTTCTTCGGACCCGATGTCACCGGCCTGTTCACGGCCGACACCGGCGCCTTCGGAGTCAAGGCGGTGGCGACGCTGCGGCTCGTCACCAACCCGGCCCACACCGGCTATCTCTCCTACCGGTTCGAGACGCTGGAAGCCATGCTTCGCGCCCAGACCCGGATCGCCCGGCTCGGCATTGCCTCCGAATGCTACGGCTTCGATCCCTATTACAATTCCGGCTTCGAGAAGCAGGGCATCACGTTCGAGGAGGGGCTTTCGAAGGTGGGCCAGATCGCCCGCAAGGGGGGCCTGAAGGGCATCGTGAACGCTGCCAAGGTCGCCATGGGCGGCAAGCGCATCCTGCGCGACGTGCCCTATTCGCTCCACATGACCCTCGACGGCCATACCGAGACGGTCGCCGCCGAGCACACCGACATGGCCGCCGACATCTGCGCCGAGGAAGGCGGAGTGGAGATGGCCAACTCGATCCCCGTGGTGTTCCGCGGCGCGCCCTTCGGCGGGGTGCGGACCATCCTGCTCGGCTCGGACGGCGAGATCTGGATTCCGGTGCACGGCTTCTTCCCGCTTTCCAGGGCGATCCCGGCGGCGGCCGCGACCGAGCGATTCCTCGCCGAGCGCCGCGCGCTGATGGACCAGTGGGGAATCAAGACCAGCTATCTCACCTGCTTCGCCGGCCCCGAGTTCGTCATCGAGCCGAGCTTCTACTGGCACGACCAGCTCGGGGATTTCCGCCTCTCGCTCATCGAGCCCGAGTTCGCCGCGAAGTGGCGCGACATCCCGGCCGACGAGGCGCGGCGCAAGGTGGCCCTGGCCCTGCGCGACGAGCTCCGGGACCTGTTCGACAGCCTCGGCGGGCTTCACCTCCAGATCGGCCGCTACTATCCCTACACAGAGATCATGAACAACGACCCGCTGCGCCAGCTGATCCGGGGCGTCAAATCCGTGCTCGACCCCGAGGGCCTGATGAACCCCGGCTCGCTCGGCCTCGGGCGGGAGGGCTGAGCATGGAGCCGATCCGCTGGGGCCGGTTCGCGGTCTATCACTATGACGCGGGCGATCTCGACGACGAGCCCGACATGGAGTTCCCCTTCGTGCCGGGCTCGCGCTTCCGCGCGGCCAACACCGGGATCGACGAGCCGGGCCTCCAGCTCAACCTCGAGGATTTCCACAAGGGCCCCGACATTCCCTGGACGCTCGCGCACGACGAGACCCATCATGTCATCTCGGGCGTGTGCGAGGTGGAATATCATCTGCCGCCGCTCATGCTCGAAAGCGGCAAGGTGGTGGTGAAGGCCGGCGACACCTATTTCATGCCGCGCGGCTGCCGGGTGGTGTGGCGCGTGCTCTCCGACGAGCCCTTCCGCCACCTCTGCTTCTGCGTGCCCAACCCCGGCTATCCCATCCCGGTCGTGCGCTCGATGCGCGGCAAGGGCTGAACGCCCGGGCCGGCGCCGGCGCCGGGACGGCTTTCGCCGGCACAGGCGCGCCGACCGAACCCCGCCCGGAGATCCGCGTCGTGCTTGACAGTTTTGCATGCAGAAATCATCCAGTCCCAGTGGAGCGGAGGCGTGGGCGATGGTGCGGAAATCCTATGTCGACACGTCGGGCGGGCAGATCCATGTGACGCGCATGGCCGGACCCGGCCGGCCGGTCTGCTTCTTCCACCAGACCGCAAGCTCCGGGAAGATGTGGCTCAAGACCTTCGAGCGGCTCGCCGGCCGGTTCGACTGCCATGCGTTCGACACGCCGGGCTTCGGCGGCAGCTTCGACCCCGACCCGGAGACGAGCCCGCCCATGGCGCAGTATGTCGACTGGCTCGCCGAGGCCGTCAGGGCCTCCGGGTTGGAGCGGGTCCACCTGGTCGGCCACCACACCGGGGCCTGCATCGCGGTCGAGATGGCGGCGCGCTACCCGGAGATGGCCCAGTCGCTCGCGCTCATCGGCCCGGTGCCCCTGACCGCTGAGGAACGGCTGGAGTTCTCGGAGCATTTCGGCATCCCCTTCACGCCGGTGGTGAGCGGCGCCTATCTGCTCGAGAACTGGGAGTATCTGCGCAACCTCGGCGCCCACCGCGACCCGCTGCTCATCCACCGGGAAATGACCGACCAGCTCCGGGCCTGGTGGGGCCGGGTGCAGTCCTACCGGGCGGTGTGGGGCCAGGATTTCACCGGCTTCTACACGGCCGTCTCCTGCCCCATCCTGATCGGCGCGGCACGAGACGACGTGCTCTACCCCTATCTCGAGCGCGCCCGGGAGATCCGCCCGGATGCCGAGGTGCTTCCGCTGGACGGGGCCAATTTCGAGCCGGACCTCGACGCGGACCGCTTCGCCGAGGGGCTGGCGACGTTCCTGGCCAGGGCCGGCTGAGACTTCAGGGGGCGGCGATCAGCCGGCCCTCGAGAATGACGGGCGCGAGATCCGCCGACGGCGCGGGGCCCCGGCGGATGGCGAAGCGCTGGAAGCGGGGCACGCCGACGATGGGCCGGGCGATTTCCCACAGCTCATCGCACGCGTCGGTCGCGACCGGATCGAAGGCCAGGAAGTGCGGGGCCGGATCGTCACCCGGGGTGCCGGAGACGCGCCGGGCCACATGGGCGTGGTAGTTGACCGCCGGGTCGGCCGCCTCGGGATCCACGCCCCATTGGGCGACCCAGCCGGCGGCGAACGCAAGGAGGCTGGAATCGGACCAGGCGCGGTCGATGTCGGCCTCGGTGCGGAATCGCATGAGATCGAAATGGGTGAAGCCGGGTTCTCCGGCCAGGGTCCGGGCGACGGCCCAGTTGGCATAGTGGGCGATTCCGCCGACGCCATTGAAGAAGGGATTGTCCACCTCCCGCAGCCAGCCTTCATAGCCCCGGGCGGCGCTGTCGGCGCGGGGCGTGTAGGGGAGGAGGACCATCCAGCCGCAGTCCGGCGTGGGGTCCGCCATGCCCGTTCCTCCTTCCCGCGGATCCCGGATGCCCGGGGTCTCGCGCCGGCCTCGGTGATGAGGCAGCGTTCCGGCCACTTTCGTATACAGATTTCGTCGGCTTTTGAAGCCTAGCGGCTCAGGATCTTGCGGTTGAGCACGGTCTGCGTCGCCTGGTCGTAGAGGCCGGTCAGCCGCTCGAGCGCTCCGGCCGCGCTGTCGAGCCGGCCGGGCAGGTCGCGCACGTCGCCGACGAGGGCGACGAGCAGCTCGTCGCGGAGCTTCGCATAGGCGTCGGTGGCGGCCATGCCGCGGGCGGTCAGCCGGTAGCCGGCCTCCCGCCGCGAATTGCCGGTGATGCGCTCGATGAGGCCGGACTGCTCGATCTTCCGCAGAGAATATTGCAGCGTGGAGACGTCGTTGCGGTTGAGAAAGAGCAGAAGTTCCGAAAGACTCTGGGCATTTCCGCGCATCCGGATGGAGTGGAGCAGCCAGACGTCGGTGGCCGAGAGCGGTGCATCCGAGACGCTGCGGTGGAGGAAGGTGCACCAGCGCGCGAAGGCCTCGACGGCGCGGATCATGGCGAGCTCGGCGCGGGTGAGCGCGGCCGCGGCGTCGCTGTCGGTCATGTAGTGGAGAAGGTCCGGGGCGGTCCCGGGGTCCGATTCCGCTGTGGCCTCGCCCGTGGTCATGGCCGTCTCCTGCCGCGTGCGCCCTGCCGGCAGCTGCGCATCCGGCAGAATCGCAGCAATTTCGCACGCGTCAACCACGCGATTCACGGGCCCAAAACGCAGGCGTAAAGCGTGCATATTTTTTCGTTGACAGTCCCTCATGCCGCCCACATTTTGTATACAAAGCAGAGGCGGGCCTGCCGACAGCGGCCGGCGAGATCGTCAGGTGCGGGGGGACCCCCTCCAGGGAGCAGAAGGGAGAAAGCCATGCGGATCGGGACCAGGGGTTGCGGTGTGTCGATGCTGGCGCTGGCCATTGCGGCACCGGTGACCGCCCAGGAGGCTTCTGCGCCCTCGGCCGCATCCGACGAGATCATCGTCACGGGCCTCAAGCGCGAGGAGGTGCTGGTCAATGTCCCGGTCGCGGTCTCGGTGTTCAGCGAGGAGCTCATCACCCAGGCTGGCATCACGCGGCCGCAGGATTTTCTTGCCCTCACTCCCAACGTCACCTTCATCACCTCCAACCACGCCGGCGAGGCCTTCGTGAACGTCCGTGGCCAGACGTCGGTGCGCCAGTCGGAATCCGCGGTCGCCGTCGTCATCGACGGCGTCCAGCTCGCCACCCAGAACGAGTTCAACGGCGAGCTGTTCGACATCCAGCAAATCGAGGTGCTGAAGGGACCACAGAGCGCCATCTACGGACGCAACGCGACGGCCGGCGCCATCATCATCAACACGAGGCCGCCGGGGGACGAAATCGAAGGCGAGGTGATGGCGCGGTACGGCAACTGGAACTCGGTCAACGTCAACGCCAGCATCGGTGGCGCGATCGTCCCGGAGAAACTGCGCTTCCGCGTCGCCGGGGCGGTGCGCTCGACCGACGGCCCGTTCCAGAACGTCAACACCGGCGAGAAGGTGATGCGGGTGGACGAGCATCTGCTGCGCCTGCGCTTCGACTGGCAGGCAGGCCCCGACACCACGGTCGATCTGCGCGGCAACTACAGCCGGCTGACCGGCGGCGCCATCGCCTTCAACGCCCAGGTGGTGGGCACCACGCAAGGCGGCGTGTTCACCAGCCGCATCGACACCAACGACACCAGCCTGCCCTATACCAATGATGCGCCCGGCCGAAACCTCCAGGAACGCTATAGTGGTTCTGTCAAGATCGACCATGATTTTGGTGAAATGGTCGTGACTTCAATCACCAGCTACAATGGCATCACCGACAATTACCAGGCCAGAAACTATCCCTATGGTGCCTGGAACTTCCCAGGCAACAGCTTCGTTTCAGACGCGCTCTCTCCCGGACTGCCGCTCGACATTCTCGCAGCCTTCGGGGACAACACCCAGAAGTTCCGGATCGCCAATCGGGCCTTCATCCAGGAAATCCGCCTCACCTCGGATGGAGACCGCCGCCTGAGATGGCAGGGCGGCTTCTTCTTCCTGAAAGCGCGGCGTCAGTTCACGACCGAGCAGGGCCTCAATGGCCGGATCGCGCGAAACCCGGATGGCTCATTGCGCCCACCCTTCGTGATTGCCGGCACCAACGTCGGGGCCCCGGTGGCGCCCGTCGAGCGCACGATCATCGGCGGCGGAGTCATCTCGCCGACCCTCGGCATCGACGGCATCGACAGCAACAACCCGACGCTCAACTACGACGACAACCTGTACCGGACAACGAACTACGCGCCGTTCGCCAACGTCCAGTTCGACATCACCGACCGGCTCGAACTGCAGGCGGCCGGCCGCTACGATGTCGAAAAGCGCTCGATCGAGACGCTGACCCCCAACATTGCCAACCCCTTCTTCGGGGTGGCGCCCGGCGCACCGGCTGCAACCTACAACCTCTGCGTGGCCTACACGGGGCGAAGCCCGTCCGACTGCCGCGAAGAGCGCACCTTCCGCCAGTTCCAGCCGAAGGTGAACCTCGTGTGGAAACTCGACCGCGGCTCGCTCTACACGAGCTGGGGCCAGGGCTTCAAATCGGGCGGCTTCAACCCCATCGGCACGCGCGACGTGCTGGTGCAGGGCCTGCCCAACATCCTCGTCCAGGACGCCTTCGACAAGGAGGTCTCGTCGAGTTGGGAGGCCGGCTTCAAGTCGCAGCTTTTCGACCGCCGCCTCAATTTCAACGGCGCCGTGTTTCTGACCAAGGTCAAGAATTCGCAGCAGTTCGAGTTCTTCCCGACCGGCGGCATCCAGGCAATCAGCCAGCTGAAGCGGGTGGACATCAAGGGTTTCGAATTCGACGCCAATGGTGCCATCACCGACTGGCTGTCGGCCTTTGCCGGCTTCGGCTACGTCGATGCCGTCATCGACGACATCGACGATCAGGACCCCGCCATCCGCGCCAGTGTCATCGGCAACAAGGCCCCCTATGTCGCCGATCACAACCTGACGTTCGGGCTCCAGCTCGACCGGCCGGTCACGGACGCGCTCTCGGCCATCGGCCGGTTCGAGTTCAATCGCACCGGCCGGATCTGGTTCGACGCCTTCAACTCGCCCAACACCAGCCGCGACCCGATCAACCTGGTCAACCTCCGGCTCGGCATCGCCCACGATCGCTGGGAACTCGTCGGCTGGTCACGCAACCTCCTCGACAAGCGCTACAATGCCGATGCGGTCGTGATCCTTCCGGTTGCTCATGCCGTCTACCGCGCCCAGCCGCGGAGCTTCGGAATCGAAGGCCGGATCCGCTTCTAGGTCCGGCGAGAGGAGAGACCATGCCCATCGGCCTTGCCCCCACCCCGCGTTCCAGGTTCCGCCACCACCGGATCGACCATGACGCGCTCGATCGCGCACCGGCGCTGCCGCTTCCCTTCCAGGTCGGCGAGCAGAAGATCCGCGGCTATTCGGCCATTTCCGAGCCCTCGGTCCAGATCATCATCGAGGACTTCCTGCCCGGCACCGAGTTCAGCTGGGTCTTCACCCACGACGAGTATCAGTACTGCCTCTCGGGTGCGATCGAGATCGAGGTGTTCGAGCCGCCGCTCTACCAGGAGTCGACCAGGGCCCGGCTCGAGGCGGGAAGCGTCTACAGCTTCCCGGTCGGCGCGCGCATGCACGTGAAGGTGGTGAGCGACGAGCCCTTCCGCCACATCTGCTTCTGCCCGCCCAACCCGGGCTACCCCTTCCCGACGCTCGAGGAGCTCAAGGCCAGTGCCTGATCCCGCCATCCCGCCCGTGCCGCGCGACGCCCTGCCCGAGGATCTTCGGCCGCTCCACGACCTCGGCATGGAGCGGACCGGAGATGCCACCCTCATCGGCGTGATGGCGAACGCGCCGGAAATCCTGCGCTGGCATTTCGGCGCGTTCTACGACGGCCTGTTCTACAACGGCCATCCCGGAATGCGGGTCGATGTCCGCACCAAGGAGCTGCTGCGGCTCAGGCTCTCCAGGCAGCACGGCTGCCAGTTCTGCAACCGCTTCAACACGGTCGAAGCGCGGAAGGCAGGGCTGACGGAAGCCCAGGTGGAGGCGATCCTCGATGCCGGCGCAGCCGTCTGGAGCGAGGCGGACCGCGCTGTGCTCGCGCTTGCCGACGAGATGCTGCTGCAGAACATGGAGGGGCATCTCTCGCCGGCGCTCTACCGCCGGCTCGCGGCCCATTTCGACGACGGCCAGATCGTCGAGCTCGGCTTCATCGCCGCCGTGCTGACCGGTGTCGCCAAGTGGATCTTCACCTTCGACATGGTGAACCGCGAGGCGACCTGCCCCATCGTCCGCCCGGCGGTTGCGGCCTAGGTGCGGCCCATGGCGGATCGTGACCCGGGCATGAGCGCCGCGCCGGCGACCGGCGGCTATGTCGGCCGAGCCGTGCGCACGCTCGAGGGACGCGCGCCCATCGCCGGCGCCGCGCGCTATTCCAGCGACTTCAGCTTCCCGGGGCAGCTCCACGCCGCCATCGTCCGGTCCCCCCATGCCCGCGCCCGCATCCTGAAGGTCGACCTCTCGGGCGCGCGGAAGGTCGCGGGCGTGGTGCTGGCGATGGACGGGCGCGAGGTGGCGGCCCATCTCGGGCCCATCCCGCACTACATCGACCCGGCGACCTTCGGCGGCAAGTCGGCCGAGGTGCGGACCATGGCGGTCGACCATGTGTGGTGCTACGGCCAGCCGGTCGCGGTGGTGGTGGCGGCCGACCGGCGGACGGCGCGCTGGGCGGCGAGCCGGGTGCAGGTCGCCTACGAGGTGGAGCCGGCCGTGCTGACGGTCGAAGACGCGATCGCGCCCGATGCGCCGAAGGTGGTGCCGGGCTTCGACGACAATGTCATCATGGCGGTCCCGTTCCGGAACGGCGACCCGGACGCCGCCTTCGCCCGCGCCGACCATGTGGTGACAACCACGGTCCGCATCCACCGCTTCTCCACCCAGCCGATCGAGACGCGCTGCTACAATGCGGTCTGGGAGGAGGAGACGGAGAGCCTGACCCTCTACGGCACGGCGCAGAACCCCCACCCCCTGCGCCACGTGCTGGCGAAGGTGCTCGGCATGCCCGAGGGGCGGATCCGCGTGCACGCGCCCGCCATCGGCGGCGCCTTCGGCATGAAGATGCACGGCCACCCCGAGGAATCGCTCGTCTGCCTGCTGGCGAAGCTGCTGCGCCGGCCGGTCAAGTGGGTGGAATCGCGCGAGGAGTGTCTCCTCATCGGCGCGCGCGAGCAGGTCCACCACCTGGAACTCGCCCTGTCGAAGGAAGGCGATCTCCTGGCGCTGCGCGACCGCTTCTTCGCCAACACCGGGGCGCCCTCGGCCTGCCCGGGCTGGGGCATGGCCTTCCTGACCGGGCTCACCATGCCCGGCCCCTACCGGGTGCGCGACATCGACGTCACCATGACCGCGCTCGTCACCAACAAGCCCTCGTGGAACGCGGCGCGCGGCTACGGCAAGGAGGCGACCGCGCTGGCGCTGGAACTGGCGCTCGACGAGGCGGCGCGCCGGCTCGGCTTCGACCCGGCCGAGCTCCGCATCCGCAACTTCGTCCCCGCCGACGCCTTCCCCTACGCCAGCCCCACCGGCCTGCAGTATGACAGCGGCGACTATGCCGGCGCGGTCCGGAAGGCGATGGCGGCGATCGGCTGGGACGAATGGCGGGCGCGGCAGGCGGAAGGGCCGAGGGAGGGGCGGTATCTCGGCCTCGGCATTGCCTACGAGCTCACGCCCGAGGGGGGCGCGCTGCCGGGCACGATGGTGGCGGGCTACGACTCCTCCACGGTGCGGGTCGCGCCCGACGGCTCGGTCCGGGTGCTGACCGGAGTGACGACCCCCGGGACGGGCAACCCGACCGGCATCGCCCAGATCGTCGCCGACGAGCTCGGCTGCCCGATCGAATGGATCAGCGTGGTCCAGGGCGACACGACGACCTGCCCCTATGGCTTTGGCAACTATTCGGGCCGCTCGACCATCGTCGGTGGCGGCTCGGCCGCGCTCGCGGCGCGGGCCGTGCGGGCGCAGATGGAGGCGGTGGCCGCGGCGATGCTGGGAGTCGGCGTGCAGGCGCTGCGCCTCTCGGACGGCGTTTTCGACGGCGGCGACGGGCGCAGCCTTGCCTTCGCGGACGTGGCCTGGGCCGCCTACACCCGCGCCTATGACGTCGCCTCGTGCATCACCCCGCCGCTCGAGGCGCAGGCCACCTTCCGGCCGCCCAACATCCGCCACAGCCCGGATGCCGAGGGGCGGATCAACCCCTATCCCAGCTACTCGAACGCCGCCTATGCCACCGTCGTCGAGGTGGATTCCGCGACGGGTCAGGTGAAGCTGCTCGCCTTCGCTGCCGCCCATGATTGCGGCCGGGTCATCAACCCGCTCCTCGTCGAGGGCCAGGCCTGCGGCGCCATCGCCTTCGGCCTCGGCGGCGCGCTGATGGAGGAGATCCGCTTCGATGCGGGCGGCCACCAGCTCACCCGCAGCTTCATGGACTATGTGATGCCCCGCGCCGAGGACATGCCCGGCGTCACCCTTGTCCATCACGACAGCCCCAATCCCGACACCTACATGGGCCTGAAGGGCGCGGGCGAGGCCGGCGTCGGCGGCTCGGCAGCGGCGGTCGTCAACGCCGTCAACGATGCGCTGAGGCCCTTCGGGGTCGCCATCCACGACCTGCCGCTCTCCCCTGCGCGGGTGTGGGCGGCGATCCACGGCCGCAGCGGGGCAGCGGGAGGCGCGGCATGAGCCTCTACCCGAGCTTCGCCCGCCCGCGGACGCTCGCCGATGCGGCGACCCTCCTTGCCTCGCTCGCGTCCGGCGGCGTCGTCATCGCCGGCGGGCAGGAGCTGATGCCGAGCATCAACCAGGGCGTGCTCGCACCCGAGGTCTATGTCGACATCGGCGGCCTCGCCGAGCTCCGCGGCATCACCGAGACGCCGGAAGGGCGAGTCGGCATCGGCGCGCTGACGGTCCACCGCGAGCTGCAGACCGACCCGCGCGTCAGGGCGCAGCTGCCCCTGCTGGCGCATGCGGCGACGCGCGCAGGCGGCGGCCGGCAGGTTCACAACCGGGGCACCATCGGCGGGAACCTGGTGGCCCAGCATCCGCTCTACGACATCGCGCCTCCGCTGCTCGCGCTGGAAGCCGAGGTGGAGTGGGTGAAGGGAAGGGAGACGGTCCGCCAGCCGCTCGCCGCCATGCTGGCCGACAGCCGCCACGGCCTTGGCAGCGAGGCGATCCTCACCCGGGTGCTGGTGGTGCCGATGGCCGACGGGCTGGGCTGGGCCTACGAGAAGCTCAAGGCCTCGGGCGGGGCCTATGGCTCGGCCAATGCCGCTGCGCTCGTGAAGCTGAAGGAGGGGCGCGTGGCGGCGGTCCGGCTGGTGGTGGGGGCGGTTGCCGACCGCCTCATCGATGCGAGCGAGGCCGCTGCCGCACTTCTGGTCGGCCGGCGCTTCGACGCCGAGGCCGGCGCAGCGCTGGCAGGCGCCGTTTCGGCGCTGGTTGCCGCGCCGCTCTCGGACGCGCAGGGCCCGGGCCCCTGGCGGCAGGCGATGGCGGGCGTGGTGGCGCAGCGCGCGCTGGCCGCCGCGGTCGCCCGGGCGGGGAGGGGATGATGGACGATCTGGCGCAATCGGTGCTGGTCCAGTGGCGGGTCAATGGCGTGCTCCACGAGCTCGACGTGCTGCCCGGCCTGTCGCTCCTCGACGTGCTGCGCGAGCAGCTGAACCTCACCGGCACCCACATGGGCTGCATGACCGGCCATTGCGGCGCCTGCACGGTCATGATCGACGGGCGCATCGCCAAGTCCTGCATCGCCCAGGCGGCCACCCTGCCGCGGGCCGAGATCCGCACCATCGAGGGCCTCATGGGGCCCGACGGCCGGCTCTCGCCCGTCCAGCAGGCCTTCTGGGACGAGGCCGGCTTCCAGTGCGGCTACTGCGCGCCGGGCATGCTGTTCTCGGCCATCGAGCTGCTCGCCGAAACCCCCGACCCGACCGATGCCGAGATCGACTCGGCACTCGCCGGCTCGCTGTGCCGCTGCACCGGCTACCAGAGCCTGCGCCGCGCCGTGCGCGCGGCCGCGCGCGCCCTGAAAGACCCCAACCCGGACTGAGGAGACCCCCCATGGCAACCGCCGCCGCCAACCCGAAGCCCCGGATCATCGACGTGCCCGTCAGGCGCGCCACACCCGAGGCGCTCGCGCCCTATGGCCAGGTGATCGGCCATGACCCCAATGTCGCCCCCATGCCGATCGACTTCTACGATGGCGCCGCCAGGGTGCGGCGGGTGGTCGATTTCCGGGCCGAGGGCGTCATCGAGATGCCGGTCGTCACCCTCCAGCGCCGGCCGCTCGAAGTGCGCTGGATGGAGCGCCACTTCAAGCACACCCAGGCCTTCGTCTCGCTCGGCGCCAAGCCGTTCATCGGCTGCTTCGCGCCACCCAATGACGGCGATCTGCCCGATCTCGACCGGGTGGAGGCCTTCCTGTTCGACGGCTCGGCCGGGCTCATGATGCACATCGGCACCTGGCACGAATTCCCCTTCGCGCTCCTCGACGACACGGTGCTGATGGTCATCCTGACGAAGGCGGCGACCGATGGCCTCGTCAAGGACAATGTGATCCAGGACGAGGCGCAGGGCGAGGATCTCGACAAGAAGGACCTCGAGGCAAGGCTCGGCGTGCGGCTCGCGCTCCAGCTCTGATCCGCGCGCGCCCGCCGCCCGCCTCTGCCGCCCCCTCTGCCGCCGCCCTCTGCCGGCCCCCTCTGCCGCCGTCCCCCGGGTCGGCCTGCGCCGCAGCGCTAGTGGCCGGCCGGGCCGGCATCTCCGACGAGGAGGAAGCGCCGGTCGCAATAGGGGCAGTCGACGAAGCCGCGCGCGTCGATCTCGAGGAAGACGCGCGGATGGCCGAGCGCACCCTCGCCGCCGTCGCACCACACCCGGCGCGCGCGCACCTCCACCGTCTCCGGCGGCGGCGGCACCTCGGGCATGATGTCGCGGGCCTGGGCCATGCGCGCTGCCCTAGGGGGGGCCGGCAGCCCCGCGCAAGAGGCAGGCGCAACGGCCGGCCCTGCGGCAGCCATGCAACGCCGGCGCGCCTCCCGGCCCCTGTCATCGCCCTGTCAGATTCCCTTCGCTGCAGTGCAACAAAGGCTCGCCATCGCCGCCTTCCGCCTGCCACGGAAGGGAATCCTCATGCGCGCCACGATCCGCCTGCTCACCAGTTCCTCGCTCGCGGCGGTTGCCGCGCCGGCGCTGGCAGAGGCGCCGCAACTGGCCGAAGGGGCCGACGACGCCCTGTTCGCCAGCGAGATCGTGGTGACGGCGCAGAAGAGCGCGCAGCGCCTCGTCGACGTGCCGGTGACCATCACCGCCAACTCGGGCGAACAGCTTCAGCGCATCGGGGTCAACCAGTTCGACCAGCTCTCGGCCTTCGTCCCCGGCCTCAACATCCAGGAGCAGTCGCCCAACAACCCCGGCTTCGTCATCCGCGGGATCACCTCGGATTCGGGCTCGGCGCAGGAGGCCGCGCGCGTCACCGTCTATTATCTCGGGGTCGATGTCTCGCGCTCGCGCGGCTCCTACTTCGACCTGTTCGACATCGAGCGGGTGGAAGTGGTGAAGGGCCCGCAGGCGACGCTGTTCGGAACCGCGGCGGCGATCGGCGCGGTCTCCGTCATCCCCATGGGGGTCACCGAGGGCGTGTCGTCGGAGGTGCGCACCGCCTTCGGCAACTTCGGCCAGAAGCAGGTCTCGGGCTTCGTCAATGCCGCAACCGACCGCTTCGGCCTGCGCATCGCCGCGGCCTGGAAGGTGCGCGACGGGGTGGTCCGGAACATCGCCGGCGAGCCGGGCTCGCAGAACCCGCGCGGCATCGACCAGGAGGATCTGAACGGCCAGGACCAGACCGGCGTGCGCCTCTCGGTCATGCTGAAGCCGGTCGAGGATCTCCGGCTCGATCTTGTCTACACCTATGATGGCCAGCGCGCGCCCGGCACCGCCTTCAAGTCGGGCACCTTCGTGCCCACCGGCGGCGACACCTCGCCCTACAGCTTCGCCGAGCTTGCCGGCTCGCCCTTCTCGCGCGCCGTGCTGGGCGCCGAGAGGCTGGGCCTCACCCGCAACGTCCATGACGTCAACCTGACCGCCCGCTACGCCCGGCCCGACAGCGCCTGGAGCTACACGGCGATCACCGGCTTCCGGAAGTTCGACAGCCTCGAGGTGTTCGACGCCGACGGCTCGCAGGCCTGGTATCTCGAGTTCGCCGAGGATGCGCGCGGCGAGCAGTTCAGCCACGAGAGCCGGGTCAACTTCGCGGCCGGGCGGATCCGCGCCTTCGCCGGCTTCAACGTCTTCCACGAGAGCGGCACCCAGGCGGTGCCCTTCTCGACCGAGGAGGGCACCTATCTCCAGTGCGCGGCCCGCCTCATCCCCGGGCTTCCCTGCGTCGATGGCAATGGCGTGGTCCAGGCGGCGAACGCCACCCGCATCCTCACCGGCGGCGCGGCGTCGGTGCTGCCCTACCGCTCGCTGTTCCGCAACGGCGGGGAGATCACCAACTGGAGCGTCTTCGGCGACCTGACCTGGACCGTCAGGGAGCGGCTCGAGCTCTCGGCGGGGCTGCGCTACCTCCGCGAGACGCGGCAGAGCAGCTACTTCGCCGACCAGCCCAATTCGGTCATCAGCCGCGGGCCGCTCCTGCCCTTCCCGTCGACCGACGGGCGGACCTTCACCGCCGAAGGCGACAATGACGCCCTGCTGCCCCGCGCCAACCTGCTGTTCCGCGCGAGCGATTCGCTCAACGTCTACGCCACCTTCGGCAAGGGCCGACGGGCGCCCATCGTCCAGCTCTCGGCGGCGCGGCCGGTGGCCGGCCAGCCCTCGGTTCCGGCGCGGCGCGACGTGCCGGCGGAGGTGGTCTGGAACTATGAGGGCGGCGTCAAGGGCCGCCTCGGGCCGGTCAACGCCACGCTCGGCATCTTCTACCAGACCTACAGCAACTTCCAGGTGACGGTGAACGAGGGCGGCCAGCTCGTCACCCGAAACGCCGGCGCGGCCAGCAACTTCGGGGTCGAGACCGAGCTGAGCTGGGCACCGACGCGGACCATCACCCTGTTCGGCAACGCCGGCTACATCGATGCCAAGATCGCCGACCGGGCGGAGAACGGAATCTTCGCCGGCAACCGCTTCCGCCTCCAGTCGAAGTGGCAGGCAGCCGGCGGCGTGGATGCGCGCTTCCCCGTCTCCGACCGGTTCGACCTGTTCCTGACGCCGACTGCCACCTACCGCTCCACCCTGTTCTTCGAGCTGCCCAACCGGCCGCTCATCTCGCAGGGCCCGGTGGCGCTCCTGAACCTCCGCGGCGGCATCGAGACGCGCGACGGGCGCTGGCAGCTGCTCGGCTTTGCCCGCAACGCGCTCGACCGGGACTATCTGATCGACGCCGGCAACACCGGCGGCGCCTTTGGCATCCCGACCTTCATCCGCGGCCTGCCGGCGCTCTACGGCGTGGAGGCGGCCTTCCGCTTCTGAGTCCGGCGCGTCCGGCCGGGCCGGCGCCCGCCGTTCGTCGGACGCGCTCGGCCGTTCGTCGAAGCCCGCGCCCTTTGCCGAGCGCCGGAGGCTGCTCGTCGAGGGAGGCGCGCGGCGCGCGGCAGGCTCTGGCACATCACGGTCATGGCGCTGCCGGGGGCGGGTTCCCCCCTCTCCCCGCCCCCGGCAGGTCAGCCACCACAACAGACCGCCACAGGAGACCTTGCATGATGACCTTCGCCTTCCCCCGCATCGCCCTGCCCGCTCTGGCTGCGGCCATCGCCGTCGTCGGCGTCCAGACCGCAGCCTTCGCCAGCCCGAGCGAGGCGCGCAACGCCAGCGTGTCCTACGCCGGCCTCGACCTCTCGACCGCGGAGGGCCAGCGGGCCCTCGACGGCAGGATCGAGCGCGCCGTCCGCGAGGTCTGCGTCGCCCATGGCGTCCGCGACCTCGCCGCCCGCCAGCGCCAGACGGCCTGCGAGATCGAGACCCGCGCCGCCGTCTCGGTGGTGCGCGACCAGCTGGTGGCCAACGCCCTGGCGAACGCCACCCGCCAGGCCTCGGCAGCGCCGCGGAGCCCTGCAGTCAACTGAAGCCCCTCCGCACGGAGCGTCTGCCACAGGACCCCGCCCGGCGCCCCCGCCGGGCGGGGATTTCCTTGTGCGACGGGTGCGCTCAGGCCGGGGGCGCGAGCGGCTGCCACACCTCGATCTTGAAGCCGTCGGGGTCGAGGAACCAGGCGAAGCGGCCGCAGCTCTCCTCGAGGACGTCGCCCACCGGCGCCACGCCCTGCGCCCGCGCCCGGGCGAGAAGCGCGTCGAGATCGTCGGCGACGAAGTTCAGCATCACCTCGCGACCGGACGGGGCGAAATAGTCGCTTTCCATCGCCATCGGGCTCCACACCGTGCGCGCGCCGGCCTCCGGGCCCACGAACTCGCCCGCGCCCCAGGGCGAGATGGCAATGCCGAACACGCGGGCATACCAGGCCCTCGTCGCCTCCGGATCGGCCACCTTCACGAACACGCCGCCAAGCCCGATGATCCGCCCTTCCATCGCGCCCTCCCCTGCCCGGCCTCAGCCGCGCTCGAGGATGGCAGACTTGGCGGCGGCAAGATAGGTGCGGCCGATCCTCACGCTCGTTCCATCGGCAAGCTCGGCCGCCCAGTTGCCCTGGCCATCGTGGGCGAGCCGGGCGATCGCGCCCCGGCGCAGGATGGCGCCGCGGTGGACGCGGACGAAGGCGGCCGGATCGAGCCGGGCCTCGAGCGCGGTGATGGTCTCGTGGATGAGGAAGCTGCGGCTGCCGATGTGGAGCCGCATGTAGTCGCGCTCGGCCTCGATCCAGTCGATCGCGGACGCCTCCACCCGCACCAGCTCGCCGCGGTTGGGAACCCAGAGCTCGGTCAGGTGCGCCTGGCCGGCCGGGCGGGGCGCAGCGCCACCGGCCGCCGCCACGCCGCGCTGGCGCAGCCGCTCCTCGACGCGCTCGACGGCGCGGGCCAGCCGGTCGGGCGCCACCGGCTTCATGAGATAGTCCGTCGCCTCGACGTCGAAGGCGGCCACCGCGAAGCTGTCGAAGGCGGTGACGAACACGATCGCCGGCCGCTGCGGCCTGCCGGCGAGTGCTGCCGCCACCTCCATGCCGGTCATGCCGGGCATGGCGATGTCGAGGAAGAGGAGCTCGGGTTCGAGCGCCTCGATGAGGCGCAGCGCGGCCTGGCCATCGTTCGCGGTGCCCACCAGCTGGAGCGCCGGGATCCTGGCGCAGAGGATCTGCAGCCGCTCGACCGCGAGCGGCTCGTCGTCGACGATGAGGGTCCTGAGCGGCATGGCGCCGGGCTCTGCCTCAGTGCGCGCGGGCGGGCAATGCGGGTCAGGCAGCGAAGGCGAAGGGGGCGGCGGCGCTGCCGTGGCGCGCATCCTCGGCCGGCATCACGATCCGCGCCAGATAGCCGCCCATCGGCCCGGGCCCGGCGACGAGGCGCGCCTCGTCGCCATAGCGGGCGGCGAGCCTCGCCCGGACATTGGTGAGCCCCACGCCGCAGCCCTCGGGCTTGACCTCGCAGACGGCATCGCCGTCGTCGCCGACGTCGAGGACGAGCCGCCCGGCATCGGAGAGCCGCGCCGCGATCCGCACCGTCACCGGCCGGCAGCTGCGCGAGACGCCATACTTGATGGCATTCTCGACCAGCGGCTGGAGGATGAGCGCGGGCACCGGCAGGTGGCCGAGCGCGTCGGGCACGTCGAGCTCGACCCGGAGCCGCTCGGGGAAGCGGACCTGCTCGATGTCGAGGTAGAGGCGCTGCAGGCGCACCTCCTCGGCGAGCGGCAGATCCTCGGCGGCGTCGCGCGTGAGCGAGGCGCGGAAGAAGTTGGAGAGGTTCAGGATCATCTGCTCGGCCTCGTCGGTCGCGCCGCGCATGACGAGGGTGGAGAGCGAGTTCAGCGTGTTGAACAGGAAGTGCGGGTTCACCTGGTAGCGCAGCGCCCGAAGCTCCGCCTCCTGCGCCGCCTTGGCATAGTGGGCCGCCGCCCGCTCGGCCGCCTGGACCTTGCCGGCGTAGAGGATGGCGATCCACATCACCGCCCAGGCGGCGATGAAGAAATACCAGTCGAGCGCCTGGCCGGTGATGACAACATGGGCCGGCTTCATCGCCCACATCGGGTCCTTGAGCATGTGGGCGATGGGGAAGAGGTAGAAGGCGGTGTAGTTGACGCAGGCATAGGCGAAGGCGAGCGGGACGGACGCGAGGAAGGCGACCGCGAGCAGCTTGCCGGTGCGGGCATTCTCGAACTCGGTCAGCAGCCGATAGAGCAGGAAGGTGAGGCCCATCGAGGCGAGCGTCACGATCGCCCGGCGGATGAGCATCTCGTCCTGCGCCGGCGCCTCGCCGATGAAGGCGCGGAAGGTGGCGAGCGCGAAATAGACCATCCAGAATCCGGCGATGGACGCGATGGCCAGCCGGGTGCGGCTCTCGGGCAGCGCCATCGACCGGCGGGCGACGACGCGGGCGGCCTCGAGACTGTCGAACCCGGAACCCGGGCGCTGGAGCGGCTTCATGGCACGCACCCTAGCGGAACCGTCATGAACCGGCGATGCGATTCGTCGACCGCGCTTCGCCGTTGGTCGAGCGGATTCAGCTGCCGTTCATCCGGCCGAAGGGGTGGCGGGCGTGCCCGGCCGAAGCCCGCCCCGATCAGCTCGGGCGCCATCGCGTGCCCTTTCCCTCCGCCCGTTGCCGCGATAGGCGCTCGCCATGGACACCACGATGGCCCGCCCGCTCGACGGCGTGACCGTCATCGATCTGACCCGCGTGCTCGCCGGGCCCTATGCGACCATGGTGCTCGCCGACCTCGGCGCCCGCGTCATCAAGGTGGAAGCGCCCGGCAGCGGCGACGATGCCCGCGCCTTCCCGCCCTTCGTGGCCGGGGAGAGCGCCTATTTCGCCAGCATCAACCGCGGCAAGGAATCGATCGCCCTCGACCTCAGGGATGCCGGCGACCGCGCGGTCTTCGAGGCGCTGCTCGCGCGCGCCGACGTGCTGGCGGAGAATTTCCGCCCCGGCGCGCTCGCCCGCCTCGGCTATGGCTGGGAGAGCCTCCACGCCCGCTTCCCGCGCCTCATCCTCGCCTCCACCAGCGGCTTCGGCCAGACCGGGCCCGAGGCCGCGCGGCCGGCCTATGACGTCATCGTCCAGGCGATGGGCGGGATCATGAGCGTGACCGGCCACCCCGGCCAGCCGCCGGTGCGGGTCGGTACCTCGCTCGGGGACATCGTGGCCGGGCTCTTCACCGTCGTCGGAATCGCGGCAGCCCTGCTCAGGCGCGGCGTGACCGGGCTTGGCATGCATGTCGATGTCGCCATGTTCGACTGCCAGCTCGCCATCCTCGAGAATGCGATCGCGCGCCTCCAGGTGACCGGCGAGGACCCGGGGCCGCTGGGAAGCCGCCACCCCTCCATCACGCCCTTCCAGGCGCTCGCCACCGCCGACGGCCCGATCGTGGTGGCCGCCGGCAACGACGCGCTGTTCGAACGGCTGGCCGAGGCGCTCGGGCTTGCCGGGCTGGCGGCCGACCCGCGCTTTGCCACCAACGCCGCGCGCACGGCCAACCAGCCGGCGCTTCAGGCGCTGCTCGAGGCGCGGCTCGCCACGGCGCCGGCGGCCCACTGGCTCGCCCTGCTGGGTGCAGCCGGCGTGCCCGCCGGGCCGGTCAACCGCATCTCCGAGGCGCTCGCCATGGCGCAGGTGGCCGCGCGCACGATGCTCGTCGAGACCGCGCTGCCCGGCGGCCAGTCCCTCCGGGTCGCCGGCAATCCGGTCAAGCTCTCGGGCGTGCCCGACCCGCCGACGCGGCCGGGCGCGCCCGCGCTCGACCGGGACCGGGCGCGCATCCTCGCCTGGCTCGGCCTGGCGGGTAAGCCCGCCTGATGCGGCTCGCCCCCGACATCGCGATCGCCAACCGGCTGGCGGATGCCGCCGGCGAGGTGCTGCGCCGCCACTTCCGCCAGCGGCTCGAGGTGGAGGCCAAGGCCGATTGCTCGCCGGTGACGGTCGCCGACCGCGAGGCCGAGGCCGCCATGCGCGCCATCCTCGAGGCCGACCGGCCGCAGGACGGGATCGTCGGCGAGGAATATGGCGTGAGCGGCGCAGGCGCGAAGCGCTTCTGGGTGCTCGACCCGATCGACGGCACCCGTGCCTTCATCGCCGGCCGCGCCACCTTCGGCACGCTCATCGCGCTCGTCGAGCAGGGCCTGCCCGTCATCGGCGTCATCGACCAGCCGATCGCCGGCGAGCGCTGGGTGGGCCAGCTGGGCGAATGGCCGGGCACGCGCCTCAACGGCGTGCCGGTCCGGGTGCGCGACTGCCCGGGGCTGGCCCGCGCCCATCTTGCCACCACCCATCCGGCCGCCTTCAGCGCGGCTGGCCACGCCGCCTTCCACCGCGTGGCCCGCGCCGCCCGCGACACGCTGCTGGGCGGCGACTGCCACAACTATGGCCTGCTCGCCGCCGGCCATCTCGACCTCGTGATCGAGGAGGGGCTGAAGCTCCACGACTGGGCCGCCCTCGTCCCCGTGGTCCTCGGCGCCGGCGGCGTGATGACCGACTGGCGCGGCGAGCCCCTGCGGGTGGGAAGCAGCGGCGCCGTCATCGCCGCCGGCGACCGCCGGGTCCATGCCGAGGTGCTGGCCACGCTCGCCCTCTGAAAGCTGGCGGCTGGCCGCCGCGCGCCGGCGCGGGCAGGGGCGGGCCGACAAGGAGGCTCGCCATGAAAACCCGCCAGTGGCTGCTCGCCGACCACCCCCGTGGCCGGCCCCTGAAGGACAGCGACTTCACCCTCGTCGAGACCGAGATCGCCGACGAGCCCGGCCCCGGCCAGGCGCTTGCGCAGGTGCTGTGGCTCGGCTTCGACCCGGCGCAGAAGGGCTGGGCCGAGAATGTCGCCGACTATGTGGCGCCCATGAAGATCGGCGACGTGATGCGCGGCTCGGGCATCGTGCGGATCGTCAGGTCGAACACGCCGCGCCTCCGGGAAGGCCAGCTCTACGCCGGGCTCACCGGCTGGACCGAGTGGCTGATTACCGACGGCGCCGGGTTCGAGCCGGTCCACCCGGATCTTCCCCCCACCGCCATGCTCTCGGTGCTCGGCACCACCGGGCTCACCGCCTGGTGCGGCCTCTTCAAGCTGGGCCAGCCGAAGCCGGGGGACACGGTGGTCGTCTCGGGCGCGGCGGGCGCCACGGGCTCGACGGTCGGCCAGCTGGCGAAGGTGGCGGGCGCGCGGGCCATCGGGATTGCCGGCGGTGCCGAGAAGTGCCGCTGGCTCGTCGCGGAGGCGGGCTATGACGCCGCCATCGACTACAAGGCCGAGGATGTGCGCGCGCGCCTGCGCGAGCTGTGCCCGGCGGGGATCGACGTGGTGTTCGACAATGTCGGCGGGCGCATCCTCAACGACATGCTCGGCCAGATCGCGACCGGCGCGCGGGTCGTCATCTGCGGCGGCATCTCCCGCTACGAGACCGGCACCATGCCGGCGGGCCCGGAGAACTACTTCAACCTGGTGTTCCGGCGCGCCAGCATGCACGGCTTCATCGTGCTCGACTGGGCGAACGAATTCCCCGCCATCCGCAAGCGCCTCGCCGCGCTGGTGAACGCCGGCAGGCTCGCCTTCCGCATCGACGAGCAGCAGGGCTTCGAGAACACGCCGCGCACGCTCATGCGCCTGTTCACTGGCGAGAACCGCGGCAAGCAGGTGCTGAAGCTCGCCGACTAGGGTTTCCGGGACCCCGGGGGCCGGGCCGGCGGCGCGGGCCCGGCCCCTGCCGGTGACGTGGTGCCGCGCCCGGCGGAGGCGCCGCGCTCAGCGCGGGCCCCTGGCCTTCAGCATGGCGAGCGTGGCCAGGAGCGACTCCTGGAAGCCGACCGTGCCGTTCGCATTGCGGTCCACCTTCGCGAAGGCGGCCTCGGGGCGGCCGGCGGCCGTCCATTCCGGCAGGTCGAGCTGGCGATCGGCATTGGCGTCGGCGGCCTTGAAGGCCTGCGCGGTCTTGACGGCGACGGGCCGCGGCTTGCGGCGCGCCTCGGCCGGGTCGGCGGCGACGGCGCCCAGGGCAAAGGCGGCAAGGCCCAGCGCGCCCAGCAGGTGCAGCGATGTCCTCATGTCATTCTCCCTCTCGGCTGTGCCCGGAAGCCCCGGGCACCTCCCCTACGCGGCGGCCGCGGCCGATCCCCCGCGCTCAGGCCGCCGTGCCGAGATAGCCGAGCTGGCTCGCCTTGAAGATGGTCTGCGAGCGGTTGACCGCGTCCAGCTTCTCGCCCGCGTTCTGGATGTGGAAGCGCACCGTCGCGTGGCTGCGGCCGAGGATGAGGCTGATTTCCTTGTCGGTCTTGCCGATCGAGGCCCAGCGCAGGCACTCCACCTCGCGCTTGGTGAGCTGGCAGTCGGCCGGGAGCCACTGGCGGGTCCGGTGGGCCTTGACGCAGCCGGCGACGAAGCGGTGGGAGAGCAGCGCAAGCTCGTCCGAATGGGCGTCGAACTCGGCCGAAAGATCGGTCCGGTCGGGATCGGCGGCGTTGAACGAGACGGCGCCGATCTGGCCGAAGGGCAGGTGGATGGGCACCACGATCGCCGCCTTGCACAGCGCCCGCTTCTCGAAGTTGGAAAGGTCGATGGCGTCGAGGTAGCGGTTGGGCTGGCGGGTGCGGAAGCCTTCGGCATTCACCCAGAAGGTCTCGCTCTCGTAGCGGCAGGCGCGCGGCAGCGGCGAGGAAAGCGCGAGGCGCGTATCGGCCCACCAGCGCTCGTGCGGGGCGTTCCAGCCGAACACCTCCGCTGCGAGGATCGCGCCGTCCTCGTCGGTCAGCGGCTGCTTGGAGGCAATGTTGTCGGCCACCGCGACCCGCAGCTGGGCCCGGTTCCAGGCGATGTCGCGCAGCGCCTCGGCTGCGGGGCGGATGTCGGCAAGCCGGCGGACGGTGACCGCCGCGATTTCGTCCCTCAGGCCCATCGTCTCTCCCTCGGCACTTCCGCTCGTCGGCGCGGCCGCGGTTCTGCCGCGCCGGGGGCCTAGCGCAAACGGGGGATGGCTCCCCCGCACTCCCGATGCCACTGGTCCCTCTACCCCGGACTTACGCGCCATGCTGTCAATTGCAAGAGGGTGGCGGGCCGGTCCGGGCCAAGGGAGGCTTTGCAGTGGTTGAGCCAGGCTTTGCGGACGCGGGTCCCGCCGACCTCGAGCCCGGGCGCTGCGCCCTGCGCGACGTGGCCGGCCGCCCGGTCCTCGTCGCCCGCGATTCCTCCGGCCGGCTCCACGCGCTGTCCGGCAGCTGCAGCCATGCCCTCCTCCCGCTGGACGGCGCGCGCCTGCGCGGCGGCGCGGTCATGTGCCCGCACCATGGCGCCCGCTTCGAGCTTGCGACCGGGCGGCCGCTCGGCCCGCCGGCCTCGGCGCCGCTCGAGACCTACGCCGTCGAGGAGGCGCAGGGACGCATCCGGGTCCGCCTCGCATGACGGCCGCGGGCGACCTCGACGGCCGGGTGGCGCTGGTCACCGGCGCGGCCTCGGGCATCGGCGCGGCGACGGCGGCGCACCTTGCCGCGCGCGGCGCCCGCGTGTTCGCCACCGACCGCCGCGCCGGCGGGGCGATCTTCCGCCACGACGTGACCAGCGCCGCCGACTGGGAGCAGGCGATCGCCGCCTGCGTCGCGCGCTTCGGGCGGCTCGACATCCTCGTCTCCAACGCCGGCACCGCCGGGGCCGGCCCCATCGTCGATCTGGCCCTCGACGCCTTGCGCGAACAGGCGCGCGTCCATGTCGAAGGGGCCTTCCTCGGCATGACGGCGGCGGTCGCCCAGTTCCGCCGCCAGGGCGCGCCGGCCACGGGCACGATCGTCACCGTCGCAAGCGTGGCGGGGATGAAGCCCATCATGCAGACCACCGCCTATGGCACCGCCAAGGCCGCGCTCATCGCCCTTTCGCGCGCGGTCGCCGCCGAGCTTCAGGCCGCCGGCGAGGCCATCAGGGTCCATGCGGTCTGCCCCGGCGGCACCCGCACGCCGATGACCGAGGCGCTCTTCGACGACGCCTACTGGGCGGACCCGGCAAATTTCGCCGAGGTGCCGCTCAGGGACTATTGCCGGCCGGAGGACATTGCCGAGGCCATCGCCTTCCTTGCCTCGGCCGATGCCGCAGCGCTCGCGCCGGCGGCGCTTGCCGTCGATGGCGGCTGGCTGCTGAGCAACCGGATATGAGCGCGGCGCCCGTTGCCCTCGTCTCGGGTGCCGCCTCGCCGCTCGGCGCGGCGGTCGCCCGGACGCTCGGCGAGCGGGGCTGGCGCGTGCTGCCCGTGCCGCCCGACGCCCGCGACACTGGCGCGCTCGACGCCGCGCTCGACGCCGCGCTCGATGCTGCGTGCGCCAGCGCCGGCGGCCGGCTCGATGCCCTGCTCCTTGCCGGCGAGGCGCTGCCCGCGGCCGGGTTCGGCGCGACGTCGGCGGCGGACTTCCGGGCGCTGTGGGAGGCCGAGGTCGAGCGGATCGTCCTCGGCACGCGGGCCGGGATGCGGGCGCTCGCCGCACGAAGCACGGGCGGCGCGATTCTCGGCCTCATGGCGAGCGGCGGCCCGGGGCCGGCGGTTGCAGCCGCGGCCGGCGCGCTCGACCAGTTCTGCCGGATTGCCGCCGTCGAGGCGGGCGGCTTTGCCGTGCCGGTCCGGGTCAACCTGGTCCGCCCGGCGCAGGGCCGAGCCGCCGCGGCCACCGCGCTGGCGGCCGCCGCGGCCTTCCTCGCCGGGCCGGGGAGCCGGATGGTGACGGGCGTGACCCTCGAGGTGGGAGAAAGGGCATGAAGCGAAGGCGGTTCACTCTGGTCAGGCGGCCGCGGGGCACGCCGGTTGCGGCCGATTTCGCCCTCGTCGAGGAGGAGGTGCCCCCTCTCGCCGAGGGCGAGTTCCTGGTCGCCAACCGCTTCGCCTCGCTCGACCCGGCGATCCGCGGCTGGCTCGATGACGCCCCCTCCTACATGCCGCCGGTGCCGCTCGGCGAGGCGGTGCGCGCCTCGACGGTGGGCGAGGTGGTGACAAGCCGCAACCCGGCCTTTCCGGTCGGCCAATGGGTGGTCGGCCTCAATGCCATCGAGACCCACTCGGTCGCGCGCGGCGACGGCTTCACCAGCCCGGTCGACCCCGGCCTCGTCCCCTCGCCCACCGCCTTCCTCTCGACGCTGGGCGCGGTTGGCATGACGGCCTGGTTTGGAGTCGAGCGGGTGCTGATGCCCGTGCACGGCCAGACCCTTCTCGTCTCGGCGGCCGCCGGCGCGGTCGGCAGCCTGGTGGGCCAGCTCGGGCGCCTCAGGGGCTGCCGCACCATCGGCATCGCCGGCGGCGAGGCCAAGTGCCGCCGCCTCGTCGAGCGCTACGGCTATGACGCCGCCATCGACCATCGCGGCAGGGACGCCGACGCCATCGCCGCGGCCATCCGCGCCGCAGCGCCGGACGGGGTGGACCTCGTCTTCGAGAATGTCGGCGGCGCCTGCCTCGACGGCGCGCTCATGACCCTGCGGGACGGCGCCCGGATCGCGCTGTGCGGCCTCATCTCCGAGTACAATGCGCCGGCCCCAGTCGGCGCGCGCAACCTCTGGCAGCTCATCGTGCGGAAGGCGACGATGCGTGGCTTCCTCGTCTCCGAATGGCTCGCCGAATGGCCGGAAGGCATCGCCGCCATGGCGGCCCTCCTTGCCGAGGGGAAGCTGGTGGCCGACGAGCACATCGACCGCGGGCTCGACCAGGCCTTCCCGGCCTTCATGCGCCTGTTCGAGGGCGGCAACGACGGCAAGATGATCCTCGAGATCGTCTGAGGGAGGGGGCTGATGCGCGGACTTTCGGGCCGGCGGGCGCTGGTGACAGGCGCGGCCTCGGGCATCGGCGCGGCCACCGCGGCGCGCCTGCGGGCCGAAGGCATGGCGGTGCTCACGGTGGACCGCGCCGGGCCGTGCGACCTTGCGCTTGACGTCGCGGCACCGGGAGCGGCGGACACCATGGCGGAGGCGGCGCGGGCCCGGCTCGGCGGGCTCGACCTCCTCTTCGCCAACGCCGGGATCACCGCGGCCCAGCCGCTCGAGGGCCACTCCGACGCGCTGTGGGAGGAGATGCTGGCGATCGACCTGTCCAGCATCTTCCGGCTGTGCCGCGCCTGCGTGCCGCTTCTGGCCGAAAGCGGCCATGGCGTCATCCTCATGACCGGCTCGGTCATGTCCTCCTTCGGCGAGGCGGGCATGGCCGCCTACGCCGCGGCCAAGCATGGCGTGCTCGGTCTCGCCCGGGCGCTCGGCGTGGAGCTTGGGCCCAGGGGAATCCGCGTCGCCTGCATCCAGCCCGGCGCCATCCTGACCGGCATGACCAGGGGCCCCTTCGAGGCCCAGCCCGAATTCGCCGCCTACTGGCGCGAGAAGGCGGCGCTGAAGCGGCTCGGCACGCCCGAGGACATCGCCGGCGTGGCCGCCTTCCTCGCCTCCGACGATGCCGCCTTCGTGACCGCCACCGCGCTGGTCGTCGATGGCGGCGCCACGGCCCACCCCTGAGGAGACACGCCATGACCCCGCTCGAGACGGTCCACCTGTTCCTCGCCCGCGTGAACGCGCTCGACCTCGACGGCGCCTGCGCCCTGCTCGCCGAGGATGTCGTCTATGACAATGTCCCCATGCCGACCGTCCACGGCCGCGCCGCGGCGCGCGCCTTCCTCGGCCAGCTTCCGGCAACCGCGATGGACTGGGAGCTGCACGCCATCGCCGCGACCGGCGATTCCGCCTCCGGCACCGTGCTCACCGAGCGGACCGACCGCTTCACCCTTGCCGACGGGCGGGCGCTCGCGATCCGGGTGATGGGCGCGTTCGACGTGGCCGGCGGCCGCATCACCGCCTGGCGGGACTATTTCGACCTCGGCCAGTTCATGGCCCAGATGACCCCCTCTCCTTCGGCCTAGCCTGTCACTTTGGCGCGGCGGGCCGGGAGGGCCGGCAGCGCTAGTCTGCCGCCATGAGCGACGCGCCCGCCCTGTCCCGCCATCCCTTCGCGCCGGAGGTGCTCTCCGACCCCTGGGACTTCTACCGGGACGTCCACGCGACCGCACCCGTCTTCCCGGTGCCGGGCACGCCCATCACCTATGTCGCGAGCTATGATGCGCTCGTCGACGTGCTCGGCCGGGTGGAGGATTTCTCCAACGACTTCGGGGACGCGCTTTCGGGCGCGCGGGCGAACGACCCCGAGGTCAAGGCCATCCTCGACACCGGCTGGCCGGCGGTTGACACGCTCTTGACCGCCGATCCCCCGGTCCACACCCGGTTCCGCAAGCTGGTCAACCTCGCCTTCTCGATGAAGCGGGTCGACGCGATCGAGGGCAAGATCCGGACGATTGCCATCCGCCTCATCGAGGCGATGCTGGACAGGGCCGAAGGCGGCCAGCCGGTCGACTTCGTCGCCGACTTCGCCATTCCGCTTCCCGTCTCGGTCATCGCCTCGGAGATCGGGATGGACAGCTCGACCGACGTCGCGACGGTCAAGCGCTGGTCCGATGCCTTCGCCGACCGGCTCGGCCAGATGATCCCGCGCGAGCGCGAGCTCGAGTGCGCCCGCGAGGTGGTGGAGTATCAGCACCACGCCAAGACGCTCATCGACGCGCGCCGGGCGAACCCGACCGACGATCTCCTGAACGATCTCGTCCATGCCTCGGTCGATGGCGAGAACCCGCTCACCGACGCCGAGATCATGTCGATCCTCCAGCAGCTGATGGTGGCCGGCAACGAGACCACCACCTCGACGCTCGCCGGCGGGCTCGTCATGCTCATGAACAACCCCGGCGAGCTTCAGAAGGTCCGCGCCGACCGCAGCCTCATCCCCAACATGGTCGAGGAGATGCTGCGGCTGGAAAGCCCGACCTCGGGCCTGTTCCGGGTGGTGAAGCGCGACACCGAGGTGGCGGGCGTGCCGGTCAGGGCCGGGACGCTGCTGATGGCCCGCTTCGCCGCCGCGAACCGCGATCCGACCCGCTTTCCCGACCCGGACCGCTTCGACGTGACCCGGGCGAACGCGAAGAGCCACCTCGCCTTCGGCCGGGGCATCCACATGTGCGTCGGCAACATGCTCTCGAGGAAGGAGCTGGTGGTCGCCTTCCAGGAGCTGCTCGACCGGGTGGAGGAGTTTGCCCTCGCCCCCGGCGCGGTGCCCGTGGTCAAGCCCAACATGTTCCTGCGCGGCCTTTCGACCCTTCCGGTCCTGCTGCGCCGGCGCGCCCCGGTGGCGGCGTGAGGGCGGCGGCGTGAGGGTGGCGGCATGAACTTCGACTTCTCCGAGGAGCAGCTGCTGCTGCGCGAGACGGTCGCGCGCTGGGCGGCCGACCGGCACGGGCTTGATGCCGCCAGGCGGCGCGAGGCGCGCCGCCAGCCCGGCGGCTTCGACCGGGAGGGCTGGCGCGGGCTTGCCGGGCTCGGCGTTCTCGCCCTGCCCTTCGCCACCGAGGCCGGCGGGCTCGGCGGCGGGCCGGCCGATCTGGTCGCGGTGGCCGAGCCGCTGGGCGCCGGGCTTGCCACCGAGCCCTTCACCGAGGCGCTGGTCATGGCGGGAACCCTGCTCGAGGCGTCCGGCGAGGGTCCGGGCCGGGCCGCGCTCGCCCGGGTGATCCTCGGCGAGGCGGTGCCCGCGGCCGCGCTCGGCGAGCGCGGCGGCCGCTACAACCTCCACCATGTCGAGACCCGCGCCCGCGCCGAGGGCGCCGGCTGGCGCCTCTCAGGGGCCAAGTCGGCGGTCTGGCAGGGGGGTGCGGCCGACCTCTTCCTCGTCTCGGCCCGGGTCTCGGGCGACGTTCGCGATCCCTCGGGCATCGGCCTCTTCCTGGTCGCGGCCGAGGCCGTCGAGCGGCGCCCCTGGGTCGCAGCCGATGGCAGCCTCGCCGCCGAGCTTGCCCTGCGCGACGCGCCGGCAACCTTCCTCGAATGCGATGTCGAGGATGCGCTCGATCTCGCCCTCGACCGCACCTGGCTGGCGGCCGCGGCCGAGATGCTGGGCGTGGCGCAGATGCTGTTCGACCAGACGCTTGCCTATGTGAAGACGCGCGTCCAGTTCGGCCAGCCGATCGGCCGGTTCCAGGCGATCCAGCACCGCATGGTCGATGGCTATGCCGCGCTCGAGCAGTCCCGCTCGATGGTGGTCCGGGCGGCGGCGCGGGGTGACAGCGCGGCGATCGCCGCGGCGCGCGCCTATGTCGCCGACGCAGCGCTCGCCATCGCCCACGAGGCGGTGCAGTTCCACGGCGGCATGGGCGTGACCGACGAGCTCGTCATCGGCCATGGCCTGAAGCGCATCCAGATGCTCGCCCGGCTGCACGGCGATTCCGCGGTCGCCGCCGCCCGCTACGCCGAGGCCGCCTGATGGCGGACGCCGCCACCCTCCCGCCGATCGCGGAAGGCCTCTTCGACCTGGGCCCGCCGCCGGCGCTCATCGGCGGGCGCGACCGCAGGAGCGGGCGCATCGTCTTCCCCTGCCCGGCCGACCACGACCGGTTCGAGCCCGTCCGCCTCCCGCGCGAGGGCCGCATCTGGAGCTGGACGGTGCAGCGCTTCCCGCCCAAGTCGCCGCCCTATGCCGGGCCGGTCGAGACGCCCTTCCGCCCCTTCGCGCTCGGCTATGTCGAGCTGCCCGGCGCCGTCATCGTCGAAAGCCGGCTCGAGGGCTTCGCCTTCGAGGCGCTGAAGGTGGGGCTTCCCTGCACCCTTCGCCTCCTGCCCTTCGGCGACCGGCTCACCTACGCCTTCGGACCATCGGACGAGGAGGAGCAGCCGCAATGACGGACGTTGCCATCATCGGCGCCGGAATCCACCGCTTCGGCCGCACCGACGGAGTCTCCGGCCTCCAGCAGGGGGTCATCGCCGCCCGCGCCGCGCTTGCCGACGCCGGCGTCGAGTGGCCGGACATCCGCATCGCCTTCGGCGGCTCGGCGGCCGCCGGCAACGCCGACACCATGGTCGCCGAGCTGGGCCTGACCGGCCTTCCCTTCCTGAACGTCGCCAATGGCTGCGCGACCGGCGGCTCGGCCCTCTATTCCGCGGCCAACGCGATCCGCGCCGGCGAGGCCGACCTCGCGCTCGTCGTCGGGTTCGACAAGCACCCGCGCGGCAGCTTCAACCCCGAGCCCGCCGACTGGGGCCTCCCCGAGTGGTATGGCGAGACGGGGATGATGCTCACCACCCAGTTCTTCGCCCTCAAGCTCCGCCGCTACATGGAGAGCTTCGGCATCACCCCGGTCACGCTGGGCCGGGTGGCCGAGAAGGCCTTCGCCAACGGCGCGCTCGCCCCCCACGCCTGGCGGCGCGAGCCGGTCGACCTCGAGACCATCATGAACAGCCAGATGGTCAACGACCCGCTCACCAAGTTCATGTTCTGCTCGCCCTCGGAAGGGGCGGTCGCCCTGGTGCTGGCCTCGGCGGCGAAGGCGCGCGAACTGGGCGCCACGCCCGTGTGGGTGAGGGCGGCGGTCGTCCGCACCCGCCCGCCGGGCAGCTTCGAGGTCTTCTCGCCCTCGCTCGACCTCGCGCGCGGCCCCTCGCCCACCGTGCTCGCCAGCCGCGCCGCCTTCGAGGTGGCGGGCCTCGGCCCCGAGGATGTCGATGTCGCCCAGCTCCAGGACACCGAGAGCGGCGCCGAGATCATGCACATGGCCGAGAACGGCTTCTGCGCCGATGGCGAGCAGGAGGCCTGGCTGGCCGAGGGCCGCACCCGCATCGGCGGGCGGCTCCCGGTCAACACCGACGGCGGCTGCCTCGCCTGCGGCGAGCCGATCGGCGCCTCGGGCCTGCGCCAGGTCTATGAGAATGTGATGCAGCTGCGCGGCGCGGCCGGCGCGCGCCAGGTGGAAGGCGCGCGCATCGGCTACAGCCATGTCTATGGCGCGCCGGGGCTGTCTGCGGTGACCATCCTCGCCAGCTGACCGGACGGCCGGGGCAGGCACGGGCGGCCGGGACGACGGCAAGTAGGCGGCGGCAAGGGGGCAGCGGCGGGGGGCGACGGCGGGGACGAAGCCGGCGGCGGGCACGAAGGGGAGGATGATGGGACTGCTCGACGGGGATGTGGCGCTGGTGACGGGCGCTGCCGGGGGCATCGGCCTCGCGACGGCGAGGCGCTTCCTCGAGGAAGGGGCGCGCGTCGCCATCGCCGACATCGATTCGGCGCGCCTGTCCGGCGCGGTCGAGACGCTCCGCGCCGACGTGCTCGGCGTCCCGCTCGACGTGACGTCGCGGGCGGGCTGGACGGCCGCGGTCGCGGCGGTGCTCGAGCGGTTCGGCACCCTCACCATCCTGGTGAACGGCGCCGGCATCTCCGAGCCGGCCGACATCGAGACGCTCTCCGACGACGCCTGGGACCGCCACCTCGCCATCAACCTCTCGGGCGTGATGTACGGCATGCAGGCGGCCGCGCCGGCGATGAAGGCGAGCGGCCGGCCCTGCGCCATCGTCAACGTCGCCTCGATGCTCTCGATGCGCCCCGGCGCCATCTTCACCGCCTACTGCGCGTCGAAGTCGGGCATGGTGGCCCTGTCGCAGGCCGCCGCGCTCCACTTCGCCCACAGCCGCGTCCCCATCCGGGTCAACACGGTCCACCCCGGCGCCATCCGCACGCCCATGTACGAGCGCTACCTCACCATGGCCGAGGACCGCGCGGCGGCCGAGGCGAGCTTCGCGGCCACCCACCCCATGGGCCGCATCGGCGAGGCGGACGAGGTGGCCGAGGCCATCCTCTTCCTCGCCAGCCGGCTGTCGAGCTTCACCACCGGGGCCGAGCTCCCGGTCGATGGCGGCGGGCACATCCGGGACTAGGGAGGGCGGGATGACCGATCCGGGCGAAGGGCCGATCCAGGTCCACATGGTGGCAGCCGGCAAGTATCACGACATCGACTACGCCCGGCTCGAACTGCTCAAGCTGTTCGCGACCGAACCCCGGATCCGCGCCAGCGTCGACAGCGACTACCGCAACACCGCGCGGCTCGCCGAATGCCGGCTGCTCGTCACCTACACCTGCGATCTCATGCCGACACCGGAGGAGGCCGCCGCCATCCGCGCCTGGCTCGAGGGCGGCGGGCGCTGGCTCGCGCTCCACGGCACCAACTCCATCCTGCGCTTCCTCGCCGACGGCCGGGTCGACAGCCCGGCCGAGCGCGACGACGTGATGGCACTTCTGGGCACGCAGTTTGTCGCACATCCGCCGATCGGCCCGTTCACGGTCCGGGTGGCCAAGCCCGAGGACCCCCTGGTCGCCGGCGAGAAGGATTTCGAAGTCGTTGACGAGCTGTATCTTTCCCGCCGGCTCGGCGATCTCGACATCCTCCTTGACGCCAGCTTCACCGGCGAGGCGACCGGCTTCGTCGCCGCCGACTGGCAGGATGCACAGGTGCCGATCCTCTACCGCCGGCGGCAGGGAAAGGGGGAAGTGCTCTACTTCACGCTCGGGCACTGCCGGGGCCATTATGACGTGGCGGTCTTCACGCCCTTCTGGCCCCACCCCGAGCGGTGCGCGTGGAACTACCCGGTCTATCACCGGCTGCTCGCCCGGTGCCTCGACTGGGGGATTGGAAGGATTGCCTGATGGACATGGAGCTTTCGGCCGAGGACCTGGCCTTCCGCGACGAGGTGCGCGCCTTCCTCGCCGAGGCGCTCCCCGCGCATGTGCGCGAAGGAGCGCGCAACACCCCTTCCGTCTTCGTCGAGCCCGACATCGGCGACGAGTGGCACCGGGCGCTCCATGCGCGGGGCTGGATCGCCTACCACTGGCCGAAGGAGCATGGCGGCACCGGCTGGACACCCGTGCAGCGCTACATCTTCGAGAAGGAGTGCGCGCTGGCCGACGCGCCCGCCCTTTCGGTGCTCGGCCTGAAGCTCATCGGCCCGGTGCTGTGCCGCTACGGCACGCCCGAGCAGCAGGCCCGCTTCCTGCCGCGGATCCGCGATGCATCCGAGAAATGGTGCCAGGGCTATTCCGAGCCCGGCGCCGGCTCCGACCTCGCGTCCCTGAAGACGCGCGCCGAGCGCCGCGGGGACCGCTACGTCATCAACGGCACCAAGATCTGGACGACGCACGCCCATTACGCCGACTGGATGTTCTGCCTCGCCCGCACCGACCCGGAGGCGAAGCCGCAGGCCGGCATCAGCTTCCTCCTCGTCCCCATGCACCAGAAGGGCATCTCGATCCGCCCGATCGTGACCCACGCCGGCGACCATGAGGTGAACCAGGTGTTCCTCGACGACGCCGAGACGGCGGCCGACTGCCTCGTCGGCCGCGAGGGCCAGGGCTGGGAGATCGCCAAGTTCCTGCTCGAGAACGAGCGCGGCGGAAGCTGCGCGGCACCCCGGCTGCTCGCCGACATCGCCCGCCTGCGCACGGCGGCCGACGCCGAGCCCTCGGGCGTGAACGGCGCGCTCGGCCACCAGCCCGCGATCGAGGCCCGGCTGGTGCGGCTCGAGCTCGAGGCGCTCGCGCTCGAGACGACCGAGCTCCGCATCCTCGCCGATCTCGCGAAGGGCCGCCGGCCGGGGCCGCAGACCTCGCTCGTCAAGCTGCTCGCCGCCAATCTCCGCCAGCGCATCGACGAGCTCGCCGTCGACATCTTCGGCCCGCTCGGCCTGCAGCTCCCGCCCGAGCGGCCGCTCTACGGCAACAGCGCGCCCGAGCCGGTCGGCAGCCGCGAGGCCCAGCTCGCCATGCCGACCTACCTCAATGGCCGGGCCTGGACCATCTTCGGCGGCTCGAACGAGGTGCAGAAGGGCATCATCGCCAAGCAGGTCCTGGGGCTCTAGGCCGGCCGGGCGACCGCTGCACCGGCCCTCGGCGCCTGCGTCCGGCCCGGGCCCGGCGCGCGGCTGCTGCGGCATTCGGGCAACAGGCCACCCTGCATGCGCGCGGCCGCGCAAAGTTGTCTGGACAAATTTGCCGCACTTGCCGCACCCTTCCGGCAAGACTGACCGGAAGGGGAATTCCGATGCGCGCTCTCCTGCTTGCCACGGTTGCGACCACGCTGGCATCGCCCGCCCTCGCGCAGACCCCGTCGCCCGAGGTCGCCGCCGGCGAGGAGGCCATGTTCGGCGACATCGTGGTCACGGCGCGCAAGCGCGAGGAGACGCTCCAGGAGGTGCCGCTGGCCATCTCGGCCTTCTCGACCGAGGAGATCCGCAGCGCCCGGATCGAGCGCCTCGCCGATCTCGCCAAGCTCACCCCCGGCCTCAACTTCACCCCGCTGTTCGGCGCCCAGAACCAGCTTCCCATCATCCGCGGCGCCGCCCAGACCTTCGGGGCGCTCAACGTCGGCGTCTTCCTCGATGGCGTCTATCTCTCGGGCAAGGCCGGCGTCGATCTCGAGATGAACGATCTCGAGCGGATCGAGGTGGTCAAGGGCCCGCAATCGGCGCTCTACGGCCGCAACACCTTCGCCGGCGCCATCAACTACGTCACCAAGCGCCCGAGCGACGTCTGGACCGGCGATGGTGAAGTCTCGGTCGGAACGCAAGGCCTCGTCAAGGTCATCGGCGGAGTTTCGGGCCCGCTCGCCGACATCGTCCGCATCCGCCTCGCCGGCTTCTACCGCGAGACCGACGGCTTCTACACCAGCAGCATCGACGGCGGCCGGGTCGACTTCAGCAAGGACTATGGCGCCCAGGCCGTGGTCGAACTCCAGGCCGCGCCCAATGTGCGCGCCACCTGGCGGCTCACCTACACCGAGGAAGACAGCGGCCAGCCGCCCTCCAGCGTCATCCGCACCAACGCCAACCCCGGCCGCCCCGCCGGCTCGCCGGTCGGCACGGTCCGCAACTTCTTCTACAAGGGCGAGCTTCCCAGCATCCCGCGCGACGGCGTCACGGTGAACACCCTGCCCGACCCGATCACCGGCGCCTATGGCACCCGCGGCGATTCGCTGCGCACCAACCTCACGATCGAATGGGACGCCGGCTTCGCCACCCTCACCTCGCTCACCTCCTACGACAAGCGCAATGTCGACTACACCTTCGACGGCGACAACACCGTGTGCGACACGCCGTCGACGGCGCCGGCGTCGACCGGCTGCCCCAACTTCGGCTTCCCCTTCGTGCCCGCCATCCCGATCGGCCAGTCGCGCTTCGCCACCTCGTCGAACGTCGGCTACCTGCGCGACTGGGCGCAGGAGCTTCGGCTCGCCTCGAACGGCGAGGGCCGCTTCTCCTGGCTCTTCGGCGGCTTCTTCTACGACAATGACTCGAACGGGATCGACCGCAGCCTCGCACCGCTGACGCAGGCGACGGCGAACAGTTTCGGCTACCCGAACCAGGTCACCACGACGAAGAGCAAGGCCGTCTTCGCCTCGGGCACGCTGCGGCCCGTGGACTGGCTCGGCGTCACCGGCGAGCTGCGCTACGAGACCGAGAGGCAGACCTTCCGCCAGGCGCCGACGCGCCTCGGCGTGCCGCCCGGCGCCTCGACCCGCGTCTTCAACCTTGAGCAGGACTTCGAGTTCGTCACTCCGCGCGTCATCGTCGATGCCCGCCTCGGCGAGGGGCGGATGCTCTACGCCTCGGTCGCCAAGGGCGTGAAGACCGGCGGCTTCAACACCAACCTCAACATCACCGATGACCAGCGCACCTACGACGAGGAATATAGCTGGAACTACGAGCTTGGCCTCAAGACCAGCTGGCTTGACGGCCGCCTCATCGCCAATGTCGCCGGCTACTACACCGACTGGAACGACCAGCAGGTCGCCTGCCAGAACCCGCCAACGTTCGGCGGCACCACCACCCAGCGGACCTATGTCTGCAATGTCGGTGACGCCGAGATTTTCGGGATCGAGACCGACTTCGTGGCAGAAGTCACCGACTGGCTCTCGATCGTGGGCAACTATGCCTGGACGAACGCCGAGTATCGCGCCTTCGTCGATGATTCGCTCGCCGGCCAGCTCACTGCCCTCGGCCTGCCGCCCATCGACTATGACGGCAACAAGCTGCCCTATGTGCCGTCGCACAAGTTCCTGATCTCGCCGCGCGTCAGCCTGCCCCTCGTCGCCGACTATGAGCTCTCGGGCCGCGTCGACCTCTCCTGGCAGTCGAAGACCTGGCTTCGGGCCGAGAACTTCGCCTTCTTCGGCGACAAGACGACCCTCGACCTCCGGATCGAGGTCTCGAACGCCCGCTACGGCATCCAGTTCTTCGCCAACAACCTGACGAACGACCTGACCCCGGTAGCCGGCGTCCGCTTCTTCGACTCGGTCAACTTCTCGAACCAGGCGCCGCTGGTGACCGGCGCGCCCGGCCGGCAGTTCGGCGTCGCGTTCCGCGCCGGCTTCTGAGCGCCCCGCGATGCTGGCGCGGCGAACCCTCCTCGGCGGCGCGCTGGCCGGGCTGGCCATGCCGATCGCCGCCCCGGCCAGGGCCTCGACCGAAGGCCTCCTCGCCGAGGGCGGGTTCGACCGCGCCAGCTTCGACGCCTGGGTCCGGATCCGCGCCGGCACGGGCGCGCCCGTCTTCTGGTATTCGGAAGGGACGGTGCGCGCCTTCCCCTCGGGCGAGCTCCTCGCCTTCCTCGAGGGGTTCGACACTGCGCGCGCCCACTGGCCCGAGCCCGGCCAGCCGCTCGCCCACCAGTACAACCGCAAGATCTACGTCTACCGCGACCGGACGACCGGCGAGGTACTGAAGGGTGCGGATGGCGCGCCCGTCCCGCCGATTGCCTATCCCTACCAGTTCATCACCTACCGGCTCGTCGGCGACCGGGTCGAGACCTTCGTCGAGCAGGGGGCAGGCGCCCGCCTCACCCGCATCGGGCCAGGGGGCAACATGGCGGTGCGCCGCCAGGGCCGCACCCTCGTCTTCACGGCACCCGTCTATCTCGACCTCCCCATCGGCCCGTCGCGGCGGATGCAGGCGTTCGAGAACTACGACTTCGTGGTGGACCCCGAGGCCGATCCCTCCACCTTCACCCTCTCCTGGCTGCGCACCGGCGAGGGCCCGCCCGCGCTTGGCGGCGGGCCGGTGGTGCTCCACCTCGTCACCCGGCGGCACGAACGCTTCCTCGACCTGCCGGCGCGGATGCGCGCCTACGTCGAGGCGGACGCGCCGCTGTGGCGTGCACCGCCCGCCGATCTCGCCGAAATCCGCCGGCTCCAGGCGGCATGAGGCTTGCAGGCGCCCGCCGCCTCCCCTATGGCCTCGCTTCCCGCGAGGAAGCCGTGGGCGCGTAGCTCAGTGGTAGAGCACTGTGTTGACATCGCAGGGGTCGCAAGTTCAATCCTTGCCGCGCCCACCATTCCTTCCAGGGGGTTGGCCGAGACGCGCAACGGTGCTCCGAGGTCGATCTGAACCCCGGGCTCCCGGCCCCCGCCTGTCCGCGGCTCAGGCCGCCACGAACCCCTTCCAGGTCGCCATGTAGTCGACGAACGCCGGGGACAGCCCCTCGGCGGCGAGGTCGGCGCGGGCAACCGGGAGCGGCCGGGCAGAGAAGCCCGGATCGGCCAGCGCCCGGGCGGCGAAGTCGTGGTGGAGGATGGCGCCGCGGCCGATGAAGACGAAATCGGCCCCGCCGGCGAGACAGGCATCGGCGCGGGCGGCCGAGAGGATCTTCCCCGCCACCCCGAGCGCTGCACCGTGGCGCGGCAGGTCGGTGAAATGGTCGATGAGGCGCGTGCCGGCGAACTCCGGATCCTCGGGCGCCTTGGTCACGTCCCAGAGCGAGAGGTCGAGCCAGTCGAGCCGGCCCGAGGCGAGGAGCAGCCCGGCGAGCCGGCGGGCGTCGGCGAGGCGGATCCCGAAGCGTTCGGGCGAGAGCCGCATGCCGAGCTGGAAGGCCGGCCCGGTCGCTGCGCGCACCGCCTCGACGAGCGCCAGGAAGATGCGGCTGCGGCCAGCGAAGTCGCCGCCCCAGCCGTCGGCTCGGTGGTTGTTCTCGGAATCGAGGAAGGCGGCGACGAGATAGCCATGCGCGCCGTGCAGCTCGACTCCGTCGAAGCCGGCGGCCTCGGCGCGGCGGGCGGCGGCCGCGAAGCCCGCGATCACCTGCTCGATCTCGCCGGTCGAAAGCGCCCGCGCGCCGGTCTCGGCGCAGGCGAAGGGGGAAACCGGAGTCTCGCCCGTGAGCTTCGGGTCGGCCCGGCGGCCGCCATGGTGGAGCTGGACGCAGGAAACCGCCCCTGCCGCGCGGATGGCGGCGGCCAGCCGGGCAAGGCCGGGCAGATGCGCGTCCGACCAGATGCCGAGCTGGCCGGGAAAGGCCTGGCCGCCGGGCAGCACATGGGCGGCGCAGGTCATCACCTGCGCGAAGCCGCCCGCGGCGCGCATCGTGAGCCAGCGGAACTCGGCTTGCGAGAGCGTGCCGTCGGCATGGCTCTGCATGTTGGTGAGCGGCGCAAGCGCCAGGCGGTTCTTCCACGCCGGCCCGCGCGGCAGCACGAGGGGGTCATCGAGGCGGGGGCGGGTCGCGGCGGTCATGCGGCCGGTCAAGCCGGCGGTGGCGCCCCCGTCAATAGTCCTCGCCGCGCTCGCCAGCCTGATACTCGTGCCAGAGCCCGTTCAGGATGCCGAAGCCGACGGCGAGGCCGACACCGAGGATCCAGGCGAAATACCACATCGGCGGGCTCCTAGTAGAAGTCGGGATTGGTGCGGACCGCCTCGGTCGTGATCCGCCCGAACAGCACCCGGAACACCCAGGCGGTGTAGAGCAGCACCAGCGGCAGGAGGAAGAGGGTCGCCAGCAGCATGATCCACATCGTGAGATGCGAGGACGAGGCGTTCCACACGGTCAGGGACGAGGCCGGATCGAGCGACGAGGGGAGGAGGAAGGGGAACATGGAGAGGCCCGCGGTCGCGATGATGCCGAAGGCGCCGAGCGACGAGCCGAGGAAGACGGGAAGGTCGGCGCGCCGCCAGATGCCCACGAGCGCCATCACCGGCCCGAGAAACCCGATCAGGGGCGCAAGGAGGGTCTTGGGCGCGGACGCATAGTTGTCGAGCCAGGCGCCTGGCGCTGCCACCGCCTTCGTGAGGAAGGGGTTGGACGGGCCACTGGGGTCCACCACGCCTTCCAGCCGGTAGCCGAGCCCGCCGTAGGCCACGAACAGCCCGCCGAGCCCGAAAAGCACGATCGAGGCCAGCGCTGCGCCCACCCCCCAGCGGCGGGCGCGGGCAAGCACCGGGCCTTCCTCGATCTTGAGGGCGAGCCAGCCGGCGCCGTGCAGCACCAGCATCGCCACCGAAAGCAGGCCGGCGAGCAGCGCGAAGGGCGAGAAGAGGTCGAGGAGCCCGCCCGCGTAGGTGGCGCGAAGGTCGGAATCGAGCCGGAAGGGCACGCCGAGGAGCACATTGCCCACCGCCACCCCGAAGACCAGCGCCGGCACGAAGCCGCCGACGAAGAGCGCCCAGTCCCACATCCGCCGCCACGCCGGGTCGGCCTTCTTCGAGCGGTACTTGAACCCGACGGGCCGCAGGATGAGCGCGACCAGCACGACGAACATGGCGAGATAGAAGCCGGAGAAGCTGATCGCATAGACATGCGGCCAGGCCGCGAAGATCGCCCCGCCGCCGAGGATGAACCACACCTGGTTCCCCTCCCAGGTCGCGCCGATGCTGTTGATGACCAGCCGCCGCTCCTCGTCGGTGCGGGCGACGACGGGGAGGAGGGCTGCCACCCCCATGTCGAACCCGTCGGTCAGCGCGAAGCCGATGAGGAGCACGCCGAGCAGGAGCCACCAGATGAGGCGCAGCGTCTCGTAGTCGAGGGGGATGGGCATCGCCGTCACTCCGCCGGCAGCGGCTGCCACGCCGCCCCGGGGGCGCCGGCGCGCGGCTGGTCCGCCTCGGTCCAGCGCGGGTCGGGCTCGGGCCCCTTGCGGATGGCGGCGAGCATGAGGCGCACCATCACGACGGCCAGGATCCCGTAAAGGAGGGTGAAGCCGATGATGGTGGTCCACACCTGGGCGAGCGTCACCGAGGAGACGGCGAGGAAGGTGGGAAGCTGGCCTTCCACCACCCAGGGCTGCCGCCCCAGCTCGGCCACCAGCCAGCCCGCCTGCGAGGCGATCCACGGGAGCGGGATGATGGCAACCGCAAGCCGCAGGAACCAGGTCCGGCCGAAGTCGTGCCGGGTCGCCAGCCAGAAGGCGAAGGCGAAGACGGCGATGAAGAAGAAGCCCGCGCCCGCCATCAGCCGGAAGGCCCAGAACAGCACCGGCACGTTCGGCACGACCGAGCGGGCCGCCTTGGCGATGGTCAGATCGTCCGCCATCCGCGGGTCGGCGACATAGCGCTTGAGCAGATAGCCCCAGCCGAGATGCGCCTGGTAGCGGGCGAAGTCGGCGCGCGCCGCCATGTCGGTGCGGTCGGCCTTCACCCGCTCGAGCGCGTCATGGGCGAGGATACCAAGGCGGATCCGCGTCTCGGCGGTCTCCACCAGCTCGGAAATGCCCTTCACTTCCCCCGTGAGGCTCCGCGTCGCGATGATGCCGAGCACATAGGGCACGTGCACGGCATAGTGGGTCTTCTGCTCGGCGATGTCGGGAATGCCGACCGCGGTGAAGCCGGCGGGGGCTTCTTCCGTGTGCCACATCGCCTCGATCGCGGCGAGCTTCATCCGCTGGTTGTCGGTCAGCACATAGCCGGATTCGTCACCGAGCACGACGACCGAGAGCGAGGAGGCCAGCCCGAAGGCGGCCGCCACCGCGAAGGAGCGGCGGGCCAGCTGCAGATGCCGGCCCTTGAGCAGGTACCAGGCCGAAACCCCCAGCACGAAGACCGAGGCGGTCACATAGCCCGCCGAGACGGTGTGGACGAACTTGGCCTGCGCCACCGGGTTCATCAGCACGTCGTAGAAGCTCGTCACCTCCATCCGCATCGTGTCGGGGTTGAAGGCCGCGCCCACCGGGTTCTGCATCCAGCCATTGGCAATCAGGATCCACAGCGCCGAGAGGTTGGTGCCCAGCGCGACCATGAAGGTCACGAACAGGTGGCCGAGCCTCGACAGCCGGTCCCAGCCGAAGAACATGAGCCCCACGAAGGTCGCCTCGAGGAAGAAGGCCATCAGCCCCTCGATGGCGAGCGGGGCACCGAACACGTCGCCGACGAAGTGCGAATAATAGGACCAGTTGGTGCCGAACTGGAACTCCATGGTGATGCCGGTCGAGACCCCGAGGACGAAGTTGATCCCGAACAGCTTGCCCCAGAAGCGGGTGATGTCGCGCCACACCGTGCGCCCGGTCATCACGTAGATGCTCTCCATGATGACGAGCAGGAAGGAGAGGCCGAGCGTGAGCGGCACGAACAGGAAATGGTACATGGCGGTCAGCGCGAACTGCAGGCGCGACATCTCGACAACGGCAAGATCGACCATCGGGCACCTCTGCCACTCCCGGCACCTGGCCGGGATTGCCGCACCCTAGCCGCTGCGCTAGGCCCGTGCCACCGGGCCTCCTGCATGACTGCCATTTTCCCGACTGCCGCGCCAAGGGCTCCCGCGGCGCCGTGGCGGAGGCTCGATGCCGCGACCTGGTGGTTCCTGGCCGATGCCGCCGCGGCCTTTCCCTTCGCCCTCGGCCTCGCCCTCGCCGTCGAGGGTCTCGCGTCCGGACAAGGGCTTGGCCTCGTCTCGGGGGCAGGTCTCGTGGCGCTCGCCGGCGCCGTGCGCTCGGCGATCCAGGCGCGCGCCGCAGCCGCCGGAATGGCCGCGGCAAGCGCTGCCAAGGCGCAGGTCCGCGCCCGCCTGCTGCCGCGACTTCTTGCCACGGGGTGGAGCGCGGGCCGCCTCGCCGGCGAGGAGGCGGCCACCGCCGTCTCCGAGGTCGAGATGCTCGAGGGGCTTGCCGCGCGCCACCGCCCGCTGCGCCAGGCCGCCGTCCTCGCCCCGCTGCTGGTGGCGGCCATGGTCGCGCTGGCAAGCCCGGTCTCGGCGCTCATCCTTCTTGCCACGCTCCTCCCCTTCGGCGTCGGCATGGCGCTCGCCGGCACGGCCGCGCGCGCATCGGCCGAGCGCCAGGTCGCGGCGCTCTCGGGGCTGACCGGCCTGTTCGTCGATAGGGTTCGGGCGCTGCCGATGATCCTCCACTTCGGCGCCGCCGGCCGCATCGCCACCCAGCTTGAGGCCGCGACCCGCGAGGTGGCCAGCCGCACGCTCGCCACCCTCCGCATCGCCTTTGTCTCGGGCGGGATCATCGAGTTCTTCGCCGCGCTCGCCGTCGCCATGGTCGCGGTCTACTGCGGCTTCCAGCTGCTCGGGCTGCTGCCCGTGCCGGTGCCCGAGACGCTCTCGCTCCCGCAGGCCTTCTTCGCCCTTGCCCTCGCCGGCGAATTCTACCTGCCGCTCCGCCGGCTCGCCGCCGCCTACCACGACCGCCAGCTCGGCGAGGCGGCCGAAACGGCCATCGCCGCGCGCCTCGCCGGGCCGGAGCCGCCAGCCCCGGCCCCCGCGCCGCCCGGCCGGCCCTTCGCCGGCCT
>JAJUHA010000013.1 GCA_029268145.1 Sphingomonadaceae bacterium | reverse complement strand
GCAAGGGCAAGCGCAAGCCGGCCAAGCCGGCGCCGGCGGCCGCCAGGGGGACGGCGGCCGCAGACGCGCCCAGGCCGGGCAAGGCGCCGGCGCGCCGCAAGGCGGCTGGCGCCTGATGCCGCTGCCCGACCGCGAGGCGATCCTCCGCTTCGTGGCGGAAGCCGGAACCAGCGTCGGCCGCCGCGAGATCGCCCGCGCCTTCGGGCTGCACGGCGACGAGCGCATCGCGCTCAAGGCGCTGCTGCGCGAGATGGAGGAGGAAGGGCTGCTCGCCGCCGGGCCGGGCCGCAGCTTCCACCGCGCCGGCGGCCTGCCCCGGGTGACCGTCCTCAAGGTCGTGGCCGCCGAGTCCGGCCGGGTCACCGCCGTGCCCGAGAAATGGGAGGGCGCGGGCGCTGCGCCGCGCGTCGCGGTCGACAGCCGCCGGGTCCGGCTCACGCCCGGCGACCGGGTGCTGGCCCGCATCGCCGAGGAGAGGGACGGCTTCCGGGCAAGCCCGATCAAGCGGCTGCAGCGCGGCGAGACCGAAGTGCTGGGCATCGCCCGCAGCATCAACGGCCAGCTCCGCCTGGTCCCGGTGGACCGGCGGCTCCGGCAGGATTTCGCGCTCTCCGCCGACGCGCCGCTCCGGGTGGGCGAGCTGCTCTTGGCCGAAGTGCGCGGCAGCGGCGCGCGCGCCGTCGCCCATGTGACCGAGCGGCTGGGCGACCCCTTCGCCGACCGCTCGCTCTCGCTCATCGAGATCCACGCCAAGGGCCTCCCCCATGTCTTCTCCGCCGAGGCGGAGGCGGAGGCCGAGGCCGCCGCCCGCCTCCCGCTCGGGCCCCGCGAGGACTGGCGGCACCTCCCCTTCCTCACCATCGATCCGGCCGACGCGCGCGACCATGACGATGCCGTCCAGGCCGAGCCGCTCGCCGGCGGCGGCCACCTGCTGCGCGTGGCGATCGCCGACGTCGGCTTCTTCGTCCGGCCGGGCACCGCGCTCGACCGCGAGGCCTTCGCCCGCGGCAACTCGGTCTATTTCCCCGATCGCGTCGTCCCCATGCTGCCCGAGGCGCTGTCGGCCGGCGCCTGCTCGCTCAAGGCCGGCGCCGACAAGGCAGTGCTCGCCTGCACCCTCCACCTCACCAGCGAGGGTGTCATCCGCCGCTTCTCCTTCCACCGCGCCCTCGTCCGCATCGCCGCCAACCTCGCCTACGAGGCGGCGCAGGCGGAGATCGACAGCGGCGCGGGGGCGATGCACCCGCTGCTCTCCCCGCTGTGGGCCGCGTGGCGCGCGCTCGATGCCGCCCGCCGGCGCCGCGCCCCGCTCGAGCTCGACCTGCCCGAGACGCGCGTCATCCTCGACGAGGCCGGCCATGTCGCCGACGTGCGGCTGCGCGAGCGGCTCGATGCCCACCGGGTGATCGAGGAGATGATGATCGCGGCCAATGTCGCCGCGGCACGGCAGCTCGAGCGCCGCAAGGCCCCGGTCATGTACCGCGACCACGAGCCGCCCAGCCGCGACAAGCTGCTCGCGCTGCGCGACTATCTCGAGACCTTCGGCATTCCGCTCGCGCTCGGCCAGGTGGTGACACCCGCCCTCTTCAACCGCGTGCTCGCCCGCGCGAGGGGCCATGACGACGCCCGGGCGATCGCCGAGCAGGTCCTCCGCTCCCAGACCCAGGCCTATTACGGCCCGGCCAACACCGGCCATTTCGGCCTCGCGCTCGGCTCCTACGCCCATTTCACCTCCCCCATCCGCCGTTACGCCGACCTTCTCGTCCACCGGTCGCTCGTCTCGGCGCTCGGGCTCGGCGAGGGCGGGCTGCCCGAAGGCGCCGGCCGGCGCTTCGCGGCCATCGGCGACCACATCTCGATGACCGAGCGGCGGGCGATGGAAGCCGAGCGCGACACGCTCGCCCGCTACATCGCCGCTCACCTCCACCGCCGCGCCGGCGCGACGGTGACGGTCCGCGTCACCGGCGTGCAGAAGTTCGGCCTGTTCGCGACCGTCGACGGCCTCGGCGGCGACGGCCTCCTGCCGGTGTCGGCGCTGGGCCCGGAACGCTTCTGGTTCGACGAAGCCGCACGCGCGCTCGAAAGCGAGACCAGCGGCACCCGCTACCGGGTGGGGCAGCGGCTGGAGGTGACGATCGCGTCGGCCGATCCGGCAACCGGCGCCGTGCTCTTCGCCCTGCCCGGAATCGAGGCCGCGCCCCGGCGCGAGCGGCGCAGTCCTCCGCCGCCGCGCCACGCCCGCTTCCGCCGCGACCGGCCGCGCAAGACTTGACCGGGCCGGCCGCCTCGCCTATGCGGCCGCGCTTTCCCGGACCATCCGGGGCTTCCCCGAGACCCAGCCGAGGACCAGAGCCGAGGACCAGATGGCCAAGCCCGCAACTGTCAAGATCAAGCTCCTGTCGTCCGCCGACACCGGCTATTTCTACGTGACCAGGAAGAACCCGCGCACCAAGACGGAGAAGCTCTCCTTCCGCAAATATGACCCGATCGCGCGCAAGCACGTCGAGTTCAGGGAAGCCAAGATCAAGTAGGGCTGCGGGCGCCGAGGCCGGGACGGCCGCTCCGGCAGCCCGACCGCCGGGGAGCCCGGCCGCCGGCATGGCAGACGACACCCTCCTCCTGCGTGCGCTCGCCCACATTGTCGCCGACGCGGCGCTGCGCGAGCGCTTCCTCGCGCTCACCGGCCTCGATCCGGCCACGCTGCGCGCCCGGGCGGGCGAGGCGGACGTGCTGGCCGCCGTCGCCGCCTTTCTCGCCGGCCACGAGCCCGACCTGCTGGCGGTCGCAGCCGCGCTTGGCGTAGAGCCGGGAGCGCTGTGCGCCCGCTCCTGATTCTCGACTGCGACGAGGTCATCCTCCGCTTCGCCGCGCCCTTCCGGCAATGGCTCGACGAGGTGCACGGGCTCGCGCTGCGCCTCGACAGCTTCGCGCTCGTCGGCAACATCCGCCACAAGGCTGATGGCAGGCCGCTCGACCCGGCCGCCTTCCCCGCCCTGCTCGACGGCTTCTTCGCGACCGGCCAGCCGCTCCAGGCGCCCGCCGAAGGCGCGGTCGAGGCCATCACCGCCCTTGCCCGCGACATGGATGTCGCCGTCCTCACCAACATCCCCGAGGCCTACCGCGCCATCCGCGCCGAGGTGCTGCGGGGCCATGGCCTCGACCTCCCGGTCCACGCCAACGATGGCGGCAAGGGCCGGGTGGTGAAGGCGCTGGCCGGCGGCCGCCCCGCCGTCTTCGTCGACGATCTCCCGCCGCACCACAGCAGCGTCGCCAGCCACGCCGGCCATGTCGGGCGGCTGCACATGGTGGCGGATCCGGAGCTGCGGCGGCTCATCCCCGCCGCCCCCGATGCCCACGCGCGCCATGACGCATGGCCGGAGGCGGAGATCTGGATCAGGGACTGGATGGAGAAGGCAGCATGACGATCGCGGCGCGACTGGCGGAACTGGGCATCAGCCTGCCCGAGGCAGCGGCACCTGCCGCCAACTATGTGCCGTTCGTGGAAGCGGGCGGCCTGCTCCACATCTCGGGCCAGATCGCCATGGCGGCCGATGGCGCCCTCATCCGCGGCCGGCTGGGTGAGGATCTCGGCGTGGCCGAGGGGAAGGAGGCGGCCCGGCGCTGCGCCATCGGCCTCATCGCCCAGATGCAGGCCGCGCTCGGGGACCTCGACCGGGTGGCGCGGATCGTGAAGCTCAACATCTTCGTCAACTCGGCGCCCGGCTTCACCGACCAGCCGGAGGTCGGCAACGGCGCCTCGGATCTCCTGGTCGCCGTGTTCGGGGAGAAGGGCCGCCATGCGCGTTCCGCCGTGGGTGTCGCGGTGCTTCCGCGCGGTGTCGCAGTCGAGATCGACGCCATCGTCGCCCTCGCCTGAGATGGCGGCGAGCGGCCGGCGGGTGCGCATCCTCCACCGCGCCGCCGACCTGCCCGCGGCCGACTGGGACCGGCTCGCCGGGCCCGACAACCCCTTCGTCTGCCATGCCTTCGTCTCGGCCCTCGAGGAATCGGGAAGCGCCGTCGCCAGCGCCGGCTGGCAGGCCGCCCACCTCCTCGTCGAGGAGGCGGATGGCCGGCCCGCGGGCCTGATGCCGGCCTGGGCCAAGGGCCACAGCCAGGGCGAATATGTGTTCGACCATGGCTGGGCCGAGGCCTGGCACCGCGCCGGCGGCCGCTACTATCCGAAGCTCCAGATCGCCACGCCCTTCACGCCGGCGACGGCACCCAGGCTCCTCGCCACCGATCCGCGGGTGCGCGCCGACCTGGTCCGGGCCGCCGAGGCGGTCGTCGCTGCCGAGGGCTGGTCCTCGGCGCACGCCACCTTCCTGACGGCAGAGGACGTCGGGACCTTCGCGGCCGCCGGCTGGCTCGAGCGCCACGACATCCAGTTCCACTTCGACGCGCGCGGGATCGGCGGCTTCGCCGACTTCCTCGCCCGCCTCTCCTCGCGCAAGCGCAAGGAACTCCGGCGCGAGCGCGAGGCCGCCCTTGCCGCGGTCGACCGGGTCGACTGGCTCACCGGCGCCGACCTCACCGAGGCGGTCTGGGATGATTTCTTCCGCTTCTACATGGACACCGGCGGGCGCAAGTGGGGCCGGCCCTATCTCACCCGGCGCTTCTTCTCGCTCCTGTCCGAGCGCATGGCGGATCGGGTCATCCTCGTCGTCGCGGTCAAGGGCGGGCGGCGGGTGGCGGGGGCGCTCAACTTCCTCGGGGCGGACTGTCTCTACGGCCGCCACTGGGGCTGCATCGAGGACATTCCCTTCCTCCATTTCGAGCTCTGCTACCACCAGGCGATCGACATCGCCGGCCAGCGCGGGCTTGCCCGGGTCGAGGCGGGCGCGCAGGGGCCGCACAAGGTGAAGCGCGGCTACCGGCCGGTCATCACCCGCTCCATGCACCACCTCTCCGACCTCCGGCTCGCTGCGGCAGTCGCCGACTTCCTCGCGCGCGAGCGCTTGGCCGTCGCGCACGAGCGCGCCCTGTTCGAGGCCGACCTGCCCTTCCGCTGCGAGGAGTCCGCCGGCCGGCCCGCCCCGCCCCCGGCCTGGTGAGGGGGCCGCGCCTGTCAGCCGCCGGCCGTCGCGGCCGGATCGATCGGAAAGGCAAGCAGGCGGCTTCCGTCCGGCCCGCGGCGCTCGGCCTCCGGCCCGACCCGGGCGCAGGCGCGGGCATGGCCGACGAGCTCGCGGCAGACCTGCGCGGCAGGGCGCGGATCCGCGGCCGGAAGGCGGATCCGGACCATGACGGGCGCGGCAGAGCCGCCTTCGTCGAGGCGGACGAGCGGCGCCCGCGCGGCGAGGGCCACTCCCAGCATGGCGAGCCCGGCCACGGCGGCTGTCACGGGCCGCGCCCAGCGCGGGAGGCGCGGCTGGATCATGCGCTGCCCCCGGTGGCGACCGGCGGGCGCGCGAGCCGCTCGGCGAGGAGATCGCGGGCCACCTCCGCGGCGAATCTTGCAGCGGTTCCGCTCCCGCCCGGCACCTCCATCGCGAGCTGGACTGCCACCACGAACGCCTGCCGGGGCGCGGCAGGCGCGACCGGGGCAAGGAGGCCGCCGTCGGCTTGAGGCGCGCTGGTCACGACCAGGACGAAGACCGCCCCCTCGACCCGCTCGCGCTCGACCTGGAGGGCCGGCGAGACCGACACCAGCTGGCCGTCGCGGAACTGGAAGATGTCACCGCGGCCGTCGCGGTCGGGCCCGGGCTGGGCGCGCTCCGGCAGCGCGCGCTGGCGGCGTGCCAGCGCGGCCAGCCGACGCTCGACCTCGCCCGGGATCGCCTGCGGGCACCGGCCCGCACCGGGGCTGTAGCGGACGACCGCGCGGCCGAGCGGGTCGGGCTCCCAGACGATGCAGTTGCGCCGGATGAGCCGGTTGATCTCCTGGTCCGTCTCCGACCAGTCGACGCGGGCAAGGGTGGGCGTGCCGGTCTTGCCGAACTGCCCGAGCTGCAGGCCGCGCCCGGCAAGGTCGCGGGCAAGCGTCAGGAGCGCGGCTGCCGCCGGGCTGCCGGTTCCTTCGGGAACGACGGTCGCAAGGGCCGCGCTGATGGCCTGCCGGACCTCCTCGGGGTAGAGCCCCGCTGGCAGCGGCGGCGCCGGCATTGGCGTGGCGGCAGGCAGGAAGCGGGCCGAGACCTCGCGACCCGTCACCAGCCGCGCATAGGCTTCGGCGAGCTTGATCGCCGACCATCGCCCCTCGCCGGCGCCGAGCGCGGACTGGAGCACCTCGGTGGTGAAGCTCCGCCGGCCCGTCAGCCCGAGCGCCTCGCGCCGCGGGCTCGAGGCACCCGTCATGGCGCAGAGGGACGCAGCGCCGCCGGGGCGCCTCGCGAGGTCGCGCCATGGCGCGGCGTCGATGCTGTCGGAGCCGAGCGGCGCGCTCATTCCGGCGGCGCCGGCAAGCCCGACGCAGCCGCGGTCGAAGCGGCCGGTCCACAGGGCGTGGCCTGGGTTGCGCGGGGTGGACAGCGGCGGATTGATGTTGACGGCGAAGATCCGCGCCAGACGGTCGGCGAACGGCGGCGGGTCGAGGGTACCGCTGACGCGCGGGTCGAGCGGGGTGTCGGGGTTGTCGTAGATCGACTTGGGCCGGGGCCCGGCTCCCTCGCAGCGTCCGGAAAAGCCGTAGCTGCCGGCCCCCGCCTTGGCCGGGCCGGGGCGGCCGGGCTCGGGCGAGGCGAGCAGGAGCAGCGCGGCCATGTAGCCGTTGCTGGACCGGCGGAGGAAATCGGTGAGGTCGGACGCGCCGGGCACCGTCAGGAGGCCCGGCGGCGCGAAGGGCATGCCGAGCACGTCCCCGGCGCGGCCGTCGGGTGCCTCGATCCGCACGCAGAGGCTGCGAAGACCGGGCGCCGCCGCCAGCGCCGCCGCAGCGAAGATCGGCTTGGCCGCCGAACCGACCGGCAACCGCTCGAGCGCGGGCGCGACACGCTCGCCCGCGACAAGCGCGCCCGCGCTCTCGTCGTGGCCCGCCATGGCCAGGACCTCGCCGGTCAGGGCATCGAGAATGGTGACCGTGGCGCGCCGCGGCACCGCGCCGCGCGCCGGCGGCGCCTCGGCGACGAAGCGACCGAGCCGGTCGGCAAGCGCGGCCTGGAGCCCGGCATCGAGGCTGAGCGCGACCGTGGCTTCCGGATCGGCCCGGGCCGTGGCCAGTGCCCGCCCGAGATCGCGGTCGACGGCCTCGGCGAAACCGGCGAGCGCCGGATCCGTCTGCCGCGCGCCGCTGCGGTCGGTCCACACGATCAGCCGGCGCGCCGTCTCGAAGCGCGGCCGCACCAGGGCCAGGCCCTCGTCGCCATCCCGGGCGCGCAGCGCCACGACCGAGCCCGGCGGCACCGCAACGGGGGCCCGGCCGGCCAGGCGAACCTCAACGCCGCCAACCCGGATCTCGCATGTGTCCCGCTCGACGAGCAGGAGGGCCTGGTCGCCGGCCCGGTAGAGCCGGGCGTCGGGCGGTGCGAGGATGGCGCCATCGCTGCGCGCCGGCGGCCGGGAGCAGTGCAGGTCGACCTGACTGGCAGCCAGCCGGCCCCCGCGGGTTGCAGGATGGTAGGACAGGCGGCCGGCGCTCGCCAGGTCGCCGGTGCGCGGCGGCTGGTCGGTGAAGACGAGGTCGATCGCCGCCCGGCGCGGATCGTCGGGCTCGAACCGGATCGGCTGGTCCTGGGGCATGGCGAGCCAGCCGCCCCCCGGCACAGGCGCGCCCGCGCTCGGCCGGTAGGCGATGCGGCCGCGCCATGGCCGCATCCGCATCGCCGGTCGCGCCGCGTGCCGCCCCGGGACGATCCCCACCAGCTTCCCCTCGCGGAACCGCCAGAGCGCAGGATCATCGGCGATAAGGTCGCGCCGGAGCGGCGAGGCGTCGACGAACCGCCGGTGAGCTTCCGGGATCGGCTCGTCGAGCCGCACCACCGGGCCGGCCTCGCCGTCGTCGCGGGCGCGCAGCAGCGGCCGCTCCCCAGCCGGCGGCCGGATGAAGTGGCGCTCCACCATCTCGGCGTAGGGATCGGGCCTCGGCCCGGGACCGATGCGCAGCACCGCCAGCGCGGCAACGAGCCCGAGCAGCAGGAACCCGGCGCCGCCGAGGAGCGCGCCCTGCCTCATGGCCCCGGCTCGGCGGCGGGGCCGGCTGGCGCGAGCCCCATCGCGACAAGGAGCAGAAGGATCCATCCCTCGACGAGGTCGCCCGCCGAGACCGGCGAGAGCAGAAGCATGTTGCGGCCCGTGAAGGGCAGCGCACCAAGGTTGGCGAACAGCATCCACGCGCTGACGAGGGCAAGGGCGAGCGCCGACAGCAGCCCGAGCCAGGCGAAGACGGGCATGGCGGGCCGCACCCTCGTCACTGCGGCGGCCGCGACGGCCCCGTGCAGCGAAAGCACGATCGCCGCACCGACCATGCCGAACGGCAGCAGCAGATGCACCGCCGCGGCGTGATCGGACAGGCGGGTCGGGCCGAGCGGGCCGGCCATGTCGGCACGCCCGAGCCAGCCGGCGCCAAGCCAGCCGCCCTCGGCGGCATGGGCCAGCCCGACGTCGATCGCGGACTGGAATTCGAGCGCAAGGCTGGTGCCATGCGCGGCAAGCCGGCCAGGGGCGAAGGCGCCGAGGAGGCGCGCCTCGTTGCGGTCGAGCGTGGCCGCGCCAGCAATGTCGGGCAGCGATGCCGCCGGGGAGACGAACGGAAGCAGCGGCACGATCAGGGCCATCGCGGCGATGGCGAGCGCCGGGACGGTCCACAACCCGGCGCGCCAGCGCGGACGGACGAGGGCGACGAGGCCCAGCCCACCGGCCAGCGCCAGCGCTGCGGCTGCCTGAAGGATCCGGGACTGGAACCAGCCGGCGAGCGCGATCACCAGAGCGACCGCCAGCAGCGCGGCCAGTACCAGCGCAGACCGCCGCTCCGCCGCTGACGTGCGCAGGATGAAGGCGAGCGCCGCGGCCGCGGCGACCGGCCAGCCGAGGATGGCGAACCCGGAATCGCGCACCAGCCAGCTCGCCAGCCCGATCCCGCCCCCGAGCAGCAGCGCAAGACCAAGTAGCGTGCGCCAGTCCCCGGGGCGGGGCCCCGCCGGATCGCCCACCGGCGCGAGCAGCAGTGCCGCGGCAAGCAGGGTGAGGGGCACCAGGAACAGGCTGACCGACAGCCGGACCGGCAGCCCGGGCAGCTGCTCGCCGGGCACAAGCAGGCGGACCGCGAAAATCACGCCAAGCGCAAGGAGCGCCCAGAGCCATGGGGCCGGCAGGGCGCGGACGCGACGCCATGCCGGGCCAGGATCTCCTCCGCCGGGGCCGGACAGGGCCCGGTGGAGCGGTTCGAGCTTTCTCCGCACGGCGACCGCCGGGCCCCACTGCGCGCGCGCGAAGCAGGCGCCAAGGGCGAGGATTCCGAGCGCACCCGCCGCGACCACGCCCGATGTCCCGGGCGGGACCGGGAGGAGCAGGATCGCTCCCGCCGCGGCGCCCGCCGCGACCAGCCACGCCAGCAGCACCGGCAGCGGGAGGGCGCACGGTGCCCGAGGGTCCGGCCACGCCAGCCGGAGCGCGAGCGGCGCGACCAGCAGGGCGAGCAGGGCGTCGGCAGGCAGCGGCGCCAGGTCGGACGAGGGGGCGACCAGCTCCGCCTCGACCGCCATGAGGAACCGGACGAGAAGTAGCGCCTCGAGCGCGCCGAACAGAACCGCGGCAAGCGCGCACCGGCGGCGCAGCCCGAAGCTTGCCAGGCTGCCGATCAGAAGCGCGCCCATCGCCAGCCATGGCAGTGCCGCCAGCTGGCCCCGGCCCGGCGCGGTGAGGCCCAGGGCGAACATCAGACGGCCCTCGTCGGTTGCCACCACGAGGTCCGATCCGTCCGCCTCCGCCTTGCCGCCGGCAAGCAGGAACGGCCCGTCTCCCGCCCCCGGCGTCTCGAGCCGGACGCTGGCGAGCGCCGGTTCGAAGCGCGCGCCAAGCAGGGGGAAGACTGCAGCGTCCGCCAGCGCCTCGGTCGGCTGGCGAAGCCCGGCGCGCCCGGTGAGAAGGATCGGCCGGCTCTCCTCGAGCGCGCCGGCAACCTGCTGCACGGCCGGTCGCCGTGGTCTGACCGCGATTGCCCCCTCGCGCAGCAGGACGTCGGCGTCGAGCAGCAGCACCAGCCGCCCCGGCTCGGCGGCCAGCCCCGGGATGGGCGGCACCGGGGCGACCACCCGGTAGAGGCGCAGCCGCAGCGCCTGTCCGGCGCTGACCCTCCGGTCCGCCGGCCCGGCGATCGCAAGGATCCGTTCGTCGTTCCGCAGCCGGAAGCGCTGCTCCCCTTCCGGCAGCGGCCGGCAGCTTCCGCCCGGCGCGAGCGTGCCGAACCCGGGTGCGGCAAACAGCGCGCCGGGCCGCATCGGGACCGGCGCGGCGCGCGACCTCTCGTGCATGGCGCAGGGCAGCGGCCCCTCGCCCACCCGCCCGACCGGCACGGTGCCCGGCAGCACGGAAGGTCCACCGACGTCGACCCGGGCGAGCAGCCGGCCATGCGCCCTCCGGCTGATGTCGATCGCAAGGGCATCGCCATCGCGCCTCACGATGACGAGCGAGGCCGGGAGCGGCGGCGCGTCCGGGCTCCCCAGCACCAGCGCATCGCCCACGGGGTCCCCGCCGATGCGCACCGCTCGCCCGGGCGCGAAGGCGATCTCCTCGAGCGCGATCCGGGCTGTGCCAACGCCCTCGCCCGCGCCGCTGCGCAGCACGAGCACAGCAAGTCCGAGCATGATGAGCCCCAGCACGCCCGGGACGAGCGCCGCGGCCGCGCCGGCGCGGCCGCTGACAGCCGCCCACCAGAGCAGGAGCGCGGACGGCAGCAGCGGCAGGAGCAGCATCAGGGCCGCTGAGCCCCCGGCGTCACGCCCTGCGCTCCATCGCCAAGCCGATCCCGCCTGTGGCCGGGGCTCTCCAGCGCGGCCAGCGCCCGCCTGATCGCAGCACCCTTGCGATGTGCCCAGAGGCAAGCGGCGAGCCCGGCCAGCGCGAGCCCGCAGAAGAGCAGCCAGGCGGGTCCGAACCAGAGCCGCATCCGCGCCGCCAGCCGGGTGCTGCCGGCAAACAGGCCCTCCTCGACCAGCACCCGGTCGAGCGCACGCGCAGCGACCGCGTCTCCCTCCCGCCGCTTGCGCGCGACCTCGGCGACGAGGCGTCCGGCAGCCGGCGCGGCCACCGCGCGGGCGACAGCCCCGATCCCGAAGTCGAGTCCGCCCGGCGTGTCGCGCAGCGCCGCATGGGCCGCCACCATCGCCTCCGGGTCGCCGCGCCACAGCGCCTTGCGCATGTGCAGGATGCAGAGATAGCGGTCGAGGACGAGGGCGTCCGGATCCGCGCTTCCCTCTCCCGCCGGCGCGACGACGAGGGGAGGATAGTCCATCCCGTCGCGCGTGCAGGCGCGCCGCCAGCGGCTCGGCTCGGGCTCCTCGGCGAACTGGTCGGCGCCGGCAACGCCGGCGAGATCGGCTCCGGCGAGCGCCGCCATGGCCCGGAGCCGCCGTTCGGCCTGGACCGCCAGCCGCTGCTCGGCGGGAAGGCCGGCGTGGAGCCGGTGAAGCTGGCGCACGGTCTCGCGCGGGTCGCGTGCTCCACTGCCGTCGAGCGCCAGCGCGACCACGACGGCGTTGGCAGCCAGCGCCGGCCGGCGCACCGTCTCGGCGTCGCGGGCCGCCGCGGCGAGCCAGGCCTCCAGCCCCGCCGGAGGATAGGACAGAAGCGACGGCGACCGGAGCAGCAGCCACAGCCGCGCGGCGAGGATGTCGGCGCTCGAGAAGGCGAACAGCACCGGATCGCCGGGACGCCCGGCGACCCCGAAGTCGCGGTAGGCACCCGCGGCGCCATAGCGCGGAGCATCGACGACACCGTCCGCGTGCGCCCGGAGATAGGCCGCCAGAAGGCGCTCGTCTGCCGCGCGCGCAGCCTCGGGGTCGAGCGCGTCGGCCGCCGGCCAGCCGGCATGCGCGAGCGCATGCCCGTAGAGCCGGGCGACCTCATACTGGGCGAGATAGCGGCGGCGCGGACTGGCCGTGCCGAGTCGAGCGGCTGCGCGCGCGAGCGGTGCCTCGGCCGCCGCGAAGTGGCCGGCGGCGCCGGCGGCGTCCCCGGCGCACAGCGCGGTCACGCCGAGATGGTAGTTGATCATGCCGGCGCGGCTGTCGCCTTCGGCATCGGCCGCAGGCAGCAGCGCCATCGCCTCGGCGCGCAGGTCCGCCTCGGGGCAGCCGAGCGCATCGATCCGGGGGCTTCCCGCCGGGTCCGCGCCGTCCAGCCCGCGCAGCAGGCGGGTGGCGGCGACGAAGGCCTGGCGACGCGCCGAGTCCGGCGGCAGGCTGAGGACACCGGCGCGGAACGGCGGCGCGACCTGCGCCGGCGGCGGCGGCGGTGCAAGCGGCGCCCGCGAAAGAGCAAGCCCGCGCACCAGCGCGCGCTCGGCGTCCGTCCAGGGCAGGTCGCCCATGCCGGCGATCCGGACCGGCATGTCGTCGCGATTGCCGACGAGTTCGGCAGCAAGGATGGGAATGCCGAGGATGAGCAGCACCAGGCCGGCGGCCGCGCTCAGCCAAGTGGCGCCCTTGCGGTCGGCGAGGAACGCGAGAAATGCGCCCCGCAACTTGCCGTTCACGCAAGCGCTTTCGCGAGGACAGGATCGCGGGCGGCGCGCGCCAGAAGCGCCTCCCGGGTCGTTGCTCCGGCGGCGCGGCCGGCCAGCGGAGGCCACCACCCCCGTTGCCGGGGCAGGGACGCCGCGAGGCAGGCCGCGGCGAGGTCGGCCATGCCCCAGTGCGGCGTCTCCGGGTGGAACTCCCGGTCGTGCGCGGCGACCGAGGCCGCGACGAAGCGCCAGCCGCAGTTGGGAAACTGGGTGGCGAGCTTGCGGATGAGTTCGGGCCGGCGCGCGGCGACATGGCCGAGGGGATCCGCGTCGAAGCTGTCGCGTTCGTCCGGCGGCAGGCACCAGGCATATTCGTCGGATCGGGTGAGGACCACTTCGGCAACGAGGTCGAGCTGGCCGGCTCCAGCCACCGGCGGCGATTGCCGGCCGGCCGCGATCGCAGCGCGCAGCGCCTCGGCTTCGCCGTCCGCGCGCGCGGCGGCGCGCAGCGGCAGCACGAAGTCGCGGAAGGTGGCAAGCCCGTTGATGAAGCGGTCATGGTTGCGCGCGCGCATCTCGCGGTCCCGGCGCTCGAGCTGCTCGACGTCGCCCTCCTCCAGAAAGCGGTCGCGGGCGAGCACCTGCTTGGCCGGCATCACCAGGAGAAGGACGCGGGCAAGCGCCAGCACCGCCGCGATCGCCTCAAGCTCCTCGGGGGCGATCGGCCCGGCCGGCACGTCGCCGCGGGCAGTGCGCGACTGCTGGAAGGCATCGAACCGCTCCCCGGGCAGGTCGAGGATGAGGTAGGAGGGAGCCCGGCGCTCCCGGTCGTCGTGGCGCAGCCGGTAGCCCATGATCCGGGTCGAGCGGTCGACGAACCCCTGGGCGGCGTCCACATGCCGGCCATCCACCGTCTCGAGGCTGTAGTGGCCCTTCTGCTGGAGCTGGGCCAGCCGCTGGACGATGAAGGTCTTGCCGGTCCCGCCATAGCCGAGGAGGGCGATGACCCCGCCACCGGCCCGGGCATGGGCGAAGCAGGTCGGCAGCACGTCGGCATCCGCGATTTCGGCGCCGCGCAGCGGTGCCTGCTCGGCCTCCCTTCGCTTCAGCTCCTCCTCGGCCTTCCTTCGCTCCTGCTCGGTCGTGGCGGATGCCGGGGGGGCGCCCCGATGTCCCGGCCGCGGTTCCGGCCGCGCCGCCTCATTCCCCTGCGCGGGCCGGGGCCTTGTCCATGGCGCTGCTCCCGGTTCCTCCGGCCCGCCGAGCGGGATGACGTCGTCGGAGCTGAGCCACTCTTCCGCCGCTCCCCCGGCAGGCCTGCCCAGCCCACCCCCAGCCTCGGGGAAGCTCCCGTCCCCGCCCTGGCCCTTCTCCCCGTCCGGCCCGTTCGCGTTGCGCCCTGCCATGCCCCTGCCCCTCCGCATCCTCGCCCCTATCCGCTTCCCCTCACGCGCCGCGCCCGCCGCAGGCGCGCCAGCCCGCCGCGCCGCCGCGGGTCTCCCGCCGGAAGCGCAAGCCAGCGCCGTTCCACCCGGGCGCGCAGTTCCACCCTGCCGCCATAGCCGCGCGCAATGAGCGGCCCCGGCCAGAAGCCTCCCAGCCGCTCCAGCCGCTCGAGCGCGGCATCCGCCTCGGCCCCGCCGTCGGCCTCGACGGCAAGCCGGGCAAGAAGGTCAGGGCGGCGTTCCAGCCCCTCGACCCTTTCGAAACGCCGCCACCAGTCGGCGAACGGCACCGCCGGTGCCGGACCGAGCCGTTCCATTGCAGCGCCAAGCCTGGCCGCGCGCTCCGGCGACCCGAGCGCGGGCGCAAGCCAGTCGAGCAGCCCATCGGACAAGTCCGGCGCCAGCCCGCGGTCGAGCACCAGGTCGGCGAAGGCCTGCGCCAGCGAGGCCTCCGCCCCCAGACCGGGAGAGATTGCGAGCGCGGCGGCGAGCGCAGCGCACAGGTCGGACCCGGCAAGACCCGCCGCAGCCATGCGCCGGGCAAGGCGGGGGAGGGCCGCCGCATAGGCGGCGCGATACAGGGCATCGTGCGAGCGGGCGTGGAGCCGTGCAAGACGCTCCAGCTGACCGCCGCCCGCCGCTGAATCCGCAATCCGTTTCGCCAGGGTCTCCGCCGCAGCGGCAATCTCTGCCTCCTGCGCCTCGGCCGGCAACGGCGGCCGCGGCGGAAAGGCGATCCCGAGCAAGGTGCGCGCAATCTCCTCGGCGAGCGGGAGCACGGGCGCGCCGGCACCCAGATCGACCCGGTGGCGTCCGTCGGTGGCGCCCACCACCACCTCGGCGGTACCGCCGAGCAGCGGGTGGGTGGCGAAGCTGCGGCGGCGGTGCGACGGCGGCGTGCGGCTCCACAGCGCGGCGATCGCATCCTTCCCCGACTGTCCCGGCGCCGGTTCGAGCGCGATCGGCGCCTCGATGAGGGCGGCAGCGTCGGCTGCGCGCAGGACCAGCTCGGGCAGATCGGGCGGTGGTCCGGGCGCGCAGTCGCGCAGCGCCAAGGCCGCGCCGGTCTCGGGCTGGTGCGGCGGCGGGAAGGCGCCGTCGAACAGGAGATGGACGCCCCAGCCGATCGCCTCGAGGCGCTCGGGCGGGAGGATCGCAGCCCAGATCCGGCCAACCTCGCCGATCGCGCCCCGCTGCGGCGGATCGAGCCGCAGGAGAAGCCAGGGCATGCCCGGTCCTTCGCCGGCGGGAAGAAACGCCAGCTCCTCCCCCTGCAGCGCGGCGAGCCGGGGCCTGACCGAATCGAACAGCCGGCGCAGCAGCGCGACCACCCCGGGCGCAAGGGCCTGCCCTTCGGGTGCGCCGAGCAGCTGGGCATTGGCGCCGTTCGACAGCGTGCCGAAGACGGCGAGCGCGATGGGAAAGCTAGCGGCCATCGCTGCCGGCAGCGGGGTCGCCAAGGCGCGAGAGGAGGCAAGCGACCTCGTCCCGCATGACGGCCTCCGCATTGGCCGCGCCAGCTGCCCCGGCTGCCCCGGCACCAGTGCCACGGGGAACCAGCCGGACGCAGGGATCCGCGCCGAGACGGCGGCGAAGCGCACCGATGAGGAGCGCGCGCTCGTCGGGGGCGAGCCGGCCTGCGACCTCGGCCCAGCCGCGGCACGGCGCACCCGGCGTGGAGCAGAAGGCCGCGCGCAGCTCCGCCACCTCGGCCTCGGTCCTGTCGGCGGAATCGACCGGTCTCGGGTCGGCAAGCAGCGTCCGCCAGCCAGCCTCGATCCGCGCCTCCATCGACGGCGGCGACGGAGGGACAGTGACTGCGACCCGCTCCTCCGCCGGTGCCCCCGGCCGCTGCCAGGCCCACATCCCGACAGCGCCCACGAGCACGCCGGCCAGTAAGCCAAGTCCGACCCAGACGCCACGGCCCTCCCAGAAACTCCGGGGCTGCCCGCGCGGGCTCCCGGAGTCTGGTGCACGCGCCTCCGGAGCGTGACGACGGGCGCCGGCCGCGGGATCCGCCGCTGGCGCCGCCACACCCGGAGCAGACGCAGCCGGAGCGGACGCAGCCGGAGCGGGTGCCCCGGGAGAAGCGGCGGGCGCGGGCGGGTCCCCTCGGTCGGGCCGGGCGGCAGCACGCGGCGGCTGCGCGACCGGCTCGCCGGCGCCCCGGCTCGTCGTCCCGGCCAGCCCGGCCTCGATCCGGTCCAGCGCGGACAGGGCCGTCTCGGCGCGGTTGGACGCCGCGATCAGGGCGTCGAGCTTCGCGATCACGGAGTCGAGCACCAGGCCGCCCGCAGCCGCGCGCGCGAGCGCCACGCGGACCTCCTCGGCCTCGCCGAGCAGCCTCACCACCTCGCGCGCAAGCTCGCGATCGAGTTCCCGTGCTGTCTCGAGGTCGTCCGACTCCACCTCTGCCCCCGATGAACCTCCATTTCGGACTTAAACATCGGGAAACCGGGATGGCAATGGCAGCTTCCCGCCGGCTTGCCCGGGTCCGCCGGCCGGCCCGCCCCGCCCCCGGCCCCGGCGGCCTGACGCGGGCCTGCTGAACGATGCGCTCGTCCGGCCGTTACCCGCCGGGATGTGGGGAGCCTTCGACACGCTTGCGCGCTGCCTGACCGAGGCCCACGATCTCAGAATCGTGGCGCTGGCCGCGGTCATCTGCGCCATCGGCATGCACAGCGCCTACGCCATCGGCGGCGTGGTGGCGCGCAGCCCGCGGGGCCGGGAACGGCTCCTGTAGGGCGCAGCCGGCACGCTGGCCACGGCAAGCGCGATCTGGGCCACGCACTTCATCGCCATGCTCGCCTACCGGCCCGGCGTTCCGGTCGCCTTCGCGCTCAACGCAACGGTCGGCTCCTTCGTCCTTGCCGTCCTCCTCGTCGGCAAGGGCAGCCTGCTCGCCATCGGCCTTCCGGGGCCGGCGGGTCGCACGCTGGGCGGAATCGTCTCGGGGCTCGCCATCTCGGCCATGCACTACACCGGGATGGCCGGCTATGATGTTCCCGGCACGCTCCACTGGGCGCCGGGCTGGGTCATCGCCTCGGTCGGCGCGGGCGTCTTGCTCACCATCCTCTCCTCGCACGCCTCCTGGTCGCGCCAGCCGGCGGTGCGGCGCCTTGCACCCACGCTCCTCATCCTCGGCGTCTGCGCCACCCACTTCCTCGGCATGGCGGCGGTCTCGGTCACGCCCGATCCGCTGCGCCAGATCCGCCCCGGCGCGCTCTCGGTCGAGACGCTCCTCGTCCTCGTCACCAACGCCGCCCTCCTCGTCCTCGCGCTCGGCCTCGTCGCGGTCTGGGTCTCGGTCCGCTTCGAGCGGCGCCGCCGCGCCGAGGAGCGGCGGCTGCGCGACTTCGCCGATGTCGCCGTCGAAGGCCTCCTCATCTGCGACGGCGAGCGGATCGTCGGGCTCAACCGCAGCCTCGAGCAGATGCTGGGGCGCAGGCGCGAATCCCTGCTCGGCCGCTCGCTCGCCGAGATCCTGCCCGGAATCCCCGCCGCCGACGTGCCGGTCGGCCGCGAGCGCGACGCCACCGTGACCGATGCCGCCGGCACCCCGATCCCGGTCCGGATCGTCGCCCAGGACATTGCGCTCGGCGAAAGCGCGCACCGGGTGATCGCCATCCGCGACCAGCGCGAGCGCCTCTCGACCGAGGCCGAGATCCGCCGCCTCGCCCACATCGATCCGCTGACCGGGCTTCCGAACCGGCGCAGCTTCGCCGAGTCGCTCGCCGAGCGGCTCGGGCCCGCGGCGCGGCATCCCGGGCGCCTCGCCCTCATCATGCTCGATCTCGACCGGTTCAAGCCGGTCAACGACACGCTCGGCCACGCAATGGGCGATGCGCTTCTGCGCCGCGTCGCCGGCCGGCTCGCCTCGGCAACCCGCGAGGGCGACCTGCTCGCCCGGCTCGGCGGCGACGAGTTCGCCGTGCTCGCCGACGTCGCCGGCGCGGCCGAGGCGGAAGCGCTCGCCGACCGGCTGATCGAGGTCGCCCGGCGGCCCTATGCCATCGACGGCCATGTGCTCGAGATCGGCGCCTCGGCCGGCATTGCGCTTGCTCCCGCCGATGGCCGCACGCCGGACGCGCTCGCCCAGAGCGCGGACATCGCGCTCTACGCCGCCAAGGAGGCCGGGCGCGGCACCTGGCGCCTGTTCGAGACCGAGATGACGACGCGCCGGCAGCAGCGCCGCGCGCTCGAGCTCGATCTGCGGCGCGCCGTCGCCCGCGCCGAGTTCGAGGTCCACTACCAGCCGCAGATCGACACGCGGACCGGCGCCTTCACGGGCGCCGAGGCGCTGGTGCGCTGGCACCACGCCGAGCGCGGGAACGTCCCGCCCTCGGTCTTCATCCCGCTCGCCGAGGAGCTCGGGCTCATCGTCGAGATCGGCGAAGCGGTGCTGCGCACCGCCTGCCGCGACGCCGCAAGCTGGCCCGAGCCGCTCACCGTCGCCGTCAACCTCTCGCCGCTCCAGCTGCGCAGCCCCGGGCTCGTCGATCAGGTCTTCCGGATCCTCGGGGAGACCGGGCTGGCCCCGCATCGGCTCGAGCTCGAGATCACCGAATCGGCCCTTCTCCAGGACGACGGCACGTCGCTCGCCGCGCTCGTCGCGCTGCGCGAGCGGGGCATCCGCATCTCGATGGACGATTTCGGAACGGGCTATTCCTCGCTCAGCTACCTCTCCCGCTTTCCGTTCGACAAGATCAAGATCGACCAGAGCTTCATCCAGCTCGCACCCGAGGATTCGGGCAGCGCATCGATCGTGCGGGCCATCACCACGCTCGGCGCCCGCCTTGGCATGGCCGTCACGGCGGAAGGGGTGGAGACCGAGGCCCAGCGCCGCTTCATGCAGCAGGAAGGCGCGGACCAGCTCCAGGGCTATCTCATCTCGAAGCCGGTGACCGCCGAGGTCGCCGCCGCCATGTTCCACGCAGCAAGGGCAAGGGAGGCCAGCTGATGCTCCACCGTCTCGTCTATCGCAGCCGGTCGACCATTCCTCCCTCCGAGGCGGAGGCCGAGACCGCCCGGATCCTCGCACGCGCCTCGGGCGCCAACGCGAAGCGGGGCATCACCGGCGCTCTCCTTCTGGCCGACGGACAGTTCCTGCAGGCGATCGAAGGCCCGCTCGCGGAAGTCGAGGCCCTGTTCGAGCGGATCTGCTCCGACCTGCGCCACCGCGACGTCCAGCTGCTCGAGTTCGCGCCAGCCGAGGACCGCCTCTTCGCCGGCTGGGCGATGGAGCGGATCGACCACGAGGACGAGCTGCTCTCCCGCCTGCCGCTCGCCGACGGGGAGGGAGCGCCAGCCGAGCCGATGCTCGCCCCGCTCGCCGCCCAGCTCGCAGCCGGACGCACGTCCGCCTGAGCCCGCCGCGGGCCCGCCCGGGCCGCCGGGGATCGAGGACTGCCGCCACCTGCAGGTGCCACGCGCCCTCTGGCCCTTGCCCCGCCCGGGCGGCTAGGAGCGGCGCCATGCAGCCCTTCACCACGCTCACCGCCCGCGCAATCCCCTTCGGCGCCGCCAATGTCGATACCGACGTCATCATCCCGGCGCGCTACCTGAAGGCCCTGACCCGCGCCGGGCTCGGCCGGGGGGCGTTCGCGCCGCTGCGCGAGGACCCGGGCAACATCTTCGACCGGCCGGAGTCCGCCGGCGCCCGGATCCTCATCGCCGGAGACAATTTCGGCTGCGGCTCGAGCCGCGAGCACGCCCCCTGGGCGCTCCTCGACATGGGCCTGCGCTGCGTCATCGCGCCCTCCTTCGCCGACATCTTCGCCGGCAACAGCTTCCGGAACGGCCTCCTCCTCGTGGCGCTCCCGCAGGAGGCGGTCGACCGGCTGATGGAGGTGGCGCGCGAAGGCCTGCCCGTCACCGTCGATCTCGAGGCCCAGACCGTCACCACCCCCTACCAGGACCGCTTCGCCTTCCCGATCGACCCGTTCCGCAAGCTCTGCCTCCTGCAGGGGCTCGACCAGATCGGCATCACCGAACGGCTGCTGCCCGAGCTCGACCGCTACGAGGCCGCGCTCGCCGCCGAGCGGCCGTGGATCGCCGGCGCCGCGGCCAGGCCGTGAAGCTGCTTCTGCTCCCGGGCGACGGGATCGGGCCCGAAGTCACCGCCGAGGCCCGCGCCGTCGCCGAGGCGCTCGCGCTGCCCGGCCTCGAGCTTGCCGAGGCCCCCTTCGGCGGCGCCGCGATCGACGCCGAGGGCACGCCGCTTCCCGAGGCGACGAAGGCAGCCGCGCTCGCGGCCGATGCCGTCCTCATGGGCGCGGTCGGCGGGCCGCAATGGGCCGGCCAGCCCTATGACCTCCGCCCCGAGGCGGGCCTGCTCCAGCTGCGCGCCGCCATGGCCGTCTATGCCAATCTGCGGCCGGCCAGGCTGTTTCCAGCGCTCGCCGATGCCTCGACGCTCAAGCCCGAGGTGGTGGCGGGCCTCGACATCCTCTTCGTCCGCGAGCTGGTCGGCGGCGTCTACTTCGGCGAGCCGCGCGGCATCTCCCGCCTCCCCTCGGGCGAGCGCGAGGGCGTCAACACCCAGCGCTACACCGAGCAGGAGATCGCGCGCGTGGCGGACGTCGCCTTCGCGCTGGCCCGCGCGCGCGGCGGCCATGTCACCTCGGTCGACAAGGCCAATGTGATGGAATCCGGCCTGCTCTGGCGCGAGGTGGTCACCGCCCGCCAGGCCGAGCGCCACGCGGACGTGCCGCTCTCGCACATGCTCGCCGACAGCTGCGCCATGGAGCTGGTGCGCAACCCGCGCCGGTTCGACGTGATCCTCACCGACAACCTCTTCGGCGACCTCCTCTCCGACCTTGCCGCCATGCTGACCGGCTCGCTCGGAATGCTGCCGTCGGCTGCGCTCGGCGCGCCGGGCACGCCCGGCCTCTACGAGCCGATCCACGGCTCGGCGCCCGACATCGCCGGCCAGGGCATCGCCAACCCCTGCGCTGCGATCCTCAGCCTCGCCATGGCGCTCCGCCACTCGCTCGGGGCGCCGGACGCGGCCGACCGGGTGGAGGCCGCGGTCGCCTCGGCGCTCGCCGGCGGCGCCCGCACCCGCGATCTCGGCGGCACGCTCTCGACGTGGGAGATGGGGGCAGCGATCGTCGGCGCGCTGGCGCCATGACCAGCCTTGTCCGCCTTGCCCGCCGCTCGCCGGCGCTCCTTGCGCGCAAGCTCGCCGGCCTGTTCCTGACCGGCCTTCTCTTCCTCCTGCCCCTCATCCTTACGGTGGTCGCGCTTGCCTGGGTGCTCGGCCAGCTCGGCGCCGTCTTCGGGCCCGACACCTTCCTCGGCAGCCTCATCGCCAGCCTCGGCCGGCTGGTCACGCTGGGCGCAGCCGGCAAGGCGGCGGGCTTCTGGCTCGGTCTCCTCGTCGTCGCCGCCGGGGTGACGGTCCTTGGCGCCCTGGTGCAGTCGGGGGCGAAGGGCCTCCTCGAATCCTGGGTGGATGGGCTGCTCTCGCGCCTCCCGGTGGTGGGCAAGCTCTACCAGCCCTTCGCCCAGCTGGTCCGCACCATGGGCGGCGACAGCAAGGAGGAGATGGCCTCGATGAGCGTGGTGACCGCCCGCTTCGGCGGGGGTGCCGAAGTGCTGGCGCTGCTTGCCAGCCCCGACATCTTCGACGTCGGCAACGGGCCGTCGCGGCTCATCCTCGTCCCGACCGCGCCGGTGCCCATCGGCGGCGCGCTCCTCTTCGTCCCCGTCGCCAATGTCCGCGTGGTGCCCGGCATGAAGTTCGACGATCTCGCCAAGTTCTACATCACCATGGGCACCGTCGCGCCGGCCTCGCTGCTCGGCGGCGCCACGCCCGCCCGGCCGGACTAGGCTCCGCCCGAGAGCCCGTCGCGCAGCCGCTCCAGCCCGGTGTCGAGCCGCGCCTTCAGCGACCTGAGCCGAAGGCCGACCAGGACGAAGAGAAGGCCGATCGCGAACGCCCAGCCGCCGATGATCCACGTGATGGCAACCGCGCCGGCCAGCGGGTTCAGGAGGATGAGCCCGGCAAAGACGATGCCGAGGATGCCCGAGAGGAGGAACCAGCCGCGGCCGTGATCGGGAGGAAGCTTGGCGGCCGACACCAGCGTCGCCACCCCCGTCATCGCCGCGTTGGCGCCGATGAAGAGGGTGAGCACCAGGGCCGTCACCGTCGGCCAGGCGAAGGCGAGACTCCCGAGCACGATCGAGGCCACCGCCGCCACCGCGAACCAGACCCAGGCCTCGCCATTGCGCGCCCGGCCCCAGGCCGCGATCACCCCGGCGATCCCGTCGGCAATGGCGAAGATCCCGAACAGGAGGACGAGCGAGAGCAGCGCCGCGGCCGGCGTGACGAGGCACAGGATCCCGAAGATCATGCCGAACACGCCCCTGAGCAGGATCGCCCACCAGCGCAGCCGGAACAGCGCCGGCGCGCCATCGCGGACCGATCCGAGAAAGGGCTGCCCGTCGCTCGCCATCGGCTCCACCCTCCGCGTCTCCGGGGCACGACCGCGCTTTCCTCGGCGGCCATCTCCGGCTAGGCCCCCGCGCTGCCCGCCGCAGCGGGCAGGCAGGGAGAGCGGACTTGGGATACAGGATTGCCGTCGTCGGCGCGACCGGAAATGTCGGGCGCGAGATGCTGAACATCCTCGCCGAGCGGGAGTTCCCCGCCGACGAGATCGCCGCGCTCGCCTCGTCGCGCTCGGTCGGCGACCGCATCGACTTCGGCGACTCCGGCCGCGAGCTGACGGTCAGGAACCTCGAGCATTTCGACTTCACCGGCTGGGACATGGCGCTGTTCGCCGCCGGCTCGGGCCCGGCGAAGATCCACGCCCCCCGCGCGGCAGCGGCGGGCTGCGTCGTCATCGACAATTCGTCGCTCTACCGCATGGAGCCCGATGTCCCCCTCATCGTGCCCGAGGTGAACCCGGACGCGATCGACGGCTATTCCAGGCGCAACATCATCGCCAATCCCAATTGCTCGACCGCGCAGATGGTCGTCGCGCTCAAGCCCCTGCACGATGCCGCCACCATCCGCCGGGTGGTCGTTGCCACCTACCAGTCGGTCTCGGGCGCGGGAAAGGCGGGGATGGACGAGCTGTTCGAGCAGTCGCGCGCCATCTTCGTCGGCGACCGGCGCGAGCCCGCCAAGTTCACCAAGCAGATCGCCTTCAACCTCATCCCGCACATCGACGTCTTCATGGGGTCCGACTCCGGCTTCGACGGCTACACGAAGGAAGAGTGGAAGATGGCGGTCGAGACCCAGAAGATCCTCGATCCCGCCATCAGGGTGACGGCGACCTGCGTGCGCGTTCCCGTGTTCGTCGGCCATTCCGAGGCGATCACCATCGAGCTCGAGCGGCCGCTTTCGGTCGCCCGGGCCCAGGCCATCCTGCGCGAGGCGCCCGGCGTCATGCTCGTCGACCGGCGCGAGGACGGCGGCTATGTCACCCCGGTCGAGTGCGTGGGGGACTATGCGACCTTCGTGTCGCGGGTGCGCCGGGACCCCACGGTCGAGAATGGCCTCTGCCTCTGGTGCGTCTCCGACAATCTCCGCAAAGGCGCGGCACTGAACGCCGTCCAGATCGCCGAGCTGCTCGGCCGCCGCCACCTGAAGAAGGGCTGATGGCGCGCTTCACCAGCTTCGACGGCGTCGGGCTCGCCTTCCGCGAGGAAGGCGCCGGCCCGCCGCTCCTGCTCCTCCACGGCCTCTTCTCCTCGGCCGAGGTCAACTGGGTCCGCTACGGCACCGCCGCGCGGCTGGTGGCGGCCGGCTACCGGCTCATCCTCCCCGACCTGCGCGGCCATGGCGCAAGCGATGCGCCCGAGGCCGCCGAAGCCTGGCCCGAGGACGTGCTCGCGCGCGACGTCGAGGCGCTCGTCGCCCATCTCGGCCTCGGGCCGGAGCTGGTCGTCGGCGGCTATTCGCTCGGCGCCCGCACCATCGTCCGGCTGCTGGTGCGCGGGGTGGTGCGCCCGGCCGCGGCGATCCTCGCCGGCATGGGGCTCGAGGGCATCACCGGGGGCGCGGCGCGCGGCGCCTGGTTCGCGCGGATGATCGAGGGGCGCGGAACCTGGCCGCGCACGTCGCCCGAAGGGTTCGCCGAGGCCTTCATGACGGCCAATGTCCGGTCGCCGGACGCCCTCCTCCACCTGCTCCGCGCCCAGCGGAGCACGCCCCCTCATGCGCTCGCCACCCTCGACCTTCCGGTCGCCATCGTCTGCGGCGTGGAGGACGCGGACAATGGCTCGGCCGCGGCGCTCGCCGCGGCGCTTGCGCGCGGGACGCTCACCGAGGTCCCCGGCAACCACATGTCGGCGGTCACCCGCCCCGAGTTCGCCGACGCGCTGGTCGCCGCGCTCGCCGGCTTCAGAGCTTCCTGAGCCAGGCCAGCGCCGCCGCCCAGGCGACGGGCGCGGCGGTCGGCGAGAAGCTCGGCCGATAGTCGGCGAGGAAGCCGTGATCGGCCTCGAACAGGCGAATGACCGAGCGCTTGCCGGCGGCTTTGAGCGCCGCGTTCATCGCCTCGACGTCGGCGACGGGAATCCCCCTGTCCTGCGTGCCGTAGAGGCCGAGCACCGGCGCCTTCAGCTGCCCCGCCACGTCGAGCGGGTGGCGCGGCGTCATCGCGTTCACCTCGCCGGTCAGCCGGCCGTACCAGGCGACGCCGGCCTTCAGCTGCGGGTTGTGGGCGGCGTAGAGCCAGGTGATCCGCCCGCCCCAGCAGAAGCCGGTGATGCCAAGACGGCGGGCATTGCCGCCATCGCTGGCGGCAAAGGCGACGAGCGCGTCGAGATCGGCCATCACGTCGGCGTCGGCCACCTTGCTGATGATGGTGGCGCGCAGCGTCTTCATGTCGGCCACCTTCGTCGGGTCGCCGTAGCGCTGGAAGAGGTCGGGCGCGATCGCGTGGAAGCCGGCGCGGGCGAGGCGGCGCGTCACGTCCCGTATCCATTCGTGGAGGCCGAAGATCTCCTGGATCACGAGCACGACCGGCCGGGCCCGGCCAGTGGCGGGCCTGGCGCGATAGGCGTTCATCCGGAAGCCTCCGCTCGCCGGGAACTGGACCATCCCTTCGTCGAGCCCGTCGGCGGGCGTGCGGATCGCCGACGCCGTGACCGGCCGGGCGGCCAGCGCATAGCCCAGCGCGGCTGCTCCGCCGCCGAGTGCGGCGCGCCGCGACACGCCCGACATCCGCACCCAGTTCTCGTCCTCCGGCAGCCGATCCATGCCTGTCTCCCTCAGCCGTCCCGATAGACGGCGAACAGCGGCCAGTCACCCGCCGCCGCCTCGAGCCGGGCGCGATCGGCCGGTCCCAGCGCGCCGATCCTGGCGGCAATCTCCGCCCGGCACTTCTCGGTGAAGCCGCGCGCCGGCACCTCGACTCCATCGAGCAGCAGCCGCTTCGTGCCATCGGCCAGCGCCGCGCGGTTGGCAGCGAGGAAGGCCGCGAACCCCAGCGCATCCCCGCCCAGCAGGGGGGCAAGGCGCGCGGCCGCCGCCTCGAGTGCGTTCCACGCCCCGCCCCCGGCCCGGGCCGCCTCCAGCGCCCGCGCGTGCCAGGCCAGGAGGTGCGGGGCCCGGGCCTCGACGAAGGCGCGCGCCTCCGGCTCCCACAGCAGGCCGGAATCGAGGAAGCCCCACAGCGCCGCATCGGCAAGGCTCGGCCGGCTGCCGAACAGGAAGGGGGCCAGCGCCCCCTCGAGCACCCGCGCGGCCCGCGCAAGCAGCGCCTCGGTCGCCGCGATCCCGGGCCCGACCACGGCGTTCGTCGCGCAGCTGTCGAGGAAGAAGCGGTCGATCCCCGGGAGCAGGCGCGCGATCATGGCCTCCTCCTCGGCCGTGGGTGTCGCGTCCGCGTGCCGGCCGAGCAGGTTGAGCGCGCCCACCCGCGCCACCCACTGGCGGGTTGCCGCCGATTTCGCCCGGAACAGGATGGCGGGGCGCAGGAACCATTCGTCGAACCAGTCGTCGGCGATCCGCACCAGGATGGCGAGCGCCGGATCCTCGGGAAGCAGGCTGCGGGCCGGGAAGCGCTCTGAGAGCGCAAGGCCGATCCGGGTCGAGTCGACGATCCAGTCGCCACCCTCGCCGGGGTCGAGCACCGGGAAGCGGTGATAGCCGTTGACCGCGGCCTCCACCTCGGCCTTGTTGGCGCGGGTCTTCAGCGCATAGCGGAAGTCCGCGCCCACCGCGGTCAGCGACAGCCAGGCCTTGCGCGTGTAGAAGCTTGGGTCGGTGCCATAGAGGGTCATCGCCATGGCCCCGCGATAGGGCCGCAGGGAAAGGGCCGCAAATGCCGGAACTGGGAGCCACCGTCCATCTCGCCTGCCCCTTCGACGAGGCGATCGCCCGCGCCACGGCCGCGCTTGCCGAGGCGGGCTTCGGGATCGTCTCGCGGATCGATCTCGACAAGGCCTTCCACGACAGGCTCGGCGTGGCCTTCCGCCGCTACACGATCCTCGGCGCCTGCAACCCTGCGCTCGCGCACGCCGCGCTTTCGGCCAGCCCGGAAATCGGTCTGCTGCTGCCCTGCAACGTGACCGTCGAGGACGAGGGGAGCGGGAGCCTGGTGCGGATCGTCGATGCCGCCGCCATGCTGGGCGTGGCCGGGCTTGCCGACCGGCCCGAAGTCGCAGCACTCGCCGCAGACGCCCGCACGCGTCTTGCCGGCGTGGCGGCGCGCCTCGGCGGCGGCTGATGCCGGCACCCGTCGGCGCGGCGCCGGCCCGCCTCCTCTACTTCGCGCTGGGCGCCGCCGCGCTCGCGCTCGGTCTCGTCGGCGTCGTCGTGCCGCTCCTTCCCACCACGCCCTTCCTCATCCTCGCCGCCTTCGGCTTCGCCCGCTCGTCGCCCCGGCTCGAGGCCTGGCTCCTCGCCCATCCCCGCTTCGGCCCGGGCCTCCTCGCCTGGCGCAGCCGGCGGGCCATTGCGCCGGCGGCCAAGCGCGCCTCGGCGCTCGGCATGGCCGCCGGCCTTCTCCTCTTCTGGGCCTGGCGCCAGCCCGGCCTTCCGCTCCTCCTCCTCGTCGGGAGCCTGATGCTCCTCGTGGCAGCGTGGATCTGGACCCGGCCGGACTGATCGGCCGGCGCCACAACTGGCATCTGGCCCCGCCATTTCCCGCCTGCTATCAGGTCCGCGCCCGGCCGCTCCTTGGGGGAGGGGCGGGCTGACGGAGGATTGTCCATGAAGAGCCTGCTTGCCGTCCTTGCCACCGCGGCACTCGCCGCGCCTGCCCTCGCCCAGGCGCCCGCACCGGCCCCGGCGGCGACCGAGCTTCCGGTCTGCTCGAAGGAAGTGCGCGACCGCTGCGTCCAGGGCCCCGCCGCCCAGCGCCGCGAAGCCCAGGAATACAAGGGCGGCGGCCGCGACAACAGCGCGATGATGACGCCGAGGCAGGCGGCCGCCGGGATGGCCAAGCCGCAGTGACCCGAGGGCGCCCGGCGGTCCCGTCCCGGTCCGGCCGAAGGGTCAGGCCGGGCGGGCCGGCCGGGCTGCCATCGCCCGAATCGCGGCCCATTCGCCCTCGCGTACCGGCACCACCGACAGGCGCGTCTGCCGGATCAGCTGGAACCCGCCGAGCGCCGGCTCGGCCTTCATCTCCGCAAGCGTGACCGCGCGCGGCAGCGGCGCCACCGGCGCCACCCGAACGGCGACCCACCGGCCGGTCGGGTCGGTCGGGTCGGGGAAGGCGGCCTCGGTCACCCGGCAGATGCCCACTGCCGCCTTGTCGATGTTGGAGTGGTAGAAGAGGGCCTCCTCCCCCGGGGCCATCGCCTTCAGGTTGAGCGCCGCCTGGGCGTTGCGCACCCCGTCCCACACCGTCCCGCCGTCGCGGACGAGATCGTCGAAGGCATAGACGTCGGGCTCGGACTTCAGCAGCCAGAAGGCCACCGGCCTACTCGGCCGCCTGCCGCAGCGCGAGCGCCTGCGCGGCCCGCCAGATCTTCTCGGGCGTCGCCGGCATTTCCAGCTGGGTTCCGTCGAGCGCGTCGATGATGGCATTCATGATTGCCGGCATCGCGCCGATGGTGCCCGCCTCGCCGCAGCCCTTGGCGCCGAGCGGATTGGTGGGCGAGGGGGTGGGCAGCGTGTCGAAGCCGATCGCGGGCGGCATGTCGTCGGCGCGCGGCACGCCATAGTCCATGAAGCTCCCGGTGAGCAGCTGGGCCGCCTCGTCATAGACGATGTTCTCGAGCAGCACCTGCCCCAGGCCCTGCGCCACCCCGCCATGGATCTGCCCCTGGAGCAGCAGCGGGTTGATGATGGTCCCGAAATCGTCGACGCAGGAATAGCGCGTCACCTCCACCACGCCGGTCTCGGGGTCGACCTCCACTTCCGCCACGTGGCAGCCATTGGGGAAGGTCGGCCGCGGCTGCTCCGGATGGAAGCGCGACCGGCCGTCGAGCCCGCCCGGATGCTTCGCCGCCAGCTCGGCGATCGAGAGGGTGGCGTTGGAGTTGCGCGCCCGGAACAGGCCGTCGGCATAGTCCACCTCGTCGCCGAGGTCTGCCCTGGCGAGCGCGATGCCGCGCGCCACCAGCGCATCGGCCGCCTCGAGGCAGGCCGAGCCGCCCCACGCCATCGAGCGCGAGCCGCCGGTGCCATGCCCCTGGTCGAGCCGGGCCGTATCCCCCTGGACGATCCGGACCTGCCCGATGGGGATCCCCAGCCGCTCGGCCGTCACCTGGGCATAGACCGTCTCGTGGCCCTGGCCGTTCGACTGGGTGCCCACGGCCACCTCCACCACCCCGTCGGCGCCGACGCGGACATCGGCGAACTCCTCCGACGAGCCGCCGCCGGCGATCTCGACATAGTAGCACAGCCCCCGGCCGTGACGGCGGCCGCGCCGCGCTGCCTCGGCCCTGCGCGCGGCAGCACCCGCCCAGTCGGCATTGGCCAGCGCCCGGTCGAGCAGGGCGGGGAAGTTGCCGACATCGAAGGTGAGGCCGAGGCCATTGGCGTGCGGCAGCTCGTCGGGGGTCAGCAGGTTGCGCCGGCGGATCTCGTCGGTGCCGATGCCGAGCCGGTGGGCGGCCGCATCCATGAGCCGCTCGATGATGTAGGTCGCCTCGGGCCGGCCGGCGCCGCGATAGGCATCGACCGGCGCGGTGTTGGTGACCACGCCATGCACCCGGTTGTGGATGGCCGGGATGCGATAGACTCCGCCCAGGATCCGGCCACCGGCCAGCGTCTGGATCGCCGGGCCATATTGCGCCTGGTAGGCGCCGAGGTCGGACCAGGATTCGACCCTGAGGGCGAGGATGCGGCCGTCGGCATCGAGCGCGAGCGTCGCCTCGCTTTCCATCGCGCGGCCGTGGGTGTCGGTCTGGAAGGCGTCCGCCCGGTCCCCGGTCCACTTGACCGACCGTCCGAGCGCGCGGGCGGCGTGCAGCACCAGCCCATATTCGGGATAGAGGAAGGTCTTCATCCCGAAGCCGCCGCCGACATCGCCGGTTACCACCCGGAGCTGGTCGGGCGGGCACTGCATCACCAGGCCGGCCAGCATCGCCCGCATTCCGGCGACGCCCTGGCTGCCGACATGGAGGGTGAAGCCCGCCCCCTCCTCGTGCTGGCCGACGGCCGCGCGCACCTCCATCGAGGTGGGCGCGACGCGGTTCTGGACGATCCGGAGCGTGACCCGGTGCGCGGCGGCCGCGACTGCAGCATCGGCCTTGGCGGCGTCGCCGGCCTCCCAGGTGAAGAGGCAGTTCGACGGCGCCTCGGGCCAGACCTTCGGCGCATCGGCAGCAAGCGCTGCGGCCAGCGTCGAGACCGCCGGCAGCTCCTCATAGTCGACCTCGATCGCCTCGGCGGCGGCGCGGGCCTGCTCGCGCGTCTCGGCCACCACGAAGGCGACGCCGTCGCCGACGAAGCGCACCACGCCATCGGCGAGCAGCGGCCGCGGGGTCTGCACCGGGCCCGACAGCGGCACCAGGCAGGGGATGGGGCCATAGTGGGCGATGTCGGCGTGGGTGTAGACGGCCAGGACGCCGGGCATGGCCCGCGCGGCCGCCGTGTCGATGGCGCGGATGCGGGCGTGCCCGTGCGGCGAGCGCAGCGTCACGCCGTGGACCATGCCGGAGAGCTGCACATCGTCGGTGTAGCGGCCCCGCCCGGTCAGCAGCCGCGCGTCCTCCACCCGCTCGACCGACCTGCCCACGCCCGTCTGGCTGGTTCCGAACTTCATGCCCGCTGCTCCTCTGCGCGAATGGCCCTCAGGCCTGCCTTATAGTCCGGATGCCGGAGGCGATAGCCCGTGCACCTTGCCAGTTTCCACCCTGCGACGACGCGGCGCTCCGCCCAGAAGCCGCGCGCCATGGGCGACAGCCTGGCCGGGTCAAAGGGCTCGAGCGGGGGCAGCGGCGCAGCGAGCAGCCGGCACGCCTCCTCGGTCACGGCGCGCGGCTCGGCGGGATGCCAGTCGACGAGGTTGAAGACCCCCGCCGCCCCCGATTCGAGGATCGCCCGGGTGGCGCCGGCGATGTCGTCCACATGGATGCGGTTGAAGCGGTGGCCGGGCCGGTCGATCCGCCGCGCGGTTCCGGCCCGCACCTGGTCGAGCGCCGAGCGGCCCGGGCCGTAGATGCCCGGAAGCCGCAGCACGGTGGCGCCGAGCGCCTGCCAGGCACGATCGGCAGCTGTCCGGGCCGAGCGGCGGCCGCCGCCCACGGGGGCCGATTCGTCGACCACCGCACCCCCGGTGTCGCCATAGACCCCGGTCGAGGAGAGGTAGAGGAGGCGCGCGCCGGTGGCGGCAAGCAGCGGGCCGAAGCGCTCGAGCACAGGGTCGGCGCCGGTTGCGGGATCGGGCGGAACCGAGGAGAGGACCGCGCGGGCCGCTCCCACCAGCTCCGGCACGGCCGGATCGTCGAAGGCGCGCGCCTCGGCCGAGGCGGCCCGGCGCACGCCAGTGACCTCCCACCCGGCGGCGCGCATCGCCGCCGCGATCCGGCGGGCGGAATAGCCGAGCCCGAGGATCAGCAGCATTCCTTCCTCCCGTCCTCGCCGCCCTGCCCGTGCGCGCCGGCGCCGCCTTCGCGCACGCCGCCTCAGCGTCCCGCGATCGCGAGCCGCAGCGCCTGGATCTGCGGCCTCCGCGTCGGGGCGAGCAGCAGCTGGCCATCGAGCCGCCCGAAGTCGCAGGCCCACTGGAACCGGCCGGAAAGCGCGCCCGTCGCCACGACCGGAGCGGAGGTGTCGCACTGCCCCAGCTCGGCCCTGAGGCGGGCAAGCTCGCTCCGCCACAGCTCGGCGGAGCGGTCCATCGGCATGTTCATGGCGAGCAAGTCCGGCTCGGCGTCGATCCGGCCCTCGGCCCAGATCCGGGCCGCCCCGGCATAGGCGGTCGCCAGCGCCGGCGAGACCGGAAGCGGGCGGGGGCTGGCGAATCCGCTGCGCCGGAGCGCGAGCGCGGCCTCCCAAACCGGCGCCGCCGGCCCGGCATAGGTGCGGTTGGCCAGCGCGAACAGGCCGACCCCCGCCTCGGGCAGCAGCAGCATGTGCGAGCCATAGCCGGGGTAGCCGCCGCCGTGGAACAGCGCCTTCCCGAGGTCGCAGTCCTCGGCGACGAGCAGCCCGGCGCCATAGCCCGCGGCCATGCGGCAGGGCTCGCGCCCCGGCCGGGGCCGCGCCTGCGGCGGCCCGCCCGTCGCGGCCATCGCCCGCACCGTCGCCCGCGCCGCCGGGCCGGACCCCGGCTCTCCCGCCGGCCAGGCGCCAAGCAGGAAGGCCATCCACTTCACATAGTCCCGGGCCGTCGTGACCACTCCGCCCATGGCGCCGAAGGCGCCGTCCGCCATCTCGGGCTCGGCCAGCCAGCGCCCGCCCTCGAACCGGTAACCCCGCGCCAGCCGGGCGCGCGGCACGGCCGTCACGTCGTAGCCGGTCGCCGTCATGCCGAGCGGGCGGAACAGCCGGTCGGCCACGAAGGCCTGATAGGGCCTGCCGGAGACGTTGGTGACGATGCGCCCCAGCATGGCATAGCCGAGGTTCGCATATTCGAACGCCGTGCCGGGCGCGCGCGTCGCGGGCACGCCGGCCGCAAGCAGCCGGCTGAACTCGGCTTCCGGCATGGGCTGCTGGCGGTCCCCCCAGGGGTCGTCGGTGACGAAGCCGGCGGTGTGGTGGAGGAGATCGGCCACCGTGAGCGCCGGGCTGTCGGGCGTCGCCGGCGCCCAGCCGCGCGTCTCGGGGATGTGCAGGGCCACCGGGTCCTCGAGCCGCAGCCTCCCCTCGTCGCGCAGCATCAGGATCGAAAGCCCGGTGAAGGCCTTCGACATGGAGGCGATGCGGAACGCGGTGTCGGGCGAAACGGGGGTGCGGGCCTCGAGGTCGGCCACGCCCGCCGTCTCGACATGGGCGAGGCCTTCGGGCGTCACGATCCCCCACACCAGGCCCGGCACGCGGTTGTCGCGCATCCAGTCGGCAAAGCCCTGCCGGATCCCGGGAAGCGCCGCCTCGAGGCGCGGATCGGCGTGGAGGGGGGCGGCGAGCAGCAGCAGGAGGAGAAGAAGCCAGCGCATCCCCGCCCTGTGCCCGGCCGCTCCCGCCACCTCAATCCCCCCGGCCCGGCCGCCCCGGCGTCCGCCCCGCTCAGTCGCCGGTGCGGTCGCGGCCGTGGTAATAGCCCTCGGCCTCCTCGTCGGAGAGATTGACCCCCAGCGCGGCCGCGCCCTCCTCGAGATAGTCGCCAAGAAGCGGCATCTCCATGAGATAGCGCGCGGTCGAGCCCTGGCGCCGCTCGCGGGCCATGGCGAGCACCTCGGGCCATTCCTCGGCCTCGAAGTCGCCGCGGCCGATCCAGGCGAGCGCGACGAGCGCCGCCCGCTCGTCGTCGGAAAGCGAGTCGATGAGGTCGTGCAGCTCGTCGGCCGTGGGGTCGTCGCTCTGGCCTTCCAGCACCGAGACGAATCGGTCGTCGGCGCTGTTGGACGCCTCGTCCGGGTCGGACACGCCGGCCTGGGCGTCGAAGGCGCGCGCCTTGAGGATGATCCAGGCCAGCGTGTCGGTCGGGATCCCGATGCCGTCCTCGGGGGCTTCGGATGCGTTCATGGCGACCTCCCGCGCCTCCCTAGCCCGTTTCGCCCCCGATTCGCGACCGGGCGGCGGCGCGCCAGGGGTGGCAGGCCCCGGGCGAGGCCGGCGTCAGGCCCGGCCGAGCCGCCGGGCGGCAAGGATCGCCCGCGCCGCGTTGCGGCCGGGAAGCCCGGTCACGCCGCCGCCCGGGTGGGCGCCCGCGCCGCACAGCCACAGCCCCGCGACCGGCGTGCGGTAGCTCCCCAGGCCGAGCAGCGGCCGCGCCGCCCACAGCTGGGGAAGCTGCATCGCGCCGTGGAAGATGTCCCCGTCGGCAAGGCCGAACCGCTCCTCGAGGTCGGCGGGCGAAAGCGCCAGCTGGCCCACCACCAGCCGGCGAAGGCCGGGCGCGAACCGCTCGACCACGTCGAGCACGCGTTCCGCCGCCTCGGCGCGCGCCGCCGCGTCCCACGGCCGACCGCCCGGAAGCCGGGGCGCGACATGCTGGGCGAACAGGCTCGCCACATGGCAGCCGGGCGGCGCCAGGCTGTCGTCGAGCAGCGAGGGGATGAGCATCTCGACGATCGGCGCCCGTGCCATGCCGGTCTCGACCGAATCGCGCCACGCCCGGTCCATCCACTCGAGCGAGGGGGAAAGGATGATGCCCGAGGCCAGGTGCGGCCCCGGCTCGGGCCGCGCGGCGAACCGGGGCAGCGCCGACAGCGCCAGGTTCATCCGGAAGCTCGCCGAGCCCGAGCGGTAGCCGCGCATCCCCTCGACCAGCCAGTCGGGCTGATGCTCGGGCGCGACCAGCCGGCCGAACAGCAGCTTTGGCCCCACACCGGCGGCGACGAGGCGCGCAGCGAAGATCCGCCCATCCGCCGTCTCCACGCCCTGCGCCCGCCCGCCGGCCACCAGCACGCGCGCCACCGGCGTGCCCGTCTCGATCGCCACACCGGCCTCGAGGCACGCCGCGCGCATCGCCTGCGTGATCGCGCCCATGCCCCCCACGGCATGGCCCCAGGCGCCCTTCACGCCGTTCACCTCGCCGAACAGGTGGTGGAGAAGGACATAGCCGGTGCCCGGCGTGAAGGGGCTCGCCCAGGTGCCGACGATCGAGTCGAAGCCGAACAGCGCCTTGACCGGCGCAGCCTCGAACCAGCCGTCGAGGAACTCCGCCGCGCTGCCGGAGAGCAGCCGCAGGAGGGCCTGGCGGTCGGCGTGCGCCAGGTCCCGCACCTCGCGCGCGGCCATGACAAGCGCGGGCAGGTCGAGAAGTCCGCCCGCGCCCGACGGCGGGATCCGCCGGGCGAGCGCCCTGAGCGCTGCGGCGATCCGCTCGAGCATCGCGGCGTAGCGCGGCAGCGCCTCGGCATCGGCAGCCGAGAATTTCGCGAACTCGGCCGCCGTCCGGGTCCCGGCCAGCAGGGAGCGGCCATCCTCGGTGGGCAGGAAATTGGCCTCCGGGCGCAGCACCAGCCGGAGGCCATGGCGGGCGAGCTCCATCTCGCGCAGGACCTCCGGCGCCAGCAGGGAGACGGTGTAGCTCGCCGTCGAGTTGCGGAAGCCGGGGGCGAACGCCTCGGTGACGCAGGCGCCGCCCACCAGCTCGCGCCGCTCCAGCACGCGCACCCGCATGCCCGCCCTGGCCAGCGCCCAGGCGCACACCAGGCCATTGTGCCCGGCGCCGATGACGAGCGCGTCATCCACGGGCCACTACCGGCGCTCCTGCCGGCGCCAGCACAGGCACCGCGCCCTGCCGCGAAATGGCCGACTTTGCTGGCCAAGGCTTGACGCGGCGCGGCATCTGCGTCACGCATGGGCCCAAAGGGGACCAGGCTGGTCCGATTTCAACCGTCAGGGAGTTCCGGCACCTCATGGCTGTTCCCGTCAAGCAGCAGGCGGCGGTGGCCGCCTACATCGCCAGGCAGAAGCTCGCCGGGCGCAAGCGCTACCCCCTCGTCCTCATGCTCGAGCCCCTGTTCCGCTGCAACCTCGCCTGCGCCGGCTGTGGCAAGATCGACTATCCCGACCCTATCCTCAACCGCCGCCTGTCGGCGCAGGAATGCTGGGACGCGGCCGACGAGTGCGGCGCCCCCATCGTCGCCATCCCCGGCGGCGAGCCGCTGATCCACCGGGAGATCGGCGAGATCGTCGCCGGCCTCGTCGAGCGGAAGAAGTTCGTCTCGCTGTGCACCAACGCGCTCCTCCTCGAGAAGAGCCTGCACAAGTTCACGCCGTCGCCCTATCTCTTCTTTTCGGTCCACCTCGATGGCCTCCGCGCCCACCATGACCGGGCGGTCTGCCAGGAGGGCGTGTTCGACAAGGCGGTCAACGCCATCCGGGCGGCCCAGGCGGCCGGCTTCCAGGTCAATGCCAACGCCACCGTCTTCGATGGCTACCCGGCCGAGGAGCTGGCCGACTTCCTCGATTTCGCCACCTCGCTCGGAGTCAACATCTCCCTCTCGCCCGGCTTCGCCTACGAGCGCGCCGCCGACCAGGAGAGCTTCCTCAACCGGCAGAAGACCAAGAGCTTCTTCCGCCAGCTCTTCCGCATCCAGAAGGAACGCGGGGCGAAGTGGTCGCTCTCCCACTCGCCGCTCTACCTCGACTTCCTCGCCGGCAACCAGGAGTTCCACTGCACTCCCTGGGGCATGCCCACCCGCAACGTCTTCGGCTGGCAGCGGCCCTGCTACCTGCTGGGCGAGGGCTATGCGAAGAGCTTCGCCGAGCTCATGGAAACGACCGACTGGGACCGCTACGGCACCGGCCGCTACGCGAAGTGCGCCAACTGCATGGCCCACTGCGGCTACGAGCCGACCGCGGCCGACGTCGCCTTCAGCCGGCCCTGGAAGTTCCTCGGGCTCGCCATGCAGGGCATCCGGACCGAGGGGCCGATGGCGCCCGAGATCGACCTGTCGAACCAGCGCCCCGCCGTCGATGTCCACGATCGGATCGTCGCGCGCGCGCTCGAGGGCATCGCCGCCGAGGCGAAGGACGGCCGGCGCCGCAGCGCCCTCGTCGAGAAGGTCTGAGCCCGGCGCGCGGGCGCTGCCTTCAGGCCGGCGGCGCCAGAACCAGGTAGCAGCGGTCCCGCTCCCGGCGGTCGGTCAGGACCCGATAGCGCTGCCGCAGCCGCTCGACGATGGCGGCGTGCTTCTCCGCCGAATGGATCGCGATGACGGCGCGGCCGCCCGGCCCCATCGCCGCGAAGGCCCGGTCCAGCAGCGCGGTCTGCTTTCCCGGCGCCAGATAGTAAATCGCCTCCTCGATCAGCAGCAGGTCGAAGAGATCGCTGGGAGTCCACGCGTCCATCTCGGCGACGCGGAACTGCACCCGCGGCAGCCGCCGCGCCTCGGCAAGCCCGATCGCCACGGAGGAAATGTCGAACGCCTCGTAGCTCGCCCAGCCATCGTCGGCCAGCGCCGCCGCCAGCGAGCCGTCGCCGCAGCCGAGCTCCACGATCCGCCTGCCGGCCAGCTGCGTGCCCAGCAGCGCCAGGAGAACCGGAGACCGCTCGCCGGCGAAGCCGGTGCCGTTGCGGAACTGGCGGTTCCAGGCGAGTCTCCGCCCGATCGGACCAAGGCGACGAAGCACCCCGACGAGCGTCACCATGGCCGTCTCCCGCATGTCCCCCTGAGCGGCGAGTCCGAACTGACACGACCTTTCGAGCAGCCCTGCAGTTCTGCGTCGAGCGCGTAGCACTTGGCGGACGCGGGCGCAAATGACATTTCTGTCGCGCAAGGGTTGCCCCACCTAGGGGGGCGCTGGCGCTGCCGCCGCGCGCGGGGCGCGCGGGTGGCGCCGGCCACCGCCCGCGGCTATGCGCACCCGGGCCTTACCTGGAACGGATCATGACGGACCACCACGCGCTCCCGCCCAGCCTCGTCCGCGTCCTGCGCGCCAACAGCTGCAGCGGCTGCGGCCTGTGCGCGGGAATCGCGCCGGGGATCGAAATGGCCCGCGACGACCGCGGCTGGTTCCGCCCGCGCGCGGTCGGCCCGGTCGCAGCCGGGACCGACGCGCTTCTGTCGCGCGCCTGCCCGGGCGCGACCGTGGCGCCGTGGCCGCCCGCAGCGCAACCCGGCCATGTCCATCCCTTCTGGGGCCCCATCCGGGACTGCGTGACGGGTCACGCGACCGACCCCGACATCCGGTTTGCGGCCTCCTCGGGCGGCGCGCTCTCGGCGCTGGCGCTCCACGCGCTTGCAACCGGCCTCGTCGCCCGGGTGCTCCATGTCGGCATGGACCCGCAGGCTCCGCTCCTCACCGCCATCCGCCGCTCGACCGGCCGCGACGATGTGCTCGCCTGCGCCGGCTCGCGCTACGCGCCCGCCGCCCCCCTCGCCGAGCTGATGGCCGAGCTGGAGACACCTGGGCGCATCCTCTTCATCGGCAAGCCGTGCGACGTCGGCGCGCTGCGCCAGCTGATGGCGGCCGACCCGGCGATTGCCGCCCGCTTCCCGCTGCTCCTCTCCTTCTTCTGCGCTGCAACCCCCAGCCAGGCCGGGACCGACCGAATCCTCGCGAAGCTCGGCGTGGCGGCGGGCGAGGTGGTGCGCTTCCGCTACCGCGGCAACGGCTGGCCCGGGCGCGCCGAGGCCGTCACCCGCGACGGCGGCAGCGCCAGCATGAGCTATCCCGACAGCTGGGGCGCGATCCTCTCGAAGGAAGTGCAGTGGCGCTGCAAGATCTGCCCCGACGCGGTGGGCGGAGTCGCCGACATCGCCGCAGCCGATGCCTGGCACGCCGACGAGGCCGGCTACCCGCTGCTCGAGGAGGCCGAGGGCCGCTCGCTCATCCTCACCCGCACGCAGGCCGGCGCCGATGCGCTGGCGCGCGCGGTGGCCGATGGCGCGCTCGCAGTCACTCCGGTGCCGGTTGCCGAGATCGACGCGATGCAGCCCTCGCAGGCGCGCCGCAAGCGGCTGGTCGAAAGCCGGGTGGCCGCCATGGCGCTCGCCGGGCTGCCCCGTCCGAGGATGGCGGGGCTCCGCGTCCGCGAGGCGGCGCGCCGGGCCGGGCTCGCCGAGGCGCTGCGCTCGCTCGCCGGGAGCTTCCTTCGCATCCGCCGGCGCCGCTGGTGACGCCGGCGGGCTCTGGCGGGCACTGGCGGCGTCTGGCGGGTACCCGGGCTCAGGCGAGCGGGAGCTGCCGGTCCACCCCGTAGATGAAGTCGTTGAACCGCGGATGGTCGAAATCGCCGAAGGAGTAGATCTGGCGGTGCCAGCGGCGCACCGGCGGGTAGGCGAACTCGAGATGCGTCAGCGGGTCGAGGGCATGGCGCGGATGGGCGCGCCGATGCTCCTCGATGGCCAGCGGCACCCCGACCGACGGGCCGACATGGCCGAGGTTGGTGCTCATGATGTCGTCGAAGTAGCAGAGGATCCGGGGCAGGCGGAACGCCGCCGGAAGCCCGAACACCTCGAAGGCGGCAACCGTCGACGAATAATAGTCGAGGTCGAAGGAAATGGCCCCCACCGGCGGCGGCTGGTGCGTCGCGGCAAAGCCGGCCAGCGTCCGGCGCACATCGCCGAGGACGAGCTCGGCCTTGCCGAGCCGCCGGCGCAGCGCCTGCTCGTCCATCCGGAACTGGGATTCCTGCCACACGTAGGGAAGGTCCCGATGGTCCTCCGGAGGCGGCAGGCCGACGCCCGTGTCGAACCCGTAGACCTTGATGGCGACGCCGGTGATGGCCGAGATCCGCTCGGCATGGGCCTGCATGGCGACGAGGCCGTTGCCGCCGGCAACGCCGAACTCGAGCGCCGAGATGGCCGGAATGCCGAGCCGCCTGGCAAGGTCGGCCGCCACCCAGAGGATATAGGCATAGTTCGGGCGCGGAACCGCGTTGAGGCGAATGAGGCGGTCGTAATCGTCGCGGTAGAGCATTCGCGCCACGCCGTCCCGCACCTGCTTCAAGAGGGTTCGCAACCGCCTTCTCCTGTCCGTCTGGCTGGAACGGTCCCGGCGGCAGCCGGACGACCGGCGGGAGGCGGGCACGCGCGACCCCCCTGGCGCCCGCCGCCATGCCGGCGGAGGCCGGCGCCTCCGGCCGGGCCCCGCCCCCGGCCTACCGCATCCCTGGAAGTCCGAGTGCCGGACGGGGCACGACCCCGATCCCGCCACGATGGGTCTGCCGTGCCGGCGGCGGCGCAGCGGTCCGCAGGCGCCGCTGCTGGCGCGCCGCCAGGGCCAGCGCCATGGCCGCCACCGGGAACATGATGTAGTTCACTTCGGTCTGTGCCGAGACCAGCTTGGTCACAAGGAACACGGCGAGCGCGGAGGCGACGGCGACGCTCGCATCCTCGTCGGGTGTCTCGGCGCGCAGATAGGTTCTCGCTGCAACCCAGGCGCAGGCGAAGAAGAAGATGACGAAGGCAAGGAACGGCAGGATCCCGTAGTCGACCAGGAGGGTCATGTAGTACCCGTCCACGGTATAGGTGTCCCGGCCGGGATTCATGTAGCCGATGAGCTCGGGCGAGCGGCCGCTGCCGTAGCCGATGGGATTCCTCTCGAGGAGATCGAAGGTCTTCTCCCACTGGATCTTGCGGGCATCGTTGCTCGCCTGATGCTCGCCCCCGCCCAGGACCAGCCGGCGGATCCGCCCGACGAACAGCACGCTGAGCAGGGTGAGCAGCGCCATGATCGGAAAGGCCCACACCGCAGCGGGACCGACCAGGTCCCGGGTGCGGCCCGAGCGCCGGTGGCGACGGATCGACCAGAGGAAGCTGAACACGCCGAGGCCGACAATGAGGCCGACGAAGGTGGTGCGCGAGTTGGAGCCCCAGGTGCCGAGCGCCAGCGCGATGATGACGAGGATCCCGGTCACCCGCTCGCGGACCGTCTTGGCCGTGATCATGTACCAGACGGTGAAGGGCGCGGTGAAGGCGATGAACTCGCCCACCGTCACCGGCGTCAGCAGGATGCCCGAGGCGCGATACGAGCCCGTGCCGGCGCGCCCGGAGCCCTGCAGCACCTTGTTCCACAGCTCCGGGTCGCCCTGGAGCCAGGGCGGGAACCAGTCCATCCAGAACTTGTAGCTCTGGGTCCACTCCGCAAAGGCGGCGATGCAGACGACGATGACGCCGGAAAGGATGAGGCCGAAGAACCTGCGGACCGTGCCCTCGTAGGAAAAGACGATGACGGCAGCAACCGTCATGAAATACCAGATGACGAGCCCGAGGAGCCAGCGGCTGTTCACGGTGTTGGTCGCGATGGTGATGGCGGCCTGCGCCGCGATGAAGAAGATGAAGGTCCACTTCGCCACGGCCGACACGTTGAACGCGTCAGAGATCATGCCCCGCGCCCGGCTGGAGGTGGCGATGAAGTAGATGGCCACGGCGAACATCGGAATGAGAAACAGGCGGGGCGGGGTGAGATAGCCCACCCCCGGCAGCACGAACGCCACATAGTGCGGCCAGACCAGCGCCGCCCCGGTGTAGAGCAGGAACAGGAAACAGAACGCGCGATCGAGCTCGGGATCGATGTCCGGCGCCATCCACAGCACGAGAAGGAGCAGCGCGATGAGCGGCAGCAGGGGAATGACGATGAACTGCTGCGGGAGGATCGCCGTCAGGAAGCCGACCACCACGGCAAGGAAGAGAATGGCCGAGACGGCCAGGGTCTTGCGCAGCCGGTGCGGCAGGTCGTTCACGCGCCGCGTGTAGGGTTCGAGGATCCGGTCGCGCGGACTCATGGCGGCGAGGCCCTACCCCAGGTCCGGTCCGGACTCCACTTGAAATTCCGTTAACGCCCGTTCGGCCCGCCCCGCGGGACCGCGTGGGCCGGCCCGCACCCCCGCGGCGTCATGCCGCGAGCGCGCGCGGCAGCGCGGCGACATAGCGCGCGACATCCGCGATCCGCCCGCACGACACCCGCGACCACTGGCGGAATGCGCCATAGGGTCCGCGGATGAGGATTCCCTCCGCCGCCAGCCGCGCCCTGAGCGCCTCGGCATCGGGCACCTTCACCAGCACGAAATTGGCGGCAGACGGGAGCGACTCGAGGCCCTGCGCCCGCGCTGCCGCCGCGATCATCCCGCGCGCCTCGACGATCCGCGCCTTCGACATCGCGAGGAACGGCCGGTCGTCGAGGCTCGCCATCGCCGCGGCAAGGCCCGCCGCATTGCCGCCGTTGCTCATCAGCCAGGGGCGCATCGCCGCGAGCAGGTCGGGGCGCGCCAGCGCATAGCCGACCCGCAAGCCGGCAAGCCCGTGCAGCTTGGAGAAGGTGCGCGTCACGATCACCGGGTCGCCGGCGCGCACCCGGTCGACGACCGAGGTGGCGACGGGGTCGTCGGTCAGCTCGACATAGGCCTCGTCGACGAGGATGACCGCCCCCGGCGCCTTCGCGCGTGCGGCCGCGATGAAGCGGCGCAGCGTGTCGCCGGCCTGCACCAGGCCGGTCGGGTTGTTGGGGTTGCACAGGTGGACCAGCCGGACCTCGGGGCCGAGCGCGGCGAGGAGGCCGGCGAGGTCGATGTGCATGTCCGGCCCCAGCGCCACCCGCACCACGCGCACCCCCTTGGCCTCCGCGTAGCGCAGGGGCGGGTCGAACAGCAGCTCGGGGGCCAGGATCGCCCCCTCCCGGCCGAACGCCATGGTCGCGCAGTTGAGCACTTCGGACGACCCGCTGCCGAGCAGCACCTGGTCGGGCGCAAGCCCGTTGCGCTCGGCGATCATCGCCGCCAGCCGCTCCTCGCCGGCGTTCGCATAGTAGCAGCCGGCCGGGCCGGCCTCCGCGATCGCGGCAAGCGCGGCCGGCGAGGGACCATAGGGGTTCTCGTTGCGCGAGAGCTGGGCGATGCCCGGCGGTGGCGCAAACGGCGCGCCCGCGGCCCCGGTTGCCGGCTGCGCGCGGGCGCCAGCCGCCACCGCGGCGCCTGCCAGCCCCATCATGCCGCGACGCGTCATGTCCATGTCCGGTCCCCTCCGGTCAGCCCGAGTGCCGCGGTCCTGGCTCGCGGGGCGCTTCGCCCTCTCGGGAGAAGGCTAGGGAGCCGGTCCCTGCCCTGTCAATCGCCCGGGGGCAGGCCGGCCACGAAGGCGGCGATCCGCTGCGCCAGCCGGGGGCGGATCGCGTCGTGGAAGAACCAGTGCCCGCAATCCGGCCATTCCTCGTAGTCGACCCGGCCGGGAAGGCGCCGCGCGGTCGCCCGCGCCGTCGCTCCGGTCGCGATCCGGTCCATGCTGCCGAAGATCACCAGCGCCGGCATGGTCAGGCGGGCGTACTCCACCCGCGCGCCGCCGCGGCGGTCGAGGAAGGAGGCCGCGACCTGCGCCAGCACCGGCCCCGAATCCCAGGTCAGCTCGGCCAGGGCCGCCCGCGCCTCGGCCTCGGGCACGCCGTTGAACACGCCCCACCGCGCCGCCTCGGCGTCGAGCAGGGTGGCCCGCCTCCACCAGCCCCAGCCCAGCGTCACCCGCCCGAGCGTCCGCAGCTGCGCGCGCGAGGGCCGCAGCGTCTGCGCCGAGGGCGCGGGGGCGAGCAGGATGAGCCCGGCCGCCCCGGTCCGCGCGGCGAGAAGCTGGGCCAGCAGCCCGCCGAGCGAATGGCCGAGGAGGACCGGGCGGCCGCCGAGCGCCGCGACCTCGGGCTCGAGCGCCGCCACGCAGTCGGCAAGGCGAAGGGTCGCAAGCCCCGGTGGCGCCGGCGCGCCGGGCGGGATGTCATGGAAGGGCAGCGCCGGTGCCGCAGTCTTGAGGCCCGCCGCCGCCAGTTCCGCGCGCAGCGCGGCGAAGGTCGAGGGCCGCCCCCACATGCCGTGGATGAGCAGCAGCGGCGGCATCGCCCTAGCCGACCACGCCTGCCGCGGCGAGCGCGGCCAGCGTCACCAGCTCGGTCGCGCCCGCCGTCATCGGCGCCACCTGCACGGGGCGCGACATGTTCATGAGGCAGGGCCCCAGCACCCGGCCGCCGCCCAGCTCCTTCAGCAGCTTGGCGCCGATGTTGGCCGACTGGAGCCCTGGCATGATGAGCACGTTCGCCGGCCCGGTCAGCCGCAGGAAGGGATAGACATCGTGCATCCGCGGGTTGAGGGCGACATCGGCCGACATCTCGCCTTCATACTCGAAGGGCGGGCGGCGGCTGTCGAGCAGCTGGATGGCCTCGCGCATCGCGCCCAGATGCTCGCCCGGCGGGTTGCCGAAGTTGGAGTAGGAGACGAAGGCCACGCGCGGCTCCATGCCCAGACGGCGCGCGGCCTCGGCGGTCGTCGTCGCGATGTCGGCGAGCATCTCGGCCGTCGGCCGCTCGTGGACCGTCGTGTCGGCGATCAGGATGGTGGACTGGCGCCCGGCGAAGATGTGGAAGCCGAAGGGCACATGGCCCGGCTTCGGGTCCACCACCAGCTTCAGCTGGGCGAACACCTGGGTGAAGTGGCGGGTGATGCCCGAGACGAGCACGTCGGCCTCGCCCAGCTCGAGCAGCAGCGCGCCGAAGATGTTGCGCTCGTGGTTCACCATCCGCTGGCAGTCCCGCAGCAGCCATCCCTGGCGCTGGAGCCGGGCGTAGAGCCGCTCGACCATCGCCGGCACCAGCGGGCTGTTGGAGGAATTGTGGATCCGGTAGGTCTCCGGGTCGTTCACGCCGATCCGCTGGAAGGCCTCGAGGATGGGCTCCTCGCGGCCCACCAGGATCGGCTCGCCATAGCCCGAGGCGCGGAACGAGACCGCGGCGCGCAGCACCACCTCCTGCTCGCCTTCCGCGAAGACCACCCGCCGGGGCCGGGCGCGCGCGGCCTCGAAGGTGGCGGCCAGCGCCGAGGAGGTGGGGTTCAGCCGGGCGCGCAGCTCCAGCTTGTAGGCCTCCATGTCGAAGATGGGCCTGCGCGCCACGCCCGAGTCCATCGCCGCCTTTGCAACCGCTGCCGGCACGGCCTCGATGAGCCGCGGGTCGAACGGGGCGGGGATGATGTAGTCGGGCCCGAAGACGCGCGCCCCGCCATAGGCCGAGGCCACCTCGTCGGGCACCGTCTCGCGCGCCAGCTCGGCGAGCGCATGGGCGGCCGCCAGCTTCATCTCCTCGGTGATCTTGGTCGCGCGCACGTCGAGCGCGCCGCGGAAGATGTAGGGGAAGCCGAGCACATTGTTGACCTGGTTGGGATAGTCGGACCGGCCGGTGGCGATGATCGCATCGGGCCTGACCGCCTTCACCTCCTCGGGCAGGATCTCGGGATCCGGGTTGGCCATGGCGAAGATGATGGGCCGGGCGGCCATTGCCTTCACCATCTCCCTCGAGACCGCGTCCTTGACCGACAGGCCGAAGAAGACGTCGGCCCCCTCCAGCGCCTCGGCCAGGGTGCGCGCGCTTGTCGGGGCGGCGTGCGCGGCCTTCCACTGGTTCATCCCCTCGGTCCGGCCCTGGTAGATGACCCCCTTGGAATCGCACAGGATCACCTGGTCGGCCGGAATGCCGAGCGCCTTCACCAGCTCGGTGCAGGCGATCGAGGCCGCGCCCGCGCCGTTGACGACGAGGCGGATGTCGCGGAAGTCGCGCCGGGTCAGGTAGGCGGCGTTGATGAGCCCGGCGGCGGCGATGATCGCGGTGCCGTGCTGGTCGTCGTGGAACACCGGGATGTTCATCCGCGCCCGGAGCGCATCCTCGATGATGAAGCACTCGGGCGCCTTGATGTCCTCGAGGTTGATGCCGCCGAAGCTCGGCTCCATCAGCTCGACCGCCTGGATGAACCGGTCGACATCCTCGGTCGCCAGCTCGATGTCGATCGAGTCGACGTCGGCGAAGCGCTTGAACAGCACTGCCTTGCCTTCCATCACCGGCTTGGCTGCCAGCGCGCCGAGGTTGCCGAGCCCGAGGATGGCGGTGCCGTTCGAGATGACGGCCACCAGATTGCCCTTGGCGGTATAGTCATAGGCGGTCTCGGGCCGCTCGGCGATGGCGAGCACCGGCACGGCGACGCCGGGCGAATAGGCAAGGCTCAGGTCGCGCTGGGTCGCCATCGGCTTGGTCGCGACGATCTCGAGCTTCCCCGGCCGGATCGCCGAATGAAACAGGAGCGCCTCGCGGTCGGAGAAGATCGGGCGGTCGGAATCGGCCATCGGCTGCGCACGTCCCTGCTTTGCGAAACTCCCGGCCACCCCTTACGGGAGCGGCCATGGGCTCGGCAATCGCACAGGGGGCGACCCCGATGATGGCGCAGATCGCCAGCCTCAGGGCCGAGGCCGGTGACGCGCTCCTCCTCGTCCGGATGGGCGACTTCTACGAGGCCTTCTTCGACGACGCCCGCGAGGTGGCGAGCCTCCTCGACATCGCGCTCACCGCGCGCGGCGAGCACGAGGGCCGGCCGGTCCCCATGTGCGGCATCCCGGTCCACGCCCAGGAGGCCTATCTCGCCCGCCTGGTGAAGGCCGGCCGGCGCGTCGCGATTGCCGAGCAGATGGAGGATCCGGCCGCGGCGCGGCAGCGCGGGTCGAAGGCGATCGTCCGCCGCGAGATCGTCCGCGTGCTGACCCCGGGCACGCTCATGGAGGAACGCCTTCTCGACCCGCGCGCGCGCAGCCTGCTCGCCGCCGTCTTCCCGGCGGGCGAGCGCGCCGGGCTTGCCTGCGCCGACGTCTCGACCGGCGCGCTCATCGCCGGCGAGATCGCACGCGCGGCACTTGCCGACGAGCTCGCCCGCCTGCAGCCGGCCGAGACGCTGACCGGGGCAGCGCTACCCGGCTTCGACAGCCTCGAGGCCGAGCGCCGCCTCGGGGAACGCTTCGGCCCCGGTGCTGCCGCCGGCTTCACCCGCCCGGCGCTCGCCGCCCTCGGCGGGCTGCTTGCCCACATCGAGAAGACGGCGCGCGGCGCCAGCGTCCGGCTCCAGCCGCCGCAGCGGCTCGACTCCGTGCCGACGATGGCGATCGACGCCGCCAGCCGCGCCAGCCTCGAACTGGCCCGGGGCAGCAGCGGCACCCGCGCCGGAAGCCTGCTCGCCCACCTCGACCTCTGCAGGACCGCAGCGGGCGCGCGCCTCCTCGCCGACGCGCTCGCCGCCCCGCTCGCCGAGCGCGCCGCGATCGAGGCCCGGCTCGACCAGGTCGCCGCCTTCGTCGAAGACCGCGCGCTCCGCGCCGATGTCCGCGCCCTCCTCGCCGCCGCGCCCGACATGGAGCGCGCGCTGGCCCGGCTTG
>JAJUHA010000012.1 GCA_029268145.1 Sphingomonadaceae bacterium | reverse complement strand
CGTCGCCGGCGATGGCCGCCACCTCCTGGGGCGAGAGCGGAGCCGTCGCCGCGGCCGCCGGCGCAGGCCCGGCCGGAGGCCCGACTGCGTCGCGCACGCCGGCAAGCTGGCGCAGCCGCGCTTCCTCGCTGTCGCGCTGGGCGAGGATGTCGGGCAGCCGGCCGGCGGCCCAGCCCAGGGCGAGGATTCCGACGATCTGGTATAGGCGCAGCGCCTGGCCGCTGCGCACCGCGCCGTCGTCAGCCATGGGCTTCGCCCGCCGCGTCGGGAAAGCGGTGGACCGTCTTGTCCCAGGCGCGGCGCCGGCCCGACAGCAGCTCGGCGCGATACTGGTCCATCGCCCGCAGCGCGGCCAGCGCGTTCACGAGATTGCCGACCGGCGCGCGCGGAATCGCCAGCATGGCCTGCACCGGCCCGGCCACCCGCCAGGTGAAGAGCGCCCGCAGCGCCAGCCGCCAGACCAGCACCAGCCCCAGCCCCGCCAGCAGCCAGCGCAAGGGCGGGGGCTGCTGGCCCGCGCCACCCATGTCGAGCCCCGGCGCCACGGCACCGGCCGGAAGGCCGGCCAGCGCGGCGAGGCCGCGTGCCGCCAGCAGGGCCGCGAGCACGGCATAGGTCAGGAGGGCGAGGACCGCGATCGCGACCGTCTTGCGGTCCCGCAGGAGCATCCACCGCGCCGCCGCCCCCCCCGCCCATCCCAGCCGGTCCCAGCCGGCGAGCGCGATTCCGAGCAGCCAGCGCGACTTCTGCCGCACGGCCGCGGGCAGGGTGTCGGGAAAGCAGCTCCGCACGGCGACGAGGCGGCCGCCGATCCGATGGCGGACCATGCAGCCGGCAAGGCCGAGGCGGTGGATCCGGTAGCCGAGCTCATAGTCCTCGGTGAGGCTGGAGGCGTGGAACGGCGCGCGATCGGGCCCCTCGAGACGCGCCATCGCCTCGCGGGCGATGGCCGTGCCCACGCCCGCGCTCGGCACCGGCGCGCGCAGCAGCGTGCGGACCATCATGTCGCGCGCGTGGGCGCTGGCGAACTCGTCCAGATAATGGCCGCAGACCAGCGAATCGGCAGGGCCGACGACCGGCACGACCGGCAGCTGGACCATCGCGGCCCGACCCAGCGCCCGGTCGAAGACGGCAAGCTCGTGCGGGTCGATCATGTCCTCGGCATCATGGAGGACGATGGCGCGAAAGGTCCGCCCGCTCGCCTCCTCCTCGGCGCGGGCTGCGCGCCACAGGTGGTTGAGGCAGTCGGCCTTGGTGGTGGGGCCGGGCCGCGAGGTGGTGACGAGGCTGACGCGCCCGTCCGCGGCGGCAACCTCGGCGACGACGGCAGCAGTTGCCGGGTCGTTGGGATAGACCCCGACGAAGATGCGGAAGTCCGGATGCTGCAGCCGCGCCAGCGCCGCGCGCAGCATCTCCCCGATCACGCGCGATTCATCCCAGGCCGGGACGAGGATGGCGTAGCGCCCGGGGACGGCGGGGGCCGGCGGCAGGCCGGCGAGCCGTGCGCGCAACAGGGCGACCGGCGCGAGCAGGTCGATGACGAGATCGTCGAGCGCGTTGAGCAGGATGGGGATGCCCGTCAGCCAGAGCGATTCGCGCACCAGGACGGCGAGCGCGGCCAGCACCGGCAGGGCGAGGTCCGGCGGCACGGCCGTCAAGGCCCGCGCCTTGGCCGTGCCACCGGGTCCGGGCGGGGGGCCGCGGGGTCGGGGTGCATCTGGCCGTCCATGTCATCGGGCGCCGGGGTGGCTCTCCTCGGGCGGGAAGCGGTGGACGCTCCGGGACTGCCGGGGCGGGAGGCACGGGGAGGGCCGTGCCTGCCCCGGGGGAACCAGCCCCGGAGCGTCCGGGGAACCGGATGGCTTCATGCAGCGCAGGGTCGGAAATCGCCGCATGAAACCAGCGGCCCCCTAGGCGTTGAGGTCGAGCCTCAAGACCTGGTCGGGCAAGGCGAACCTGGCCCGGAAGAGGGTGAGCGTCTCCGGCTTCACATGGACCATGAGGGCGCCGAGCATCTGGCCGCCGATCTCCTTCGGCAGGCCGAGCGGCTCGACATCCCAGCCGGTCGCGAGAAGCTGGGAGAGATAGGCGGTGTGGGTCATCATGGTGTAGCGCCTGATGCCCACGGTCAGCGCATATTCGATGAGCGCCGTTGCCAGCCGCTCGCGGATCGCATTGTGCGCTTCCCAGTCGGCGAGCAGGGGCGAGGTGCACAGCCGGGTGATCTCGTAGGTGTCGGGCCCGCGCGGCACTTCGCCCTCGACCAGCATCGGGAAGATGTCGCCGAGGATGTGCCGGTGGGTGGTCGGCAGCAGCCGGACCGAGCCGAGGTGCATCCCCGTGCCGGGGTCGGCGGCGACCAGATAGATGGCCCGCTCGGTGTCGAACTCGTCCACCTCGTAGCGGTCATCGACGACCGGCACCTGCCACTTCAGCCGATCCACGAACACGGCCTTGCGGTCGGCGTGCATGGCCCGCAGGGTTGCCGCATTCTCCAGCCGATTGGTCGCGTCGATCACCTGCACCATGCCGGTCTCTCCCCGATCATCTGGGCGGAACGCTAGCGGCAGGGCGGTCCGGCACGGAATATCCCCGATCGGGGAGGGTGCCCGCGAGGCTTGACCGCCGCCCGCCCGGCGGCCACCCGGCGGCCATGTCCGCCCGCCCGTCGCGCCACCCGGAAGCCGCCATCCAGGATCTGGTCCGCAGGGTCTGGACCGAGGGCAGCGAGCGGCGCGACCGCACCGGGGTCGGCACCCGCGCGCTGTTCGGCGCCTTGCTCCGCTTCGACCTCTCCGACGGCACCGTGCCGCTGCTGACGGTGAAGCGCGTGTTCTGGAGATCGGCGGTCCGCGAGCTGCTCTGGTTCCTCTCGGGCGACACCAGCATCCGCCCGCTCGTGGCCGAAGGCGTCCACATCTGGACCGACTGGCCGCTCGAGCGCTACCGCCACGCAACCGGCGAGCCGATCAGCCGCGACGCGTTCGAGGCCCGGATCCTCGCCGACCCGGCGTTCGCGGCGCAATGGGGCGATCTCGGACCCGTCTACGGGAAGCAGTGGCGGCGCTGGCTGGGGCCCGACGGCCGCGAGCACGACCAGCTCGCCGCCCTCGTCGAGGGCCTGAAGGCCAACCCGGGGAGCCGCCGCCACATCTTCACCGGCTGGAACGTGGCCGAGCTCGAGGGGATGGCGCTTCCGCCCTGCCACATGACCTACCAGTATTTCGTGGACGGCACCCGCCTGTCGGGCATCCTCTACCAGCGCAGCTGCGACCTCGGCCTCGGCTTTCCGTTCAACATCTTCGAGGCCGCGCTGCTGCTGCGGATGCTGGCCCAGCAGTGCGACCTCGAGGCCCATGAGCTCGTCTGGATGGGAGCGGACGTCCATCTCTACCTGAACCACGGCCACCTCGTCGAAGCCCTGCTCGGCCGGGAGCCGCGCCCCTGGCCAACCCTGCGCCTTGCCCGCCGCCCGGGCGACCTCTTCTCCTACCGGCCCGAGGATGTGGTGATCGAAGGCTATGACCCGCACCCGCATGTCGCGGCCCCGGTTGCAGTCTGAGGCGTCCCGCGCTAGCCAGGGGGCCACGGCCGAGGTGCCCGGGGGGACCCGGGTGAAAAGGGAAGCCGGTGAGGGGGCAACCCCAAGTCCGGCGCTGTTCCCGCAACTGTAGCCGGGGAGGCCCGTGGCCACATGCCACTGCCCAAAGGGGTGGAAAACCTCAGGGGTGGGAAGGCGGCCACGCCGGGCCGATGATCCGGAAGCCAGGAGACCTGCCTCAGCCGGTCGTCCTTTCGCCCCGGCGGGAGTTCCGGAGCGAACGAGACCGGTCGTGCCGCTGCCATGGGGGCAGCAGCGCGGGCGTGCCTTCGCAGCGGACGACAGGAGTCGTTCGTCGTGGAGGTTCCTCATGCCCGTGCCCCTTCTTCCTGCCACCGAAGCACCCATCATCGTCACTGCCACCCGCGCGCCCGTCGCGGCGGGTGAGCTCGGCGCGTCCCTGTCCGTGCTGCTCCGCACCGATCTCGATCGCCTGCAGACGCCTGCCGTCACCGAACTGCTGCGCCTCCTGCCCGGGGTCGCGATCTCGGCGAACGGCGGACCCGGCGCGTTTGCCGCCGTCCGCATCCGCGGTGCCGAAGGCGATCAGACCGTGGTCGTCATCGACGGCGTGCGCGTGAACGATCCGGCCGCCCCCGGCGGCGGCTACGATTTCGGCGGCCTCGTCACCGGTGGAATCGCGCGCATCGAGCTCCTGCGCGGGCCCCAGTCGCTCGCCTGGGGCAGCCAGGCGATCGGCGGCGTGGTCGCCATCACCACCCGCGCGCCCGGCGCGCCCGAGCTCGAGGCCCGCCTCGAGGGCGGCAGCCGGGGGAGCGTCTATGCCAGTGCCGACGGCAGCGCCAGGGCCGGCCGGCTCGGCCTCGGGGCGTCGGTCACCTATGGTCGCACCGAGGGCATCTCGGCGGCATCCGAAGCCCGGGGCGCCGCCGAGCGCGACGACTGGACCGGCTGGGGCGGCACGCTCCGCACCACCATCGACCTCAACGGGGCCCTCTCGCTCGACCTGCGCGGCCGCTTCCAGGTCAGCCGCTTCGGGATCGACGGCTTCCCGCCGCCCGCCTTCGTCCTCGCCGACACGCCCGAGCGCAGCCGCAGCGACGAGGCGAGCGGCTTCTTCGGCCTCTCCTTCGCGCCGGCCGGCAGCGCCACCCGCCACGCGCTCGGCGCCGAGCTGTCCCGGATCGATCGCGAGACGCGCGACCCCGGCGCGACGCCATCGGCCACCTTCCTTGCCGACGGGCGCAACCTCCGCCTGCGCTACACCGGCGAATGGCGGCTTGCGCCCTGGCTCGAGACGAGCTTCGGGGCCGAGCGCGAGCGCAGCCGTCTTGCCACCTCCGCGCCCTCCGCCTTCGACCCCGACCCCGTGCCCTTCCGCGCCGAGGCGACGCTCACCGGCGGCTTTGCCCAGTTCGTGCTGCGCCCCTTGCCGGGCCTCACGGCGCTGGCCGGCGTGCGCCACGATGCGCACAGCCAGTTCGGCGGCGCGACGACACCGGGCGCCAGCGTCTCCTTCGCGCCGGGCGACGGGCTGTGGCGCCTCAGGGCGAGCTATGGCGAGGGCTTCAAGGCGCCGACGCTGTTCCAGCTCTATTCCGACTTCGGCAACCCCGGCCTCGCGCCCGAGCGGGCACGCGGCTGGGATGCCGGGGTCGAGGCCGGCCTCGCCGAAGGACGCCTCCGGCTTGCCGCCACCGCCTTCGGCCGCACCACGCGCGACCAGATCGACTTCGTCTCCTGCTTCGCCAATCCGCTGCCCGCCTGCGCCGGGCGCCCCTTCGGCACCTACGACAACATCGCCCGCACCCGCGCCCGCGGAGCCGAGGCGGAAGTGGAGCTGAGGCCGGTCGATGGCCTCGCCCTGTCCTTCGCCTACACCTTCCTCGATGCGCGCAACCGTGCCGAAGGCAGCGCCAACCTCGACCGGCTGCTGCCCCGCCGGCCGCGCCACACGGCCGCCCTCGTCGCCGACTGGACCGCACCTGCCGGCTGGGCCATCGGGATGACGCTCTCCCACGCCTCGGAGAGCTTCGACAATGCCGCGAACACCCGGGTCATACCCGACCGGCTCCTGCTCGATCTCCGCGGCAGCGTGCCGCTCGGCGCGCGGCTGGAACTCTATGGCCGCGTCACCAACGCCGGCGACATGGTCTACGAGACGGCGAGCTTCTACGGCCAGCCCGGGCGTGCCTTCGCGGGCGGCGTGCGTGCGCGCTTCTAGCCTCCTTGCCGCGCTCCTCTGGGCCGGCGCTGCGGCCGCCGCGCCGCAGCGCGTGGTCTCGATGAACCCGTGCGCCGATGCCATCCTCGCCGAAGTGGCAGAACCCGCGCAGATCGCCGGCCTCTCCCACTGGTCGCACGACCCGCGGGGCAGCTCGATGGACCTTGCGCTGGCGCGGCGCTTCCCTCGCCACTTCGGCACGGCCGAGGACGTGCTGCGCCTCAAGCCCGATCTCGTCATCGCCGGCGCCCACACCCCGGCGGCCACGCGCGCCGCCTTCGCCCGGCTTGGCGTGCCGCTGGTGACGGTGGGGGTTCCGGCGCGCGTCGAGGAGTCGCTCGCCGAGGTGCGGGCCATCGCGGCAGCCGTGGGCCGGCCGGCGGCGGGCGAGGCGCTGGTCGGCCGCATCGCCTCGGCGCTTGCCGCCGCCCGCCACCCGGGGCCGCCGGTTCCGGCCGTGCTGCGCACGCCGGCCGGCGTGGTGCCGGGCGCGGGCACGCTGATGGCCGACCTCATGGCGCGGACCGGCTTCGTCAACGCCGCCGCCGCGATGGGCCTTGCCCAGTGGGACATCCTTCCCGTCGAGCGGCTGCTGCTGGCTCCGCCCGCCCTGCTCCTCGCCGACCCTGCCGCAGAGCTTCACCCGGCGCTCGCGCGTGCGCGGCTGCAGACCGCCCCCTTCGACATGCGGCTCCTCAACTGTGGCGGCCCCACCATCATCCGCGCTGCTGCGGCGCTCGCCGCCATCCGCCGGACGCTGCCATGATCCGGCTGCTGCTCGCGCTCCTGGTGGCAGCGGCCTTCCTGCTTTCGCTTGCGGCCGGCAAGGTCTGGATCGCGCCCTGGGCGTTCGCGGCCGGCACGGCCGAGGCGCTGGTGCTGCTCGAGCTTCGCCTGCCGCGCGCGCTCCTCGGCGCGCTCGTCGGCGCCGTCCTCGGCGCGGCGGGCGCAGTGCTGCAGGGCTATCTCAGGAACCCGCTCGCCGAGCCGGGCGTGCTCGGCGTGTCGGCAACGGCCGCGCTCGGAGCGGTGCTGGCCATCTTCCTCGGCGCCGGCGGCCAGCCGCTGGCGATCGCCGGCTCGGCCATGGCCTTCGCGCTCGGCGCGGTCGCCCTCCTCGGCCTCATCGCCGGGTCGAGCGGGCTCCAGCTGGTGCTGGCCGGCGTGGTCCTCGCGAATCTCTCGGCCGCGCTCACTTCGCTTCTCATCAGCCTTGCCCCCACGCCCTTCGCGCTCGGCGAGATCGTCACCTGGCTGATGGGCGCGCTCACCGACCGCAGCATGGCCGACGTCGGGCTCCTCCTCCTCCCCGCCCTGGCCGCCTTCGCCCTGATGGCGGCGGCCGCCCGCGCGCTCGACACCCTCTCGCTCGGCGAGACCGTGGCGGCCTCGCTCGGCACCGACCTCGCCCTGACCCGCCTCCTCGTCATTGCCGGAGTCGGCCTCGGCGTCGGCGCGAGCGTCGCCGTCACGGGGGTCATCTCCTTCGTCGGCCTCGTCGTCCCCCATCTGCTGCGCCCGCTGGTCGGGCCCGAGCCGTCGCGCCTCCTCCTGCCCAGCGCGCTCGGCGGCGCCGCCCTCCTGCTCCTTGCCGACAGCCTGGTCCGCCTGGTGCCGGGTGCAGCCGAACTGAAGCTCGGCATCGCCATGGCGCTCATCGGCGCTCCCTTCTTCCTGTGGCTCCTGTGGCGCACCAGGAGCGCGCTCGCATGACCGTGCCGCTCCTCGAGGCCGAGGGCCTGTGCGTCCGCCGCGAGGGCTTCCGGCTGGGCCCGGTCTCGCTCGCCCTTCCCCCGGGGCGCGTCTGCGCCATCCTCGGGCCCAATGGCGCGGGCAAGTCGAGCCTGCTCCTCGCGCTTGCCGGCCTCCTTGCCGCGTCGGCCGGCACCGTCCGGCTCGAGGGTGCGCCGCTCGGCCGTCTCGACCGCCGCGCCCGGGCCCGGGCGATCGGCGTCCTGCCCCAGGGCGGGCCGGTCCACTGGAACCTCTCCGCCCGTGCGCTCGTCATGCTGGGCCGCACGCCGCATCGCCCGCCGTTCGGCCCGCCGGCCCCGGCCGACGCGGCAGCCGTCGAGGCCGCGCTGGCCGCGACCGACGCGCTCCACCTCGCCGACCGGCCAGTCCACGCGCTGTCCGGCGGGGAGCGGTCGCGGGTCCTCCTCGCCCGGGTGCTGGCCGGTGCGCCGCGCGTGCTGCTTGCCGACGAGCCGCTGCAGAGCCTTGATCCGGCCCACCAGCTCCAGACCGTCCATCTGCTGCGCGCTGCCGCCGCGCGCGGCGCCGCGGTTGCCGCCGTCGTGCATGACCTGCCGCTCGCCCGCCGGCTGGCCGATGATGCGCTCCTGCTGAAGGCGGGCGAGGTGCTGGCGCAGGGCCCGGCCGAGGCGGTGCTGGTGCCCGACACGCTTGCCCGCGGCTTCGGCGTCGCGGTTTCGCCCGAGCTGGTGCCGGTTGCCCCGGCCGCCGGCGCGGCTAGACCGGGGGAATGAGCCGGCCGGAGATCATCCTCGTCGTCGCCGCGGCGGAAAATGGCGTCATCGGCCGCGATGGCCGCATGCCCTGGCACCTCCCCGAGGATCTGCGCCGCTTCCGGCGGATGACCACCGGCCACCCGGTCATCATGGGCCGCCGGACCTTCGAGTCGATCGGCCGGCCGCTCCCCGGCCGCCACAACATCGTCATGAGCCGCGACCCCGCCTGGCGCGCCGCCGGCGTGACGGTCGCCGCCAACCTCGCCGAGGCGATCGCCGCCGCCGGGCTCGACCCGCGCGCCCGGGCGGCGCGCATCTTCGTCATCGGCGGCGCACAGGTCTATGCCGAGGCGCTGCCGGTTGCGACCGCGATCGAACTCACCCGCGTCCACGCCTCGCCCGAGGGCGACACCTTCTTCCCGGGGCCCGATCCGGCGCACTGGCAGCGCGTCGCCAGCGCAGCGGGGGAGGGCGTCACCTTCGAGCGCTGGGAGCGCCGCCCGCTTTCCCCGGCCCGCCCGCTCGGCTAACGCGGGCGCCGATGGAGGTCATCCGGAACGGGGGCGCGGCGCCGCCGGCGCTCTTCGGCGGCGCGGTCGCCATCGGCAACTTCGACGGCGTCCACCTCGGCCACCAGGCCGTCATTGGCGCGGCCGTGCGCTGGGCCCGCGCGCGGGGCGCGCCTGCGCTGGTCGCCACCTTCGATCCCCACCCGTCGCGCCACTTCCGCCCCGATGCGCCGCCCTTCCAGCTCACCAGCCTCGACCAGAAGCTCCGCCACTTCGCCGCGCTCGGGGTGGACGGCGTTCTCGTCATCCCCTTCACGGCGGCGCTCGCTGCCCTGTCGCCGGAGGCCTTCGTCGACGACTGGCTGGTCGCCCGGCTCGCGCCCGGCCATATCGTCACCGGTGCCGACTTCAGCTTCGGCCACCGGAGGAGCGGCACCACCGCCACGCTCGCCGCGCTCGGGGCCAGCCGGGGCTTCTCGACCGAAGCGCTCGGCGCCGTCGAGGCCGAGGGCGCGCCGGTTTCCTCCACCCGCATCCGCGCCGCGCTCGCCGCCGGGGAGACCTGCCTTGCCACCCGGCTGCTCACCCGCCCTTTTGCCATCGCCGGCCCGGTCATCCACGGCGACAAGCGTGGCCGCAGCATCGGCGTGCCTACCGCCAACATGGAGGCCGGCGCCTATGTCCGCCCCCGCTACGGCGTCTATGCCGTCAGGGTCGCGCTTCCCTGCGGCGGCACCGCGGCGGGGGTCGCCAACTTCGGCGTGCGGCCGATGTTCCAGCCCCCGCGCGAACTGCTCGAGACCTGGATCCTCGACTGGGACGGCGATCTCTACGGCCGCGACCTCGAGGTCGGCTTCATCGCCTATCTGCGCGAGGAGCGCCGGCTCGATGGCCTTGACGCGCTGACGGCCCAGATTGCCGCCGACGCGGCCGAAGCCCGCCGGATCCTCGCCTGAGCCTCAGGCCGCGCCGGTCACCACGGCGAGCCGCTCGGGCCCGCGGAAGCCCGGCAGCCTCCGGTAGGGCGTCGGCTCCCCGGCGAGCCGCAGGTCGGGAAAGGCCGCGAACAGCTTCTGGAAGACGGTCCGCGCCTCGAGCCGGGCGAGGGCCGCGCCGATGCAGCTGTGCGCACCGCCACCGAAGGCGACATGCGGTGCTGCGCCCGCGACATGGCGGTCGAGGCGGAAGCGGTCGGGCTCGGGGAAGACCTCCGGGTCGCGGTTGGCGGCCCGGAGCAGGGCGAAGACCGGCTGCCGCGCCGCAACGGGCGTGCCGGCGATCGCCATGGCGGACGGCGCGATCCGCACCGTGAAGTCGACCGGGCCCTCCATCCGCAGCGTCTCCTCGACGGCTGCGCTGGCAAGCGCCGGGTCGGCCCTGAGCCGGGCCAGCTCCTCCGGGTGGGCGAGCAGAAGCTTGACGCCCGAGGCGATGAGGTCGGTGGTGGTGAGATTGCCGCCGACGAGGAGCGCGGTCAGGTTGACCTGGATCTCGCGGTCCGAAAGCGGCGCGCCGGCGGCCTGCGCCTCGACCATGTCGGTCACGAGATCGTCGGCCGGCGCGCGCCGGCGCGCCGCCATCAGCTCGCCGAGATGGGCGTGCAGCGCCTCGGTTGCCGCCAATGCCTCGGCATCCTCGGCGGGCGAGCGCAGCGGATTGAGGGTGAGGATGATGCGCTCCGACCAGCGCCGGAACTCCTCCTGTCGCCCGGGCGCGACGCCGAGGATCCGGGCGATGGCGTGGATGGGCACGGGGATCGCCAGCTCGGCGACGAGGTCGAAGGCCGCGCGGCCGGAAAGCCCGGCCAGCACCGAATCGACCACGGCCTCGACCAGCGCGCGGGCCCGGAAGACGCGGGCGTGGAACGCCTTCTGGAGCGGCTCCCGGATCCGCCGGTGGTCGGGCGGGTCGAGCATCAGGATGCTGGTCCGCTCGCTTGCCGGCACGGCGGGATCGACCGGGCGCAGTTCGGTGAAGCGGTGGAACAGGCTCCCGGGCGCAGCGCGCGCCGGGTTCCGCCACAGGTCGGGATCGTTGAGCAGGCGGCGGGCATCGGCGTGGCGGGCCAGCAGCACATGGCCCGTCACCGGGTCGGCATGCACCGGGCAGCGCGCCCTGAGGTCGGCCAGCCGCGCCTCGGGGCAGGCGCTGTAGCCCGGATCGGCGGAAAGGAGATCGAGGAAGCCCGGGAGGGGCCGAGCATCTTCCGTCATGGCCCGCGACACTAGCAGGTCGCACGCGCCCTGTCAGGCTCACGCGCGCGCCACCCGGCGCGCGCTGGAGTCAGGCGGGTTGCGGCGAAGCGCCCCGCACCAGCGCGCGCGCAACCGGCACGCACACCCCGCACTGCGGCCGGCAGCCCAGCCGCTGATAGGCTTCCTTCTCGCAGCGCACGCCCTGGCGCACCAGCGCCTCGATCTGGCTTTCCTTGAGGGCGTTGCAGATGCACAGATACATGCCGACTCGGCTCCGGACTGCTCGTGCGACTCCCTTGCAGCAGCCCGCGTCCTCTTGCAAGTGATTTGCAGTGCCGTCGCCCGCAGCGGCGGTCCGACCGGCCTCAGCCATCCTCCGCCGGCTGGAGCTCCGCACCGAGGGCCTGCATCAGGTCGAGGAAGTCGGGAAAGCTGGTGGCGATCGGCCGGCGGTCGGCAATCACCAGGGGGGCGCGGCAGGCGAGCGAGAGCAGGGCGAAGCTCATCGCGATCCGGTGATCGAGCCGCGGGTCGATCCGCGCGCCACCGGGAAGCGGCGCGCCGCCGGTTCCCTCGATGTCGAGCCCGTCGGCACGCTCCTCCACCCGCGCGCCGGCCGCGCGCAGCCCCTCGGCCATCACTGCCAGCCGGTCGCTCTCCTTCACCCGCAGCTCCTCGAGGCCGGAGAGCCGGCTCCGCCCCTGCGCCAGCGCGCAGGCGACGAACAGGGCGGGAAACTCGTCGATCATGCTCGGGGCGATTTCGGGTGCCACCTCCACGGCCGCAAGCGCGGAGGCCTCGACGGCGAGATCGGCCACGGGCTCGCCGCCGACGCGGCGCGGGTTGAGGCGGGCGATCCGCGCGCCCATGGCCTCGAGCACGCGGACCAGCCCGTCGCGCGTCGGGTTGAGGCCGACGTTGCGGATGGTGACGCGGCTGCCCGGCACGATGAGCGCTGCAACGAGAGGGAAGGCCGCCGAAGACGGGTCGCCGGGCACCGGAATCGTCTGCGGCCGGAGCTCGGCCGGCCCGTCGACCGCAATCGCCCGGCTGCCATCGGCGAGCTCCTCGATCCGGACTGCCGCGCCGAAGGCGGCGAGCATCCGCTCGCTGTGGTCGCGCGTCGGCACCGTCTCGATGACCGTCGTGGTGCCGGCGGCGTTGAGCCCGGCGAGCAGCACTGCGCTCTTGACCTGGGCGGAGGCGACCGGGAGCCGGTAGCGGATGGGCAGCGCCGGGGCGAGGCCGCGCACCGTCAGCGGCAGCCGGTCCCCCGGGGCGAGGGCAATGTCGGCGCCCATGAGCTTGAGCGGCGTCGCCACCCGCGCCATTGGCCGGCGCGAGAGCGAGGCATCGCCGGTGAAGGTCGCGACGAGGTCGTGCGCTGCCACGAGGCCCATCAGCAGGCGGGTCGAGGTGCCGCTGTTCCCCATGTCGAGCGCGCCCTCGGGCTGAAGCAGGCCGCCCACCCCCACCCCGTCGATGTCGAAGCGTTCCGGCCCGGTGCGGGTGATCGCAGCCCCCATCGCCGAAAGCGCGGCGGCGGTCCGCATCACGTCCTCGCCCTCGAGCAGGCCCTCCACCCGGGTGCGGCCCACCGCGAGCGCGCCGAGCATCAGCGCGCGGTGCGAGATCGACTTGTCGCCGGGGACGCGGATGTCCCCGCGAAGCGGCCCCGAGGCACGGAGCACGAAGGGGTGGGGCAGGGGGTCCGGCGCCATGGCGGGCGGGCCTTGCACGCCGGGATGCGCTGTGGCAAGGCGCCCGCCTTCGCGGGCCGGGCCTTCGGGCGGCCGCGGCGTTCCGACATCTGGAGACTGGTCGTGATCAAGCCGGAATGGGGCACCAAGCGCACCTGCCCCAAGTGCAGCACCCGCTTCTATGACCTCGGCCGCGACGAGCCGGTCACCTGCGTCGACTGTGGCCACCAGTGGGTGCCCGAACCGATCCTGAAGTCGAAGCAGGCGCTGCCCTTCGAGGTCGCCAAGACCGAGGCCGAAGCCAAGCCCGGCGAGGCCGCGGCCGCCGACGTCGATCTCGACCTCGAGACGGTGGGCGACGAGGGCGAGGCCTCGGCCGACGACGAGATCGACATCGGCGACGACGACGACATCGGCGATGTCGCGGTCGACGACCAGGACGAGGAGCGCTGACGGGCAGGCGGCCCGGGGCATCCGTGCCGCACCCCGGCCGCGCGCTTGACGCGCCGGGCGCGAGAGTGCTTGCGGTGCTGCCGGCTTTGGACTAGGGCAGCGCGCTCCCGCACCCAGGCGGGAGCAGAGGTGTGACGGGGCCGTAGCTCAGCTGGGAGAGCGCTACAATGGCATTGTAGAGGTCAGGGGTTCGATCCCCCTCGGCTCCACCACCCCCCGGCTCACTCCCCCTCGGCTCCACCACCCTCAGTCCTGCGCCACCAGCCGCGCGTCCCCGGGCGCCAGCCCCTTGAGGATCCGGTTCAGGAACAGGGCATTGTCCCATTCGGGCTGCTTCGGCGGCGGGTTCCCGGTGCGCAGCACGACGAGATCGGCCGACGGCACGACATAGACGACCTGGTTGGCATTGCCGTCGAAGAGGAAGGTGTCGGCGGCCAGATAGGGCTCGGAGTGGAGCACCTTGGGCGCCGGCCGCTTCGGGTTGGCGAAGCCGCGCCGCTCGACATAGGGCCCCGCCACCCAGACGCCCAGGCCATAGTGCGGGTTCTCGGCCGTCGCCGTCCGCATCGCCGTGACATAGCCCTCGGGCAGGAGGCGCCGCCCGTTCGCCCGGCCATCGTCCTTGAGCAGCAGCGCGAGCCGCATCCAGGTCTCGGCCGGCAGCAGGATGCAGCAGCCGGAGTGCGCGAGGCCGCCAGGCCGGTTCACCCACACCCGTCCGCCGGCAGCGCCGATGGGGGCCAGCACCTCGCGGCCGACGAACTGCGCATAGCGCATGCCGGTGGCCCGCTCGATGACCAGCGCGACCAGGTCCGAGGTGGCGTTGGCATATTCGTAGATGCTCCCCGGCGGGTCGGTCAGCGGATACTCCTCGATCAGCACCCGCTCGTGCGCGGGGTGCAGATAGGCGCGCGACCAGGGGTCTCCGGGGGTCGGCGAGAAGCCCTGGGCGAGCAGGCCCGAGCGCATGTCGAGCAGGTGGCGGATCCGCATCGCCGCCTTGGGCGTGCCGCGCCACTCGGGGAGGAAGTCGGCGACCGGCTGGTCGAGCGAGGCGATCCGGCCGAGCGCGATCGCGCGGCCGATGGCGATGGCCGTCAGCGGCTTCGCCAGCGAGCGCGAGACGAGCAGGGTCTCGCGCGCCGTCCCGCCGAAGTGGCTCGCCTCGACGAGCGCGCCCTTGCGCCATACCAGGAAGGCGGTGGAGTTGGCCGCCGCGGCCACCGCGCGCGCCTCGGCGAGGACCCGGGGGTCGAGCCCGCGCGATTCCGGCCGCGCCACCGGCAGCGGCCGCGCGCGCCGTGCGCCCGGCACCTCCTCCAGCGGCTCGTAGCTCGCCGCCTCGCCCGAGGGGTTGGCGAGCATGGCGCGGTGCCGCTCGAGGTAGATGCGCTCCGCCTCCGCGGGCGCGATGGGCGGGTAGGCCGGCGCTGCGGCCATCCCGAGCGCCGCAGCCACGAGCGCGAGGAGCGGTCCTGACGGCATCCGGGCACCCTAGGGCGGGAGGCGGCCGTGCGCACCGGGGCGAAGCGGATGTCCGCATGGCGGAGAAGCCGCGCGCGCCGCCCCGGCCGTCCGGCGCCCTTCCCTACAGCCCGCTCATGCTCTCCGCGCTGTGGCCCGGCTATTCCCGGACTGGTCTCCTCGCCGGCTGGCTCCTCGCGCTGCTCTACGTGACCCACGCCGGGCTCACCGCCACGCTCGCCCGCACCGACCGCGCGCTCCCGCTGCGCGAAGAGCTGCGCGGCTGGCACTATGTGGTGGGCACCCTGCTGTTCGCGACCGCCCTCGTCCGGCTGCTCGCCTGGCTTCGCGAGCGCCCGAGGCCACCGGCGGGGCTTCCGGCCTCCGCCTTCGCCTGGGGCCGGGCGCTCGCCTTCGTCGCCCTCCTGCTCATGCTGTTCGCGCCGCTCCTCGGCCTCCTCTACGCCTGGGCCGACGGTCTTGCCGTGCGGCTCGGCCCCGTCACCCTCCCTGCTCTCGTGGAGCGCGACCGGGCGCTGTGGCAGGCGACCGGCTATTTCCATTCCGGCCTCGGCTTCATGCTGGTGGTGCTCAACCTCGCCACGCTGCTGACGGCGGCCTGCACGTCGCTGCGCTTCCGCCACGGCCTTCTCTCCGCCTTCCCGCCAGGCCATGGCGCCTTCGCCTTCCTCGGCTTCTCCTCGACCGTCCACGCCTTCGCCACCTTCCGCTCGCCCGAGCCCGGACCCGTCGCCGTCGCCGTCTTCTGGGCACTCGTCGCCGCCTGGGCGCTCGCCGCCTGGGTCCTCCACCGCAACCGCGCGCCGGTGCCGCGCAGCCGGATCGTCTCGCCCGTCGCGCGCGCCGTCTCGGCCCTCGGTGCAGTCCTGCTTCTCGGCCTCGGCGCCCTCGGCCCCTATGGCATGTTCCGCGTGACCCCCTTCGCGGCCCCCGCCGATGTCGCCGCCGAAGGAGGGGTGGAATGGCACAGCCGGCCTGCCGTCATCCCGGCCGCGCTTCCCCCGCCCGATGCCTTCGAGCGCCAGGTCGAGGCCGAGACCTTCAAATGGTGCCGCTTCTGCCACAACATGCAGCCCGGCGGAGACCAGCACAAGGTGGGCCCCAACCTCTACAACATCCTCGGCCAGCGCGCCGGCACCGTGCCCGGCTTCGGCTATTCGGAGGCGATGCGCGCCGCGCGCGCGCGCGGCCTGGTGTGGACCGACGAGACGCTCGCCGCCTACATCGCCGACCCGCAGGGCTTCCTGCCCGGCACCTCGATGATCGTCTCCTCGGGTCCCATCCCCGACCCGAAGGTCCAGGAGGCCGTGGTCAACCTCCTCAAGCGCGCCACTGCCCCGCGGGACTAGCGCCTCACAGCTCGCCGCGCTCGATCCGCCCGATCGTCTCCCAATAGGCGCCGGAATCGGCCGGACCCTCCAGCTCCACCTCGAGCGCCGCGAAGACCCGCGCGATGAGCGCCTCGCGCCGCGCCTCGCGCCACGCGCGCTCGGAAAGGTCGGGCACATGGGCATCGACGGCGTCGTGCCCGACGCCGGAGAGCGCCTCGAGCGTCGCCAGCCGGTCGGCGAGCACCGAGACCTCGGAGGTGAGCGCGACCAGCATGGCGATGAGCCGGTCGATCGCGGGTTCGTCGTGGAAGCGCGGCCGCGCCCCCTTCACCCGGCGCGGCAGCGGCGGCAGCGGGGAATCAGGCATCGCGGAAGGCCAGGAGCGCGAGGAACCCGCGCGCGCGGGCCTTCGGGTCGTCGGCGGCATTGTTCTGGCTCTGCCGCACCACGTCGGCGGCAAGGGTCGCCAGCTCGACCCGCGCGAAGCCGGCGGCGCGCGCCTGGGCCTCGAGGTCGAGGCTGCGGTAGCGCCGCCAGAAGGGCTCGTTGTTGTAGTGGGTCTCATTCTCCTGGAGGAAGGTCGCCCAGGGGTCGTCGTCGTCGAAGCGGGGCTGGTCGACGTGGAGCATCACGCCGCCGGGCGCGAGCAGCCGCCGGCTCTCGGCGAGGATCGCCGGCAGGCCCCGCGTCGAGGTCTCGTGCAGAAGGATCGACGAGGTGACGAGGTCGAAATGGCCGTCGGGAAGGCCGGTCGCTTCCGCATCGGCCTGGACGAAGCGCACGGCCACCCCGAAGGACTCGGCGCGCACATGGGCGTGGCGCAGCAGCGCCGCGCCGACATCGACGCCCGTCACGTCGGCGCTCGGGAAGGCGGTGGCCCAGGGCAGGGTGGCGTGGCCCACGCCGCAGCCCATGTCGAGGATCCGCCGCGGCGCGAACTCCGGCAGCCGGGACTTCAGGAACGCGACGGCAAGCTGGCCCACCGCGTCGTTCCGCCCGCCCATCAGCCCGGACATGTAGAGATAGACGCCCCGGTCATAGACCGCGCCGGCGCCCGTGTCCCCCTCGCCCCGGTCGGCGAGATAGCCGCCCGGCATGCAGTGGATGTCGATCGCCCCCACATAGGCGGGCGGCTCGACCGACGAGTCGAGGTGGAGCGCGCCCCGCGGCGCGGCCGGCATCGCCACGCGCCCCAGCCGCTCCGCCGGCGGGATGACCGCGGCCCAGATCGTCTCCTGCGAGGCGCGCCGGGCCGAGAGGTAGAAGCGGTACCAGGGGTCGGCATCCATCGCTTCGCGGATCTCGGCCGGGGACTGCGGCCGCCGGCCGTGGCGCGCGGCGAAGGCATCGGCGGCGCGGCGGTCGAAGATGGTCCGCGTGCCCGGCATCCAGGTCGAGGTCACCCGGTTCCGGAGCGTGAAGGCGAAGTCGGCCCGGGCCCGGTCGTCATGGTCCCCCAGGGCGAGCCCGGCGTGGCCCTCCTGCTCGGCAATCCGCTTCATGGCCTCGTCTCCCTTGCTGCCTGCGCGGCCGACCTCCCGGCAAGCCGCCCCAGCCCCGTGGCGGCAAGCAGGCCGTTGCCGGCAATGTAGCCCGACGCCCCCGGTCCGGACAGTCCGCGCGCCGTGCCCCCGGCGGCGAACAGGTTGGGCAGCGGCCGGCCATCGCGGCGCTGCACCCGCGCGTCCGTGTCCACCACCATCCCGCCCTGGGTGTGGAACAGCGCGCCGGTCACCCGGGCGGCGTGGAAGGGCGGTGCGAGGGGCGGGCGCGGCGCGAAGCGCCGGCCGAAGGGGCAGGGCGCCCCGCTCCGCGTCAGCTCGGCCACCTCGGCAAGCGTGGCACCGAGCGCGGCTTCGGGAAGGCCGGTGCGCGCCGCCAGCTCCGCCACGCTGTCCGCCTCGAGGATCGCGCCGGCTGCCCGCGCGTCGCGCGTGTCGTCGAACTGGTCGAGCACCTGCTGGATGCGCGCGTCCCAGATGCTCCAGGCCACCCCGCCGGGCTCGGCGTTCACGGCCGCCGCGGCTTCGGAATAGCCGCGCGATTCGTCGTGGAAGCGCAGGCCCGCGCGGTTCACCTGCACGCCGCCCTCGGTCATGCTCGGCCACAGGATCGGAACACCATGCCCGGCGGCGAGTCCGCCATGCCCCTGGTAGCTGTCGAGGTCGGCGAGTGCCGCGCCAAGCCGCTCGGCGAGCGCCAGCCAGTCGCCGCGGCAGCCGGGGTGGCCGTGCATCGTCGCCCCCGCCATCTCGGGAAGGAAGCGCGCCACGGCCTCCGCATTGCCGGCAAAACCGCCGAGCGCGAGCACCAGCGCGCCGCAGCCGATCCGCTCGACTGCACCATCGGGCCGCTCGAGGACGGCGGCCGCGATCCGCCCATCGGGCCCGGCCTCGACATCGGCGAGCCGCGCCCGGGTGACGATCGCCACCCCGGCCGCCTCCACCGCGCGGGCGAGCGCGGCCACCAGCTCGGCACCCGTGCGGTTGGGCGTCCCCATCATCCGCATCACCGAATGGCCGGGGTAGGTGAAGCCGGTCACCAGCGAGAGGGGCACGCCGTGGCGCTGGAGCCAGGCGACGGCTGGCGCGGACTCGGCCGCGAGCCGCTCGACCACGCCCGCGTCGGTCCGGCCGCCATGCTTGGCGAGGATGTCGCGCGCCAGGAGCGCAGGCGAATCCGCGATCCCCGCCGCCGCCTGCTCCGGGGTGCCGGCGGCGGGGATGAGCCCGGTCGACATCGCCGTCGTCCCGGCCAGCACCGGGTCGCGCTCGACGAGCAGCACCGAGGCGCCGGCGTCGGCGGCGGCGAGCGCGGCGACGAGGCCGGCGGCCCCGCCGCCCGCCACCAGCACCTCCACGCCCGCCGTCTCCATCGCGCCGTCCTGCCCGCCACAACCGGCGGCGCGCGCGCAGCGCGCGCCATTTTCTCCGCCACGCGGAGGAACCCCGCCCGACCCTCCTGGCGGGCGGCCAGCGGTGGCCAGATGTTCACGTGCGCGACGCGGGAGGCAGAGGCGAATTCCGGCGCGGCTGGCGCGCGGTGCTCGCCGGCCTCGTCGGCGTGATGTTCGGGATCTCGGCGCTTCCCTTCTACACGCTCGGCCTGTTCGTCCGCCCGCTCGCCGAGGCCTTCGGCTGGTCGCGCGAGGCGATCCAGTGGGGCTTCACCATGCAGATGCTCGGCATGCTCTGCGTCGCCTGGGCCTATGGTCTCCTGACCGACCGCTGGGGTGCGCGCCGCGTCGCCCTTCTCTCGCAGGCGGGGCTCGGCCTCGGCTTCCTCGCCGTCGCCGCCGTCCAGACGCTGCCGCAATGGTATGCCGCCTGGTTCCTGGTCGCCCTTCTTGGCGCCGGCACCTCGCCCATCACCTGGACGCGCGGAGTGGCCGGCTGGTTCGATTCCGCGCGCGGCACGGCGCTCGGCCTGATGCTCGCCGGAACCGGGATCACGGCGGTCATCGCTCCGCTTCTCGTCACCGCGATCGTCGCCGACCATGGCTGGCGCGCCGGCTATGCCGCCATTGGCGCGGCCGTGCTCGTCATCGCGCTGCCGCTCGTCGCGCTCCTCTTCCGCGATGCCCCGGCCCCCGCCGTCATGCGTGCCGGTGGCGCGCCCGCCGGCCCCTCCCGGCGCGAGTGCTTCGCCTCGCGCACCTTCTGGGTCATGCTCCTCGTCTTCTTCCTCGTCACCTTCGCCGTCTCCGGCATCATCCCGACGCTGGTGCCGCTCCTTGTCGACCGCGGCTTCGAAGCGGCGGACGCCGCGCTCTACGCAAGCCTCGTCGGGGCGGCCGTGATTATCGGCCGGATTGTCGCCGGCATCCTCCTCGACCGCTTCTGGGCCCCGGCAGTCGCTGCCGTCTTCCTGCTGCTTCCCGCCGGCTCCTGCCTCCTGCTTGCGCTTGGCGGCGCGACGGCGCCGGCCGTCATCGCGCTTGCCGTCATCCTCGTCGGCCTCGCCGCCGGCGCCGAATTCGACATCCTCGCCTACATGGTCAGCCGCTACTTCGGCATGGCCCATTATGGCCTCGTCTATTCGCAGCTCATGATGGGGATGCTGGTGGGCGGCGGCTTCGGCCCGCCGGTCTTCGGCCGCGTCTTCGACCAGACCGGCAGCTACACGCCCATCCTGCTCGCCGCCACGCTGGTCTTCCTCGTCGCGCCGCTCCTGCTGCTCACGCTGGGGCGCTACCCCCGCCTCGCCGCGGAGCCGGCGGCGGCCTGAGCCGGTGCGGGTCGCCCTCATCGGCGCAGGGATTGGCGGGCTCGCGGCCGCGCTCGCGCTCGCCCGACGCGGCGTCGCCGTCACCGTCTTCGAGCAGGCCGAGGCGCTCGGCGAGGTCGGGGCAGGCATCACCATCAGCCCCAATGCCGGCCGCGTGCTCGATCATCTCGGCCTCGGCGCGGCCGTGCGCGCCCGGGGCGTGCTTCCCGGCACCCAGCACATCCGCGATCTCGCAACCGGCGCCACCATCCGCACGATCGCCCGCGATGCCGATCTCGAGGCGCGGCACGGCGCGCCCTACCGCCATCTCCACCGCGCCGACCTCCACGCCCTCCTCGTCGCGGCGGTCGAGGCCGCGGCACCCGGCAGCATCCGCCTCGGCCACCGGCTCGTCGCGGCCAGCGCCGACGGGCGCATGCGCTTCGGCAACGGCGCCGAGGCCGAGGCCGACATCGTCGTCGGCGCCGATGGAGTCCGCTCGGCGGTGCGCGACAGCCTCCATGCCACCGCGCCGCCGCACTTCACTGGCCAGGTGGCCTGGCGCGGGCTGGTGCCGGCCGACGCGCTTCCCCCCGAGGTCGCCGCCGAGCCACCCGGAATCTTCATCGGCCCCGGCCGGCTGGTGCTGCGCTACCCGGTGCGCGGTGGTGCGCTCTTGAACTATGCGATCTTCGTCGAGACCGCGGCCTGGCAGGAGGAGAGCTGGTCGACGCCATCGACCACCGCCGAGCTTCTCGCCCATCTCGAGACGGCCTGCGCCAGCGTCCGCGCGCTCGTTGCGGCAACACCGCCGGCCTGGCTCTTCAAGTGGGCGCTCTTTGCCCGCGAACCGCTGGCCCGCTGGACCGCCGGCCGGGTGACGCTTCTGGGTGACGCCGCCCATGCCATGCTCCCCTTCCTGGGGCAGGGGGCGGCAACCGCGCTCGAGGATGCCCTGGTGCTGGCCCGCGCGCTTGCCTCCTTCCCGCCCGCCGAAGCGCTCGCCCGCTACGAGGCGGCGCGGCGCGAGCGCACCGCGATGGTCCAGCTCCACTCCCGCCTTCTCGGCCTCCGCTTCCAGGGGAAGAATCCGGAGGCGCTCGGCCGCGGCCCCTTGCGGAACGAGGAGGAGCTCGGCCTCTTCGCCTATGATCCCGTCACCGTCGCCATCTGAGCCGGGTCAGCGCGTGAGGCCGGCCAGCACCATGTTGGGCAGCGCGCTGTCGTCCCAGTCGGCCGCCGGCCGGCCGATCCTGACGATGGTGAGCCCGGCCGAGGGGATCACATAGACCCGCTGCCCGCCCGCCCCGTCGAGGAAGACGACATCGTCGCGGGCGAAGGGCTCGGCGGCCGGAACGGTGAGCGCGATGGTCGCCGAATAGCGGCGCACCGGCACGTGCGGGCTGCCGCGCCAGATCTGCAGGCCGAAGCTGGGGTTGGTGGCGGACGGCGCGAGCATCGCGGCGACATGCGCGTCCGGCACCAGCTGGCGCCCGCCGGCGCGGCCCCGGTTGCGGATCAGCTCGCCGAGCTTCAGCCAGTCCATCGGCCGGGCCTGGAGGCAGCAGAAATAGTGCGGCGAGCCACCCTCCCGGTCGAGGAACAGCGCGGCATCGGCCGCTCCCATCGGCTTCCAGATCCGGCGCGACAGATGGTCGGCGAAGCGGCCGGGCAGCACGGCTGCCAGCGCCTCGCCGGCAAGCTGGCTGTCGAAGTTGGAATAGGCGAAGCGGCTGCCGGGCGGCGCGTCCTGCGGCACCGAGAGCGCGACCGCGCGGATGTCGGGCGCGAACATGATCCGCATCGTCGGCGAGGCGGGCGAAGGGGGTGCGGGCGGCCCGGGCGGCTGGGGCGGAAAGGCAAGGCCCGATTCCATGGCGAGAAGCTGGCGGATGGTGACGCGCCCCCGCGGATCCGCGCGCCACTCGCGCAGGTGCCGGCCGACCGGGTCGTCGAGCCCGATCCGCTCCTCGGCGATTGCCGGGCCATAGGCGAGCGCCATCACCGCCTTCATCATCGACGCGGTCGAGAAGCGCGAGTTCCGGTCGAAGCCGTTCCAGTAGCGCTCGAACACCAGCCGGCCGCCGCGGGCGACGAGAAGGGCATGGCTCTGCCGCGCCTCGGCCCAGGCTGCGGCCTTCTCGAGCGCTGCCGCGGAAAGGCCCGCGCGCGCCGGCGTGGTGGCGGGCAGGGCCCGGCCGCTGCCGCCCCGCACCGTCTCCGCCGGCTGATAGGCCTCCACTGCCTCCACCCCCCGGGCCATAGGCAGCGCCGCAGCGCGCGCGGCGATGATGGCGGCCTCGTCCGGCGCAGGCTGCGCGCCGGCCGCACCCGCCACCGGCGGCGCGGCGAGGAGCAGGGCAGCGAGCAGGCGGGCGATCATGCGGGATTCTCGGGCGCGAGCGTTGCCACGAGCGCCCGGGCGAGGGCATCGCGCTCGGCTGCCAGCCGCTCGGCGAGCGCGCCCTCGGGCTGGAAGTCGCGGATCGCCTCGGCCACGGGGATGCCGCGCGCCTCGAGCACCGCCTCGAGGATGGCGAGGCGGTCGCGCGTCACCCACAGCTCGCGGGCGAGCAGAAGCACGGCCTTGCCCAGATGGTCAAGCTGGCCGGGGTGGAGCGCGGGCGAGGAGGTGGCCGCGCGCGAGGCCGCCCCCGGGTCGGCGCTGTCGCGGGTCATGGGCGTCGTCTCATTCCGGCTTCACGCCCACCGTCACCCACGGATAGGGCGCACCACCGGGGCCGCCCTCCGTCACCTCGACGAAGCCGGCCTCCCGGGCTGCCGCCGCCTGGTCGAGCGTGGCCGATTCCCGCCACCAGGGCTCGCCGCCGCGCTTTGCCAGCCAGTCGGCCCGCCAGGCGCCCAGCCGGTCGTGGACGCGATAGGGCGTCACGTCCGCCATCAGCACCATCCCGCCGGGCCGGCACAGCCGGAACGCCTCCTGCCACACCGCCCGGCACGCCTCCGCCGGCAGCTCGTGGAGGAGGATGTAGGAGGTGACGAGATCGAAGCCGGCATCGGGAAGCCCGGTCGCCTCGGCCGCGGCCTGCACCAGGCGCCACGGCCAGCCATTCTCGTTGGCAACCCGAAGCGCCTGGCGCAGCATGGGCAGCGACAGCTCGACACCGGTGATCCGCGCCTCCGGGAAGGTCCGCTGCAGCGCCACCGTGTAATGGCCCGAGCTGGCGCCGAGCTCGCAGATGTCGCGCACCGGCCGGCCCTCCGGCAGCAGCGCCAGCACCGAGGCGCGCTGGGCGAAGATGTCGCCGGGGAAGGTGCGCGCGACATAGTGGCGGTGGATGAGCTCGCCATGGATGAAGCCCATCTCGGGGTGGCCGTTCCAGCCGCCGGTGGTGCGGTGGAACCACACGCCCTCCCAGTAGGCCGGCGGCACCAGGTCGGGCGCTTCCTCGAGCCGGGCGGGCCCCCGCGCTTCGAGCGCGCGCAGGCGCGGCGCGAGCACATCGGCCGATTCGGCGAAGGCGGCAGCAGCAGCGCGGCCATGCTCCACGCTTGCGAACTCACCGACGAGCGCGGCGGTCGCGAAGGCATCCGATCCGGCGAGCGCGGCTTCGACCGTGGCGTGGCGGGCGTCGAGATCCTCGGGGAGCGTCGCGGCCGAGACTCCGGCGGCGGCCAGCTCGCCGGTCCAGCGCGGCGCCAGCGGCGCCGCGGCCTTCGCCAGCGACACCAGGAATTCCATCGAGGCCCGTCCCTTCTGGCGCAGCAGGAAGTCCATCAGCGTCCTCCGTCCTTGCCCCCGGCGTGCTCGTCGAGGCGGTAGAAGAGAAGGGGAATGGTGCTCAAGCCATAGAGCAGCGCGGGGAGCACCGCCGCCCCCAGATAGACTCCGGTCACCGCGAAATCGGTCTGGGCGATGCCGGCCCTGGCCGCCTGCGGGTCGAAGCCGAACCCCTGCAGGATGAGGCCGATGAGGAGCGGCCCGAGCGCCATCGCCGATTTCTCGACCAGGCTGTAGGCGCCGGCATAGAGGCCCTCGCGGCGCACGCCCGAGCGGCGGCAGTCCCAGTCGATCGCATCGGGCAGGATCGACTGGCCCATCAGCAGCACGCCGCCTGTGAGCAGGCCGCCGAGCGCGCCGCGCAGGTGGATGAGGAGCGCCGGCTCGCCGGGCACCGCCAGGAGGAAGGAGAGCTTGACCAGCGCATAGCCGAGGCAGGCGGCGATGAAGAGATCGCGCTTGGCGTGGCGCTGGCCCAGCCGCACCCAGAGCGGCATTCCGGCCAGCATCGCGATCGTGGTGAGGCCGACATAGACGCCGACCACGCCTTCCGAGACTCCCAGCACCTGGACGATGAAGAAGAGGATCGAGGCCTGCATCGCCGCCAGCCCCACCAGCTGGAGCGTCTTGGCAAGCAGCAGCATCACGAACGGCCGGTTGGCGAGCACGATGAACAGGCTCTCCCGGTCCCCGCCGGGGGCGGCCACCGTCGCCCGCGCCCGTGCCGAGGCGGCAAAGGCGGTCAGCATGGCGATGAGCACCAGCGCGCCCAGCATCGCCCCGGTCATGGCCCAGGCCGGGCGATCGCCGCCGAGGCTCGCCGCCACCTTGGGCGCGAAGCCGACGAGCGCGCCCCCGATCGCGACGAAGGCGACCCGGAAGGAGAGGAGCGCCGTGCGCTCCTGCGGCGAGGCCGTCATCTCCGCCGGCATGGCGAGATAGGGCACGTTGAAGAGCGTGTAGCCCAGCGCCAGCACCAGGAGGCCCGCGACCATCCACGCCGAGAGCGCCACGCCCTCGAGCGCGGGGGGCATGAACAGGAGGAGGAAGGCGAGCGCCGAGACGAAGCCGCCGAGGAAGAGGAAGGGCCGCCGCCGGCCCCAGCGGGTCGCCGCGCCGTCCGAGATCCGGCCCATCAAGGGTGCGATCACGGCATCGAACAGCTTGGCGCCGAACAGCAGGGCGCCAGCGAGCGCCGGGGCCATGCCGAGCACGCTCGTCATGAAGAAGAGCAGGAGGACGGAGGTCGAGGAGAGGATGACGACGGTGCCGATCGAGCCCGCCGACCAGCCGATCCTGAGGCCGAGCGGAATGCGCTCCACCCCGTTGACGGAGGGAGCGCCGGGAGCGGCGTGCGCGGCAATCGGCGCGGCGGGGGCGGCATCCATCCCGCCTTCCTCCCGCGCCGCAGCGCAAAACCGGACGCGGATGCTCCACTTCTCCGCCGGGCGGAGAAACCGCCGGCTCAGGCGATCGCGTCGGCCTCCTCGAGGCTCGCGAACATGGCCTGGCGGTGCATGTAGGCCCGGCGGCGGTCGGGGTCCTTCAGCACGCCCGCCATCTCGGCGAAGACCGAGCGGCGCGCGTCCTCGCTCGCCTCGATCATCGCCTTGTTCTTCTTGGTCTGCTCCTGGATGAAGCTCCGGGTCACGGCGCGGCGCTGACGGCCGAAGCGCGGCAGCAGCGTCGCGGCGTCGGCTCCCTCCTGCAGGATGGCGACCAGCTTCCCGGCGAGGTTCATGGCGTCGTGGATGCCCGAGTTCATGCCCAGCCCGCCGAGCGGATTGTTGAGGTGCGCGGCGTCCCCCACCAGCAGCACCCGGCCATGGTCGAACCGCGCCGCCACCCGCTGATGCACCCGGTAGATGGTGCGGTGACGGGTCTCGACCTCGGGGTTGCCGATCAGCCGGTCGAAGACGCGCGCCCGGGTCGCGTCCGAGAGCAGCTCGGCATCGGGCGTGGCGTCATCGGCGGCGACCAGCACCCGCCACACCGAGGGGACCCGGAGGAGCACGTGCCACCACTCCGGGTCGGACACATAGTTCACGTAGGCGAGTTCCTCGAAATGCGCCTCCAGCGGCCATTCGGTCGAAAGGGTCACGAACTTCTCGGGGTAGGTGAAGCCCTCGAACGGCACGTCGAGCCACTTGCGGATCAGGCTGTTCGCCCCGTCGGCCGCGACGAGGAAGCGGGCGCGCACCTGCTCGATCTCGGTCGGCGCCTCAAGGTGGACCGTCACGCCGTCCGCATCCTGGGCGAAATGGACCACCCGGCGGGCAAAGTGCACCCGGTCGCCCAGCCGCGCGGTCGCGAGCCTGGCGAGCTTCCACTGCTCGCACTGGAGGCGGAAGGGGAAGGGCGTGATGTCGGCAAGTTCGGAGAGATCGAAGGCGAGCACCTCGCCGGTCGCCCGCACCCGATACTGGTAGACCGGCGCCTTCAGCCCCTGGGCGAGGAGCGGCGAAAGCAGGTCGAGCGCCTCCAGCATCTCGAGGGTGGGCGGGTGGAAGGTGCTGGCGCGCAGGTCCTCGTGGCACTCGGCGCCGGCCTCCACCAGCATCACCGAGACGCCGGCGCGCGCCAGCGCGGTCGCCGCCACGGCGCCGACCGGGCCCGCCCCGGCGACCAGCACGTCGACATCCGCCGACGCGCGCGCCCGCCGCGCGGCACCATTCCCGCCGGTTCCCGCCGTCATCTCGTCCGGCCCGTGCTCGCCATGCCCCGGCCATCGCCCCGCCCGCTGCCCGGCGGCGCCTGGGGAGCGGCGTTTCTCCGCTTGGCGAAGAGTCGCCGCCCATGGGCAGGACCAGCCGCCGGGCCTGCCACAGGGGTCGGGCATGGCAACCGCACCCGCACCCGAGGCTGCGCCGGCCAGCCGCGACTCGCTCGGCTGGCGCCGGCTCTTCGCCGTCGTCGCCCCCTCCACCAACACCAGCGTCCAGCCCGAATATGATTCGATGCGGCCCGCGGGCGTCACCAACCACTTCGCCCGCATCGCCATCCCCGACACGAAGGTGACGGACGATGCGAGCTTCATGGCCATGCTCGAGAACATCCGCCGCGCCACCATGGAGGCGGTCGATGTCGCCATGTCGATGGAGCCCGACGATCTCGTGATGGGCATGTCGGCCGAGACCTTCTGGGACGGTGCCGAGGGGGCCGAGCGGATGCACCGGGGCCTCCAGGAGCGCACCGGCCGCAAGGTCGTCATGGGGAGCCAGGCGGTCAACGAGGCGCTCAAGGCCTATGGCGGCATCCGGCGCATCGCCGTCATCACGCCCTACATGCCGGTCGGCGACGCCCAGGTCCGCCGCTACTTCGAGGATTGCGGCTATGACGTCGTCGCGCTCGAGGGGCTGAAGTGCGCCTCGCCCCGCCTCATCGCCCATGTCTCCGAGACCGAGCTGAAGCGCGCGGTGGAGCGCGTGAACGGGCTCGACGTCGATGCCATCGTCCAGTGCGGCACCAATCTCGCCTTCGCCCGGGTGGCGGCCATGGCCGAGTTCTGGCTGGAGAAGCCGGTCATCGCGATCAACACCGCCACCTACTGGTGGGCGCTGCGATCCAACGGCATCATGGACCGGGTGCACGGCTACGGCCGGCTGCTCGCGGAGTTCTGATGGACTATCCCTATGTGCCCATCGCCCAGCGGCCACCGCTCGCCTGGCCGGGCGGCGCCCGGGTCGCGCTCATCCTCACCTTCAACCTCGAGACCTGGGATCTCGTGAAGGACACGGACCGCGCCTACTATGCCGGCGGGCCGCCCATCCTGCCCGATGTCCTGCCCGGCCGCGTGCCCGACTTTCCCAACTACAGCTGGCGCGAATATGGCCAGCGGGTCGGCATCTGGCGCCTCATCGAGCTGTTCGACGCGCTTGGCGTCCGCGCCAGCTGCACGGCGAACGCCGTCACCTTCACCCGCCGCCGGGCGATGACCGATGCCGTGCTTGCGCGCGGCTGGGAGCTTCTCGCCCACAACTGGGAGCAGGGCGAGCTCCTGACCGACCTTGCCGGCGACCCGGAAGCCGAGCGGGCCGTCATCCTGAAGACGCTGGACGCCTATCGGGCGCATGTCGGCCGGCCGGCGGCGGGCTGGCTCTCCTCGTCGCTGCGCGGCACCACCGCGACGCCGGCCATCCTCGCCGAGGCGGGCTGCCGCTTCTGGTGCGACATCATGAACGATGATCAGCCCTATCCCATCGCCACTCCGGCAGGGCCCATCTGCTCGGTGCCCTACTCGAACGAGATCAACGATTTCACCCTGCTCACCCGGCGCGGCCACACGACCGATGCGTTCCGCGACATCCTGATCGAGGAGCTCGAGACCCTCCACGCCGAGGGCGCGACCCAGGCGCGGATCATGAACGTCGGGCTCCATCCGCACGTCTCGGGCCGCGCCTATCGCATCCGGGCCTTGCGCGAGTTCCTGGAATTTGCACTCTCGCTCGGCGGCGTCTGGTGGCCGACGCGCGAGGAGCTCGCGACCTGGTACATGGAGAGCGACGCGGCCGCCGCCCACCGCGCGGCGATGATGGGAGCCAGGGAGGACCCGCAATGAGTGTCGGGATGGTCAACATCTTCCAGCAGGCCGAGCACCCCGTCCTGCCGCGCCCCACCCACGACGAGCGCGCCCGCCAGGAGTTCGCCAAGGCGATGAAGGGGTTCGTCCAGCAGGGCCTGCTCCCCGGGCTCGGCCCGGTGCTTGCGGGCCGTGCCGCCCGCGCCTTCGAGAGGGCCGAGGGCCGGCCGCCCGCCGACCGCCACGACATCCGCCGCGCCATGGTCCGCGACCTCTATTTCCAGCACTATGCCGCGGCCAACCGCATCGCCCAGGAGCTGCTGTGGGACAGCGTGATCGACACGATCGAACGCGAGCTGCCTCTTCTCAACACCCGCGCCGCCGAGCTCTCCGCCCGAAGCCGGGCCCCGCTCGAGACCGACCCGGACTTCCCCACGCCCCGCTACGTGACCGCGCTCGACATCCACTGCATGCCGGGCGGCTATGCCGGCGAGGTGGCCCCCGGTGACATCTCCACCGGCGCGCTCTACGACCGCGGCGTCTATCTCTACGCCATGGGCTACATGGGCCCGCTCAACGACGACATGGGCCGCTCGGTCGTCAACTGGCTCAGGCGCCGCCACCCGGATTTCGCGCCACGGCGCATCCTCGACATGGGCTGCACCGTCGGCCATTCGACGCTCCCCTACAAGGAGGGCTTTCCCGAAGCCGAGGTCATCGGGATCGACGTCGCCGCCCCGCAGCTGCGCTATGCCCATGCGCGCGCCGCCGGGCTCGGCCTCGACGTCGGCTTCCTCCAGCGCAACGCCGAGGCAACGGGCTTTCCGGACGCCCATTTCGACCTCGTCGTCAGCCACATCCTGCTCCACGAGACGAGCGGCAGGGCGATGCCGGCCATCTTCCGCGAATGCTTCCGCATCCTGAAGCCCGGCGGCATCATGATCCATGCCGATCTTCCGCCCTTCGACCGGATGGACCCCTTCGCCCAGTTCATCCTCGACAACGAGACCTGGTACAACAACGAGCCCTTCTGGGGCGCGATGCGCGAGCTCGACCAGATCGCGCTGGCGCGCGATGCGGGCTTCCCCGAGCCCCGCTTCGACACCGCGCCCATGGCGGTGATGGAGTTCGCCGCGCAATCCGCCGACTATGCCGAGGCGTCGGCGCTCGTCGAGCGTGAGTTCACGGCGGGCGAATATGCCCCCGGCGGCGGCTGGGAAGTCCTGTTCGCGAGGAAACCGGAATGAACGCGCCCCAGGCACCGGCGGCTCCCGCCCCCATCCGCGACGCGAAGGGCAAGCGGCCCCAGTTTTACGAGGCGCCCGGCCTCGACCAGGCGATGAGCATGATCCTCGTGCTCGCCGCCGAATTCTCGGCGCTGCGCGAGCGGATGGACACGCTGGAGCGGATCCTCGCGAGCCACGGCATCGACGCGGCCGCCGCGATCGAGGCCTTCCAGCCCACGCCGGACGTGCTGACCGAGCGCGAGACCTGGCGCCAGGCCTTCCTTGCCCGGCTCTACTATCTCGCCCGCAAGGACGCCGCCGATGCCGCGCGCGGCGACACCGATGCGCGCTTCCGCGAGACCATCGCCACCATCGCCGAGGGTTGAGGAGACCGGACATGGCCACTGCTGCAACGCGCACTGCCGAAACCGGCCTGGTCGAACGCCTTGCCGCCATCGTCGGCCCGGCCCATGTGCTGACCGGCGAGGCGGACCGGCTGTTCCACGCAACCGATGTGCTGCGCGCGGTCGAGGTGCCGGTCGCCGTGGTGCGCCCCGGCACGGTCGAGGAGCTCGCCGCCGTCGTCGCCGCGGCGCACGCGGCCCGCGCACCGGTCGTGGTGCGCGGCGGTGGCGCCTCCTACACCGACGGCTACACCCATGCCCGCCCCGGCGGCATCACCATCGACCCCTCGCGCCTCAAGGCGATCTCGGTCGATGCGGCGAACGCCGTCGTCACCGTCGAGGCCGGCGTCACCTGGGCGGAACTGCGCGACGCGCTCCTCCCCCATGGCCTTCGCACGCCCTTCTTCGGCCCCTTCTCGGGCCTTGCGGCAACGGTCGCCGGCTCGATGAGCCAGCACAGCATCTCCCACGGCACCGGCCTGTGGGGCGTCTCGGCCGAAAGCCTGGTCGGCCTCGACCTCGTCACCGGCACCGGCGAGATGCTCTCCACCGGAACGCCCTTCTTCCGCTTCTACGGTCCCGACCTCGCCGGCCTCTTCACCGGCGACTGCGGCGCGCTCGGCGTGAAGGCCCGGGTCCGCCTCCGGCTCATCCGCCGCCGCGAGGCGTTCGAGGCGCTCTCCTTCAGCTTCGCAAGCTTCGCTTCGATGCACGCGGCGATGCGCGCCATCGCGGTCGAGGCGCTCGACGACGAGAATTTCGGCCTCGATTCGACCCTCCAGCAGGGCCAGATCGGCCGCCAGAAGGGGGTGGCCGCCAAGGCGGAGATCGCCGGCAGGGTGCTCACCGGCCAGGGCTCGCTCGGGGCCGGCGTGAAGGCGCTGGCGAAGATGGCGATCGCCGGCGAGCGCGACCTCAGGCGCGCCAGCTTCGCCGTGCACTACATCGCCGAGGGCGTCTCGCCGGCCGAAGCGCGCGACCGCGCCGCGCGCATCCGCCAGCTCGCCGAGGCCGAGGGCGCCGAGGAAATCCCCAACAGCGTGCCGACCGTGGTGCGCTCCATGCCCTTTGCGCCGCTCACCAACACGCTGGGGCCGAAGGGCGAGCGCTGGGTGCCCTTCCACGCGCTCCTCGCCCACGACAGGGTGGCGGAGTTCCACGCCGCGCTCGAGTCCCTGTTTGCTGCCAACCGCGCGGTGATGGAGACCCACGGCATCGTCTCGGGCCGCATGTTCATGGCCGTCGGCCCCAATGCCTTCGTCTACGAGCCCACCTTCTACTGGCCGGACGCGCGCTCCATCTACCACGAGCGGGTGGTCCCGGCCGATCATCTGGCCACGCTTCCGTCCTATGCGCCCAATCCGGCCGCCCGCGCCGAGGCGATGCGGCTGAAGGCCGAGATCATCGCCCTCATGGCAGCCCATGGCGCGGCCCATTTCCAGGTCGGCCGGGTCTATCCCTGGCTCGCCTCGCGCGATGCGGCAAGCGTCCGCCTCATCCGCGCGGTCAAGGCCGCGCTCGATCCCGACGGCATCCTGAACCCTGGCGCGCTCGGGCTCTGAGCCCGCGCTCCGCGCGCGCCCTAGCGCACCGTCAGCGTCACGTCGCCGGGCTGTTCGGGCGGTGCGCGGCCCTCGAGGAAGGCGAGGCTTGCCGTCACCGCCGCCCGGAACAGCGCGGCCTGCGCCTCGTCGCGGGCGCGCTCGGGCCGGCCGATCATGTTGCCGAAGTAGTGGTCCACGCCCTTGCCCACCCACAGCCAGCGCGGGCTCACCCGCGCCGCCTCGAAGCTCGCCACATGCGCCTCCCAGCTGGGCGCCACCGGCGGCACCACATCGGCCGTCCCGGTCTGGACGAACAGCGGCACTGCGAGCCTCGCCCAGCCGGCCGCATCGATGAAGCCGGGAAGGGGCCCCGGCGGCGAGAAGGCGACGACGCGCGCCACGCCCGGCATCGGCAGCGGCCCGCCGTCGCCCTCCCACAGCACGCAGGCCCCGCCCAGCGCCTGCGCGACGAGCGCGCCATAGCTGTGGCCGGCGGCGATGAGCTCGCGCCCCGGCGCCACGGTGGAAAGGTGGCGTGCGGCCACCCGCATGTCGGCAAGCCGCCGCCGCCAGCCGGCCTTCGCTGCGGCCGGGTCCATCGCGGCGCCGCCCTGCGCGGGCTCGCGGTGGGTCACGGCGGCGACCACATGGCCCTCGGCCGCCCAGGCCGCCGTCAGCTCGTCATATTTCCGGGCCTCGGCGTTGGCGCCGTGCGAGAAGAGGATGGCGCGCGCCGCCGCACCGGGGGCCGGCGGTCGCCACAGCCGGAGTGCCACTCCCTCCACGTCGAGGGTCTCGACCGCGATGTCCGGCGGCAGCGGCGGGAGCCCGGCGGGCGGAAGCGGGCGCGCCCGCGCCGGCAGGGCAAGCCCGGCCAGCCCGAAGAGCGCCGCGCGGCGGGACAGCCTCACCCGTCGCGCGACCAGCGGGCCGGCGCCCGGTCCTCGAGCGCGAGCACGTAGAGGCTGCCGAAGCTGCCGCGGTTCAGCCGGAAGTCGGCGTCGAGATAGACCACGTCTGAGAAGAGTGGCGGGATCTTCGCATTGTCAATGGCAACGCGCGGGTGGCCGGTCGCCTGGGCGTGGGTGAAGACGACATCCAGCCGCGCGTCCGATGCCACGGCATAGCGCCCCAGCGTGACGGCCTGCCCCGCCGCGCCCTCCGGCACGCTGTAGCCGACCACATTGTCGTAGAGGCCCGTCTGCGGGTCCACCTCCTGGAACAGCGCCTCGACGCGGATCGGCGCGGCCGGCAGCAGGTTGAAGCTGAGCCGCGCCAGCGTCGCCTCGCGCTGGAGGCCGAAGGAGGACCAGACGAGGCGCCAGCGCCCGCGCAGGAGGTCGGCCGCGCGGGCGGGCGATGGCGTCGGGTTCCGCGCCTCGAGCCAGGCTGCCAGCTCGGCAATCCGCTCGACCCGCCTGCCGCCCTCGGCGAAGCCCGCCTCGGTCGTCGCGCCAAGCCCGGCGAGCTCGGCCTTGATGCCGGCCAGGTCCATCAGAAGCTGAACGCGCCGGTCACGCCGAAGGTGCGCCGCTCGCCGAAGGTCGGCACATAGGAGGCCGAGAGCGCCCCGTTGGTTCCGATCAGGAACAGCGCGGTCGAGACATAGGCCTTGTCGAGGAGGTTGCGGGCCCAGAAGGTCAGCTCGAAGGCGCCGAGGTCGGCGCCGATCTGCCCGTTCATGAGCAGGCGCGACGGCGCGAACGCGAGGTTCGCCTCGTCCATGTACTGCTTGCCCTTGAAGGTCCCGTCGAGCGCCACGAAGAGGTCGAGCCCGTCGCGCAGCGCGAAATCGTAGCGCGCGCCTGCGGCCGCGTCCCAGCGCGGCACCCGCTCGAGCCGGTTGCCGCCGATGGGAAGGACTGCGGTCGGCGTGCCGGGGATGGTCGCGCACACGTTGCCGTCGCAGTTGCCCGAGGCGCCGAAGCGCTGCGAGGTGGTGCCATCCTTGTAGGTCGAGTTGCTGTAGGCGGCATTGCCCCAGAAGCGCAGCGCCTCGGTCGCCTGCCAGGCGAGCTCGGCCTCGAAGCCCCACACCCGCGCGCCGCCGTCGACATTGCCGATGGTCGAGGGCACGATGGCGAAGAAGGACGGCGCGGTGCCATTGGCCTGGAGGCGGACCACGCTCGTCTGCAGGTCGTTCCAGTCGGTGTAGAAGGCCGCCACGTTGGCGGTGAGGGGGCCGAAGCGGTTCTTCGAGCCGATCTCGTAGGTCCAGTTGGTCTCGCTGTCGAAGGTGCGCTGCGGCGCGAAGGGCACGTTGCCGTTGATGCCGCCGGCCTTCACCCCGCGCGCGACCGAGAGGTAGATGTTGTTGGTCTCGGTCAGCCGGTAGGTCCCGGTGAAGCGCGGCGCGAAATAGGTGATCGACTGGCGGAAGCGCGGCGGGCTCAGCGCCTGGACCGCGGGGTTGGTCGGCTCGCGGGTGAGGAAGTCGGTCGCGTCCTGATCCTCGATCGACAGCCGCCCCTCGAAGGTCATGGCCAGCCGCTCCACCGGCTTCAGCTCGGCGAAATAGTAGAGGGCGAAGATGCTCTCCTTGCGCTCGAGATAGCCGGTGCGCTGGAACAGGGCGGAGGGGAAGGGCAGGCCGGGCCCGATGGGAAAGAGATAGGTCGCCGGATCCGCCTCGACGAGACTGTTGGTCGGCGCGTTGGAGGTCGCGTTCGAGGCGATGTCGGTGGTGCGGCTGTGGTGCACGCCGACGAAGCCGTTCCAGCGGTCATTGCCGCGGAACAGGAAGCGCAGGTCGTGCGCCGTGCCCTTGAACGCCGAATCGGTCCCGGATTCGTCGAAGATGGTGCCGAGCGTGAAGGGCGGGAAGGGCACCGTCACCGGCAGCAGCGGGTTGGGGCTCGGCGAGCCGCGCCCGAGGACCGAGCCGCTGGCATAGCCGAAGAGATACTCGACCCCGATCGGCCCGTCCGGGCTCCAGGCCGCGCGGACGGTCGCGAACTCGCTCGGGCCCCGGAGGCCGAAGGCGCGCGGGTCGATGACGACGCCGGCCGGCCGCGCGGTGTCGGCCGGCGCGACCACCGGCGTCGACGGAAAGGCCCCCACCCACAGCCGGTTCTGGATGGCGAAGGGCGGGGTGAGATCGGGGCGCGGGCTCGCGTTCAGCGTGTTGAAGGGGTAGAGGATCGTGCGCGTGCCCACCGTGTAGGAGGGCACCGTCTCCTCGTCGCGCTCGGTGCGGATGTAGCTTGCCTCGATGCGCACCGTCTCGGTCGCCTGCGCCGTCACCCGGCCCTGGATCATCCAGTTGCGGTAGCCGCCGATGCGCCCCTGCGTGTTGGCGCCCTCCGCATCGGCGAGCGGGTGGGCATTCTCCCAGGTGCCGTCGAAGCTCGACCAGGCGCCCGCCACCGAGACTGCGAGCCGGTCACGCACCAGCGGCACCGAGACGAAGCCGCGGCCCTCGTAGCGCTCGTGGTTGCCGATGGTGCCGCCCACCCGGCCCTTCGGCGCGGCAAGGTCGGGCGCCTCGGTCGTCATCGCGACGGCCCCGGCGAAGGCGTTGCGGCCATAGAGCGCCGACTGCGGGCCCTTGATGACCTCGAGGCGGGAGATCTCGAGCAGGCGCTGGTCGACGAGATAGGGCCGCTGCAGATAGACCCCGTCGAGGAAATAGGCGACGTTGGTGACCGGGCTGTCCACCCGGAGGTTGGTCTGGCCGCGGATGACGGTCTGCGGCACCAGCGGCTGCAGCGTCTCGAACGAATAGCCGGGCACGATCGAGGCGACATCGCGCAGCGAGAACATGCCCTGGCGGCGGATCTCGTCGCTGGTGACCACCGAGATGGCGATCGGCACGTCCTGCAGCCGTTCCTCGCCCCGGCGCGCCGTCACCAGGATGTCCGCGCCTTCGATGCCCTCGACGGTGGCCTCCGCCGTCGCCTGCGCGGCCGCGGGCAGCGCGATCGCAAGGAGGGAGACGCCGGCAAGGCCGAAGCGCAGGCGCGCCGGCGAGACGAGACGACGAAACGTGGGCAGACCCATGGCAAATCCCCTTGCAAGCGAGTTGTGCGCGCTCTGGTTTTCCCGTCTGCATGGGGCAGGCGCACGGATGCGGGGCCGGGCGCGCACGAAATCTCCGCTTGGCGGAGAGAGGTCGAGGGTCAGTCCAGTGCCCGGGACAGCCGCGCGGCGGCCTCGCACAGGGCGTCGGCGTAGCGCGCCTCGGCCTCGCGCATCGGCATGGCGGACGAGAAGAAGATGAGGCTCATCGCGCCGGCCACCCGCCCGCCCTGGAACAGCGGCGCGGCGAGCGAGGAGGTCTTGCCGGGCGTCGCGGTGTAGGCGTTTCGCGCCTGCGTCGCATAGCCCTTGGCGCGGATGCGCTGGAGGAGGCCGCCGTCGGCCAGCATCAGCCGGGCCATGCGTTCGGCCGGCCCGTCGCCCTGGAGCAGCCCGGCCTTGACGGTCGCGAGATCGTCCGGCTCGGCGAACGCCAGCCACGCCTTGCCCGAGGCACATTCGGCGAGCGGCAGGGTGAAGCCGGGGGCATAGTTGTGGAAGGTGAGCGTGGTGAGCTGGTGGGTCGAATCCTGCACCATCATCATCCCGCCCACCCGGGTCGAGACCGAGACCGGCCAGAGGAACCTTCGGGTCAGCTCGACGATGATCGGCCGGGCGGCCGTCACCAGCGCGTCGGCCTCCCGGTAGCCCGAGGCGAGCGAGCGGACGAGCGCGGTCGGCCGGTAGCGCTTCCGCGCCGGCTCGCGTTCCACCATGCCTTCGGCGATCAGCGTGTCGACGATGCGCACGGCGGTGGGGTAGGGAATGTTCGCCCCCCGGCTGATCTGCATCATGCTGACCGAGCCGCCGCGGTTGATCACCTGCAGCACGAGAAGCCCGCGGGCGAGCGCGCGGACATTGCCGTCCCGCTCCGCGTCCCGCCTTCCCGCGATCTCCGGATCGCTATCCGCCATGTGGACAGTTTGCCGCCCGCCCGGCCCGTGTCAAAGCCTTTCGCGGGCAGGAGGGCAGGCGAGGAGACCGCCCATGCTCGAACGACGCGAACTTCTGATGGCGTCGGCCGTCCTGGCCGCCGGCGCCGGGGGTGCCCTGCCGGCCGCCGCCAGCGTCCGGGCCGATCGCTCGGCCCCCGATCGCTCGGCCCCCGATCGATCGGCGGAAGCGCTGCGCGGCCCGTTCCTCGATCTCATGACGCCCAGGGGCAACATGGAGGCCTGGGCGCGCCTCCTCGGCAACACCGACATGAAGAGCACCAAATATGGCTGGGCGCGCGGGATCGTGCAGGGCGTCCGCCCGGGCGAGGCCGTGCGCGACCTCGTCGGCTTCACCATGCTGTCGACTGCCCGCCTCCTCCCGCACGAGAGCGGCACCGGCTACCGCAAGGTCCTGCGCGAGATCGGCCTCTACACCGACCTCGAGACCGGCGAGGTGCTCGACGAGTGGGTCAACCCCTATCTCAACGAGAGGGTGAAGGTGGTCCACATCATGAACGACCCCTTCAACCATACCATCACCGAATATCGCCCGCAGCCGCCCTCCTACGGCGGGCTCAACGCCAAGGCCCCGCCGCCCCGGCCGCTCCAGCTCGACTGGACGCGCCACGGCGACCGGCTCCACCTCTTCAGCCACATCAACCTCTTCTACCCCTCGGCGCTGCAGCCGGCGAAATGGCCGCGCGAGAGCGGCCAGCCCTTCGCCCAGGTGACGGAAGTGTTCCTCTACCAGATCGCCTGGCCCGAGATGCAGGACCCGCGCAGGACCAGCGTGACCTACCACGGCACCTGGGCCCGCACCACGCCCTGGCTGCCGTGGATGCTGATGGGCCCAACGCCCGGCCACTGCCAGTATCACACCTTCATGGGCGCCGTGGACTCGCTCGACCAGATCGACCGCCGCACGGTCGACTGGGTGGCGAAGCACCAGCCCAAGTATCTCGAGGCCCCGGCGACCTGGGAGGAGCCCTCGCTCTCCAGCCTCGAATGGTATGCCCGCCAGCAGACTCCGGCCCCGGTCCCGCCCGGCCAGCCAGTCCCGCGCGCGCCCGACCCGGAGCTTCCCGCCTGGTTCCGGGGCGCCGCGCCGAAGGGCTGACGCTCAGGCGAGCGCGAAGCGCAGGATGGGCTCGGCGAACTCGGCCGCGCGCGCCGGGTCATGCACCGGATGGCGCCCCGGCCAGGCGTGGCGCGCCGCGTCCGGCCGCCGCGCGAGGGTCTCGGCGAAGCTCGCCGCCTGGCTGTCTCCCTCGGCACCCAGCACCATGAGCGGCACCCGGACGCGCGCCAGCGCCGGCGCCGGGTCATGCGCCAGTGAGACGGGCGCCGAGGAGACGAACCCGGTCTCGAGAGTGGCGATCATCGCCGCGAAGGGGTCGCCCCCGCCGAACTCGGCCAGCATCCCCTCCACCCGCGCCACCACTTCGCCGAGGCTCGCCGGCCGCGGCGCCGCGCCGATCGCGGCGAAGGCGGCGCGCAGCGCGGGCGTGGGGAAGGGGAGGCCATCCACCATCAGCCGCGCGACACGTTCCGGATGGCGCAGGGCAAGCTCGAGCGCGACTGCGGCGCCGACATGGGCGCCGTAGAGCGCCACGCGGTCAAGCCCGAGCGCATCGAGCATCTCGGCGAGGCCGTCGGCCCAGTCGGCCATGGCCCAGGGGTCGCCGCGCGGGTCGGAGCGGCCATAGCCGAGGAGATCGGGCAGCAGCAGCCGCACGCCCGCGAAGGCCGGCGCGAGGGGCGCGAACATCGCTCCCGAAAGCGGGGTCATGTGGACGAGCATCAGCGCCGGGCCGCGGCCGGCCGAGTCCCGCAGGTGGAGCTGGCCGTGGCGGGTGTCGGCATAGGCGCGGCGCATGGCGCAGGCGTGGCTGCGCGCGCCGTTCGCGCCAGCCGCGGCGGGTGCTTTCTTCGCCTCCCGGAGAGTCGGCGCGCCCGCCCGTGCCCCCGCCGGCGCGCTGCCGCAGCCTCGGTGCCATGTCCGCGCTGGCCGCGTCGCTCCTCACCCCTGCCGGCTTTGCGGCCGCCAACCTCGGCTTCGTCGCGGTTGCCGCCGCCATCCTCGGCTGGGCGAAGCTGCGCACCCGCCCCGGCCCGGCCTTCCCCGGTCCCCGCCCGGTCGGCCCGCTGTTCAAGGTCTGGCTCCTCGTCATCTGGCTGGTCGGGATGCTCCTGCCGCTCGTCGCCCTCGCCGTCGCCGGTCGCGCACCGATGGTCGCGGTCGCGCTCGGCTGGTATGTTGCGCTCTTCCTCGTCCAGATCGGCTTCGAGCTCCTCGCCTGGAAGCGCTGGCGCTCGCCGGTCTGGGTGATCGTCCCCTGCCTCTTCCTGCCCTGGCGGCTGTTCCAGGTCGCCATGGGCCTTGCCGTGGTAGGGGGCCCGCCGCTCGCGGTGGCGACGCTCTGGGCGCTCCTCGTCCTCTGGGTCATCAACGTCGGCGTCCACTATTCCAACATTCCCAACTCGCTGCGCTGGGACGCACACCCGGCCGACGCCCGCTTCGCCGCGCTCGCCGGCCCCAACCCCTTTGTCGGGCGCGCCCGATGAGCTGCCCCGTCGAGCCCCGCCACATCGCCCAGTATCGGGCCGAAGGCTGCACCAGGGTCGAGGGCGCCTTCTCCCCCCAATGGGTGGAGCGGCTGACGGCCGCCATCGATCGCTGCCACGCCGCGCTTGCCGCCGGCCGGCCGCTGCCGCCGGTCGGCACGGTCGGGCCGCGCAACCCGCCCTCGCTGCACCGGACGGGCGCGGGCGGCGTGCAGCTCCGCAACTGCATGGCGGCCGACCGGGCCTTCCTCGACTGGATCGCCGAAAGCCCGGCTGCCGCCATCGTCGGCGCGCTCACCGGCGCTGCCCATGTCCGCTTCTGGATGGACGCGACCTTCATCAAGCAGGGCAGCGACCCCGAGACGGCGACGCCCTGGCACAATGACGTCTGCACCTTCCCCTTCACCGGCGAGCAGCAGCCGAGCCTCTGGGTCGCGCTGACCGACGTCGACGAGGAGAATGCGCCGCTGCTCACGCTCGCCGGCTCCAACCAGGACGCGTGGCGCTACCATTCGCCGCTCTCCCGGCAGGACATCTCGCTCCCCGGCTACCGCCCGTGGCAGGAGCTTCTCGACCGGGTCGCGGCACCCGGTGCCGACATCCGCGTCTGGCCGGCCCACGCCGGGGACTGCCTCCTCATCCACCCCCGCACCATCCACGCCAGCCGCCCCCAGGCGCCCGGCCGCCGCGGCCGGCGCGTCGCCTTCACCACCCGCTGGCTCGGCTCGGACGTGGTCTGGGCGCCCGACGCGCTCTCGGTCACGGTGGCCGGCCTTTCCGACCACCCCGCGATGCGCGCCGGCGCGCCGCCGCCCGACGCGCTCTTCCCCATTGTCTGGCAGCGCGGCTGAGCGGCCCCACCCGGTTGCCATGCCGCGCCCGGCCGGGCTAGGGCCGCAGCGCGGGCAAGGAGCTGGAATGACGGTCTTGGTGACGGGCGCGGCCGGGTTCATCGGCTTCCACCTGGCCCGGGCGCTCCTCGCTCGCGGCGAGACGGTGATCGGCATCGACAGCTTCACCCCCTATTATGACGTGGGCCTGAAGCGCGCCCGGGCCGCGGAGCTGGCCGCGCGCCCGGGCTTCCGCATGGTCGAGGCGGACTTCGCAGGCCCGGGCGCGCTTGCCCCGCTCGCGGGGCTCGGGATCGAGCGGATCGTTCACCTCGGCGCCCAGCCGGGCGTGCGCTACAGCCTCGAGAACCCGGAAGCCTATGCCCATGCCAACCTTGCCGGCCATCTCGCCCTCCTCGAGTTCGCCCGCCGCGCGCCGGCTCTCTCCCACATGGTCTATGCCTCCTCCTCCTCGGTCTATGGCGCCAACCAGCGGCTGCCCTTCTCGGTCGACGACCGCAGCGACCACCCGGTCTCGCTCTACGCGGCAACCAAGCGCGCCGACGAGCTGATGAGCGAAAGCTACGCCCATCTCTACCGCATTCCGCTCACGGGCCTTCGCTTCTTCACCGTCTACGGGCCCTGGGGCCGGCCCGACATGGCGGTCTGGAGCTTCACCGAGGCGCTCTACGAGGGCCGGCCCATCCGCCTCTTCGCCGGTGGCCGGCTGCTCCGCGACTTCACCTACATCGACGACATCGTGGCCGGCGTGCTCGCCATCCTCGACCGCCCGCCGGCCGACGACGGCGTCGAGAAGCCGGGCGGCTCGCGCGCGCCGCACGCGCTCTACAACATCGGCAACAGCCGGCCCGAGCGCGTCGCCGACCTCCTCGCCCTGCTCGAGGCCGCGACCGGGATCGCCGCCCGCGTCGAGGACGCGCCGATGCAGCCGGGCGACATGGAGGCCACCTTCGCCGACGTCGGCCCGCTCGCGCGCGACGCCGGCTTCCGCCCGGCCACCCCGCTTGCCGAGGGGATTGCCCGCTGGGTGGCCTGGTATCGCGACGACTGGCGGCCGCGGGTCTCCGGCAAAGGGACAGGTTGAAGCCCCGCGCAGCCGGCGGCTAGGGCGACCGCCAAGGAGATGCGGATGCGGCTGATCCCACATGTGCTGGCGCTGGGCGCCGATGGCCTGCCCGAGGCGCCGATGGGCGACGTGTTCGACCCCAACACGGGCGAGGTGCAGGCAAGGGTGCCGCTCGCCGGGGCGGAGGTGCTCGCGCGCGCGGTGGAAGCAGCGCTTGCCGCCCAGCCCGGCTGGGCCGCCACCAACCCGCAGCGCCGGGCCCGCGTCCTCTTCGCCTTCAAGGCCCTGGTCGAGCGCGAGATGGAGCCGCTGGCGCGCCTCCTCTCTTCCGAGCATGGCAAGACGCTTGCCGATGCGCGGGGCGACATCCAGCGCGGGCTCGAGGTGGTGGAGTTCGCCTGCGGGATCCCGCATCTCCAGAAGGGCGAGTACACGCCCGGCGCGGGGCCGGGGATCGACGTCTATTCCATGCGCGTGCCGCTCGGCATCGGCGCCGGCATCACGCCGTTCAACTTCCCCGCCATGATTCCGATGTGGATGTTCGCCGTCGCGATCGCCTGCGGCAACGCCTTCATCCTGAAGCCTTCCGAGCGCGATCCCTCGGTCCCCGTCCGGCTGGCTGAGCTGATGCTCGAGGCGGGCGCGCCGCCCGGCATCCTCCAGACGGTCCATGGCGGGCCGGAGATGGTGAACGCCATCCTCGACCATCCGGCGATCGCGGCCGTCAGCTTCGTCGGCTCGTCCGACATCGCCCAGCACGTCTATGCCCGTGGCACCGCGGCCGGCAAGCGCGTGCAGGCGATGGGGGGCGCCAAGAACCACGGCATCGTCATGCCCGATGCTGACATGGACCAGGTGGTCAACGACCTCGTCGGCGCCGCCTTCGGCTCGGCGGGCGAGCGCTGCATGGCGCTTCCCGTGGTGGTGCCGGTGGGCGAGGAGACCGCCGCCGAGCTGCGCCGCCGCCTCGTGCCGCGGATCGAGGCCCTGAAGGTGGGCCGCTCGGATGACCCGTCGGCCGACTATGGCCCGGTGGTGACCGCCCAGCACCGCGACCGCATCCTGGGGTGGATCGAGAAGGGCGTGGCGGAAGGCGCCGAGCTCGTCGTCGACGGGCGCGGCCTCGTCCTCCAGGGCCACGAGAAGGGCTTCTTCATCGGCCCCTCGCTCTTCGACCATGTGCGGCCTGACATGGCGAGCTATCGCGAGGAGATCTTCGGCCCCGTCCTCCAGATCGTCCGCGCCGCCGACTTCGAGGAGGCGCTCGCGCTTCCCAGCCGCCACCAGTATGGCAATGGCGTCGCCCTCTACACGCGAAACGGCCACGCCGCGCGCGAGTTCGCCCAGAGGGTCAATGTCGGCATGGTGGGCATCAACGTGCCCATCCCGGTGCCGGTCGCCTACCACACGTTCGGCGGCTGGAAGCGCTCCGCCTTCGGCGACCACAACCAGCACGGTCCGGAAGGGGTGCGCTTCTGGACGAAGGTGAAGACGGTGACCCAGCGCTGGCCCGATGGCGCCGCCGCCGGCAGCGCCGACGCCGCCAGCGCCTTCGTCATCCCGACCATGGCCTGAGGGGACACGCCGATGAGCTACGAGACCATCCTCGTCGACCGCGAGGGGCCGATCCAGATCATCACCCTCAACCGGCCGAAGGCCTTGAACGCGCTCAACAGCCAGGTGCTTGGCGAACTCATCCGGGCCTTCGAGCGGTTCGATTCCGATCCGGACCTGCGCTGCGCCATCCTCACCGGCAGCGAGAAGGCCTTCGCCGCCGGCGCCGACATCAAGGAGATGGCGCCGCAGTCGGTGGGCGACATGTTCGGCGCCAACTTCTTCGCCGGCTATGACCGGGTCACCGCCACCCGCAAGCCGTGGATCGCCGCGGTCGCCGGCTATGCGCTGGGCGGCGGCTGCGAGCTCGCCATGATGGCCGACATCCTCATCGCGGCCGACACCGCGAAGTTCGGCCAGCCCGAGATCAAGCTCGGCGTGACGCCGGGCATGGGCGGCTCGCAGCGCATGGCGCGCGCCATCGGCAAGGCCAAGACGATGGAGATGTGCCTCACGGGGCGGATGATGGACGCCGAGGAGGCCGAGCGCTCCGGGCTCGTCGCCCGCGTGGTGCCGGCCGCCGAGCTCATGACCGAGGCGCGCCGGCTGGCGAGCGAGATTGCCGCCATGCCGCCGCTCGCCGCGCTTGCCGTCAAGGAGCAGGTCAACGTCGCCTTCGAGACCAGCCTCTCGCAGGGCATCCTGTTCGAGCGGCGGCTGTTCCACGGCCTGTTCGGCACTGCCGACCAGACCGAGGGCATGGCGGCCTTCATCGAGAAGCGGCCGGGCCGCTGGACCGGCCGGTGACCTCGGCTGGCATGCGCATCGGCTTCGTCGGCCTCGGCAACATGGGCGGCGGCATGGCCGCCAACCTTGCCGCCAGGGGCTTCGACGTTGCCGCCTTCGACCTCTCGGCCGAGGCGCTGGCCAGGGCCGAGGCGGCCGGCTGCACGCCGGCTGCCTCGGCTGCCGATGCGGCGCGCGGCGCGGATGCGGTCATCACCATGCTCCCGGCGGCCAGCCATGTCGCCGGGGTCTGGCGCGAGGCGCTGTTCCCCGCCGCCGCGCCGGCTGCGCTCCTCATCGACTGCTCGACCATCGACGTCGCAACCGCCCGCGCGCTCGGCGCGGAAGCGGCCGGGCGCGGGCTTGCCGCCGTCGATGCGCCCGTCTCGGGCGGGATCGCGGCAGCGGCCGCCGGCACGCTCACCTTCATGGTCGGCGGACCCGACGAGGCCTTCGCGCGCGCCCGGCCCATCCTCGAGGCGATGGGCAAGGCGGTGATCCACGCCGGCGGACCTGGCGCCGGCCAGGCCGCCAAGATCTGCAACAACATGCTGCTCGGCGCGTCGATGATCGCCACGGCCGAGGCCTTTGCGCTTGCCCAGAAGCTCGGGCTCGACCCGCAGCGCTTCTACGACATCGCCTCGGTCTCCTCCGGCCAGTGCTGGGCGATGACGAGCTACTGCCCGGTGCCCGGCGTGGGCCCGGAAAGCCCCGCCGATCGTGGCTACACTGGCGGTTTTGCGACCGCGCTGATGCTGAAGGATCTGAAGCTCGCCATGGAGGCAGCACGCGCCACCGGCGCGGACGTGCCCATGGGGGCGCGCGCGGCCGAACTCTACGCCGCCTTCGCCGAGGCGGGCAACGGAGCGCTCGATTTCTCCGCCATCATCCGCACCCTGCGGTAAACCATCTTCCCGTGCTGCCGTTCACCTCTCGGCGGGGGTGCCCGAAGACCTCCGTCGTGCCCGAGAGGAGTGAAAGATGAAGTCCCTGCTGACCCGCCTGGCGGCCGACCGGTCCGGTGCGACCGCGATCGAATATGGCCTGATTGCCGCGTTCGTGGCGCTGGCGATCGTCGCCACCCTGCCGTCCATCCGGACCAACCTTGGCAATGTCTTCGGCAAGGTGAACACGGAGATGTCGAAGGCGGCATCGCGAAAGTAGCAGGGGAGGGCGGCGCGGTCCGGCCGCCTGCGGCCTCCGGGGCAGCGCCCCTGCCCGCCACGTCCCTGCCGGCGCCCGCCACGCCCTCCCTCCCGCCCGCCGCTCCGGCGATCCCGCCCGGCGCCGGGGCGCGGGCGAAGGACCCGCCGCTCCGTTCCGCCTCCATGCCCGGGTCCGGAGTTCGGCGCGACGACTAGTGCCTCGGGGGAGAAGAACCGGAGATCCGTCCCGTGCCTCAGCCGGCCACTGCCGATCTCTCCGTCCTGTTCGGCCTTCCGGGGCTGCCGGTCTCGGTCGGAGCGGCGGCAGCGGCGGCCGCGCTGGTCACGGCCGCCGCCACCGATCTCGGCGCGCGGCGGATCGCCAACGGGTCGGTCCTGGTGGTGGCCGCCGGCGCGCTTCCCCTGCTGGCGAGCGGGAGCCTCGGCACGGCGGCCGCCCATGTCGGGCTGGCCGCCCTCCTGTTCCTCGCCGGTCTTGCCGCCTTCCGCGCCGGGCTGATCGGCGGCGGGGATGTGAAGCTCCTCGCCGCCGTCGGGCTCTGGGCCGGGCCGGGCGGCCTCGGCCTCCACCTCCTGGTCCAGGCGCTCGTCACCCTGCTGCTCCTTCCCGTCCTTCTCGCGCAGGCGGCGCTTGCCGGCCAGGCCTCCGGCGATGTCCAGGCCGGGGCGCGGCCCACCGTGCCGCTCGGTGTCGCCATCGCGGCGGGCGGCATCGCCGTCATCCTGTCCCGCCTCGGCTATCTCGGAGCCTGAGCCGTGGAGATGCCCCGGGACATCCGCGCCGATCCGGCACTGGCGGCGGCCAGCGCCCGAGCCGCGCTGAAGCCCCTGGCGCGGGGCCGGCCGCGCCCGCTGGCGGCGGCGCGACGCCTCCCCCGCCGGCTGCTCCGCCTCGCCCTGCTGCTGCCCGCCGCGCTTGCCCTTGGCGCCATCGCCGCGGTTGCCGCCGCCGGCTGGCTCGAGGCGCGCGTCGCCGCCGAGGGCAGCGCGGCCGCCGCCGCCATGCAGGTCGAGCGGGTTCTCGTGGCCGTGCAGGATCTTCCCGCGGGGACGCAGGTCTCGGCGGACCTGTTCGCCCCGGCCGACTGGCCGGCGGCTGCCGTCACGGCAGCGCATCTCCGCGCGGGGGACCCGCGCCTCGGCGCGCTCGAGGGCGCGCGTCTCGTCGCGCCCATTCCCGCCGGCGCGCCCCTTCTCGAGGGCCATGTCCAGACCAGCGCCGGCGATGGCCGTCTCGCCGCGCTCCTCCGGCCCGGCATGCGCGCCATCGCCATTCCCGTCTCGGCCTCGGGCGCCGTCGCCGGCCTTCTTGCGCCCGGCGACCGGGTCGATCTCCTCCTCACCCGCACGCTGCCCAGCGGCCGGACCGTGACGGCAACCGTCGCGACGGCGGTCCGGGTGCTCGGGCTCGACCAGCGGGTCGACCCCTCACCCGGGGCCGATGCCGCGGTCCCGGCCACGGTGACGCTCGAGGCCAACCCGCGCCAGGCCGAGACCATCGCGCTCCTCGAGACGCTCGGCCGCGTCACCCTCGCCCTTCGCCGCCCGGACGAGACCGGGGCCGATGAGGAGGCGGCGCGCCGCGCCCCGGCGTGGGACAGCGATGCGCTCGGCCTGCCGGCGGCCGCCCTTGCCGCCGCCGACCTTGCCGCCGCCAGGGCCGGCGCCGATCCTCTGCCCGCAGCAGCGCCCGCCTTCCCGTTCCCCGCCTCTCCCGCCGCGGCCGATGCCGCACCGGCCGACGCCGCCCCATCCGGCCCGGCGCGCGGCACCCGGATCGAGCACGGCGTCGAGGTGGTGCGCGGCGCCTCCTTCCGCGGCGACACGGCGGTGGCCGCGCCCGCGCCCGCGTCGGGGGATGCGCCATGACCGCCCTGCGCCTCCTCGCCCTCGTCCTCCTCTGCCTTGCCCCGCGGCTGGAGGCGGCGGTTCCCGAGGCAGCCACGGACCGTCTTGCAGTCGAGGCCGGCAAGGGCCGGCTGCTGCGCCTCGACCGGCCGGCGGCCAGCCTGTTCGTCGCCGACCCGGCCGTCGCCGATGTCGAGGTGCGCACGCCCACCCTCGTCTATCTCTTCGGCCGCGCGCCGGGCGAGACCAGCCTGTTCGCCCTCGACCGCGCCGGACGGCCCATCAGCGCGCTCACCGTCGAGGTCCGCTTCGACGAGGCGATGCTGCTCGCCGCCCTGGCGCGCGCCATCCCCGGCGGCCGCTTCACCCTTCTTTCGGCCAATGATGCCCTCGTGCTCGGCGGCACGGTCGCAACCGCCGCCGAGGCCGAGGATGCGGTGCGGATCGCGGCGCGCTTCGTCCCCGGCGGAGACCGTTCGCGCATCATCAACAAGCTCGCCATCGCCACCCCCACCCAGGTGAACCTGCGGGTCCGCGTCGTCGAGATCTCGCGCGAGGTGAAGCGGGCGCTCGGCTTCAACTGGGAAGCCGCCGGCACCGTGGGGGACGTCACCTTCGGCATCGCGACGGGGAACCCGGTGCGCGGTCCGGCCGGCCTCCTCCTCCGCAACGGCGGGGCCGACAGCCTGTTCGGCGCCTTCAACGGGCAGAATGTGGACGTGACCGGCGTGGTCGACGCGCTCGACCGCGAGGGCCTCGTCACCGTCCTCGCCGAGCCGAACCTGACCGCGCTCTCCGGCGTTCCCGCCTCCTTCCTCGCCGGCGGCGAATATCCCATCCCCGTGCCGCAGGAAGGCAATGTCACCACCATCGAGTACAAGCGCTTCGGGGTCAGCCTCACCTTCGTCGCCACCATCACCGATGGCGGGCGCATCCACCTCCAGGTCCAGCCCGAGGTCAGCCAGCTGTCGGACGCCGGCGCGCTCCAGCTCCAGGGGGCGAACATTCCCTCGCTCACCGTGCGGCGGGTCGAGACCGCGGTCGATCTCGCCTCGGGGCAGAGCTTCGCCATCGCCGGCCTCATCCAGCGCGCCGACACCTACGATCTGCGCAAGTTCCCCGGGCTCGCCGAGATCCCGGTCATCGGCCAGCTGCTCCGCTCGCGCAGGTTCGACCGCGACGAGACCGAGCTGGTCGTCATCGTCACCCCCTATCTGGTCCGGCCCACCGCACCCGCGCAGCTGGTCGGCCCCGCCGCGGAGACCCGGCTGCCATGACTCCGCCCGCCGCCCGTCTCGCCCTCCTTCTGGTCGCGCTGCTGGCCGCGTCCGCCGCCGAGCCGCGCGGCTGGCGGCTCTTCCCGCGCAAGGGCACGGTCTCGGACGCCGGCAACGCCGCGCCGCCGGGGGCCGCCGGCATTCCCGGCTGCACGCGCGAGGCAGCCCGGACCGGCGCGGCGCTCCCCTTCGGCTGCGCCAACGCGCTCAACCTCGAGGCCATGCTGGCCGATCCGGCGCATCTTGCCGCGCCTGCCCCCCTTGCGCCCCCGGTCGGGGACCATGCCATCCGCGCGGTCGAGCGGCTGCGCACGGGCGATGCCCCCGCGCCGCCGCCGGCGCCGACCAGCGCGGCCTCCGCCGGCGCCGAACCCGAAGGCCTTTCGCAGCCGTGAATGCCTTCGCCTCCATCCCGGCCGGCGAAACCAGGGCCCGCGGCTTCCTCGGCTTCGCGACCGATCCCGAGAGCCGCAAGGCGATCGCCATGGCCGCGGCAGCGCGGGGCTGGGACGCGCCCGAGGTGCTGGAGGGCGGGCTCGACGTGGCCCACGCCCGCCTCGCGGCCGGCAGCGCGCCGGGCTTCCTCGTCATCGACCTGTCCTCGTCCAAGGCGCCGCTGCCGGAAGTCGATGCCCTCGCCGACCTGTGCGATGCCGACACCCGCGTCATCGCGATCGGCACACGCAACGATGTCGCCCTCTACCGCGGCCTGCGCAGCCTGGGTGTTGCCGACTATCTCCTGAAGCCGGTCGATCACGGCAGCATCGCAGCGGCCATCGCGCTTGCGCTCGAGACCGCAGCATCGCCGCCGCCGGCCGATTCGGCCCCTGCGCGCGCGGCCCATGTCGTCGCGCTCGTCGGCGCCCGCGGCGGCGCCGGCACCTCGGCGCTCGCGGCCGCGCTGGCGTCCCGGATGGTCCGGGACGGTCTTTCCACCATCCTCGTCGACCTCGACTTCCAGGGCGGCAGCCTCGCCCTCGACCTCGACCTCGAGCCTTCGCCGGCAATCCTGCCGCTCCTCGAGGCGCCCGACCGGCTCGACCCGGTGGTCGTGACCCAGGCGATGCGCGTCCACCGGTCCGGCTTCCGGCTGATTGCCGCCGACGCGCCGGTGGAGGCGAGCCTCACCATCGAGCCCGACGCGGTCCTCGCCCTGCTTGCGGCCGCCGGCGCCGATGCCGACATCCTCATCGCCGACCTCCCCCGCTGGCTCGACCGCACCCGCCGCGCCGTGCTGCGCACGGCCGACCGGGTCGCCATCGTCACGCCGCCGACGCTTGCCGGCCTTCGGGACACGCAGCGGCTGGTCACGCTTGCAACCGGCCTTCGCGCCGGGCAGCGCCCGCTCGTCGTCGGCAACCGCGCCGGCGCCCAGGGCGCCGAGCTCGACTGGCCGGATTTCGCCGCCAGCCTCGGCGCGCCGCTCGATGCCCTCGTGCCCGAGGATCCCGCCGCTGCCCGCGCTGCCGCCGAGACGGCGACGACGCTCGATGCCGTCGCCGCGCCGCCGCTTGCCCGCGCGCTTGCGGAGCTCGCCCGGGCGCT